>CAZIFI010000016.1:0-43544 GCA_964539105.1 uncultured Anaerolineales bacterium | reverse complement strand
AATGGAAAGCTCACCCATCAGGGCATGAATATGTAGCCTACTCCCCACCGTGTGACAATTAACTCCGGATGGTCAGGATCATCTTCCAGTTTATCCCGCAGGCGGCTGATATGCACGAACAACCCGCGACGGGACCCTTTTTCCGTGGCTTCCCAGGCATGCTCGATCAACTGGCGGTGGGGCAGCACCTGCCTGCGGTGATTGGCCATATAAGACAGCAAGGTATATTCCGTGGGCGTGAGATCGATGGGTTCTCCATGACGCCACACCCGTTGGGTATCAAAATCGAGCCGTAGTCCCCGGGCTTCAAAGACCTTTTCTTCAAAATCAGCCTCTCCCTGTTGATACCGACGCTGCAATGCGCTGACCCGGGCCAGGAGTTCATCCATTAAAAATGGTTTGGTCATAAAATCATCCACACCGGCTTCAAAGGCATCCAGCAGGTTGTCAGGATTGGAGCGGGAAGTAAGCATCATGATAGGAATGGAAGACCAGCGGCGGATGTATTTGGTAGCACTCAAACCGCTCATCCCGGGCAGGTCCCATTCCAGAATAATCAAGTCCGGTGTGGCACTCTGGGTGATATCAATGATGGCCGGACCATCCGCGGCAGCCAGCACCCGATATCCTTCTTGTTTCAGGCCCGAAGTGAGAAACGTGAGCTGGTCCGAATCTGCATCCGCTACCAGGACTGTCTCTGAGTCTCTGCCCCGGCCGGAGCCCGTTCCTTCTTGCTCGATCCGGGTCTGGCGCTGTTGCGGCATCACAGGCAGGGTGAAATGAATCGTGAAAGAGGGCGCGGCCTCCCCACCGCTGATCCACAGCCTACCGCCGTGGGCCTCAATCAACTCCCGGCTGATGATCAGTTCCTGACCCTGATCCCCGGATTTCCCTCCGGCTGGTGGTGGATTGGGTTCTGGAAGATTCTCGAACCTGGACACCTCACCGGCAAGGTTCAATTGAACCCGGTTGCCTTCCACATCAGCACCAAGCTGAAGCTGGGCGCTGCGCTCCGATTCGGTGTACAGATAGCGGATACAGTCCTCCAGAACCTCTTTAATCCGTTCCGGATCAATCCGCACCGCTGGCAGGTCACCATCAGAATGAAAATCCACCCGGCAGGCAGGCATATGGACAGCCACAGCATCCAGCACTTCCTGGATCAACCCCGCAAGATCCGTTTCCCGGGGATAAACAATGATCCCTTCATTTTGCAGCCGCAGAAGATCCAGGGCGTGATCCACCTGTCCGGACACATCATCCATCGCGGATCCCATTTCATAAAACAGGTCGCGCATCATCTCTTCCCCCCACTGAAACTGATGTGTGGACAGCGCCCGCAGTTGTCCCTGGATGGATGCTAAACGCCGGCGAGCCCCTTGAATCTGGTCCTCCGCAAGGCGCGCTTTATCCGTTAATCTCCGAATTTCTTGGGTCCGATCCAGCACCACACCGCCCCAAGCCGGTTCATCTGGTGCTGTACGGGGGACAGAAAAAAAACAGATTTCGATCTGCCTCTCGGGACTTTCCCGTAACGAGACCTCAACCACGGGGTTTTGATGTATGGAAAGCAACGCGGTATCCAGTGATTGGGCCACCACGTCTGGCTTGCAGGCCTTGTGGATCACAGTCCGGAACAAGGTATGGTATGATGAGCCCGAAAGGCGCTCCTCACCAGCGTCCAACATCTGCACCACACAGGGATTGACCAGCAGAAGCTGACCGCGTTCCGAAACCAGAAAGAATCCCACAGGCAAGATATCCATCATTCTTTCATAGCGGGAAGAACGCAGTGGGGATGGAGACTGCTGCTTAGACTGATCAGGGTGCGTTTCGACCATAAAACCATTCTAGCACGCCCAAAACCCCCCGTCAATGAAATATATTCGTAAGCATTTGATGTTTTTATTAATATGTTTGTAAGAAATGCGCGGTATACTGTCTCCCAGTTAAAGAAAGAGCAGCCTGAAAGAAAAGCAGGTTGTTGTTCAACGTAAAGTCATGTCACAAGCTAGAAAGGGTGAGATAAGCGCAGCCTCGCCCTTTCTGTTTGAAATCAGACAAGAAAGGATGTGAAAAGTCTTGGCAGTCAGAGTAGAGCTCCGACAGAACGAGTCGCAAAAACAGATGATGAAGCGGTTTCGTAAAAAGGTCGCCCGCAGCGGTGTGTTGAGCACTGTCCGTCGCAAACGTTGGTTTGTATCCAAAAGCGAATTACAACGGATCCAACGGAAAAAAGCCATCCGCCGCCGGAAACGGCGCCTGGCAAAGAAACGCCGCCAGAAGCGTCAACGCCGACGCCGTTATCAGTATTAGGCTGGAACGTCACTTCGATCACTCCCACGATTGATGACAGAAATGCTTTGAAGCACACGGATCAGCCACAGTCCCGCAAGAGGTACAATGGCAAAGAAAGAAGAGAAGATTCGCATGGAAGGCACTGTGATCAAAGCCTTGCCTGGTACGCAGTTTAAGGTCGAGTTGGAAAACGGCCACGAAATACTGGCATATCTGGCGGGCAAGATGCGAAAGCACTATATCCGCGTTTTGCTGGGGGATCGGGTCACCGTTGAAATGTCGCCTTATGACCTATCTAGAGGCCGGATTGTTTACCGGCACAAAAAACAACAGAGGTCTGACCGTAGTCAGGATGAGTAAACCTGTTGCTTCCAATTTTCGAAACAGAAACATAATGTGGTGGTTGTGGGGTCTTGAGGTCAAGCTCGAACCCCACATTACCTGGTACGCGTTAAACCCTCTATAGAAGGCTGGCGTATCTCCCGCTCTGTCCTGTTTATTTCCCTATCCATCCACTAGTCGTTTCACCCTAATTATCCATGACAAAACAAACAGCCAAACAAACTGCATCCGATGGCAAAGAGAAATCGAAACCTATTAGCGAGCTTATTGAGCTGGGTCACTCGCAAGGGTACGTGACTTTTTCCAATATCCTGAATTACTTTCCCGAAGCCAAAAAAGACGTTTCCAGCCTTGAAAAAGCCTTCGCAAAACTGCTGGAAGAGGAAATCCCATACCTGGAAGAGGATGACGAAGAGGAGATAGAAGCTCTGTTCGGCGAAGACGGAGGCAACGGCAAGCTCGACGAAGAAGAAGAGCTGCTGGATGAGAAAGAAAGTAAGTTGAGCCGCATTGATACTAATGATCTGATTGAGCTGTATTTTAAAGAAGCGGCCAGCATTCCCCTCCTTACCAAAGAGGAGGAGAAGGACCTTTCCAAACGCATTGAGCGCGGCCGACTGGCCCGCAAAGAGCTGGCCCGCGGTAATGTATCCCAGGAACGTCGACGGGAACTACACAACATGATTGAGGATGAATGGGTCGCGCTGGACCACCTCATCACCGCCAACTCCAGGCTGGTGATCAGTGTAGCCAAAAAATATATGGGCCGCGGGGTGCCGTTTCTGGACCTCATCCAGGAAGGAAACATCGGCCTTATGCGAGCGGCCAAGAAGTTTGATTACCTGCGCGGTTATAAGTTCAGCACCTATGCCACATGGTGGATCCGCCAGGCGGTGACACGGGCCATCGCTGACCAGGGCCGCACCATCCGTGTTCCGGTGCATATGGGGGACAAAATTTCAAAGATGTTCCGCATGCAAAACGATCTGAAGCAAACCCTGGAACGGGATCCTTCCATCGAAGAACTGGCGGATGCCCTGGACGAGGACCCTGAAAAGGTGCAGTATATGATGAAGGTCGCCCGCCGCCCGCTGTCGCTGGAAATGCCCACCACCAAGGAAGGAGACGCTGTCCTGGGCGATTTCGTGGAAGACCACGAGACCCCGCTCCCGGACGAGACAGCCACCAAGCACCTCCTGAAAGAACACCTTGAGGAAGTCATGGAAGCCCTCCCTTCCCGTGAGGTGCGCATCCTCCGCCTGCGGTATGGCGTGCCGGACGGCAAAAGCCATACCCTGCAGGAGGTAGGAGAAAAAGTGGGCGTCTCCAGGGAACGCGTACGCCAGATCGAAGCCCAGGCCCTGCGGCGCCTACGCCAACCCCGCATCCAACGAATTTTAAGGGACTATCTGGAGAAACAGAAACACGACTAACGATTTTTGTGTTAAAATATTAAGTTGGTTGTGCGCATTGATATTGACTGTTCATCGAAATCATCGTTGGAGGATGGGATGACGGAGGAAAAAAGGCTCTACTCCAAAGGAGACTGGGTATTCCATCTCTATCATGGAGTGGGCGAAATCATGGGTGTGGAAGAAAAAATCCTGGGCGGAGAAAGTGATACGTACTACAAGGTCGAAGCCCGTAAAGGTACATATTGGATCCCCATTGAGGAAGCGGAAAGTGATCGTATCCGGCGGGTGGCCTCTGAAAAAGAGCTCCAGTCCGCCCTTGACATCTTGCAGTCTCCGCCGGAGGAAATGGCGGATAAACACACCACACGCAAGAGCCGCATCACCCAGGTTACTAAAGACGGCGATCTGGAAGGTTTCTGTGCCCTGCTGCGCGACCTGCAGGCCAAGCGCGTTACCGACAAGTTGAACACAACCGAACAGCGCGCTCACAGAAAGCTCAAGAAAAAAATCGCTTCGGAATGGGCAGCAACCGAAGATATCGCTGTCCGGGAAGCCACAAAGAAACTGAATAAAATCCTGCGAGACATTGAATCTCTCGACGAGGAAGAGTAAATCAAGACGTTGGTAATTTGTACTGGAAGGAGAAGGACCCCTATGGGTAAATATAAGATCAAGACACATCAAGCGACGAAAAAGCGGTTTCGCAAGACAGGTAGTGGAAAGATTCTACGCGCAAAAGGTCATCAAAATCACCTGCGCCGTAGAAAATCTAGCCGTGCCAAGCGCCAAATGAAGAAAATGCACGAGGTCGAATCCTCCAGCCTGAAGCGGAGGATCAAGAAGCTGGCACCTAATCTGGGCCGGTAATCCAAATAAAAAACCGTCTCCCGGGAGACGGTTTTTTATTTGAGAGGCGTTCCCGTCACTACCCCGCCGCAGCCACTACCAACCTTCAATCACATATGACTCCCCACCGCAATTAGCCTACCCGGTTTGCGATAATCACAGCATCCCTCTCCGAAGCATACGGTACAATATACCTCAAATTATCTGAGACAGGAAGGATGAAACCATGTCAGGTATTGTGTGTGCCATACGAGGAGGGCCGATGAGTCAATCGACTATTGATCGGTCCATCCAACTGGCAAAAGAAACTGGTCAGACCATCACGTTCATATACATCGTCAATCTGGATTTTTTGACCCATTCAAGCAGCAGCCGCACGGAGCACATCTCTTCGGAGATGCAGGAAATGGGAGAATTCATCCTCCTTGACGCCCAGGATCAAGCCCAAAAACAAGGGGTCAAAGCACAGGGCATCATCCGGGACGGCAGCGTGATTGATCAAATCATTGCCTATAGCGAAGAGATTCAACCCGATTATATCGTCCTCGGTCAACCCGAAACCAGCCGCGATAACAACCTGCTCAGCGGAGATCGTATGCAGGCGGTCATCCAGCGCATAAAAGAAACGGTAGACGTCGAGGTCATCGTATCCTCATCCTAAGTTAATCAGGAGCCAGCATGAACCTCATCCGCCATGGGTCATTTTTTTTCATCGTTTAAGCACGTTGATCGATTCTAACAGCGCTGCTGTCATCTAATCCGATTCAGGCCCCCTCCCGCCGGCGTTCCACACCTAGTTCTCAGGCCGTTTGGAAATAGTTGCCGCGGGAATTGAGCGAGAGACAGATGTTGAAAAAAACCTTGTACAGCAAACGGGTAAATAGTATGCACATCAAACAAGACAGACTACGACTGTTGCTCGTGATCCTCATATTCCTGGTATCCCTGGGGTGGTGGGGAAGTCGTGTCATCCAGGCCCAAGAGAAAAAACCCGCAGCCTGGGTTATCGGAAAGGTGATTAACGAGCACGAACAACCCCTCCCCAAAGTGGATGTCAATTTAATTTCAGGGGATACCGGAGATGTGATTTCCAGCGCACAATCCCACGCCAATGGGAGATTCGCTTTGCCGGTACCTGAGGACCTGCCCCGCGATGTCAGGCTTGAATTCGACCGTCCCCATTATCAACACACCGTCCAGTCCCTCACACCTCACCAGGCAGATCAGCTGCGGGGAGAGCAAACCCTCACCGCGGACCCGGTGCAGCTGCAGCGCCACGTCACAATCGCCTTCTGGGTGTCAAGCGCTATTTTCCTCATAGTGCTGATTTTCATCGCCACAGGATTTTTGCATAACGCGTTGGCCACCTTTGCAGGAGCCAGCCTGGTTTTGGCTGTCAGCTACCTGGGCCCTCCCCTCAAAGAAGGTCTGTTCATCTTTGAATTTGACCGTGCCCTGGAATATATTGACTGGAACGTGATCTTTTTGGTGATGGGGATGATGATCGTTATCGCCGTGATCGAAAATACCGGCATCTTCCGTTGGCTGGCCTATTTTGCCTACCGCATCTCCCGGGGCCGGATCGCAATCTTGCTTGTGGTTTTGATGCTCATCACCGGTATCGCCTCCGCCTTCCTCGATAATGTGACCACGATGCTGCTGATGACGCCTATCACGGTTCAGATCGCCATTACCCTGGGCGTCTCTCCCCTGGCTCTGCTGATGCCGGAAATCTTCGCCTCCAATGTCATCGGGGTCAGCACGCTGATCGGCACCCCCACAAACATCATCATCGGTTCCTTTGCGGATATTACCTTCAGTGACTTTCTGACCAACCTCACCCCGGGTGTGATGCTTTCTTTTTCTGGCCTCGTGGTTTACAGCTGGTACATCTACCGCAAGGAACTATCTGAGGCCAAAGCTGGATCGGATGTACTGCTCGAAAAACTGGAGAAACGCGGCAAAATCGATAATCCCCAAAACCTAAAAAAAGCCGGCGTGATCGGCGCGGGAATGCTGCTGCTGTTCATCTTCGGAGAACGTTTCCACCTGCTGCCCTCCATCACCGCCCTTCTGGGAGCCTCTCTGCTCATGGTGTGGATCAGGCCGGATGTGGAAGAAATGATCGAGGCCGTGGATTGGACCACCCTGGTATTTTTTATGTCACTCTTCATCGTGGTAGGCGCTATCCAGGAAGTGGGTTTGATCAGCGTAATTGCCTCCGGAATTGGAAATTTTGTAGGAGATAGTCTGCTGTTGACGATTTTTACCATCACCTGGATGAGCGCAATCTTCTCCATGGTGGTGGCCAATATTCCTTTCACGACCGCCATGCTTCCAGTGGTGGCTTTCCTTTCCAATCAGGTGCCGACCGCAGACAGCAAGGTTCTTTTCTACTGCTTGTCGGTGGGAGCGGCCATGGGCGGCAATGGATCCCTGATCGGGGCCTCAGCCAACATGATCACAGCCGGCATCGCCGAACGCGCGGGATACAACATCAGTTATGTCTACTTTCTCAAAAAAGGGTTTCCGGCCCTGATCATCACTGTAATCCTGGCCCTGGGCTGGCTGTTGATCCGATTCTACTGATCCCGTCCCGGATTTTATCCCGTCTGACAGCACTTAAGCTGCTGTCTGGTCACCATCCTGTTTTCGGCCCCCGCCAGACGCGGTGAGGACAAACTCCATCTTGACAGGAGACCATCCTCTATTTTCATCAGAAATGTCTGCCAGTCTGTAATATCCCAAGTCAAGCCGTGTGCCCCAAGCCTGATACCAATCAGGTACGCAAATACCAGATAATAGACGCCGGGCAGTGCCTCCTTTTCAAACTCGGATCCCAAAACATCCTCCGGTAACGGATTCAGCGTTATACCCGGCAGGTCATCATAGACTTGCATTGATTTCCAACGTGAATGCCCATCGCTTACAAGAATCTTTCCCTTATCTACGGGCAGACCCACAAAAGCCTCCTTCGATTTCCAATACTAAGCAAATCCCACACCATAAAACCCCTCAGCTCTTACCTGAGGGGTTTTTTATTTTCCTTGCGGGCGGATCGCTGTCCATTTAAAGGCCAAGAGAGGCATTGAGACGCTCTAAATCGACATGTTCATGAACCAGTGACATGAAGGCTTCCAATTTTGATTTCTGGCCCAGCCTGGTTTTTCCAAAGACACGATCAAGGCGCTCCACAGTTTCCATGGTGTTTTCCGGTACCAACAGGATCGGTACTCCCATTTGATCGGCCTGTTTGATAACAAGGGGATTTGGATGGAGATTGCCGGTTAAAACCAAACAGGAGGTGGAAGTTTCCATGGCCGCCAGCTGGACATCCGTCCTGTCGCCGCCGGTGATCACCGCTTTATTATGTTGTTTGCGGAATCTGCGCAGCGCTGCGTCTTCAGTCATTGCCCCTACCATCAGAGCTTCTACCAGGACCGAGGGATCTGCTTCTTCCGTAAGGATTTCCGCCTTGAGGATATTTATGACCTCACCCACGGTCAGAGCAGCGATCTTACGTTCTTCCGGGATCACCCCCATAACAGGCAGTCCTTCTTCTTCCAGATAAGGGACGACAATCTCGGTGACAAATTCCATAGCCCGCTCTGGGACCCGATTGATCAGCACGCCGGTTAATGCTTTCCCCAACCTGAATTTCGCGGTCAGGATATCATCCAGCAAGGAGATATCTTCGTAATATCGGACAATAGCCAGAATATCACTTCCCAGCTCCTTGGCGACTTTGGGTGCCGGCAAATCAACGACATACCCCTCACGGAGCCGTCCACCCCCTTCAAGCAGGAGGATATCCTTTCCTTCTCCTGCCCGTGCTGCGGCTTGTTTGATTTTGTCCATGTGATTCGTTTCCCGCTTCCCGGTCAGGTACGCCTTTAGATTTTCAGGGGTAACCACAACAGGGGATATCTCCCATGGTTTGACATCCAGACCTAACATATCAATCACGAAGGATGCATCTTCATCCGCAATGTGATCTCCCACACGCCAGGGTTGCAGGCTGAACGGTTTCAAGTACCCCACCTCCAATCCATCCTGCTGGTAATGTTTGCCCAATGCCAGACAGATGGCGGTTTTCCCCGAATATTTCTCAACAGATGTGATGTATAAAGACTTCATGATTCATCTCCTTTTTTTTCGCTGGACAAAACCAGGCGCATATCAATCGCAATCGCCCCTTGCGATTCAGGATACACCATGAGCGGGTTGATATCAAATTCAGCAATTTCCGGGAATGTTTGGACGAGTTGTCCCATGCGCAGCAAAATATCCACAATGGCTTCTTGGTCCACAGGGGGTTGGCCCCTCACTCCCTCCAGCAGGGCTCGCGAGCGAATTTCATGCAGCATGTTTTCTGCTTCCCGTCTGGAAAAGGGAGCCACACGAAAAGTGACATCTTTCAAGGCCTCAACATAAATCCCACCCAAGCCAAAAGTCAGCAAGGGCCCGAACTGGGGGTCCCTGTTCATGCCGATTAACACTTCCAGGCCACCGGGAGGTGCCATTTCCTGTACCTGACACCCCCAGATCTGTGCTTCGGGCAAATACCGCTCCGCGCGATAGATCATCAATTCAAACGCGTCTCTCACTTCTTCTGCACTTTCCAGACCAACTTTTACCCCACCCACATCTGTTTTGTGCAAAATGTCTGGGGACGCAATTTTTAAAACAACCGGGTAGCCGATATCAGCCGCGATGCGCACCGCCTCTTCCTGCGTTTCAGCCAATTCCGTTTCCGGGATCCTGATGCCGTATGCTGTAAGGATATCCCAGGCTTCAGAGTCTCCAATCGCGTATCTATCCTCATCTTTTGTTTTCTGAAGTACCTTTTGTACCGCACCATCCTCCACATCAAACGTTTCAAATTCTGGCTGGGGTCGATTCCGGATTTCGCGGTAATCCGACATGGCACGGAAGGCCATGGCAGCACGTTCAGGAAACGAATAATTTGGCACTTCATACTTACGGAGAATTTTTATACCCGCTTCTACCTTTGCCTCACCCATGAAGCAGGCCAGAAGGGGTTTATCGATCTTTTCTGACAGCTCTCCAATGGCCCGAGCTGTGGCTTCAATTTCCGTCATAGCCTGCGGGGTTAGGACGACCAGCAGTCCGTCCACATTGGGATCCTGGGAGACGGTTTGCAGGGCAAAACGATACCGATCCGCCCTGGCGTCACCCAGCACATCGACAGGATTAGCAGCACTGGCTGCGTCCGGCAAATATTGCTCCAGCGCTTGAATTGTCTCAATGTCCAGATCGATAAGGGACATGCCACGGTGCTCTAAAGCATCTGTCGCCAGGATCCCGGGCCCACCCGCATTGGTGATGATCGCGATGCGATCTCCCTGCAGCGGGGGTTGATAACCCAAAGCCAGGGCCATGTCAAACAGGCCAGCCATGTCATCCGCCCGCAGCACCCCAGCCTGCCTGAAGGCAGCCTGGTAAGCTTGTTCCGATCCAGCCAAGGAGCCCGTATGGGAAGATACAGCCCGTGACCCGGATTCGGTTACTCCGGATTTTATGGCGACCAGGGGCAGTTCCCGCGTCACTTCACGGGCTGTTTTAATAAACTCCTCGCCGTTCGGAAGGCCTTCACTGTACATCAAAATGACCTTTGTATCCTCATCCTCCGTCCACGCTTTCAATAAATCAATTTCACTGACATCGGCCTTGTTGCCCAGACTGACAAACTTGGACAGGCCCAGGCGGCCGGCCTGGGCCCAGTCCAGGATGGCTGTACCCAGGGCACCGGATTGAGACATGAACGCCATGGGACCCCGGGGCGGTGTACCGGCGGAAAAGGAGGCATTCAAGGGT
The DNA here is from genome assembly GCA_964539105.1 of uncultured Anaerolineales bacterium. Classification (GTDB taxonomy): domain Bacteria; phylum Chloroflexota; class Anaerolineae; order Anaerolineales; family UBA11858; genus B10-G9. The sequence goes on along the minus strand of CAZIFI010000016.1, from coordinate 32,805 downwards.
GTGAAGGTATCAATGATGCCCAGGCAGTTCGGGCCCACCAGGCGAATTCCGTACTCCTCTGCGATTTCTATCAGTTCCAACTCGCGCTCCAGACCCTCCATGCCTGCTTCCCGGAATCCGGCACTGATCACGACCACACCCGGGATCCCCTTTTCACCGCACTCCTCCAGCACAGAAGGCACATAAGGATACGGGATGACAACCACAGCCAAATCAATATCCCCCGGGACATCCTTCACCGATGGATAGGCTTTATGCCCCAGGATTTCATCTGCATCCAGGTTGATAGGATACACCTTCCCCCGGCCCACATACCCTCCCTCCACCAGGTTTTCCAAAACTGCATATCCCAGTTTATCTTGATCCGTTGACGCGCCAATAACTGCTACTGAGTTAGGTTTAAAAAAGAATTCCAACATGTCACTTTCCTAATCACAATCCTTGTAAATCGATTCCATCTTACATTAAACGCTGCTTTAGAAATAAGCCCTGGGTTCGTCCCATGCCCACGCCTGACCTGTTTCCGCCGCCTATTATAAACCAGGGAAGAAAGACCTAGAAGGGATTTACCAATCTAGGGTTATTTCTCATATGTTGACCGATCCGCCTCACTAACAACGCGATTCAAAAACTCGTTCAGATCCTCAAAGTGGGACCCCCTCCAGTACACCTGTCCACAGTTTTCACACTGCATGAATTCATCATAATATTTCTTTGTCAGGGGTTTCAGATGATGCAGGACAGCTTCCTTCTCCGCAGGCTGCAGGAAGCCGTTGCACCTTGCACATCGTGAATAAGGCCGGGCCAGTTGGGCCAGATCGAATCGCCGCAAGATTTCAATGATCTGGTCCTGGGGATTATCTTCCCGCACACAATAGCCATGGGTCACGACCTTGCGCTTCAACAATCCCCGATCCCGGGTAAGGAGAATCCGGTCCTCCTCTTGGGAGATTTCCGCCAGCCGAGGATCCTGATAATCGTTCTCATAGCGGGTGTCAAAACCCAGAAGCCGCAAATAACCTGCCAGCTTGCCAAGATGGTTATCGAGGACGAATTTTGGCTCCCGCAAAGGTTCCGGACGCACTTCGGTTAAACGGGAGATATCAAGGGATTCAAAGACAGGAAATACACTGACCCGGTCTCCCTCATTGATCTGCCAGTCAAAACTAGCTGACTCCCCGTTGACCAGGATCAAGTCCACCTCGGTATGAGGAACGCCCATGGTTTCCAAAATATGTTTTACGCTTTCGTGCCCTTTGAAGTTAATTGGGAAACTTTTTTGCCGGTTATCGGGCGGCAGGAAATCATTTAATTCCGCGTAAAATCGAAATATCGCTTGAGGCATCTTTACGGGACAACCGTGACCGTCCCCGGCTGTCCTATTTCTCCCTGAATATCAAATTTCACAGGAAGGAATTCCTGGATAATCAGCGCGTTGGTGACAAGATGAGACGTGATTTCAGAAACATTAAATACTGACTGCCCCACAGCAATCGCCAGTGGGATCAACAGCTGATCCGCCACATAGCGGTCCACGCATCCATTCCCATCAACAAAGTCCAGCACCTGATCGATCGTTTCATCCGCCACAATTTCCGCCCTCTTCCCCCGTTCACCCAGAGCACAAAAACCGGCGGTAGTATTTTCAAACACCACACTCAAGAAGATGAAGGCTCCTTTATCATGGCCGTCAATATGCTGGGTCCGGATGTCCTGCAGGGGGTATTTGTGACCCACCCTGCTGACCACCCGATCGCGCATGCGGCGGGTGATATGATCCGGAAGATCGGTTACCGCTGCTAACCCGCCCACATGGACCAGGTCCCCTCGCTGCGTCAACTGCAGGGCTTCTTTCCCTGCTCCAGGATGAATGCGGGCTGTGATTTCACCGCCCCCTTTCGGGTAATAACCGGCTTTGTTGAGGTTCAACTCAGCCTGGTAACCCATCCGTGTTAGATACGGCAACCACTGCTGTTGCAGATAATGGAAACATGGACTCCATCTGACGTGGGTGCCCCCCTGCACGGTGACCTGTGAAACCCGTGTCGCAAATACCAAGGGATAAAAGACCGTCTGCAGCACGAGGGATGCAGATCCAGCAGTGGGAATGGAAAATTGGTACCGTCCTCCCTGCACTTTTTCAGGGTGAAGAGAAAGGGTTTTACTGCCTAAACGAGCCCCTTCTACTTCCGCCCTGCAGATTTCCGCCACGGCTTTTACTGCCTGCAGGTGTTGGTGTTTCAATCCAGGTTGGGAGCGATTCGATCGGATGTTGGTGATTCGGAGCGGCTTCCCGGTAACCGCGGAAAGGGATAAAGACGTCCGCAGTACCTGTCCACCTCCTTCTCCTAATGATCCGTCTATGTCTACGGTCATTTACTCCCCCGCAGCAGACGATAGGCATCCGGGTTGCGGTCTTTGAACACCGGAATTGCCCGGCGCGTTTTTTCGACATCATCAAGATTGATGGTGACTGTTAATAAGACTTCATCTTGGCCACCCCGCACCACTGCATCCCCCCAGGGGTTGAGTACAGCGCTTTGTCCCCCCAGCTTTGCACCCTGGCTGCGGCCGACTTTGTTTACCGCAGCCACATAGACCTGATTTTCAATAGCCCGGGCTTGCAGCAGGTTCCACCAGTGGGCGATGCGGCTCTGGGGCCATTCTGCCACGACCAGTATCAGCTTCACGCCAGCCAGGGCATAGGCACGGTACATCTCCGGGAAGCGGAGATCATAACAGGTACTCAATCCAATTTTTCCCCATCGCGTATCCACCACTACAATTTCATTCCCTGCAGTCAGCCATTTTTCTTCATCTAAAAGTCGGAAGAGGTGGATTTTTCGGTAATGCGCCAATAAAGAACCATCCCGGTCGTACAGTGCGAAGGTATTGTAAATGCGAGATCCGTCTTTCTCCAGCAGCGACCCGCCGATCACCACTCCGTGCTCGCGGGCTAATTCAGACACTGCATCAAACATGCCCCTGCCCAGCGGCGCGGCATATGCAGCGCTGCTTTCTAAATCATAGCCGCTGGCCCACAATTCTGGAAAAAGCACAAGATCTGCCTGAGCGGACCTGGCTTTTTTGACCCACTCTCGCACCCGAGTCAGATTTTCCTCCGGGTCACCAAAGCGAAGCTTCATCTGTGCCAAACAAAGTGTGCAATTCATGCTCTGAAACCCTTTTGTGTCAGGAAACGGAACTGATGCCAAAACATGGGAAGAACGCTGAAACGTGATGGAGTTATGCTAGCGGCCGATCGGGATCCGTGATCCATTCACTCCAGGATCCTGGGTAAAGGCGCGGCATTTCGAAACCAGCATGCACCATGCCGATCAGGTGATGGACAGACGTCACACCGGATCCACAATAAAACACAGCCTGTTCAGGTGACCTGCCCCCCAGAATACGCTCATACTTCGAACGCAGTTCTGCAGGAGATCGGAAGCGTCCTTCCTGGGTTAAATTGTCAGTGTATGGAGCAGATATCGCTCCAGGGATATGTCCGGCAACCGGATCAATAGGTTCTTCTTCCCCCCGGTAGCGCTCGGCATCCCGGGCATCTACCAGGACATACTCTTCGTTCTCCCGGATGCGGTTAACAAATTCCACGTCCACGAAAAGTTCCGGCCGCAAACTTGGGATAAATGTGCGCTCCTCTCGACGACCGAGCTCTTCTTGCACCTCAAAGCCAGCTTTCCGCCAGGCGGACCAGCCGCCTTCCAGAACCGCTGCCTGATCATGGCCCATCCATTTCAACATTCCCCACAGGCGAGCGGCGATAGCGCCATCCTGGGCATCATAAGCCACAACCTGGACTTGATTGTCAATCCCCCAGGACGAGAGTGTCTTCACAAAATCCTCCGGCTCAGGGAGAGGGTGGCGCCCAGTCTCGCCAGGCACAATCTTACCCGATAGATCTCGATCAAGGTGGGCATATATGGCGCCAGGAATATGACCTTCCCGGTATTCTCTCCCACCCCGCTGGGCGTCATCCAGGGAAAAGCGGCAGTCAAAGACGGCCCAGTCCGGATTACCTAGATGTTTTTCCAGCGTATTTGGCGAGATGATTGCGTGGAACATACCCTTTTTCCTGTCCCTCATGTCGGTGGAGGGTCATTGTAACAAAATGGGCCTATTTGCAATTCAGCGGTAAAGGTGGTGTTCTTCAATAATTTCCATCACAGCCGGGAGCAAAAAATACCTGTAAGGACGACCTTCTTTGATCCGTTTCCGGATGATGGAAGATGAAATTTGCAGTAGGGGTTCAGAAACAAGTCTGGTTTTTTCCGTGATCCCTGAAAGGTGATCTTCCAGTTTCTCAAAATTGGTTTCGACCCGGGGTCGTGCCAGGACACCGAGTCGATTAATATAGGATAAAAACTCCTGGGGACGAACCCACTCCGGAAGATCCCGTAAGGAATCCTCTCCGATCATATACACCAGGTCATCGTCCGGATATCGGCCCCGGAATATGGCCACTGTATCCGCTGCGTAATGGGGAGGAGCACGATCCAAATCAACGCGGGAAAGAATAAACCTGTCGTGACCCTGCATGCAAACCTTCAGCATTCTTTCCCGGTGCCCAACCTGGGTAATCTTCTGATCCGGTTTGTGAGGAGGCTGAGGGGTCAGGACCCAGTGCACGACGTCCAGGCCCATTTGATACGACAACTCCTCTGCCAGAATCAGATGTCCGATATGAGGAGGGTCAAACGTGCCCCCAAATATTCCTCTTTTCATCGATCACTCTTCCCACACCAGTTCATGGTCACCGATAAATACCGTGTCGCCTGCCTCCACCCCCGCCCTGCGTAGGGCATCATCCACTTCCATCGCTTCCAGAATTCGTTGGAACCGCCGCACAGATTGATGATATTCCCAGTACGTCATGGCTGCTGCCCGTTCCAGGGATTCGCTCTTAATATGCCAACCACGTGGCGATTTCAGGATTTTAAATTGGCGGGGATCCTTTTCCAGGCGGTAGACAGGCATCTCATCAGATTCGGGTTCCAGACGCTTCTCCCGCTCCGGTACCCGCTGTAGTATATCCGCGGCCCGGTATAAGACCGGCCGTATATTGCTTTGTGTGGCAGCAGAGATGGCAAAAGTATTCTCATACCCTTTTTCCTGAAGGGTATTTTTAATTCGGGGCCACTTTTTTTCCACCTCCGGTAGATCCATTTTGTTCATGACTACAATTTGTGTTTTTTCTTTCAGTCCGGGATCAAAAAGAGCAAGTTCCGTATTGATCTGGGAGAAATCAGCCAGCGGATCGGCGGATAAACCGTCAAGAAGGTGGATCAGGACCCGGGTGCGTTCTATATGCTTTAAAAACTCATGCCCCAGTCCCTCTCCCTTATGAGCGCCCGCAATCAAACCCGGGATATCTGCAGCAACAAATCGCGTCTCAATATCGAGTTCTACCACGCCCAGATTAGGCTGTAAGGTGGTAAAGGGATAAGAATCAATTTTCGGTGTGGCGTTGGAAATCACCGAGAGCAATGTCGATTTTCCCGCATTGGGCACTCCGACGATCCCGACATCGGCGATCAGTTTCAACTCCAAACGCAGGTTGCGTTCCTGGGGAGGTTCGCCCTTTTCAGCGATGCGGGGTGTTTTATTTTGCGAACTTTTAAAGCGGGCATTCCCGCGCCCGCCGCGCCCGCCTTTACAGACATGCAGGGTCTCCCCTTCTTCAAGCAGATCCCCAATTAACTCCCCGCTGTCATCATCATAAACCACCGTCCCCGGGGGCACATCCAGAAACAGGTCCTCCCCGGATGCTCCAGTTTGGTTCTTTCCGCCGCCGCGTTTCCCATCCTCCGCTTTGAAATGTTTTTTGTGCCGGTAGTCCGAAAGCGTGTGTTTGTGAGGATCGACTCTCAACACCACATCTCCACCTTTGCCGCCATCTCCGCCATCCGGTCCACCGCGGGGCACAAACTTTTCACGTCGAAAATGGACAATTCCATTTCCTCCTCTGCCAGCCTTGACATGAATACTAATTTCATCAATAAAGGTCATAATCTCTCAATCGCATGGTCAGTTTAAATTAATACAATTAAATGTGTGGCACGGGAAACCTCTTCGACCGGGAGACAAGGAAAAATGGCACCCCTCTCCCCTCCTGCTTCCCTGTTTTCGTGCAATCGAATTATACCACCTGGAAATTTGATAGGGTTGTATGGTAAAATTGTGCAAATCGGTACAAACAACAATTATCCTGCCAACTAATTTGTCGATCTCACTACTATAGAGGATTCCTTATGGGCCAAAAAATACCAAAAATCATCATCGGTCGACTACCGCTGTACCTCCGGGTGCTGCGCCGTCTGAAAGGCGAAGGTGAAGTGTATGCTTCCTCCCAGGAACTAGGTGAATTACTCGATATATCCGCTGCCCAGATCCGGAAAGACCTGTCACATTTCGGAGAGTTGGGCAAGCGCGGCACAGGTTATGAAATCGAATATCTGATCGAGGAACTTGATCAGATCTTAAATATTGACAAGGTGTGGGATATGATCGTCATCGGTGCCGGAGATGTCGGTCACGCCCTGGCCCGTTATAATGGCTTCCGGAACCGTGGCTTTCAGGTGTCTGGCATCTTTGATTCTGATCCCGAAAAGATCGGCAAAAAAATCAGTGACCTTGTTGTCCAGGATATAAAAGATGTGAAACCGTATATCAATGACAAAGGAGTGAAGATTGCCCTTTTGGCCACCCCGGCCACTGCAGCCCAGCACGTCACCAATGAGTTGATCGATGCCGGTATTAAAGCCATTCTTAATTACGCACCTATTTACCTCAAAGTACCGGACGATGTTCATGTGGAACACATTGATCCAGCTGTTCATCTCCAGAAACTGAGCTATTTTCTCCAGTAAGCCCGGGGTAATAAAAAATAGAAAAAAAGCGGACTATCTGATTAATGACAGTCCGCTTATCGTTTTGGGGGCTGAATAAATTAGGACAGTAAGTTCCGTTTAATTTTTGGGAAAACACCGGGAGAAAGTGCCTGGGATGCCCCTTCCACCACACAGGTGGTAGGATTGTCTACCACGTATGTGGGTACACCCAGTTCTTTGGTCAGAAGTTTATCGAGACCCGGCAGGAGTGCTGTCCCGCCACACAGAGCAATGCCCCGATCAATAATATCCGAAACCAATTCCGGAGGGGTTTTTTCCAGAACCTGGCGGGTGGTTTCGATGAAATCCCCCAGCGGGTCTTGCAGCGCTTCTACCACCTCTCCTGTTTTTAACGTCAGGGGCTGCGGCAGCCCTGAAACCTGGTCCTGACCCTGTACTTCTATCCCCCCCTCTTCATCCTGAGGAATCGCAGCTCCAATTTCCAGCTTTATCCGTTCCGCTGTAGGCTGGGCGATGATCAGACCATATTTCTTCCGCACATAGGATATAATGGCGTGATCCAGTTCCATCCCCCCCTCTCGCAGTGTTGACGCGGACACAATACCATACATGGCCAGAACGGCGGCCTGAGTGGTTCCTCCCCCCAGGTTCAGGATCATGTTGCCAGTGGGGGTATTAATCGGGAGTTCCACCCCTAACGCTGCTGCCAGGGGTTGTTCAATTAAGTACACTTCCCGGGCTCCGGCCTCCAGGACAGCCTCCTGCACAGCCCGGCTCTCTACGCTGGTAACGCCGTACGGCACGGTAACCATAACCCGTGGTCGGAAAAATCGCACCGGACCTGTCACCTTGCGGAGCATATACTCCAGCAGCTTTTCGGTAACCTCATAATCGGCAATCACGCCATTTTTTAATGGACGGGCAATTTCCAACGATTCCGGGACTCTGCCATACATCTCTTTGGCTGATTCCCCTATTTCCACGATTTTCTGTTCTTCGATGGCGATAGCCACCACCGTGGGCTCCCGCTGTAATAAAACTCCCCCTTCCGCGATCATGGTAAAGAAGGTCCCTACATCAATCCCGAAGTCTTGAGAGAATAATGCCATAGGTCAGAACTCCGGGTTAAGAACCCATACCTGGAGGACGGCTCCTGCGGCGACGTTTTCGATATTTTTCAACGACATCCAGCCGCAGTCGGGAACGTCTCAAGGCAGCCTGTATCTTGAGGTAAGATTCGGTATCAGGAGGCCGTTCCTTTTCCAGAGTTTCTTTGGCGCGCTCCCGTGCTCGCCGGGCTCGCTCCACATCGATTTCAGCCACATGCTCGGATGCTTCTGCCATGATGGTGACAATATCCGGCTGGACCTCAATAAAACCCCCTGTGACAGTGAAGACCTCTTCCTGTTCACCTCGCTGGACCTTGATCACTCCTAACGCCAGGATTGCAATTAAGGGCGCATGATCTGGAAGGACACCAATTTCCCCTTCCACACTGGGGGCCGTGACTATATCAGCCTCACCCTCATAAACCAACCGGTCTTGAGAAACAATCTCAACACGAATCGTCATAAAAATCTCTTCTTCTGTTTATCTCTCCAGGCGTTCCGCTTTCTGAACCGCTTCATCAATCGTCCCGACCATCATAAAAGCCTCTTCCGGTAAATCGTCGTGTTTTCCATCCAGAATTTCCTGGAATCCACGGATGGTTTCTTCCAGCGGGACGTAGGTGCCGGGAAGATTAGTAAATTGTTCGGCCACGAAGAATGGCTGGGAGAAAAAGCGTTCAATGCGGCGAGCCCGATTCACAGCGATTTTATCATCCTCACTTAATTCTTCCATGCCGAGAATGGCGATGATATCTTGCAGGTCTTTCTGGCGCTGGAGAATCTCCTGCACACGGCGAGCAGTCTGATAGTGCTCTTCGCCCACTACGTCAGCATCCAGAATGCGCGAGGTCGAAGCCAACGGGTCCACCGCGGGGTAAATGCCTTTCTCGGAGATGGACCGCTCCAAAGTGATCGTGGCATCCAGGTGGGCAAAGACGGCTACCGGTGCCGGATCTGAATAGTCATCCGCCGGGACATAGATCGCCTGCATGGAAGTGATGGATCCGGTCTTCGTACTGGTGATCCTTTCCTGTAGGTCTCCCATTTCCGTTGCCAGCGTGGGCTGGTAGCCAACCGCAGAAGGCATCCGGCCCAGCAGGGCCGAAACCTCAGCTCCAGCCAGACTGAAACGGAAGATATTGTCAATAAACATCAGAACATCGAAGCCTTCATCTCGGAACCTTTCAGCCATGGAGAGGCCGGATAATCCTACCCGCAGGCGGACACCGGGAGGTTCATTCATCTGTCCATATACCATTACCGTATCTTTCATCACTCCGGCTTCCAGCATCTCGCGGTACAGCTGGGTCCCCTCACGTGTCCGTTCTCCTACCCCGGCGAATACCGAGTTTCCTTCATGCTCGGCCGCGACGGATCGAATCAATTCCATAATGATGACTGTTTTACCAACTCCTGCACCACCAAAAATACCGGTCTTTCCACCCCGGGTAAAGGGGGCCACCAGATCAATGGCTTTTATCCCTGTCTCAAAGACTTCTACGCTGGTGGTTTGTTCTTCGAAGGGTGGTGCTTCGCGGTGGATAGGATAATAGGTACCAGACTCCAGCTCGCCTTTGCCGTCAATGGGATCGCCCAGAACATTGAACACCCGTCCTAACGTTTCCTTGCCTACCGGGACCTTGATGGGTGCACCTGTAGCATTTACCTCCATTCCCCGGCGCAGGCCATCGGTCGTACCCATTGCCAAACAGCGCACCTCCCCGCCTCCCAGATGGTTTTCCACTTCCAATGTCAGGGCTTTGTCGTCCTCACGGGGGACTTCCAGGGCGTCATAGATATCGGGAAGGGCATCCACAGAAAATATAACATCCACCACGCCGCCTTTGATCTCAGTAATACGTCCACCCTTTTTTGCCATGCCTTCCTCCATTTGATTACGATACTTCATCCTGCTTGTAATAATACCCTACGATACATTATCACCTGAATTATTCCGTGATTGCTTCCGCACCTCCGGCAATATCCAACATCTCTCTCGTGATTTCGCTCTGCCGGACCTTGTTGTACTCCAGTTGTAAGGCACCAGCCAATTCTGTGGCATTGTCTGTAGCGCTTTTCATAGCCACCATGCGCGCTGCGTGCTCACTTGCCAGGGATTCCAACACAGCATGAAAGACCTGGATCATGGTAAAGCGGGGAATGAGCTGATCCAGGATTTCCTCCTGGCTGGGCTCGAAGATATAGGGGCCTCTAAATACAGTTTTTCCTTCAAACTCTTGAACGCGCTCCTCACCACTTGTTTCCAAAGGGAGCAATTTCTTTTTCGTGGGTTTTTGCTGCATGCGGTTGATGTAATCCGTATAAACCAGGTAAACTTCATCCACATCGCCTTCCAAAAAATCGTCCACGGCAATTCTACCGATAGCAGAGACATCTGCATATGAGAGATCGTCCGGAAGATCAATAAACTCAGCATAAATGTCTTTATCTTCCCTGAAGAGCAAATCCCGACCCTTCTCGCCGACTGTGATGTATTTCACTTCGGCCTCATACTCATCAAAGGTGTCCAGTACAAACCGGACCACGTTTGAGTTGTAAGCGCCAGCCAGGCCCCGATCGCCGCTGATGAGAATGACATATATCGTTTCCAGCTTGTCAGGCGTGGTCAAAAGGGGATGCAGGGTTTCGCGTTCCGACTGTCTGGCAATATGCTGCAGGACCTGCCAGGCTTTCATGGAATACGGGCGGGTGTTTTCCAGTTTTTCTATGGCCTTTCTGACCTTGCTGGCACTGACGGCCTGCAGAGCCCGGGTCACCTGCGATATATTCTTGACACTCTTAATACGTTGTTTGACTTCTCTAGCTGTGGCCATAATTTCCTATCTATGCCCTCACTTCTCGCTCAACTTCTTCAACTGATTCTTCAGTTGTTTCTTCAACTCCTTCCCCATATCTGTCGCTGGTGTAATCATCCAACACCTCCCGCAACTCCTCTTCGATCGCGTCCGTCAACTCACCCCTTTCAACGATTCTTTCTTTAAGCTGGGGATGAGAGGTATCCATGAAGCGGCGCAGGTCTTGTTCCCAATCCATCATATCGTTAAACTTGACATCATCTGCATACCCATTGGTAGCAGCAAAGATAACGATGACCTGGTCCGCAATGGGCACAGGGGAAAACTGAGGCTGTTTGAGGATTTCACGCAGCCTGCGCCCGCGTTCCAGACGCGCCTGGGTTGACGGATCCAATTCCGAACCGAATTGCGCAAACGCTTCCAACTCTCGAAAAGCAGCCATTTCCAGGCGGAGCTGCCCAGCTACCTGTTTCATGGCACCAATTTGGGCATCCCCACCCACGCGGGAAACAGATATCCCCGCGTTAATCGCAGGGCGAATGCCAGCATAAAACAAATCGGTTTCCAGATAGATCTGACCGTCTGTAATCGAAATGACGTTAGTGGGAATGTACGCAGAGACATCGCCCAACAGCGTTTCAATGATGGGTAGAGCTGTCAACGAACCGCCTGATCCCGCTACTTTAACAACCTTTCCCCCTACCTGCTCTGCGTCCTCCTCCGCTTCTTCATATGCCAGAGGTCCATCGTAGACAGTGCCATTCACGCTGTCTTCAGGCATCGCTAAACGGCCTTCGAAAGCTTGATCCACAATCACATAATGATCAGCTAAGCGGGCTGCTCTTTCCAGCAGCCGTGAGTGCAGGTAAAAGACATCACCAGGATACGCTTCCCGCCCCGGAGGACGCCGGAGCAGGAGGGAAATTTCGCGGTAGGCCCAGGCATGTTTGGAAAGATCATCATAAACAACCAGAGCATCCCTGCCGGTCTCCATAAACTCCTCCCCAATTGCACACCCGGCATATGGAGCCAAATATTGCAACGCGGAAGGGTCTTCCGCCGAGGCAAGAACAACGATGGTGTAATCCATGGCACCGTGCTCTTCCAATATGGCAACCGTTTTAGCGATTTCTGCTTTTTTCTGGCCGATTGCTACGTATATGCAGACGACATCCTGATCGCTCTGATTCAGGATGGTGTCAAGAGCAATAGCCGTCTTTCCCGTCTGACGGTCACCGATAATCAGCTCCCGCTGCCCGCGGCCAATAGGAATCATGGAATCAATGGCTTTAATGCCGGTTTGCAGGGGAACATCCACATCTTTGCGCTTGATCACGCCGGGTGCGATGCGCTCAACAGGCCGGTAAGTATCGGCTGCAATCGGGCCCTCGCCATCAATAGGCTGGCCCAGCGGATTGACCACACGTCCAATCAGCTCCTCTCCCACGGGAACGGAAGAAATGCGTCCTGTGGATCGGACCTCCATGCCTTCAACAATTTCCTCGTAATCCCCCATGATGATCACACCCACATTATCCTTTTCCAGGTTGAAGGCAGTGCCCATAACACCATTCGAGAATTGAACCAATTCCTGGGCCCGGACATCCGATAAGCCGGTTACAGTGGCTATGCCGTCCCCTGCTTTAACCACAGTACCCACTTCACTTACCTCGACCGATGGTTTATAGGCTTTAATTTGTTTTTCTAATCCATCGGTAATCTGATCAATAAGATCGCTCATGTCTTGAATACTCCTCTATCAACGTTCTTCGTTCCACCGCTATCAACGTTTTTGGGCCAGATAAACCCACAAACAAATAGCTTGTTCCCGATCAAGCACGACACACATTTGTCTTAAAAAAATCCATTCTCCTTGGAGAGAATGGGCTGCTGGATGATCGCGTTATTTATGCCTTCCACCAGCCTTTGAAATGATAACCGATCCTGAGTGTATTGTCCAGTTTTAGGCACTTTCAACTGAAATGCCTCAGGGCAATTGTCAACCGTTCCTCCACATCATCCGGTGCATCTTCCGGGATGGTCTGCAGTGCCGTTTGAGCTTCGACCACGCTATATCCCAGGGCCACCAGGGCTTCTTGAACTTCCGTGTTGGTATCACTCATCTCAGAGGCGGGCTGCGCATCTTCAGCGGCCGAAACACGATCCTCAAGGTACAGGATTATCTTTTGGGCTGTCTTGCTGCCAACGCCTGAAACCTGGGAAAAAACGCCGTCCTGCTTCCTGACCACTGCCCTGCGGATGACTTCCGGAGAATGGGTGGAGAGCGTTTCCAGGGCCAGGCGGGGTCCCACGCCATTCACACCGATCAGAAGCTCAAACATTTCAACCTCATCCCCCTGGGGAAAGCCGTACAGAGTCAGAGAGTCCTCCCGGACGACCAGATGGGTATAGAGTGATGAAGTTTCCCCGGTTCTGACCTGCTGTGGATAGGGATGGGGAACATAGACCTGGTAGCCGATGCCGCCCACTTCCAGGATAATATAATCGCTTCCTTTTCGCGTGATCTTTCCTCGAATACTGCTAATCATATGTTGTGATGTCAGAAGATAAGTACAAACAGGATACCAATCACGACGATGATTAAAAATGCCGGCCACACCACACGGCGCAGTTTCTTTGATCCCAAGGACAGCACCATCCCCCCTTTCACGACAGTATTTGCAACAGCCGCAAGTATGATGGCCCGCTTGGCAACCAGGGGACCCACACCCCCGGCCTGTTTACTCAAGTCTGCCACCGATAAGGTAATGGCGTCCACATCAGCCAGGCCAGCTACAAAGCTCGAAAAGTACAAACCACTTTCACCCAGATATTCCTGGGCTGCCTTGGACACAATGAGCACAAAGGCATACACCAGTCCAAATTTGATGGCAGGACCAAGCTCGAAGGGGTTGGAGACCTCCATCTGTTCCTCATCGAGCGCGGTCTGGGAAAAGTATAAATAGGAAGAATAAATCAAGCTAGCCCCACCCATAGCCACCATGGAGGGCCACAGGAATGGGAGTAAGCTGTTGTTGACCACCGCCACCTCCACCAACACGCGAACGAACATAATCGTCCAACCGATAATGATTGCCACCCCGAAGGGTTTGTTGAGCTCCGGCTGATTGGTACTGCGCTGGGAAAAGCTGAGGGTATTGGCCGTGCTGGATGCCAGCCCCCCCAACAGGCCGCTGATCCCGATGCCCCGTTTTGGACCAACAATTTTAATCAGAACATATCCCAAAAAGTTGATGCCCGAGATGAAAATCACCATCTGCCAGATCTGGTATGGGTTCAGAACATTCAGGGGAGGTGGCCCGTAGGTTTGGTTCGGTAAAATAGGCAGGATAATTGCAGTAATTACCGCAAATTGCAGCGTGGCAAAGACATCCTCCCTGGTCAGTACCTGGACCAGGTTGCGCATCTCCCATTTGATGGCCAGCAGGACCGTGACCAACACGCCCAGCGCGGTAGCGAATTCAACGGAGTGGGCATAACAGATCGCTCCAATCAGGATGGTCACCAACGCCGCAACTTCGGTTGTCAGCCCCACTTCGCCGCGATCCCGGGCGCCAATGAAATATGCCACAATCACCATCACCGCCAGGACAGAACTCAATCCCATAAAAATTAGCGTCGATCCCATCACGTCGGATATAAAGGCAGCCGTGGCGCCGAACAGGCTCATAAGGGCAAAGGTGCGGGCCCCGGCGAAAAGCCCACCCGCCGGATCCCCGTAGGCATATTCGCGCTGCAGCCCTATGAGAACACCGATCAGCAGCGCCGATCCAAATCGTAATAGTAAATCGTAATTTGCCATATTAAATCTGTGGTAGCTGTGAACGTTTTGATGTATGCAAGTGACAAATCGCAACAGCCAGAGCATCCGCTGCATCATCTGGCTGTGGAATCTCGTCCATATTCAACAACAATTTTACCATTTGCTGAACCTGGTTTTTGTCGGCGTTGCCGTATCCAACCACGGCCTGTTTGATCTCCGAAGGGGTATATTCTCCCAGTGGGAGTTGTGAGGTAGCAATGGCAATCAATGCCGCTCCCCTGCCCTGGCCGACGCGAATGGCTGTCTTTACATTCCTCTGGAAGTAGATGTTTTCCACCGCGCAGCTGTGGGGTTGATATTCATTCACAATTTCCCGCAAACGTTGATAGATGGTCAGCAATCGTTTCGGCTCATCCCAATCGCTGGGTGTGGTGACCACGCCGTGAGCCAATTCTTGCAATTCACCCTGGCTGTCTTCACATACCACACCATAGCCTGTGGTAGCTGTCCCTGGATCAATACCGATGACCACCCTGTTGTCAGACATGCGCTTTCTCTAATTTATCCAGTGCCTGGTCCGAGATCTTCAAATTCGAATAAATAGTCTGCACATCATCCAGATCCTCCAATTCCTCGATGACGTTCACAACCTGGAGGGTTTTTTCAAAATCCCGTTCCACTTCCTGGTCAGGGCCCATCCGCAAACCTGAATTTTCTGTTTTGATGTCCTCCTCTTTCAAGCGATCGTGGATGGTCTTAAAGGAGTCAACGGATCCCACTATCTCAATGAAATCATCTAGTTGGATGACATCTTCCGCGCCAGTCTCCAACCCGATTTCAAATAATTCATCGAAATCCGCTTCATCAGCCGGAATAACAAAAAACGCTTTGCGGGAAAATTGCCAGGACACCGATCCGCCCTCTCCCATATTGCCGCCGTATTTATTCAAGATATGCCGGATATCCGCCACAGTCCGATTCCGGTTATCGGTGATGCATTTAATTATCATCGCCACACCATGCGGGGCATATCCCTCATAATGGATTTGCTCCATCTGCGCGGCATCGCGGTCCTCTCCCGTTCCCCGTTTGATGGCCCGATCGATGTTGTCGTTGGGCATGTTGGCATCTTTGGCCCGCTCAATGGCTATGCGCAATGAAAAGTTGACTTCCGGGTCCCCGCCGCCTTCCCGTGCGGCAATCTCGATCTCCCGCGCCAGTTTGGTAAAGAGCTTTCCCCGTCGTTTATCCTCTTTTTTCTTTTGATGTTTGATATTATCCCATTTCGAATGTCCTGCCATGCAACTCCTCCTGCTGCTCCCGACCCCAGCATCTTCCCCCCCAATAGCAATATAGTGCGGCGAACTGGTGTGTATTATATCATTGCGGGCCCTGCCGCACCGCTGTGCCATTTAGCGCAAATCAAGGACCGCTTCCCCATTGATCGCGCTGTTTTTGATGTCCAGTAAGGCATGATTCGCGTCCTGCAGCGCATACAGGGACGTTGTAGCACGCACCGGAATCTCCGCTGCGCGCTGCAGCAATTCAACGCCGTCCTGATAGGTGGCATTGGTCACGCTGCGCATGGTGCGTTCTCCATAAATCAATCGGTACGGCATTTCCGGGATGGGCGACATGTGGATGGCATTGATGGCCAGCGTCCCCCCAGGACGGAGCTTCTCCAACACCCTGGGTACAAGCCTGCCGGCTGGAGCAAATATGATGGCGCTGTCCAAGGCAGCCGGTGCATCATCCTCAATTCCGCCTACCCAGGCAGCTCCCAGGGAACGGGCATGTTCCCGGTGCTCTTCCGACCTCGTAAAGACATACACTTCAGCATCCCGGTCCAGAGCAACCTGGATGGTAAGGTGGGCACTGGCCCCAAATCCAATCAACCCCAGGCGCTGGCCGCGTTTGAAATCTGCCTGATGCAAAGACCGATAACCAATGATGCCGGCGCACAGCAAGGGCGCCGCCTGCCGATCTGAAATATCGGAAGGCAGCGCCAGTGTGTACGGAGCCTCCGCAATCATATATTCTGCAAAACCACCGTCCACGCTGAAGCCGGTAAATCTCGCCTGCCGGCATAAATTCTCCTGGCCCCTATCACAATACTCGCAATCCCCGCAGGCATCGTAAAACCAGGGAACCCCAACCCGGTCACCGACTTGAAACTTTCCTACCGCTTGGCCCACGGCATCAATCCGACCCACGACCTGGTGGCCGGGAATGATAGGCGCCCGGGCAGGTTGAATGTCCCCCTCCACAATATGTAGATCGGTATGACACACACCACACAACCGCACCTGGATGCGCACCTGGCCGCGTTCTGGCTCCGGGATCGGCACATCAGTCATCTCAAGCGGCTCTTCCTCGGCCGGCGCAGGGGATACAAACTGCATGGCTTTCATCGTCTTGGCTGACATGTGGTTTATACTCCCATCTTTCACCTGGAGATTTGATATCACACACACCCCGACCTGTCCCAAGGGGTACGGTCACCCCCAGAAGTGCTAGAACGATTAATGCCGGTCACCACGCTGCAGTCCCAGCTCTTCGGCCAGAACCCTCACCCGGCTGTATTCTTCTCGCGTGACCATTCGACCCAAGTGGGAATCATCATAGACCTGGTAGGAAGGACGATACTGGTCCATGATATTAATATATGTATCGGGTGAGATTTCTTCTGCCAGAAAGCGCAGCACACTCGATGACCCTGCCAAGTCATGGGGTAATACCAGATGCCGGACCAATAAACCCCGCTGGGCGATTCCCTCCTGATTGATGACAAGATCGCCAACCTGACGGTGCATTTCTTTTACACCCCGTCGATTCACCGTAGGATAATGCCGCACCCGGGAATATTTTTCCCCCACCTCATCCTGACTGTATTTCATGTCAGGCATGTAGATATCAATCACCCCGGATAACAACTTTAACATCGCCAGAGAATCATACCCGCCGGTATTGTAGACCAGGGGGATTTCTAGCCCCTCTTTGGCAGCCAGGTACACTGCTTCTAGAATTTGTGGGACGACATGGCTGGGTGAAACGAAGTTGATATTATGACAACCCCGGCCTTGGAGTTGAAGCATGACCTCTGCCAGTTGCCGGGCATCCATTTCCTGCCCTGATTTCTTCTGGCTAATGGATGCGTTCTGGCAGTATTTACAGCTCAGATTACAGCCACTGAAAAAAATCGTTCCCGACCCTTTCCATCCGCGCAGGGGCGCTTCCTCTCCCAGATGTGGTCCATAGCTGCTGACCCACGCCAAATTCCCAATTCCACAATTGCCAACCTCATCCGCTGTGCGATCCACGCGACATACTTCGGGGCACACGGTACAGGACGATAGATGGTCCCTGGCCCGGGCGATACGCTCCGGAAAACTGTCGGAGGATAAAAGTTCATGATAGGCTGCTTTTTTCATCCTAACACCTCTTATACGCCTTCTGTACACATTATACCGGGGCTGGCACGGTCCGGGCCAGAATATGCCAGCATTCGGAAGGACAGGATGAATGCCCCTCGTTTTCCCATCCTTGATTTAATGCTCCCCCACAGTTAGAATGGGCGGTGAAGGAGTGTAACATGACGCCCCTGTCCCGAAGATCGTTCATGAAATTATCCCTGACTGCGATGCTGGGTTTCGGCTTCTCACCCCAGCGCACATCCGCAGGTCATATTTTTCAACCCGGTCCGCTGGCGCGGATTGCGGCTGACGATAAGGTGATTAAGATTTATGAAAAGCCGACCTATGAAAGCGATGTCATCCGCGAAACTCGCTTTGACGATTTATTGAATATTTATTTTGAAAAGAGTATTTCGGACGCTGAAAACCATCAGGTGGACACCCATCAACATGTATGGTACCGGGTGTGGGGAGGATATCTGCCCGGAGCGTATGTCCAAAAGACCCGATATCAACTGAATGATCCCCTCAATACCATTCCTTCCTGTGGCAAACTGGCTGAAGTCACCGTGCCCTATACGCAAGCACTGCAGTACAACGAATGGGAAGATCGCTGGAAAAACCGCTTTAGGCTGTATTACAGCACCACCCATTGGATTACAGGCCTTCGAGAAGGCCCTGATGGCCATTTGTGGTACAAACTGACCTCGGAATTATCCGACACGTTGTATTACTTCGTGAAACGAGAGCATCTCCGCCCTATTCCGGATGTAGAGTTTATCCCCACCCGGATCCATGTTCCCCCGCAGGAAAAAAGGATCGAAGTAAACCTCATCAGACAACAAATGACAGCTTTCGAGTACGACCAACCCGTGAAACAGGTTCCCATATCATCCGGTCTGGGATTCAGGGAAGTACCCAAAGGCACCGCCACACCCATTGGGAATAACTTCGGGGTGACCTCAAAACATCCTTCAAAACACATGGGAAGTACGGTCTCCACCGGTGCCCCCGGCGGATACTCCCTACCGGGCGTCCCCTGGACTACTTTCTTTATTTTTGAAACCGGTGTCGCCTTCCACGGCACATACTGGCATAACAATTTTGGCCATAAGATGAGTCACGGCTGTATCAACATGCGAAACGAAGATGCCAAATGGCTCTTTCGTTGGACCCATCCCCCTTATGAGCCCCCCTACCGTGATCACTGCCAATGGGAAAAGATCCGACCAGGAACACAAGTTAAAATTTATTACGAACGTTGATCTACGTTTTTTATACTACAATTAACATCATGAGTATTGACGTCATATCCAGAAACAAGAAAGCGAAATTTAATTACAAGATCCTCGACACATACGAAGCTGGTATCGTCCTCAAAGGATCCGAGATTAAGTCCATTCGCAATCGCAATATCAGCATCGATCAGGCCTACGTCCATGTCGACGGAGAAGAAGCCTGGTTAATTGACGCCTACATCCACCCCTACGAACAGGCCAGCAAATTTAATCATGATCCAAAGCGGCGTCGGAAACTCCTGCTTCACAAACGCGAGATCCATGATCTGTGGGATAAAGTTCGCATCAAAGGTCGCACCATCGTTCCCCTCCAGGTGTATCTTGTCGACGGAATGGCTAAGGTGGAAATCGCTGTCGCCAAAGGGAAAAAACAGCGCGATAAACGGGAAGACATCAAGGAACGGGATGCAGAACGACAGGCTGAAAGGGAAATGCGCCGCTTTGGTTTCTAATTCATTCATCCGTTGTGTTGACCTTTAACAGGACGTGGAGATGTCGTTACCATCCACAATAGGCGGTATCAACCGCTTACCCTTCCCGGAAAAGCGTTCTGTGTACAGCAAAGTCATCCCCCCAGAACTACTCTCCAAATTCAATATCCCACCTTCCTTAGTAGACCAAAATGGGCACGAGCTGTTTTCGATAACCTGTCCAGCTGGCAGCTCGGATGCAGAGTTGGCGCTTTACCACCGGCATGGCTTCCCTGACCCTGTACTGTTCGGACACATCACAGATACAATTCAGGGGCATCTACATATCCTGCTGTACGGGATGAATGATCCCACGACCCGTCGTTATGATGTGGACCGGCTCCCAGACGGCACAAAAACCAATTTCGGAACAGATCACCGCAATCTTGCAGAAGAACAAAAAGCCCTCAAAGCAGGTTTGGCTCCGGGCCAAATCTACCGGGGGCCGCATCTATTTAAAGAATCCATGCACCAATTTGAGCGATTTGTGCGCATGCTGGACCATAACCTGTATTTTGTAGAGCCCCTGTATTACCATGTAGCCATTATTTTTGAACGACATGGGTTTTCCTATCAAAGCGGCCGGCGGATGATGAAACGCATCCACAGCGGGTTCACCAAAGGAGGGGATCTGCTCCCTGCCCTGAGCGAAGAGCATCCCTTTCGACAACCAGCAGCGACCAACAGCATCCGGCTCCGCTCCTGGGCCGTCCACGATCGTGTTCTGGGCCACCCCTTTTCAGATGTGACCATGTATAAATATGTCGGCAAAGAGGCCGGAGTTTCAACGGCACCCGGCGTCCCCTGGTAGTATCCGCACTGAAAGGAGTTCTTTGTTTTTACATTAAATCCAAAAAAAGAGGACACCATGCTGCATATTGACGGTAATTCATTGACAATCAAGGATGTTCTTTCCGTTTCCAGGGAACATGAACCTGTGCAGTTAACCCCGGAAGCCAGAGACAAAATTACCACTTCCCGCAAATGGGTCAAAGACATCGTCCAGGCAGGGAACCCGGTTTATGGTATCAACACAGGCTTTGGCGCCTTCGCCGGTCACCAGATATCCGCCGCCGACTCCCAAGACCTGAGCCGTAATCTGATCCTCAGTCATGCTGTTGGAACAGGTCAACCTTTAGCCCGGGATATCGTTCGCGCCGCACTGCTTATACGGGCCAATACATTGGCTAAAGGACATTCCGGGGTGCGCCTTGTTGTGGTTGATACCCTGCTGGAGATGCTGAACAGAGGAATCACCCCCGTCGTTCCCGCCCAGGGGTCACTGGGCTCTTCCGGGGACCTCGCTCCTCTCTCCCACCTGGCTCTGGTCTTCACCAATGATAAAAAAGATCTGGAGGAAGAATCGGGATGGGCCACATACAATGATCATAAATTACGGGGAAAAGCCGCCATGGAGGCTGCCGGGATTGAACGCATCATCCTGGAATCCAAAGAAGGACTGGCCATAACCAATGGTGCCACATTTTCTGCTGCCATCGGCGCATTGGTGTGCGGTGATGCTGACAATTTGCTTTCTGCAGCAGATATCGCATTGGGGATGAGCCTGGAAGCCATGCTGGGGGTATCCTCCGCGTACGACCCCCGGATTCACGAGGCCAGACAGCATCCCGGACAGATAGCTGTAGCTGAGAAGGTGCGCCAAGTGACACGAGGAAGTACATTGCTGGACTCCTCGCAAAAAATCCAGGATGCGTACTCCCTGCGTTGTGCTCCCCAGGTGCACGGTCCGATCAAAGAAACCCTGACCTTCGCTGAAACGATCATTTACCGCGAAATCAACGCCGCCACAGATAATCCCCTTCTGTTTGACAACCGGACAGCCCTCTCCGGTGGAAACTTTCACGGTGAACCCATCGGGTTGGCCCTGGATTATTTGAGTATCGGCCTGACAGAAATTGCCGGGATTTCGGAGCGCCGCATATTTCGCCTTACAGACAGCCATCTAAATGCGGATTTACCCCCTATGCTGGTGGATACCCCCCAAGACGCCGGCCTCCATTCAGGCATGATGATGCCGCAGTACACAGCCGCATCTCTGGTTCTTGAAAACCGCTCCCTGGCTTCACCGGACTCCACAAACTCCCTGCCCACCTCGGCAGAACAGGAAGATCACAATGCAAACTCCATGACAGCGGCCCGTCATGCATGGGATATCGTCAACAACGCGACCCACGTCATTGCCATTGAAATCTATACGGCGGCCCGGGCTTTAGATCTGAGATTGCGGGACACACCGGAAGCAACCCTCGGGAGGGGGACCCGGAAAGCCCATCAACTGATCCGGGACAGAGTCCCCTACCAGGCTGGAGACGCTTTATGGGGGCCGGAAATTGACACAGTACGGCACATAATCCAGAACCGGAATTTTGTCCCTCCTGTGCTAGATGCTGCGACAGGAATCTAATGGCACGCTCACATCACACGACACGGCCCCTATTTTCAAGGATGATCTCTCTCCTTTTTGCTGTGGTTCAAATCGAGCTGGGGGGAAAGAACCTGGGATGGATTATCCGCCGGGCGCCTTTCCTGCTTCCTGTAGATCGAAGTCACGAGACGGACAATTTGCTGACATTTCACCAATACCGGCCCAGTTATCCCTTTCATGCTCTGGTGGCGTCCAAACGATCCAGCCGATCCCTGATGGATTATTCACCCCAAGACCTTGGGCTTCTGGAGAATTGTGTCCGGTCCGTCCAATTATTAAATATTTCCAGCCGGTCAAACAGAGTTACCGTTTGATCATCAACAGGGGCCAAGCACAAGACGCAGCGATCTTACACGTTCAACTCATAGGAGAGAATGATGACTGATTGCCCGTTCTGCAAAATTGCCAATGGAGATCTGCCGGCCAGCGTTGTCTACCAGGATGACCTGATTACAGCATTTCTAGACGTGCAGCCCATCAATGCCGGCCACATTCTCATCGTACCCAACGACCACTTCCAATCTCTGGAAGATCTGCCGCCGAAGATCGGACAGCATCTCTTCACTCTGGCCCAGCAAATTGCGCTGTCCCTCCGAAAAAGCGGCATCCAATCTCCCGGAATCAATTTTCTTCTGGCAGACGGAAAAGAGGCCATGCAGGAAGTGCCGCATCTCCACCTGCACGTATTCCCCCGGTTTGAAGGGGATGGGTTTGGATTCCAATTCAGCCCCACATATTTCGAGCTTCCCACCCGGGAAGAATTGGATAAAAATGCGCATCACATCAAACAATCTTTACAAAACATTCTCAAGGAAATACAAAATCATTAATTGAAGGAAACCCGTCCACATGCTAAAATCCCAGGGACATCAGCCTTTACCGACTCCCGTGGACATTGATATATGTCGGAATTAATCGTGATTGGAAGTTTAAATATGGATCTTGTTATCCAGACCCCCCGATTTCCGGATGCAGGGGAAACCATCCAGGGCGGGGATCTGGCCACGTATCCAGGCGGAAAGGGCGCAAACCAGGCGGTCGCGGCCAGCAAGCAGGGACTGAGTGTGGCCATGATCGGAAAGGTCGGCAAGGATCAATTCGGCCCCCGGTTGCTCGCTGCACTGCAAGGCCATGGTGTGGACACCGAAGGGGTATCCAATCACACGTCCGCAGCCACAGGAACAGCACTCATCCTTGTCAACCAGGAAGGCGAGAATGTTATCGTCCTCTCCCCCGGCGCCAACGCCAAACTGGAGCCGGAAGACATTGATCAACACCTGCCCCTACTCAGGCAAGCAAAATACCTCCTGATGCAGTTCGAAACACCCCTGGAGACAGTGATGCATGCCGCTGTGACGGCTCACAAGCTGGGGTTGACCGTGATCTTGAATCCAGCCCCCGGTCGGGACATCCCCCGGGAACTGCTGGAAGCAGTTGATATTCTGGTTCCCAATGAAAGTGAATTGAGTATAATCAGTAACAAACCTGTCCGGAACTTGCCGCAAGCTCAGGAAGCTGCCCGGGCTCTGATTGAAGGACCCCTACGTGCTGTGGTCGTTACCCTTGGACACCAGGGTGCGTACCTGATTACTGATAAAGAAGAAAAGCATTACAAAGCACATCAGGTCGATGTTGTGGATACCACCGCTGCCGGAGACTCCTTTATCGGAGGATTGTCTGCCGCGCTTGGACGTGGTGAATCTCTCCCTCAGGCGGTAAAATATGCTAACTATGCTGGGGCGCTGGCCACCACAAAGCCCGGGGCACAACCTTCGTTACCCACCCTTGAAGAGGTTCAGCGCCTATACCAAAAAGGTCAATAAAGTCCATCATGAAACCCAAATCTATTCTGATTGATACAGATCCCGGTATAGATGATGCCCTGGCCATATTATTAGCCGCGGCATCCAGTGAAGTGCAACTTGAGGGATTGACGGTTGTTCACGGTAACTGTCCCATGAAACAAGGGGTTGTCAATGCCCTATCCATCCTGGAACTGATTGGCGCCTCTCATGTTCCAGTCGCTGCCGGTCTTTCCCGTCCGCTGGTAAAGGAAGCACTGTTTGCAGAGGAAACACACGGTCCGCAAGGATTGGGATACGCCACCCTTGAGCCCCCTTTATCGAAACCGGTTGACATTCACGCCGTAGATTTTCTGGTTGATACGGTGCTATCTAAACCGGGAGAGGTCTCCATCGTTGCCATTGGACCACTGACAAATATTGCCCTCGCGCTGCGGATGGAACCCGCGTTTCAAAACGCCGTCCGGGAGGTGATAATCATGGGCGGCGCCATCCGCCACCAAGGAAATACCACCCCCCTGGCGGAGTACAATACATATGCCGATCCACACGCAGCGCATATCGTTTTCCATTCTGGCATGCCGATCACCCTCGTACCCCTGGACGTTACCTATCAGTGCCTACTCACATCTGAAAATGTGGATTTTCTGTTGGAAAGCGGTTCCCCCGTAGCGGAGTTTATCGATCAGGCCACGCGCTATTACATGGAATTTCACGACAGCTATCAATCCATGCAGGGTTGTGTCATCAATGATCCTTTAGCCCTGGCTCTGACCTTCGCTCCTGAGCTGTGTGATTACCGGGAATTATATGTGGATGTGGATCTCTCAGGGGGGGTGTCCATGGGAAATACCTTTGCAGATTTCTATCACATGGAAGGAAAACAGCCTAACATGAGCGTTGCGCTGGATGTCAGACCACAAGCCTTCATACAACTATTTTTGGATCACATGGAAAAACTATTACAAAGGGAGGTGAGTGGAAAAACATAACCTTCTCCTGGTACAGGTTCAACCAAAACCAAAATCATGAAGGAGATGAGGAGTATGAAATTCATAGAATCCATTAAAAAAGATTTTAATACCATGACCTGGGTTTTAATCCCTGTGGCAATCGCCATAAACATCGTCATCGGTCAAATCGTTGTCCTGCTGCGCCTGCCTGTTTATCTGGACTCCATTGGAACCGTTTTAGTCGCTGCCTTGGCTGGGCCCTGGGCCGGAGCCCTGACCGGTACCTTCTCCAATATCATCTGGGGATTGGCAATTGATCCAAACGCTTTTCCCTGGTTCCCTGTAGCGCTGTTCATCGGATTTGTGGCAGGATGGTGTGCGGTTGCCGGTTTGTTTAAAAACTGGTGGAAAGTAGCCATCACCGGTTTTCTGGTTGCCATTACAGCAGCGGTGGTTTCCACACCCATCGCAGTATATCTATACGGCGGGATTACAGCCAGCGGTTCTTCCTTCATAACTGCTTACCTGCTGGAAACCGGACAAGGGGTGTTTGAAGCTGTCTTCAGCACAAACTTCCTGGTAGAACCCGTAGATAAGATCGCCACTGCCATGCTGGCATTCGCCATCATCAAAGGTCTATCCAAGCGCTATTTATCCAGGTTCCCGCGAGCTGAAAACGTGGAGATCGAAGAAGGACAGCGCACCAACCAGCTCATCATAGCCCTGGTGATCGCTATTGTCCTGCTGATCATTTCCGCTACTTTGCTCACCGTTATTCTGTGAACCATGGTTTCTATCCCCGCGCCAGGGCAGGAGATGCAAAGCATTCACCTGCCTTGTTGCCGTGGGTCGTGACCATTCCATGCGTCTATGACAACTGATCTTACCTTTTATATCGACAGGGACAGCAGGCTGCACAGCCTTAATCCGTTGACCAAACTTGTGATGGTATTTACCTTCATTATTCTGGCTTTCCTGGGTCCTGGGTTCTGGCTTCCAACGGTGCTGATCGTGGGTGTTGTTCTTCCCTTGAGCTTCATGGGGAAGATTCAAAAGCAATATTTGAACACAACCCGCCAGCTGCTGCTGCCTGTGGTCGGTTTTTTGTTTGTCATGCAGAGCCTTTTCCACCCAGACGAAACCCGGGTTCTGTTTGAAATCTGGTTTCTGGATGTATCTGTGGGTAGTGTACGCTTCGCTTATCTGACAGCATCCCGGATTTTTGTCATGGTTTCTTCCTTTATCCTTCTCCTTCTCTCCACCCACCCCAGCGTGTTGATGAATGATCTCACCCGCCGCGGCCTCTCAGGCACCTTCTCCTATGTGATCACCTCCACGCTGCAGATCCTGCCGCAAATGCGGGCCAAGGCCAATACGATCATTGACGCCCAGCGTTCCCGGGGCCTGGACACAGAAGGCGGATTCAGACAACGCATCCGTGCCCTGCTGCCCCTGGTAGGCCCGTTGGTATTTGGATCGCTGGTCGAGGTGGAAGAACGGGCCATCGCCATCGAAGCCAGGGCGTTCACTTCCACCGTGCCCAAAACCTTTTTGCGCCATATTCAAGACACCACACTGGATAGAATCATCCGCTGGATCTGCTTGCTGCTCAGCCTATTAGCGCTCGGAAGCAACATATGGCCTTTGTAACGATTCAAGACCTGACCTATCAATACCCTGTCACAGATCAACCCGCTCTGAAAAATATCCACCTGAAAATTGAACAGGGCGAGTTTCTGGCGGTGATTGGACCCAATGCAGCGGGAAAGTCCACCCTGAGTTACGCTCTGTCGGGATTTATCCCCCATTTTTTCAGAGGTGATCTATCGGGCAATGTGGAAGTCGACGGACAACGGACGCGGGATTCCACCCTCAGCGAATGGGTTCTGAAAGTAGGGCTGGCCTTCCAGAATCCCTTCAACCAGATTTCAGGTTCAAAATTTACCGTCTTTGAAGAAATCGCCTTTGGTCTTGAAAATCTCGGGGTTCCCCGGGATGAGATGGAACAACGGGTGCAGAAGGCCATGGAAATGACCGGCATCCAGGATCTGGGACACCGCTCTCCCTTTGCCCTTTCCGGCGGACAACAGCAGCGGGTCGCCCTGACTTCAATTCTGGTCATGGAACCCGATGTTCTAGTGCTGGATGAACCCACCTCCCAGCTGGACCCCATCGGCACCCGCCAGGTGTTTCAGGTCATTAAACGCTTGAGTGACCGGGGGATGACCGTCATCCTCACCGAGCACAAAATCGAGTGGATCGCCGAGTATGCTGATCGCGTAATCGCCCTCCATGAGGGTGAAATCATCCAGGAAGGTTCACCCCATGAGGTCTTGACCGACCTATCCTTGCTGAAACAGGGATTTGGCCTTTCACAGTATACAATTGCCGCCGATCAAGCCAGGAAGCGCGATTTATGGCCGGATGATGCTCCCCTTCCCATCACATTGGAACAGGCTGCTGCCGGTTTTCAAAAGGTACTTGATCGTGAGAATTAATATCCAGGATCTGCACTATCGTTATCCCTCCGGAGTTGATGCCTTAAATGGGATCAACCTGACCATTGAACCAGGCGAACAGGTAGGGATTATCGGTCAAAACGGTTCCGGCAAGACAACCCTGGTTAAACACCTCAACGGTTTATTGAAACCAACCCGGGGGAAAGTGGTCATCGGGAACTGGGATACCCGGCAGCACACCGTAGCCCGCATGGCATCCCGGGTGGGGTATGTCTTCCAAAATCCAGATGAACAGCTCTTTACGAAAAGTGTTCAGGAGGAGGTCTCCTTTGGACCCACAAACCTGGGGTATGACGAAAACCGAAGGAAAGAGCTGGTTGATGAAGCCCTGGCAATCACAGAGTTAAGGGATAAACGCGACATCAATCCCTATGATCTCTCTCCCACCTGGCGAAAAATGGTCACCCTGGCTTCGATCATCGCCATGGACACACCGATTATTGTTTTCGATGAGCCTACAACCGGACAAGACGCTACCAGCATTTCCCGCATTGCGCATGTCGTCCACACCCTCAAAGAACAGCAAAAAACATTGATCACGATCACTCACGATATCGACTTTTGCGCTGAGAATTTTGACCGGGTGATCGCCCTGGCGGATGGAAAAGTACTGCTGGACGGCCCGAAGAAGGAGGTTTTCTCCCAAACAAAAATCCTTGAAAAGACCTTCGTCGATCCTCCCCAACTCACCCGCCTGGGAACTGAACTCGGGCTGGGGGAAACCGTGACGGACATCGACTCATTTTTAACTTTATTACAACGCGCTGCGGAACACTGAAGGGGGTACCAGCGATGAAATCCGATCCCTGCCTACGTAGCTGATAAATTCATACCCTTTACATCCCCCGTTAATTCATGAATGACACCAGCACGCGCCAAAGCATCGCCTATTTCAGCGCCTTTTTTCTTCTGGGCGCGGTGATCTCCTCTCTGGGACCAACAGTACCGGGTCTCGCCAGCCAGGTGGGGATGGACACAACGGATCTGGGCATGCTGTTTTCGACGCGCTCCTTCGGTTATCTTTTCGGCTCTCTGCTGGCAGGCTGGATGCTGGACCGCATGCGCGGCCACACCTATTTGACGATCATTTTCCTCTCGCTGGGAGTTTTTCTCTATCTTGTGCCATCCATACCCTACTTGCTACTCCTGGGTGCAGTTATGTTCATGATTGGAGTTGGATTGGGCTCAATGGATGTCAGTTCGAATTCCCTCCTGGCCCTCGTCCATGACAGGCAAAGCGGGCCCTATCTAAACGCCATGTACCTGGCTGCCGGTGTGGGCAGTTTTCTCACGCCTCTCTATGCAGGCTATGTCTCCTTGAAATCAACCTATATCACCCTTGCCGTTCTGGTCGTACCGCTTATCCTGTGGCTATTAATGACACCTTCACCCCAAAACTCCGGCCCGGAGGAAGAAGAGAAACCATCCCCCATTAACATGAATGTCATCATCCTGTTTAGCGTGTTGGCTTTTCTCTTTGTTGGGTTGGAGGTCAGTTACGGGGGATGGATATTTACCTATTTTCTGGAGAGGGGCATCGGGCCCGAGTCAGCAGCATACACCATCACTTCCCTCTTCTGGATAGCGATCACCCTGGGGCGGCTGATCGGTATCCCTATCTCGGTTCATGTCAAACCCGTCCGGATAATTTTAGCCTATGTGGTCGGAGGAGTGCTGAGTACGGCCATCATTCTAATTCTCCCCGCCCAAAGCTGGCCTGTGTGGGTTGGGACCGCAGGCATCGGGTTATGTCTGGCTACCCTCTTCCCCACGACATTCAATTACATCCAACGCACGAACGAAATAAACACCCGGTTAAGCGGCACCGTGTGGTCCGTAGGAAGTGCAGGGGGTATAATCATACCGCTGCTGATCGGCTGGAGCTTTGATGGTTTTGGGCCGCGTTCCATGATGTTCATTGTCCTCATAACATGGATTCTGACACTGGTCGTCTTCCTCGGAGTTCACCGGGGTAATCGCAATCAGATCAAGCCCATGAAGATGGGATAAATGCTCATCCCTTCCGCTGCTCCACAACCAGCTCAGGATAACCGGACTGGTGACACATTTCACGACGATAAACCATTTCCGGGAAGGAGACCAGGACAATTTCAGCAGTGGTATAGACCGTGTTCCCGGGCACCAGATGCCCCCCAAGCGTGTGCCCTTCCTGATCAGAAAGGGATAGATGGAGATGGGATCCATGTACGGAAACGGTCCCACACAGATTGATAATTTCAAATGGACCCGGATAGGTGCTGTGTTTGTCGTCATCGGCCAGACGCAGGACAGCCTGTGATAAACTACCCACACACGTCACCACAGCCCCCGCTTGAATTTCTTCCTCGGCAAGGCAACGCTCAATTTCATGGACCAGGTCCTGGTCGGGCTTCATTCGAAAGGTGTGGTAAATGGTCATTTAGCCTCCCATCATGGCGGATAGCCTTGACTACCGTGATGTCTGAGAACCTCACCGCCAGGAATTTCATAGTTCAAACATTGCATAAGTCATGAAAGTTTATTAAAATCTACCTGATAAAGAATACATCGCCAAAGTGATATTCAAGATTTTCTAAGGAGGAAATTGTGAAGAAGCATGCTCTCATCTCCCTGTCGTTAATCCTGATCTTCTCCCTGATCCTGACTGCTTGTAATTTACCACAAGAAACGGATGAAGCGGGTGGAGTAAATACAGCGGTAGCCCTTACCGTGGCAGCGAAAACCCTGGAAGGGCAGGAGGGAGAGGGCGAGACACCGGTTCCCAATCCAACCGCGACTCAACCCGCCCCGCCTACCGAAACCCAGCCGCCATCTCCCACGGATACCCCGGTGCCTACGGATACCCCCGAACCAACGGCGACCGCTTTGCCCTGCAACCGGGCGGAGTTTGTGACCGATGTCACGGTACCGGATGGAAAAGACTACTTGATGGGAGACAACTTCACCAAAACCTGGCGCTTAAAAAACACAGGCTCCTGCACCTGGACCGCGGACTATGACATCGTCTTTTCCGGAGGAGACAAAATGAGCGCCCCGAATGCCGTCCAGGTCACATCCGGCACCGTGGAGCCGGGGGAAACGGTGGATGTTTCCGTCAATCTCACAGCGCCGGGTTCGCCGGGTGACTACCGCGGGAACTGGAAGCTGCGGGACGATGAAGGAACGGTATTCGGCATCGAAAACAGTTCTTCGGGGTACTTCTGGGTAAAAATCCAGATTGACGATCCTGGTCCTTCTACCGTGTATGACTTCCACGCCAAGGCCCCTGATGCGGAATGGATCACCAGTGCGGGTTTTATCCCCTGGGGAGGACCGGATAACGATTCCGATGGATTTGCCATGTATAAAGACGGCGAGCTGCTGGAAGATGGGTCAACGCCCGGCAAAGTGATTGAAACTCATCCGGAATGGGTCAATGACGGGGTGATCAGCGGCAGATTCGGGGACTTTACCGTCCAGGATGGGGATCGTTTCAAAGCAAAAATTGGCTTCCTTGCTTTCAGTGGAGGCGCCTGCGGAGCAGGGGACGCCAGATTCCAATTCAACTACAAACAGGGCGGTACCGTGCATAACATCAAAAACTGGACGGATACGTGCAACGGGAATCTAAAAACCGTGGATGTCGATCTTTCCAGCCTAGATGGGGAAACAGTCAAGTTTGTATTTGCCGTGATCGCCAATGGACCAGCGACCCAGGATTGGGCTGTGTGGGTCAATCCGCGCATCGAACGCTAGCCAGTCCAAGGATATAAATAAAAGGCGCTGGATCAATCCAGCGCCTTTTTTGTGTTTATGATGAGATGGCATTACAGGCCAGCAAATAGGTCCCGTTCCAATACCCCCTGCTGTGGTTCAGGATAGGCGCGCATGAATTGATCTTCGCCGCGCAATCCCAGGAAACGGAAAACCCAATCAAATACTTTCCGCATCAACCCGGAGCTGCCCTGGCTGGCATGACAGGCTGATGCGGCCTTTTTCCTGTCCGCGACCGACCGGTAATCAATTCTGGCATGGGTTGGAAACTGGACTGAGACCAGCTCTTCCAGATCAATATCATTATTCTTTCCGTATTGGCTGGGATCCTTCCCGACCAGTTTTAACATCCAGACCATAAATTTTAAATACCGTTTGGAGATGGTGTGATAATACAACTTCTGCGGCTGGTAGGGTGGAAATTCACCTTCGGATTCATGTGCACCGGCTGTGTGAAAAGCGGCTTTTGTGACTTCGTGCATGTAGATATGATCGGGATGGCGATATCCACCAATGGGGTCAAAGGTAAGGACCACTTCGGATTTCACCGTTCGAATGATGTCCACCACCTCACGGATAACCATATCTTGCGGTTGAGCGATCAGAGCCCGGGGATGGTCATTGTGCTGTGTGCCGGGCATGCCGGAATCACGGTAGTCTAAAAGGTGAATTTCCTGAATCCCGAGGTGGCTGGCGGCACAGCGCAGCTCCGCTTCCCGCAGATCAGCGATTGATTCATACCCTTCGAGAAACTCGGGACTCACTTCTCCCACTTCCCCCCGCGTGGCACACACTAAATGCACGTCTGCCCCTTGTTCCGCGTAATAAGCCAGGGTCCCACCCATCCCGAAGGATTCATCATCGGGGTGCGCCAGCACGGATAATAATGTACAGCCTTCATAGGCCTTAGCCATTCCACCTCCCACCAGGTTTGGGTGTGCCGAAAATCACGGCAGGAATTATATCACCCATAAATAAACAGGATATTAACATCGCTATTTGTAATTCAACCGTTCCCGTGATCAAAATAAGGAATAACCTTACTGTGTGAATAGTGTAGTATGTAACATAGAGTCCGGAGCAGATGAACAGTTGGATGATACAATGTCTGCAGTGATAAATTATCGTTACAGGGATTGGACATAGCTTATGGAAAAAGAACACAACATAACACTCAGCTCAGAAGCGGCTGTCGCCATTCAAGGTCTGATGTCTCAGGAGGAAATGGCGGGCCATTCTTTACGGATTTACATTGCCGGCGCCGGTTGAGGTGGCCCCCAGTACGGCATGGCGTTGGATGACCAAATTCATGAAAATGATGAGGTTTTCACCAGCCATGACGTTCAGGTCATCGTGGATGACCGGACATTGACTTACTTGAAAAGTGCTACTGTATCTTTTGTCGAGGAAAATGGCAGGAGCGGCTTCAGGATTGAGCCTGACCCCAGCCAGCAATCCGGGATGGCGAACTGCGGAACCGGGTGCAGCTGCTGAATTGACTACACGAAGAAACGCAAAAGGGGCTGTCCCAAAAGTCATTGGCACAGCCCCGAATTTTTTAATATAATGG
>CAZIFI010000015.1:0-44073 GCA_964539105.1 uncultured Anaerolineales bacterium | reverse complement strand
ATCCGCACCCACCATGGCCACGTCATTTACTGTACCGCACACGGCCAGTTTCCCGATGTCACCCCCGGGGAAAAAGAGGGGAGAGACCACGTGGGCGTCGGTGCTGACAGCCAGCGGAGTGCCGGAAGGTGTATGCTGCGCCACGCCGGCATCGTTTTCTTTCTGGAGGATGGGATTGGAGAGCGGGGGTTGGAACACACCCCGGATCAAATCCGCCATCATCTTTCCACCGCTGCCGTGGCCCAGAACGATGCGATCGGTTTCCAGATGGGGAACGGGACAGACTGGACCTTGCATTTCCGGGAATTCTTCACTCATGAAGTTTTGACCCCTTCGCTGTCCGGAAGGTTGCGGTAATGGTAATAAGCTGCACAGGCGCCCTCATCCGATACCATGGTAGCTCCCAGGGGACGCTCCGGGGTGCACTCCCTGGCAAAAGCCGGGCATTCTGGCGGTTTTTTTAGACCCTGCAGGATCTTTCCGGAGATGCATATGGAGGATTCTTCCGGCTGGATGTCCCGGACCTGGAAGCGGTGTTCTGCGTCAAATTCCTGGTAGGCGGGACGCAGACGCCAGCCGCTGTGGGGGATGATTCCGATCCCGCGCCATTTGCGATCGCAGGTCTCAAAGACCTGGTTAATCATGTCCTGAGCGCGTTGGTTGCCATCCCGGGTCACAGCACGCTGATAGGCGTTTTTGACGTCATATTCCCCTTTCTCAAGGGCGTCGACGCAGGTCAGGATGCCCTGGGCGATGTCCAGGGGTTCGAAGCCCGTGACGGTGATGGGCACTTGATACTTCTCCGCGATCGGTTCATATTCCCAGGTCCCCATCACGGCGTTTACGTGTCCAGCGGCAAGGAATCCCTGCACGCGGTTTTGCTCAGAGCTGAGGATGGCGTGCATGGCAGGTGGGACCCGGACATGGGAAACCAGTATGCTGTAATTTTCCAGGCCAAGTTTTTGAGCCTGGATCACGCTCATCACATTGGCAGGGGCGGTGGTTTCAAAACCGATAGCAAAAAAAACGACCTCTTTATGGGGGTTATCACGGGCAAGTTTTAAGGCATCCAGCGGCGAGTACACAACGCGCACATCTCCCCCTTCGGCCCGCACTTTAAACAGGTCTCCCTCAGAACCGGGCACGCGCAGCATGTCACCATATGAGGTAAAGATGACATCCGGCTGGGAGGCGATAGCCATGGCCTTATCGATCAATTCCAGGGGGGTGACGCACACCGGGCATCCCGGTCCGTGCACCAACTCGATGTCTTCCGGCAGAACCTGATCGAGCCCGTTTTTGACGATAGAATGGGTCTGGCCGCCGCAGATTTCCATTAAAGTCCACGGCCGGGTAGCTGTGGATTGTATTTTGGCAAGGGTCTTTTTTACCAGATCCGCATCGCGGTATTCATCAATATATTTCATGAGTCTGTATCCCGGGATAAGGGTGATTGATCCGCCGCTTGTTCTCCAGCCTCCACGATTTGCCGCAGCAGATCGATGGATTCCTGCGCCTCTTCCTCGCTGAGGCGGCTGATGGCAAAGCCAACATGAACGACGACATAATCACCGACATCGGCATCGGGGACATGTTCCAGGCAGGCTTCGCGCTGGACACCGCTAAAATCAACCTTGGCCATGCGAAGACCCTCTGTGCGGTAAACTTCTATGATTTTCCCTGGTACGCCTAAACACATGGGATTAATCTCCTTTTTGCAGCATATATTCCTGGGCGATGACCGCCTGACCGAGGGCTAAACCACCATCGTTGGCGGGAACCCTGGAGTGGGTCAGGATGTCGAAACCTTCAAATTCTAATAATTGCATGGTGTGTTCCAACAAACGCATATTCTGCCACACGCCGCCGCTGAGAGCGACGAGATTGAGGCCATGTTCTTTTCGGAGCGACCTGCACACCTTGAGCACCATGTCAGCCACACTGTTATGAAAGCGGGCCGAGATTACCGCGGCCGGTACGCCATCCTTTATGTTTTGGACCACAGCCTGGAAGAGGGGGGTGGGGTCGATCACATCATCCCGAATTTCAAAGGGATACGTGGACTCTTCCCCGTCAACGGCCGCGGCTTCCAGCTCAATGGCCGCCTGAGCTTCGTAGTCCGTGACCTGCCGCACCCCGATCAGGGCGGAGACGGCATCAAATAATCGGCCCATCGATGAGGTCAATGGGGCATTGATGCCCTTCTCGAGCTGGGACTTCAATATGGGAAGCAGATCAAAATCCGCATCCGCGCTTTGTTCCTGGGCCTGGATGACGGGGGAAAGGGAGGGTTCCCAGTCAATCCCGGCCTGATCAAGCCAGGCCAGGGCAAAGCGCCAGGGTTCCTTGATGGCCAGGTCTCCCCCCGGAAGCGGGGTGTAGCGCAGGTGGTAGGCCCGGTGGTAGCCGGCATAATCGGCCAGCAAAACTTCACCGCCCCAGATATGGCCGTCATCCCCGTATCCGGTGCCGTCAAAGGAGCACCCGATGACCGGTTTCTGGCCAGGGTGGCCGTGTTCTGCCAGCAGAGACGCAATATGGGCATGATGATGCTGCACGCCTACGGCGGTAAGCCCTTCTTCCCGGGCCCGGGACAGTGCGTATCGACTGGCAAGGTAGTCGGGGTGCAGGTCGTACGCCAGGACGTCTGGCTGGATCCGGAATAATTCTTCAAAATGGTCCAGGCTGCCCCGAAAAGCCTCCAGCGTGGGGTAGTTTTCAAGATCCCCGATGTGCTGGCTCAGGAATGCCTGGTTCCCTTTCAGATAACAAAATGTATTTTTCAATTCCGCCCCTGCTGCCAGGATGGACGGACCATCTTGATTCACAGGGAGGGGAAAGGGCGCATACCCCCGGGACCGGCGAATGGGATAGGGTTGACCTCTGCTGATGCGGGTGACCGAATCGTCACAGTGGATGTGAATGTCCCGGTTGTGGAACAAAAACTCATCCGCAATCATCCCCAGTTCCTGGAGTGCATCCTGATTGGTGGTGGCAATAGGCTGGTTGCTGTGATTTCCGCTGGTCATGACCAGCGCCGGATACGGCACATCGGGCCAGCGGTCTTCCCGGGAAAATAACAAATAATGGAGTGGGGTATAGGGCAGCATGACCCCCAGGCTGGACTGGCCGGGAGCCAAAGCTGGCGATAATCCCCTGCTTTCTTTGGTTTCCAGGAGAACGATCGGCCGCCATGGAGATGCCAAAAGATCCTCCTCGGCGGGGCTGACACGGCAGAACCTATGGACGGTTTCTAAATCGGGCATCATCACAGCCAGGGGCTTGGAAAGGCGCCCTTTTCCGGATCGGAGCCGTCGCACCGCGTCATGATTAGCAGCGTCACAGGCCAGATGAAATCCTCCCAGACCTTTGATGGCCAGAATGTGTCCCTGGGCCAGGAGGCGGTTGGTTTCCTGCACTGCCGAGTTATCCGTGTGCCGGGCTTGATCGATCTGCAGGGCATTGGGATCGTCCTTCCCGGTCAACCAGACGCGGGGACCGCAGTCCGCACACGCCACTGGTTGGGCGTGAAAGCGGCGGTCGTTGGGGTCGGTGTATTCCCCGGCGCACACCTCGCACATCTCGAAAGGGGCCATGGTTGTTTCTGGCCGGTCATACGGGATGTCCTTGATGATCGTAAAACGGGGGCCGCAGTTGGTGCAGTTGATAAACGGATACCGGTAGCGGTGGTTTGAGGGTTGGAATAATTCCTCCAGGCAGTCGTCACAGATGCTGACATCGGGCGAAATAGGTTGAAACCCGCCCGGGTCGGCTTTGGAATGCAGGATTACAAATTCCGAATATCCGTTTAAAGGTATTTCTTCACTGTGAATGGAATCAATGTTGGCCAGCGGCGGATGGTCCTCTCTCAAGGATGTGACAAAAGAGGACAGGCTGCGAGGGTCGCCGTCGACTTCGATTTCGACGCCGCGGGAAGTGTTCCGGACCCAGCCGTGCAGCCCGTAACGATCGGCCAGGCTGTAGACGAAAGGACGGAAGCCCACGCCCTGCACGATGCCCCGGATATGGATGTAAAGTCCTTCTTTGTCAGTCATCGGTATCGGTTTGCGCGCTGAGTTCGTGCCTTAGCCATGCCATCCAGTCCTGGAATCCTTCTCCGGTCTTACAGGACAGGGGGAAGGTGACCAGTTCCGGGTTGAGAATTTCCACGCCTTTTCCAAAATAGTCCATGTCGAACTCGAGGTAAGGCAGCAGGTCGATCTTGTTGACGACCAAGGCATCCACGTCTTGATACATTTTGGGATATTTATAAGGCTTGTCATCCCCTTCCGGGATGGATGCAATCAGCACATTTTTTTCCGTGCCGAGCTGGAAGGATGCCGGGCAGATCAGGTTGCCGACATTCTCAACCAGGAGCAGGTCGATGCGGGATAAATCTAATTCTGCCAGGGCATGCTGGAGCATATTGGCGTCAATGTGGCAGGCACCTCCTGTGTTGATCTGCACAGCGGTGGCTCCGGCCTCAGACGCACGGTCCGCATCAATGCTGGTAGCCACATCCCCGTCGATTACAGCCACCTGGAATTGGTCCGAAATTTCCTGCAGGGTGCGTTCGATGAGCGACGTTTTGCCCGCGCCCGGCGAAGCCATGAGGTTGAGGCTAAAAATGCCTGCGCCCAGGAGCTGTTCTCGGTTGTGTCTGGCGATCTCGTCGTTGGCTTGATGGATGTTTTCTTCAACGGTGACTGTCTTGGTCATGGTGTGTCCTTGGTCTACTTTTCAATCTCTATGCTCTGCAGTTGAAATTCCTTGCCTTCCAGGACCTCAACACGACTGCTTTCACAGCGGGGACAAAGGGTGAGTTCCTGATCTTCCAGAGTGTACTCCAGATGGCATTCCTGACAGCGCAGTTTGGCAGGGATGCGCTGGAAATGAAGCCGGGCCCCTTCACACATCGTACCCTCGGTGACGATATCCCAGTAAAACTGGACCGAATCATCCACCACCGAGGATAGATCTCCGATCAACAGGTACAGGTCGGAAATGGATTCTGCCTCGTGTTCCTTGCCGTGGCGGATGGCAATGTTCGCTATTTGTTCGGTGATGGCCATTTCATGCATGGGATTCCTGTGGGGAGGTTTCGGCACCGGTTTTCAATTCCCGGGTGGTCAGTACAAACAATATGGTCATAATTACAGCTGAACTCAAACACCACAGACAGCTGGCGCCAATCACAAAGGGTTCCAGGAACGTGAGGTAGATGGAAAACAAAACGCCAAAAAGAGATGCAGCCCACAGGCCAATCTGGAGGAAACCTTTCCAGGTGGATGGCCCGGCTTCTTTCAGAAGCCACATGACGATGATCATAGTATATCCTACCGCACCCAGCACCCCGACGGGAAGGACACCGAATAAGGTGGCGTAGGGGCTTTGCTGAACGGTGTTGCAGTTACCGACCGGCCCGCACACCGCTTCCGTATGGGTGACCTCAACATATGACAGATAGAGGGCAGCCCCCAGTCCGACAAAGGACAGGAGGGGAACGAGCCACACAGTGGAGCGCGGGGTAATGGTTGTGGACTGTGTCAGCTGAATACCCATGGTAACCAGGGTGGTGATCATACCCGCCAGGATAATGACGGATAACGTATTCCCGGCCAGGTCAGCGGTGAAGGTTTCTCGCAGTGTCCGATCCTGATCGATATTGACGCTGGACCCCGCCTCCTGCTGGTTAACGGGGTCAGCCCCCTCTTCTACCCGCTCCATCTCTTCTTTCAGTCCCGGGATATCGGGCCAGTCCAGGCCGCCATTCTCCAATCCTTCCTGGACGATTCCGGGCAGTTGCTGGGGGATCTGGTTGGCTCCCACCAGGATATGGTCGTCAATAATCATGAGAGGGACTCCCTGCTTTTCCTGGGGGATATCATAGGCCTGGACAGCAGACTGAAAAAGTCGGGAGCCGCTTTCGCTGGATGTGTTAACGCCGAAAATTTGCAAGCGGGTGCCGTACTGGTCCACCAGAGGAGGGATGACCTCCTGGATGACCTGTTCACAATGCGGGCAGGATGGAGAATAGAAGAGAACTGCGCGGACAACAGCTTCCTGTCCGACAACCGGTTGAACGTTGACCAGACATACTGCCACAATGAAGAGCACTACCGCTAAAATCTTACCGGGATGTTTCATGAAACCTCCGTGAGTTGAATCCAACATCCTTTGTAAAAAAATTATAGTCTGTTCCTCATGAAATGTATATGGAGGAATGTGATAATTTGCACAAGTTAACCCTTTTCTAATCCTTTTTTAATGCGATGGAGGTCTTTTTGGGTTTTTTCAGTGTAGTTTGACCCCAGAGAATGAAAGATGTGGTGGGCCTGTTCCATGAGGGGTAGGGCGCTCTCCACATCAGTTAAGCCTTCCAGGGCCAGGGCTTCGTTGGCCAGGGCAATGGCCTGTCGGATCAGGTCGCCCGTCTCGCGGGCGATTTCACCGGCCTGATGGTGGTGGGAACGGGCCTCTTTCAGGTTTCCCTGCCGGCTGGCGATCATGCCCAGCGTGTCATAGATGGCAATCAAAGAGGCCTGATCTTCCAGTTCCTGAGCCAGGTTCAGGGCCTGGTGGCAGCGGTGAGCTGCTTTTTGCCGCTTTCCGGACTGGTGGTGGACATGCCCCAGGTTGATCAGGGCCTGCAGTTCGAGGCTGTGCAGGCTGGACTGCCGGGCGTGGTCCAGGACCCGGCGGTGGCACTCGAGCGCTTTCGCATAGTCATTTTGAGCACTGTACACCAGTCCCATATTCCCCACAATCGCGCTCTGGACATCTGCTTCCGGTTCCTTGTTGTTAACGTCCAGCGCCTCCTGTAAGATTTCCAGGGCCTGATGCGTGTCATCGAGCATGAGGTGGCACACCCCGAGATGGTTCAGGGAGCGGGCCCGGTGCTGTTCCATGCCCAGGGAGTGGAAAAACCCCGTCGCTTTCCGGTAATGGCGGCGGGCTTCCTGGTAGTTGTTCCTCCTCACGTAGCATTTGCCCAGGGAAACGTGTTCCATGGCCTGGGTTTTTTCATCGCCTGACTCCTGGGCGGCGAGAAGTGATTGGATGTGATCCTGGAGGGAGGTGGTGTTTGGCATGGTTTTACCCGGTACATAGTCAGGGTGTTCTCAGGGGCAATTGTAGAAGAGAAAGGCACACGGGGGAAGGTTCGTTTGTCACCTCTCGTGTAGTGATCTGTCGTGCTCTTCCCCTGGTTGCTTGCCATCTGTCACAGGAGAGATTTTTCTTCCTTGAGGCGGATGAAAAAGACCCAGTACAACACGACGGCAATGGAGTACAGCGTAATGGCGATCGCAAAGGGTGGCCCAAAGCCATATTCAACCTGGAGCCAGCCGCTGATGGTGGGGCTGAAAGCGCGCCCGAAGCTCCACACCATACTCACCAGGCTGGCCACCGTGGCACGCACGGCGTGATCCACCTTTTCCATCACAAAAGTCTGATAAATGGGATTGCTCATATTCATCAGCGTCAGGCGCACATAGTAGGCGGCGGTGCTGATCGAGAAAACGGGGGCAAAACCGAGCAAAGCCATGAAGGGGATGGATA
The DNA here is from genome assembly GCA_964539105.1 of uncultured Anaerolineales bacterium. Taxonomy (GTDB): domain Bacteria; phylum Chloroflexota; class Anaerolineae; order Anaerolineales; family UBA11858; genus B10-G9. The sequence goes on along the minus strand of CAZIFI010000015.1, from coordinate 36,513 downwards.
AACCCTGGGTGATGATTACCAGCTGAATTTTTCCCAGCCGGTCTGCGATAGGCGGGGCTATCAGCAAACCAATGCCCATGGCCAGCGAACCCCAGGCAAACAGGGTGCCGATGACCTGGTCTGATTGGCCGTGAACATTACGGAAAAAGACGTTCATGAAAGGCATGAATAAACCAGCGCCTATCGAGATCAAAAGGGATGGGAAAAGCAGTTTCCCAAGCAGTTTAGGATGTTCCGCGGCATAGGTGACCGGCGCAAACCCGGGGCCCAATTCGCCTTCTTCTCTGTGGAGGGGCTCCAAAAACAGGAGGGGGATTAGGCCGAAAAGGGCGATAATGCCAATGGCCAGGATGGCGCTGCCGTAGGCGGCGCTGCTGGTGGGTGAAATGTCGGCCAGCTGTCCCAGCCAGGTGGGGAGATAACCGCCGGCCCAGTTGCCCACGAATACGGATCCCATGCGCAGTCCGGAGCTGAAGCTGAACAGGTAGGTGCGTTCTTCTTCGCCGCTGTTTTCCATCAGAAAAGGAGCCTGCGCCACAGATGAGATGCTGCGCACGATGCCGAAGACGCCATTCATGGCATAAAACACGCCCAGTGTGGGCCACAGAGCCATGGCGGCCAGCGATGTCCCCAGCAGAAAGGTCCTGGTGATCAGAGCCTGCTTTCGGCCCCAGCGATCAACCACATATCCCATGGGCAGCGCCAGCAGGAGAGCGGTCAACTGGCTGGTCGTGATCAGGCGACCCAGGAGAGCCTCGTTGTAATCCAGGCTTAACACGTAAAAGTTAAACAGGACCCGGTACACGCCCATGGCAATCCCGTTGGAGAGGACACTGATTAGATACAGGCGCGCGTTGCTGCTGAAGAGACTCACCCGGCTGAAATATTCATTCAGGGTGGGTTTGATCTTTTGCTGATAGACTGAATACATACCTTATTTCGTGTCGGGTAGGGGAGCGGGTTCAGTTTCCGTGTAACGGGGCGTTCTGCCTTTCCAGAAAAACAGCCAGTACAGGCTGATAGCAAGGATGTACATGGAAATGGTGCCAATAAAGGGCAGGGAGAATCCGTATCGGACCTGAAGCGTGCCGCTGATGGAGGGGCTGAAAGCCCAGCCAAAACTCCAGGCCATGCTTGTCAGGCTGGCGACCATGGCGCGGGCTGAGGGTTCGACATGCTCCATGACGAATGTTTCATAGACCGGGCTGCTCATGTTCATCAATGCCAGTCGTACATAGTATGCGGCAGCACTGACCCAGAAAATTGGCGCGAACCCGAGCAGGATCAAAAAGGGAATGGACAATCCCTGGGTGATGACCACGACCTGGATTTTCCCCATTCGATCAGCCAGGGCGGGCGCGATCAGCAACCCCAGACCCATGGCCAGCGAGCCCCAGGCAAACAGGGTGCCGATGACCTGGTCCGACTGCCCGTGTACGTTGCGGTAAAAGACGTTCATAAAGGGCATCACCAACCCCGCACCGAGGGAGGTGACGAACATGGGGCCCACCAGTTTGCCCAGCAGCCCGGGATTTTCCATGGCGTAAGCGATGGGCGCAAATACCGAGCGTTCATCGCCTTCCTGCTGCTGGCGGCGCAGAAACAAAAGGGGGATGAGGCCCACCCCGAACATAAAGGACACAGCGGCGATGGAGGATCCATATGCCGTGCTGCTGGTGGGGGAAACCATCAGCCATTGGCCGAGCCAGCTGGGTAAATATCCTCCCAGCCAGTTCCCCGCGAAAGCGGAAAGGGTCTGCAGGCCAAGTCCGAAGCTGAATAAATAGGTGCGTTCCTTTTCGCCGCTGTTCTCCATCAGGAAGGGGGACATGGTGATGCTCCACAGGCTCTGGGCAAAGCCGCTCACCACGTTGAGGGCATAAAAGACCGGGACATAGGGCCAGATCACCATGCCCCCGATGGATAGGGCTGTCAACAGGCCGCCCAGCAGGAGAGAACGCTTGCGGCCGATGATGTCCGCTAAATACCCCACGGGAAGGGCAGCGATGAGGGAAGTCAGGCTGCTGGTGGTGATCAACCGACCCAGGAGAGCCTCGTCAAATCCCAGGCTGAGGACATAAAAATTAAGCAGCAGCCGGAAGATGCCCATGGACAGCCCGGTGATGATGACGTTGATGAGGTATAAACGGGCGTTAGGCCGGAATTCTTTGATCTTGGAATAATACTCCTGGGCAGGCCTGGTGATGTAGGTCGTTAAATTACTGCGCATGGGACGAGTCCTGGTCCTGGAGTTCAGCATGAATGAAATTTTGCAGGGAATCATAAGTCCGGGGCAGCGCTTCTTCCCGGGTTGCATAGCGCTTGCGGTTGCCTTCCTCCAGGGTGAGATAGACAAGGCCAGCCAGTCGCAGCATGTTGAGATGATAAGTCACGGTTGAGGCGCGCAGCCGGAGACGATCGGACAGTTCGGAGGGAGCCAGGGTATTCTGTTCCAGATAGCGCAGGATGCGCAGCCGGGTGGGATCGGCCAGAGCTTTTAAGGAACGCAGCATGGTTTCCGGGACCTTATCACCGGGAACCAGGGAGTCGGTTTCCGGCCGGCCGCCAAACAAGAACAGGCCCTGGGTGTCGCTGAGTTCGCGATACACGATGAGGGGGGTGATCCAATAGGAAGGGATAAAGGTCAGATGGTTAATTTTCAGGTCCATACCGAATCGTAAGCCGCGGGAGAGTTCTTCAATCAATTTGTCAAAGGTCAGGCGTTTTGCACTCTTTTTCGCCAGGCGAACAGCCCGCTCCAGGGAGGGCTGGATGCGTTCTTCCTCTTCGGCAAAAAAGGACTGATGATAGGCCTGCAGGGCCTGGTGGTAGCGCTCCCCAAAGCGTCCGGGTTGGGACCAGGTCTCGAGCATGGATTCCAGGGTGTTTTTGCGGGGGGAACGGTCAGACTCACGGAAGGACTCCCGGAGTAGATCCACATCCTGGCCGGTCCAGCGGCCTTTTTGTGCTGTGGCCAATAAGATGTCCAGGGCGGCTCGGGGGGTTTTGGAGCCCTGCGCCAGGGTAAGCAATCGTTCCCGGGGTGGGATCTCGCTCAAGGCACCCAGCAGGGTGGCAGCATCCTTGGGCTGGGGCAGGGAGTAGATCCAGCCCAGTGGCAAGGAGGCCACATCCTGGGCCTCTTCCAGGGTTTTTCGGTGTCGGGGGGAAAGCCGGGACCGGACGCCTGCTGCCCAGGACGAGCGCAATCCAAAGGTATCCGCGTTGTGCAGGACGTGGAGGCTGACAAACAGATCGTAGCCTGTGCCCCACTCCCATTCCAGTTTAGGGTTCATAATGGTTTTGATATTTATCTAAGTTAGATCATTATCTAAGAGATTGTAACAAAAAATAATTATCTGTCCAGACCTTTAATGGGGAATATGTGATCTTTTTCCAGATGGGAAACAGGAGACCGGGGAAACGTGGATCATTACCCCCGGGGACGCGCTTACAGCGTACGCTCCAGCCAGTTTTCGAGGGCGGAAAAGGCCATTTCGCGGTCCGGGGGTGGTTCATTGTGCAGCTCGTGATAGGCGTCGGGAATACGCTCTAACGCCTTCTGCGGGGATGACAGGTCGCGGTGCAGACGTGTGGCGCCGGCGGGGTCAACCACTTCATCCGCCTCGCCCTGCAGGATCAAGGCTGGAAGGTCAATCTTCCCGGCCAGTTCGGGCCCTTCATGCATGGCTTTCTGGAGTTCTGCTCCCAGCCTGGCAGTGGTTTTTTTCTGAACCAACAGAGGATCTTTGTGGTATGCCTGCACCACTTCCGGGTCGCGGCTCAGGGCATCCACATCAATATCCAGGATGCGCAGGGTGGGCCACACCCGGGTCAGGACTTTCCCCGCTGTAACGAGAAGGGGGGTCACATAGTCAGAGGCGGTGTATAAAGGGGCAGAAAACACGACACCTTGATAAGGATCGGAGTGGTGGGCCAGGTGATGGAGCACGATCAGGCTACCCATGCTGTGGCCGTACAGAATGATGGGTGTGTCCGGCTGCCAGCTCTGTACCTGCCCGACGTAGGCTGCCGCGGTGTCCGGGTATTCCTGAAATCGATCAATGTAGGTCCGCTTCCCTTCAGATTGGCCGTGACCGGGCAGGTCGCAGGTGTAAATCCCGTAGCCTTGCGGGACAAAATGCTGGACAAGGTTAGTATAGCGGCCTCCATGTTCTTTCAGGCCGTGGATAAGGATGATTACCGCCCGGGGGGCATGGGCGGGCACCCAGGCCTGACAGTGAATGTGTTTTCCAGCGGGGTTGATGATGGCCCCTTTCTTATGAGTAATGGACATGACATTGACCTTATCAGGTAGGATTTATATCGTGGGCAATCAGGCGCCTGTACCCGTTTTCCGGTTTCGCCCTGGGCCTTCAAAGTATAATATATCTGACAGAAGAAAGGGGTGGATGATGAGATTTACAGGGAGGAAAAACGATGACGGATTTGGTATATTTTTACCCCAGGGGTCATGAAAAGCATTTTCAGGCAGGCCATCCAGAACGGCCGGAAAGGGTGGAAAGGATCAAAGAGGGCCTCCAGAATATCCAGCTCTGGGAACGTTATCCAAAATTGAATCCAGTTCAGGTTCCGGATGACGTGCTGGAATCCGTCCACACCCCACAGTACCTCCAGCAACTGGAACAGGCCAGTACCCGGGCCCAAAATCTGGATCTGGATACCTACACCACGCAGGAAAGCTGGTCCTTGGCATTGCAGGCAGCCGGAGGAGGACTGGCAGTGGCCCGCCGGGTATGGAATGAGGAGAACGAAGTGGGCTTTGCCCTGGTCCGGCCTCCCGGACATCACGCTACAGCCTCCCGCGGGATGGGGTTTTGTTTGCTGAACAACGTCGCGATTGCGGCTGAGGATCTGATCCAGCAGCAAGGTGCGGAACGGGTGGCCATCGTGGATGTGGATTTGCATCATGGGAATGGGACCCAGGACATCTTTTATGATCGGGGTGATGTGTTTTATCTCTCCACCCACCAATCCCCTTTTTATCCCGGAACGGGAACTGTGACTGAGACAGGCACAGGGGAAGGAGAAAGAAAAACCCTCAATGTCCCCCTCCCCGCCGGAACGGGAGATGCCGGATTTCAGGCTATCCTGGAAGAAATTCTCCTGCCTGTGTTGGACCGTTTTCAACCCCAGATGCTGCTCATCAGCTACGGATTCGACACGCACTGGCGCGACCCGCTGGGGGGACTGCAGCTCTCCGCCGCACAAATAGCTGATCTGATCAAGGCACTGCACCTGTTTGCGGAAAGAACCTGCCGGGGGCGCTGTGCGGTGTTTTTGGAAGGTGGGTATGATCTGGAGGCTGGCTCTGTGTGTGCCCAGGGTATCGTATCGCGATTGGTGGGGAGAACCTGGGAGGATACCCTGGGACCCTCTCCTACCCCGGAAGGCGAGGGGTGGGTGGATGTCGTCCAGCACATTCAACAGGAGTGGTCTCTGGAGCGCTGATAGGGCAGAGATGCATCTGCTTCCTGGGAATCAGACGTTCGTTTTCATCTGATCGCAACGATCTGTCTTCGCGAATGGAAAACGGTGTGCAACTTATCTCCAGAATATGCGTATATATCATTGCAGGTTGAAAAATGCTGGGATCAATATAAAATATTAGGCGGAAATTTCCGAAATTCGGATGAGAAAGGAGCATGAAAATGAAAAGGTTATCAGGAAGGGCATGGTGGGGGATTTTATTAATCCTACTGGGGCTTCTTTTTTTGCTGCAGGAGCTGCAGATCGTAGGAAATGCATTCCAGTACTTGGGGATGGGGGTCATGTTTGCGGCTGGCGTCGGGTTCCTGTGGGTGTTTGTCACCAATCACAAGCAGTGGTGGGCGGTCATCCCCGGTCTGGGACTGCTGGCATTATCTTTTGCGTCCCTGGAAAGTGCTTTAAGTCTTTTTCCCGGTGCTGATTGGGGCGGCCCTGCCTTTTTAGGTGGATTAGGGCTGGCCTTCTGGTTGGTGTACGCCCGGCAGCAGGAACATTGGTGGGCTCTGATCCCGGGTGGTGTGCTGCTAACCCTGGGTGTGGTTGCAGGTCTGGAGGAATGGGGCCTTGAGATAGGGGGAGGTGTTTTCTTTCTCGGCCTGGGGCTGACGTTTGTCCTGGTCGCTTTGCTTCCCTCGCGGGATCATGACACGCGCTGGTCCTGGATACCGGGTGCTGTGCTGCTCCTGCTGGGTTTGACCCAGGTCACCGCAGTTGGCAGTGAAATATTGGAGTACTGGCCGGTGGTGTTGATCATCATCGGAGGTTATATCCTGATCCAGGCTTGGCGCCGGTAAACAGGCAGGAGGAGTGGAATGGCAGAGGCACGTTTGTACCGCAGTAAGAGTGATCGCATGCTGGGGGGCGTTTGCGGGGGTCTGGGGATTTACCTCAATATCGACCCCACCATCATTCGTTTGTTGTTCATCTTATTGATCTTTGGCAGTGATTTTGGTTTCTTGTTGTATATACTACTGTGGATCATCGTACCGGAGGAAGGCGCCGAGGTCATTAATCAAGAGCGCAAGCTGGGGGATCGCTTTCGGTCCATGGGAGATGACATCCAGCAGGCCGTAGCCCGACCCCATCCTCAGGCCGGGATCCTGGCAGGAGCCGGCCTGATTATCATTGGCGGGATTTTGTTCTTGGACCGCCTCGATATCCCGTGGCTAATGGGGATAGATTTTGATGTCCTGTGGCCCATCGCCCTCATCCTGGGGGGTGTCGCCCTTCTGATACGACAAGCTCGATCCTAAGGAGTTAAATCATGCCAGATGCAGAAAAGCGTACACAGCGCAGTTATTTCTTTCCAATTTTGTTGATCATCATCGGGGCCCTATTCCTGGCTCACAACCTGGATGTCATACCCGGTCGGGGATGGAGAATGGTGGTCAACCTGTGGCCGGCGTTACTGATTGTCGCCGGGCTGGATGATGTCATCCGCCGGCAGGGGGTAGCCTGGCCGATGTTATTAATGGCTGCTGGAACATTACTGCTGATCAATAATTTTTCTCCCCGCCCATTTCTGACCTGGACGAAGGCCATTCAGCTCTGGCCCCTGATCTTGATTGCGTTTGGTATCGATCTGCTTTTCCGAACCCGCACCTGGTGGACGACGGTTATCACTGTGCTTCTGGTGATCCTCATGGTGGGCGGCGCGGTGTGGTGGGTGGCGCTGGGTGGATCGGGTCCCACTGGTAATACCTATCCCATCCAACAACTACTATCTTCCAGCGTGGAAGGCGCGGATGTGGTCTATCAGCTGGGCGCGGGGCAGTTAATTGTGGGAAAAACTGAGGAGGATGGCTTCCTTGCGGCCGGATCAGCTTTTCCAGCTGAGCCTGTATCAAAGGTAGAGGTGGAGGAGGGGCGCGTGACCTATACGCTGAAAAGTGAAAATCCTGTGGTATCTCCCCGCACCTCCCAGTGGGAGCTGGGATTGAGCCCGGACGTTCCCCTGCGGATCGAAGTGGATAATGGTGCAGGCGAGGTCTTTATGGCCCTTGAAGCGCTGCAATTGGAAGGGCTGCAGATCGATCAAGGTGTGGGCGATGTGGTGGTCCGCCTGCCGGATGGTACCCGGGGTCGAGTGCAGATCGAACAGGCCGTGGGCCGGATCCGGATTGTTGTCCCCCCGGATTTGGCCCTTGAAGTGACAACAGAACGGGCCCTATCAACCCTGGATCTTCCCCGGGATTACGAGCGAGTGGGGGATGTATACCGCTCTTCTGGAGAGGAGGAGAGCGGGCAGCGAGTAGAGATCCACATCGAACAGGCGGTTGGGTTGATATCCATCAGTGAAACGCGCTGAAAGTGCTTCCAGTGCGGCGTCCGGGTTCGACGAGGGGGAAGCGGTGCGGCATCTCGGAACGGGGTTAGTGCTACCTGTCCCTGTTCTGGCTGTCTTGTGAATTGAAGCCGTCGGGGTAGCGTTGACGCAGCTTTTCTATGTTGCCCGATCCGATCTGTCCCAGATCCACCCCGCAGGCTGTGGCTGCTTCTGCCAGGTACCACAACACGTCTCCCAGCTCATCCTGCAGGGCTTGAACATCCAGGGGGTGTCCATGGGCGGTCATTTTTTTCACCAGATTCGCAAATTCTCCGGCTTCGCCAGCCAGGCCCAGGGCAGAAACCATCAACCTTTGCTCTCCATCACCTCCCGCCCCTGCTGTGCGATTGGCCAGGGTTTGATACCTGTCAAGGGTCAATGAATCAGACATAAATGATTACTCCGGATCATGGGCTAATGCTTGGAGGTCGTTCACCAGGCGGGTAAATTCTTGCACCAGGGCGGGATATTGGTCCGTGTAGGAGGAAAAAATATCCCGCAGCTGATTGTAATACCATAAAGTGCCGGTTTTTCCCCCGTTGAATTGGGACCAGATGACAGGACCTTCTCGTTTCAAATCGCGGTAGATGGCCCGCGCGTTATGGACTTTGTCCGCCAGGGAGACAAGCACAATTGAGCGGGACGCGCTTTTTAGTTCCTGCAAATAGGTTTCTTTTCTATCGCGCCAGGGTGGTTTTGGCGTGCGGTAGGCATCCGTCAAACCATCTACAATCAGAGCCACCTGGGGACCGAATCGGTCCCGGATCTGTGTCAATCGTTTCCGTCCTCCCTGATCCTCCACCGTGTCATGCAGTAAGGCGGCAATGACTTCGTCCTCATTTCCCCCCGCCTCCATGACGAGGGCGGCCACACTTAACAGGTGGGCAAAGTAGGGAATATCCTTGTTCTTTCTGACCTGGTCGGCATGCAGGTCAAGGGCGTAAAGGAGAGCGGATCGGAACTTATCAGTAAGAATGTCACGTGGCGAATAATTCATGTCTGCCATTATAATTCTAATATCGTCGGTTACCTGTAAGGTTTCATTAATGTCTTAGCGTGGCGGGAGTCGGGTACCATTCTCTACCGCTTCCGGGGAAGTCTGGATAGACTTCCTGTATTATAACGGAGAACGGCGGGCATCATTTTAAAGTCATATTTAGATAGGATGTGAATAAATAAGGCAGTGCATGGTAAGAAGAGTGGATCAAACATAAGGTCACATGAGCCAGGTTATGGAGGGACTTGTTTGGGCGGTACCGGGTCATTTAACAGGACTTTTGCTGCCCTCGATCCAAATCGGCCATGGCATAGGGTTTAGGAAACAATAGAAATGAAGGAAGAGATCCAGAACGAAAATTATTCCATCCTGATTGTTCATGATGAGAGGGACGCGGCCCTCGAGCTGCAGGAAGCGTTGAGGGAGTTGGGTTTTGAGGTTCCTCAACCGTTGACAAACGTCGAAGCAGCTGTTTTCGAAGTGCCGCTGATTGAACCTGACCTGTTGTTGATGGAAATCCAGTTAGAAGACGGGATAAACGGTATCAGTGCCGCAAAGGAGATTTACGAGAATTATCATATTCCAGTCATATTCCTGAGCGCGAACGGTGATCCTGAAACCCTGAACCGGGCCTGGCAGGCCCACCCCTTCGGGTATGTCTTAAAGCCCTTCAATGAGCGGCAGTTGGAAATAACCATCCGGATGGCATTACACCATCATCACACCGAAGAAGAACTCAGGAAAAGTAGGGAGCGCCTGGAACATACCCAGCGAATTGCCCAACTTGGTAGTTGGGAGTGGTATGTGGAGGACAAGCTGGTTGAAATCTCCGGGGAGATCACAAAATGGTTTGGATTCCCGGCTCAGCGATCAACCTTTCGGTTGGAGGAAGTTCTGGAACGCATTCATCCAGATGACCTTGATGCCATTGAGAAGCGGTTTGCACAAATATCGCGGGGGGAGAACAATGATTCCAAGGTCGCATTCCGCATTCAGCGTGACGACGGGGAAATTTACTGGTTAGAAACCTCTCCAGCATCTATCCAGGAGATGGACAGCCGGGGTAAGCCCCGGGTCTTGGTTGGCTCCCTGTATGAGATCACGGATCATGTTGCCGCTCACGCAGAGTTCAAACGGCGTGAGGTTTTTCTGGAGAACATGAATCGCATCACGAGAGCGGCCTTAGAGAATGTTCCCGTTTCTGACTTGCTGGATATCATCACAGAAAACCTGGGCACTCTATTCGACACCGGGGCGTGTTTTCTTTCCTTTTGGAGAGAGGAAAAGCATAAGCCGGGCTTTGTTTCCTCTTACAGCGAAGATCCCAGAACGATTCAGTCCGTCCGATTCCAGGCCGGAGAACCGTCGCTAACTGAAGAAGTGCTCCAAGAAAAAGAACCGATATTAATTAGGGATATCCGCCGCACACCGTATTTTCGCGGAACACATGGATCATCCCTAATTCATCGAACTTACCTGGTGCTACCCCTCATCAGTGGAAAGCAAAAACTAGGTGCTATCTCGTTGGCCTTCCCGGATTCGAAACGCATTTCTCAAGATTTGATGGAACAGGCGGAGGAGATCTCCCACCATGTGGCTCTGGCTTTATCGAACACCAGGCTGATGCAAGAGACACAGGAGCGGTGGCAAGAAACAGAGGTGCTGCGGCTGGCAGGGTTGGAATTGATTAACAGTGAAACCATCAATCAGGCGCTAGGTATATTATTGGATTATGCCCAGGAACTGGTTGTGTTTGACAGTGCCAGCGTATTACTGCTCCGGGGCGACGACTTTTATGTGGCGGACCACATTGGACTTCCGGAACCGGATGACGTTGCAGGCAAACGATATCCCCGGGACTCCTACTTATTACAAAGAATTATAAAAAAGAAAAAAGCGGTAATAAAGGAGGATATCAGCCGAGATGCAGAATTTGCCGGGTGGGGCGGAACTTCCCGGATGAAGGGCTGGATGGGCGTTCCGCTGATTGCAGAGGAAGAGGTGATTGGAATATTAACGCTGGATCACCATCAAGCAGCGGGTTTCGGGGAAATGGATTTGCGGGTTGTTGAAGTCCTGGCCAATCAGGCTGCCACAGCCATACAAAAAGTGAGGTTGGCACAAGCAGAGCGAGACCAACTGTATATCACCCGCACGTTGCAGGAGACGAGTTCCCTGTTGGCCAGTGGCCTTGATGTTGAAGATGTGCTGTTCTCCATTTTACAGCTTTTGAGGAGGATAGTCAGGTATGATCAGGCGTATATCGCTTTTGTGGAAGAGGGAGATTCTTTGAGGCTGGCTGCCGGGAGGGGACCGACGAATCGAGAAGCAATTCAAGATTTTTATGATCAGCATGGAGCCTTCATCATCAAGCAATTTTCGAATCGGGACCTAAAACCGTTAATCCATCCGGATGTCAGAGAGATTCCAGATTGGATTGAGTTTGATGATGGGATTGCCATCCGCTCCACCATCAATGCTCCACTGCAAGTCAGGGGAGAGCTGATGGGTATTTTGTTTGTGGACAGCACCACCCCCAATATGTATTCGAAAGAAATGGCAGACGTGGTTATGGCCTTTACCAATCAGGCTTCGTTGGCCATTAACAACGCGCAGCTTTTTGAGCGGAATCAACAGCTGGCGATCATGGATGATCTGACCGGCGTATACAATCGGAGATATCTGGTGCAGTTCGGGGAACGGGAAGTGGAACGAGCTCTGCGGTATGATGATCCGCTGGCTCTGATCATGTTTGATATTGATCATTTCAAACAAGTCAATGACCGCCACGGGCATGCTGTGGGAGATGAAATTCTGGTGCAGGTATCCAGGCGGTGCCGTCAAGCGGTGCGGGAGATCGATATCGTAGCCCGCTACGGGGGAGATGAATTTGTGATTATTCTGACAAAAGCCGATCTCGAGGTTGCGGGGCAGGTGGCCAGGCGTGTTAAAAATGTGACGCAGTCTTCGCCGATCCAGACCAGCTCCGGCCCCCTGTGGGTGGAGATCAGCCTGGGGGTGACGGAAATGGGTCCGGAGCAAGACACCCTAGATGAGCTGCTGGTCCAGGTCGATAATGCACTCTACGCTGCAAAAGAATCCGGTGGAGATTGTGTCCGGTTAAGTTAGGGAAATTGCCAGAGTCATACCAACCCCCAGGCGTAAAAAGTAGGTACGAATAAAACCCGGTGTTTGGCCTGCCGCGCTTGGTGGTCTGCCTGGCGCAGCGTTTCCAATTCAGTGCGGGATAGATAAGGTTCCAGGTCTGCCTTCAACACCTGCCATTCCAGTTTTTCATCCCCCCTTGATGTTTCTTCGGACCACTGCCCTTGAAAAACACCGCTGTGCACATTTTGTAACCCGGCGGTATGAAAGAGTTTTTTTAGCTTGCGACCCAGATAAGGATCAGCTCCCTGGCGGCTCAGGGAGGAAATCTGGGCACCGCGGATGCGATCCAGGGGTGGGGGGTGATCGATCCGCCCCCCGTAATCCGGTTCAGCCAGGGCCAAAACAGCGCCACCGGAGCGGGTGACGCGGACCAGTTCCTGCACTGCCTGCAGGGGATCCTCCACCCACAGCAGGTAAAAGTGACTCAGGCTGATGTCAAAGACATCCGCCGGAAAGGGGAGCTGGAGTCCATCGCCACCGAAAAAGGTCCCGCGCGGTACGTTACGCACGGCCATTTTTAGGGCCTCAATATCAATATCACCCCCGTAAATATCACCCGTGGTGCGTTTCACCAGGTCTTGTATCACTGCCCCTGTCCCGCAGCCAATGGCCAGAATCGATGTTTGATGGTGGAAATCAAGACGCGGCAGGAGATAATCCCGCAGGTCCTGGGTCCAGCGGGCCTGCTGTCTATATCGCGTATGCCATTCCTCAATTGTCAATGACATCTTTCAATCTGTGCGCTGTAGCTGAGTCAACAGGTGCTGGAAATTCACCACAGGAGCATCATTCCCAGGCGCTTCTCATTTGCTGGCGACCACGACATTGTGAACTTTTTTGGATTGATGGGCACATGCTTCCCTCAGGAAAAGGATGAATTTGGAGGCCAGATATCCTGCCACTCTTCCCGCAGTAGATTTCCCAGGATCTGCTCCAGACCCTGCTCTGGAATCACATCACCATCAGGTTCCACATAGACCCAGGCGCTCCCGGCTCCCCGGGGGGGATCCTCATCTTCCAGTTCAAGCTGGACGGGGTTATGGACAGAATAGGGGACAGGGAGGTCCCATTTCAAAGGTAAGCCCAACTCAGCAGCCTGGGTCCGGGCTTCCTGGAGGGCGTCCTGCAGATTCTGATTGTGGGATTGGCTGTAGCTCAGAGAAAGGGCATTGGCTCCTATCTCTGACAATCTGGATATAGTGGCTGGCATCTCAGGGACGAGGTCAGGGTGGAGAGTGAGATGAACGGTGGTATGCAGGTCTTCCGCCAGGATAACCTCCAGCGCATTCCAGGAAGAAGGCTGCCGGGGGGAAAGCACAAATAGTAGGTGATCAAGGCCGGACAGCAAGATGTCCTGGAGGTAATCCGGATCCAAAAGTGCCAATCCATCGCTGAGCAGACCCGTGACCTGGCCCTTGTTTTCTGCGTATTTTATGAGTTCTATCAGGTCTTCCCGCAGGGTGGGTTCACCACCGGTAAGTGTGACATGGGGAATGCCTGCCTGCCAGGATTTATCCAGGATCTGCTGCCATTCAGATGTGGTCAATTCGCGGTCAACACGGCGCCGGGGTGCCAGGTCAGGATTGCTGTTTTCCCGCAGGTGGTATGTGAGGGCCAGGTCCATCCGGTATGGCGCAGTCCGGGTCCCCTGGTAGGGTTTGTGGCGGTCAATATTTAAAAAATGGACCGGATCCACATCCGGTTCCTGGATCATGGTTTGAATTTTGTACTGGACCGCTTTGAAATCGTCCTCAACCTGCTGGGGCTGAATGCGGTAGCGGCTTGAGATCCGGTCAACGACATCTTTCAAGGGCGTTTCGTGGATGATGTGATAGGCGTACTCGGCTGCGGATTGATTCAGGTGCAGGACGGTAGCGGCGTTGATAATCAACAATCCGCTGCCATCTTCCTCAACCCGCAGATGAAGTCGGTACTGCTGTTCGGCTGAGGGCGGTGTTTGATAAGGGTAGACACCGGCAGGCAGCAGTTCCGGCGAGGAAAATAGGTTTTGTATGCTGGAGATAATTCCTTTCATCTTCGTCCTCCCGTGTCAGAAGGAGATGTGGAATCTATTCTGACACGATTTCTAAATATTTACCACTGGTCGTAGCGCACAAGGTCCTCCAGGGATTTGCGTTCTTTTTCTTGTGGGGTCTGGGTTGGGTATCCCAGGGGTGTGAAAGCGATGGGTTCCACCTGTGGGGGTATGCCCAGGATCTCCCTTGCGGCTCCGGGGTCAAAAGCAGCCACCCAGCATGTTCCCAAACCCAGATCCGCGGCCTGCAGAGTGATGTGATCGACAACGATGGCCACATCCACAGCAGTGTAGTCCTTGCCATCATATTTGTGGCGCTTCCAGCCCTGAGCCGGTACCCCGCAGGCACAAATCATGGTGGGCGCTTCCACAAACCAGTCCCGGTCGTATATCCGGCGTAATTCATCCTTGCGGTTTTCGGTCGGGATAACGATCAGCTGGAAGGGCTGCCGGTTGGCGGCGGTCGGCGCCAGGCGTGCAGCTTCCAGGACCTGATGGAGTTTGTCCTCTTCCACGGGCTTTGTGAGATATCCCCTGGCGCTGAAACGATGTTGAATAAGCTGTGAAAAATCCATTGTTTCTCCTTTATAGAAACCATTCTCCCGCAAACGGGGGAGTATGCTGCCACAGGATTACCGTGATTTGTCCGGCTAGGATCCCCAGCCCGGAACCGGTTAAGGTGTCAAAAGGGTAATGGACACCCATCCCGACCCGACCCAGGGTGACCACGAGGGCTAAAAATAGGATCAATAATGCTCCAGACCAATGAAATGGAAGTAAATGGATCAGTAATATTGCTGCAAACCATACCCGCAAACAGTCTCCGCTGGGAAAAGATGGATCACCGGGCTCGGAGGGTTGGCTCATGTGGGTGTCCGTCAGAGCATGGAAGGGGCGCGGGCGATTTATGGTCAGTTTTAAACCCCGCTCCAGGGCAACCGCTATTAAAAAAATGATTGCGGCAGTGATGCCTTTGTTTACCTGGGTTGTTGTAATCAGGAGCAGAAGAATCAGGGCCAGGGGCGTCTTTCCCAGGAACCACACTTCTTGAAAGAGGGCGGACCCGGGGAACGTCCGCAGCAGATGGTGCAGATGGTTGAAAAGGGTTCTGTCCAATCGCTGCACGGGTGGGGCTAAATGGGAAAACCCTCCCAGGAAAAGAAGTCCACCGAGGGTTAGAAGGATCATGTGATCTCCTTGATGGCCTGGGGCCAGACCGGGTAGTACATCAACCACTGTTCCGGGACCTGGCGAATAAAATCTTCTATGATAGTTAAAACAAGTTCCGCATTGTGGATCACCGTTTCAATGCGGTTAGGAAGTCTATCCATGTGAATGGGTTCCGAGCAAAGCAGATGGTATGAGCCGTCCTGTGCCATCTTCACGGCCACGACTATGATGGGCACATCAGCCGCTAAGGCCAGATTGATGTGGCCTACTGGCAGGGCACTGGGACGCCCAAAAAAGCGGATTTGATGTCTGGGTTTCCGGTTAGGAACCGGTCGGTCCACCGCGGTTGCTGCGACACCGCCTGCTTTGAGATAATCAATGGTCTTTTGATATACGCCTGCGGTCTCCAGCGGGGTGACATCCAGGCCGGAGGAGGTTCTGAGCTTGTTTTGAATTTCATATGCTCCCCGCGGATTTTCCAGCGTTAGAATTCTGGCTTGAAATCCATACATGGCCAGAGCTGCTAACACAAGGTCGAAATTGCTCAGGTGGGGAGAGACGACAAGACAGCCTGCCATGGACTGGGATTTACGGATGAAGTCATCTATAGCCGGTGTGCGGGGTACAAAGCTCTGAATCAATTCCTGGTCGGAGAGGGAATGATAAAGATCATAATAGCAGCGCGATGCATGGCGCAGCACAGCCCGCGATTTTTCAAGCTGCTCTTTTTTGGATAAACCCATTTCGTGAATTACCCATTGGTTACAGCGTATGGATCGTATCAGGTTTGAGTTTTGAAAGGTCGACAGCAGGCGGGCAATGAATTGGCCGAACCGGTAACCCAGAGAGGGGGGCAGCGTACGGCTGATGGCAATTGAGAGATAGGCTCCTATTTTACTGTTGATCAAAACTTGGATGTCCATACTATCGTGCCCTGAAAAGGTGCAGTGCAAGGGTCTCAGTATTCACGTCATGCATTGGATGCTCGGTCTTTACCCTGTAGCGTGACATATCCTTCTACTAAAACGGGAATGCCGCGCAGCAAGCAGTATATGACGCTCGTCCAGGTGAAGATTAAGGCCAGGGTGTGTACGGTTCCTGTCCGGGGGGAACTGCTGGCGAGCAAAGCCGTATAGAGGGAAAGCAGGCCAAAAGAGATGGCTTTCACCAAACCATATGAGGATCTCATAAAGCGGGATGAAACCAGAAACCTGGTGAGGGGGGAGTTGGGCTGGTCGAAGGCAGCCTGCCCATGCTGCATGCCCACGGAGCGAACTGCGTCGACGGTGATCCCGCGGGTGATGACGATCAATGGGACCAGGATCGGAATGGCATCTAAATCAGCAAAAATAACCCACAGCAAAAATTCCAGGGTCCGATCCGTAGCAATGTCCAGTACACTCCCCAAAAGGCTGGTTTCTTTCCTGTGCCGGGCGATGATGCCGTCCAGGCTGTCCATCAGAATAATGAAAAGGATAAAGGGCACCGACCACAATTTCAGGGTCGGTCCCCCGAAATATTGGATGGTGATAAAGATGAACAAAAGGGGATAGCGCAAAAGTGTGATGATATTTGCCATAAAAAATGTGTCTCGTATTAGATACTGACTGGGATAAGTTTATCGGGATCTGCCCCGCCTGCCTTTTCTTCCAGGGCCAGCGGGCACCCCCCACCGCATTCAAGCAGCAGGGAACAATCTTTGCAGGCCGGTGGCGCATAGGAACGGTTGCGAATGGAAACAGCCAAAGGGTGATTCCAGATCGCAGGCCATGAGTCATCCAGGATGTGGCCCAGGGATTGATAATACGACTGGCAAGGCAGGGCATGCCCATTGGGTTCCACGCACATATTATACAAGGCGGCCGTGCAGCCTTTCATGCCAAGACCCATATCCAGGGGATTGAACCGGCAGTACTGTGTCGGCGTGTACCAGATCAGGCGCTGACCGGCGTCCCGGGTGATGTTTTTTGCCTTCTCGAGCACAGAAGGCAGCAGCTCTTCCGGAAGTCCAGTACCTACATCTTTTCCACCTCCGGCATATATCAGAGCGTTCAAGCCTACGGTTGGCACCCCCAGTTCAGCCAGGAATCGCAGGGTTTGTCCCATGTCCCGGTAATTGTCTTCAAGCATAGTGGTGTTAGTCATCACAAACAGGGGTGTTTCCAGGGCGTTTTTTAATCCGGCGATGGTTTGCTGCCAGGCTCCTGTGAGGTTGACCATTTCATCGTGCACCGCTGGATCGTGGGATTCGACGGTAATCTGGATGTGGTCCAGACCGGCCTCGACAAGATCATGCGCAAAAGAGGGATGGGATAAGCGGCGGGCATTGGTATTGAGACCGGTGATCTGCCCGTTGCCTTCCGCGTAGGCAATCAATTCCGGCAAATCCTCACGCAGGGTCGGTTCACCGCCGGTGAACACAATATGGGGAATATGCTGGTCCCAGATTTGATCGATGATTCTCTTCCAGGTTTGTGTTGTCTGTTCGGGGTAGTCCCGTTCCCGGGCGTTGTAACAGTGGGGACAGTCGTTGTTGCAGCGGTAGGTCAATGCCAGGTCCATCCGGTAGGGAGCGCTGGGCTGGTGGCTGAAGGGCCGGTTTACCTCGGTGTGAGTGATGGTGTACACCGGTTCGGCGGGTGCGGTAAGGAAATTTTCTATGTCCGTGGATAAATGTTTGAAATCCCGGGAGGCTTGCCGGTAATCAACACGGTAAGTGTGCTGGAGAGCACGGATGGTCTGTGCGGGAGGTGTGGCGGACAGGTGATGGTAGGCCATGTAGGTCGCAGTGGGATTAAGGTGAATGAAGCGGTTGGCATTTACAAGCAGTGTGCCGTGGCCGTCCTCATCAATCCGGAGATGGACGCGATTATTTTTGCCTTGAGGATCGTGGGTAAAGGAGTGTAAACCGGGGGGCGGGGAAGACGCCGCTCTCCCGGGGGGGAAGTTTTTAAGAAATCCGCTGAGCTGGCTGGTAAGTTTTTCAAGCATGGACCTTAACGCCCCCCTCCCGCACAGGCGCAGGCACAGCCCGCACAGGCGCAGGCACAGGCACACGAGCTTCCCCCGCCACCTCCCCGGTAGGAGGAGGAAGAAGTCTTGGGTGCTGGATTCGTCTGCTGGGTAATGCGGCTGGTGAAGCTGGTGATATTTCCCACCACATCGCTGGAGAAGTTCTCAATTCCGCTGACCATAGAAGCTGCAAATTCGCCCCCTGGCAGGTTGGGGAGGGAGACTCCTTCGCCGGTCCCACTGGAAGGAAGGCGGGATGTTCCGCCCGGGCGTGGGGCGGATTGGCTGCGTCCGAATGTGGGATCATACCGGTGCCACCACACCGGGACATAGACCGGGCCCCGTTGGAAGACATCCCGGGTGCGGTCTTCAAAATCTTTATCGAGCATGGTCCATCCCATATGGTCGGAAAATTTATCACTCTTGACCTGGGGGGTTTCAGCCCCTTCTACCTGCTGCCAGGCGCGCTTGATGATGTCCTGGTAGTAATTTACCGTTTCCCGGTGGCTGAAGCCTTTCATCTTTTCGCCCACACTTTCAATGAGGTGGATGAACATATTCTGAAGCCTTTCTCTGCGGTCCGTAGGGGAGGATTCTTGAAAGGCGGCGATAAATTCCTTTTCGTATTTGCGCAGTCCGTCCGGGAGGGGATCCGCGATATCAAGCTGGAGGGGATCCCGGGAGGTAACCCGGGCAGCTTCTTTCTGAAGGAGAGAGAAAAGGATCATGGTCAGGACTTTATCGACCGGCTTTTCAAGCAAGACTGCCGCTTCGATGGCTGTCAAACCGCGCTTGATGCCGTGGCCTTCAATCTGGATTTTAGGGGGTAAATATTCCAACTTTCGCTTCCGGGATTGGACTACTGAGAGGACAATGATGCCAATGATAAACAGGCCGAAGCCGCCGAAACACAGCAGGCTCATGACTGCGTCTTTTGAGATTCCCAGCTGTTCCCAGATGCTGGGCTTGGAGATGGCGGGAGCGGGCACGTAGTCGGCTGGAAAAGAGGCCCCGAACTTATACTGCGTATAGGCATTTGCTTCGCCGTTGCGCCAGGTATAAGTGATACGGCCCTGGTCGTCTTTCCCTGTTACGGGAGAGGAGGGGAAGCCTTGTGGGGAGCGGTGCCAGCGCGGTTCCTCAGGCTGCACCCCGGCGGGTAGATGGAAGGTCACGCTCAGGTCTGTGGTACCGGTGACATATTGACTTCCGAACCAGGTGGGGCTGAAAACGGCACTGGCATAATTATCGCCCTCGCTATCGGGGTGGAGGACGCCGGAAATAGAGGGAATCCTGACCTTAACGGTCCCGTGACCTCCGGGTGGGATGGCGTGTTCTTCCAGTCCGATCGCTACGCCGGTGCCGCTTCCCTGATACTCAGAACGGGAGATGAAGTCCAGGGGCTGGCCGTTGACGTCTGCCCGGATATCACCGGTAGAAAAATTGCCGTTCGGCAGGCCCACATCCACAAATTCGATGGCATGACCGGATGGTTGATTGCTGAAGACAAATGTATAGTCCAGAGTGAGTGACCCGTCCTGATTCCAGTATGCGTGAACGGTTTCTCTATCCAGGCTGAAGTAATAATCCTGGGCGAAGCCAGTCCCAGGAAGGATGAAGCACAGCAGCAGGACGACTAAGATAACCTTTTTTTTCATACCTTCCCTCCGGCACTTACCATTTTGGTTCTTCTGTGAGCTGGTAGCTGGTACCGCAGTAAGGGCATTCCACCATGGGCGCCCCTGCTACCATATTGATGTTGTCCGAGCTGAGCTGTCCTCCGCAGGAAGTGCAGCTCAAGGTATCCAGGTCCATATCTCCCGAGAGATCGATGTTCAAGGTGACTTCCTGATTTCCTGTGTCCTTTTCCCTGGAAACGAACCAGATTGTTCCAAATCCGGCCAGAATCAAAAACACGCCCACCAGGAACCATCCCAGTTTCCCTTCGGGGCTGAAGGTGGCGATCACGAATAGCAACCCCAGAATGATAACGATTGCTGCGAAGATGTATCCAATAATTTTTCCAGCCGACATATCCACCATCCTTGCACCAGCGCCGCATCGATCGACACAGGGAATGTCCACTATGAATTGTGGCCATTTAATCTGATTTTAATTTCCCTCATTATACCAACGAATCGGGTCGGCTGACCCTGTCAATCATCAGATGCTGGTCGGTGATTGAGGGTGTTTGTTGAATTGGTCCAGTCTGCCCTGAAATTTAATAATGAGGGGAAGCAGGAGCGCGTGAGAAATGGGTAAATCGCCCGGTTGTATATACAAAGAATCGAGCTGCATCCCGTATCTCACCTGACAGATTAGACCTGAATTGGTCATTAAACGACGCTGAAAAACCCGGGTAAATGGATTGGATTAATTGGATATCTATCATAGAATAGATAGTAACAAAGCTGAAAATCTGTCCAGCCCTGCGGGTTCTACGACAACCACAATTATGGGTCTGGCTGGGCAATAGCCAGCTAACGCAGTGGATACTGGAAACCTTGTGGAGGATGGACATGAAATTATGGGATGATTATTTTTTGCCTGCATCGGTTGATGAGGCCCTGCAGAAGTTTTCTGAAAGCGGAGAGAGCGCTGCTCTTGTAGCCGGGGGAACAGATTTATTGATCGATCTCAAAGAGGAAGAGCTCCAATCCCGACCTGAGGTTTTGATTGATGTGACATCGATCCCTGAATTGCGCGGGATTGAGGTAACGGATCAGGCTGTGCGTCTGGGAGCTGCCACGACCCACGCCGAGATCATCTCAAACCAGGCATTAAGGAAATTAGCGACAGCACTTGTGGAAGGGTGCCAGGTGATCGGGGGTCCGCAGGTCAGAAACGTGGCTACGGTGGGAGGTAATGTGGCTCACGCTCTGCCCGCAGCGGACAGCACGTTGGGGTTGATGGCCCTTAAGGCGGAAGCCCAAGTCGCCACACTGACCGAAACAGGACAGGTCGAACGCCGTTGGGTACCGATGGCGGACCTCTTTGCCGGACCAGGCAAGAATACCCTGCTCCCCAACCGGGAGTTGATTGTCGCTTTCCGATTTCCTGCACTGCGGCACGCTGCAGCCAGCGCCTTTCGGCGGATTATGCGGCCTCAGGGAATTGCCCTGCCCATCATGGGGTTGGCCTGCATGATCCAGCTGGATACGGACAGCGGACGGATTGAAGAGGCTCGTGTTGTGCCGGGCCCCATCGCGCCTGTTCCCAGTCGGGCAACCCGGACAGAAGACCACTTAATCGGGCAGCATCCGGGCGAAGAGCTCTTCCAGGAGGCAGAAGACATGGCCAAAGAGGAGTGCCAACCCCGGACGAGTAAATATCGAGCCACGGCTGATTACCGCAAGCGCATGATCGGGCATTTGTTGCATGATGCACTGCGGGCCGCTGTGCACCGGGCCCAAACAGGTAAAATTGTGATCGAACAACCCTTTATCGGTGAGCGGGGAGTGCGGCCTAGAGTTTAAAGTCTGACAGGCCAAATTACGACAATTTTTGATGGTGATTGAAAAGGAAAGAATTATGGCTTTAGACACAAAAAAGAAAACGTTGACGTTTACCCTCAATGGCACGCAGCAATCCGTTGAGGTAGACCCCTCTCAAACACTAGCTGAGGTGCTGCGCTACAATCTGGGTTTGACGGGGACAAAAATCGGATGCGATGAAGCTGAATGTGGTTCCTGCACGGTGATCATCAATGGAGAGCCGGTCACTTCCTGTCTGTTTCCTGCCCTGAAAGCCCAGGGCACTGATGTGCTGACCATTGAAGGGTTATCCCATAAGGAATCGGAGTGTGGGGGGGACGGGGAATGCGGTTGTACTGCTCTATCTGACGACCTGGTCGATGACGGCGAGCAGGATAAAACCCATGTACATCCTGTCCAGAAAGCGTTTATCGAGCAAGGTGCGACACAGTGCGGTTTCTGTACACCGGGATTTATCATGACCGCCAAGGCTTTGCTGGATAAAGAAGACCGGCCGACCGATAAACAAATCGAAACAGCTTTGGAGGATACATACTGCCGCTGCACCGGATACCGGGCTATAAAGGACGCTGTCAAGCAGGCCAGCGGTCAGCTGGACACGGTCGCCCTGCCGGACACCAAACAGCCTTTGGATGCAGTCGGGCAGCCCCTTCCTAGGCCGGATGCTGTGGAAAAGGTCACAGGCAGCGCCAAATTTACGGATGATTATTCCTTCCCGGGTATGTTATATGGTGCCACCAAACGGGCTTATGTGCCTCATGCCCGCATTTTGAACATCGATACCTCACAAGCTGAAGCGCTGCAAGGGGTGCACGCCGTCCTGACGGCGGATGATGTTCCGGGAGATCCGAACCACGGTTTGATCTATAACGACTGGCCGGTTTTGTGCTCGGATAAAGTGCGTTATGTGGGGGATGCTGTGGCTGTTGTCGCTGCGGACTCCGCTGAAATCGCGCAGCGGGCGCTTGAGTTGATCGATGTCGAGTATGAAGAACTTGAGGTTGTCGGCGACCCTGTAACCGCTGCCCGTGAAGGCGCTCCCGATGTACACGAACAGGGCAATTTGCTGAAGCACATCCACGTCAGCCGGGGGGACATCGAGCAAGGATTTAAGGATGCCGATGTGGTGCTTGAACGCACGTACCATACACCGACCACAGAACATGTGTTCCTGGAACCTGAATGCAGCATAGCCCGTTACGGTGAGGATGGAAAGCTAGAAGTGTACGTGGGGTCCCAGATTCCCTTTGAGGATCGGCGTCAGATCTCGGAGTCCCTGAATATTCCAGAAGAGGATATTCGAGTGCGGGGTACCTTGATCGGTGGTGGATTTGGAGGTAAAGAGGACATCGCCGGTCAGATTCACGCTGCCCTGCTCACCCAGAAAACCGGCAAGCCGGTAAAAATCCTCTACTCACGCCATGAATCATTGATTACTCACCCCAAGCGTCATGCCACGGTGATCACCATTAAAACCGGTGCTAAAAAGGATGGCACGCTGACTGCGGTCCAGGCTGAGTTATACGGTGATACTGGCGCTTATGCCAGCCTGGGTGACAAAGTCATGACTCGGGCTACAACCCATGCTGCCGGTCCATATAACGTGGATAATGTAAAAATTGATTGCTATGCCATGTATACCAATAACCCGCCGGCGGGTGCATTCCGTGGATTCGGCGTGACCCAGAGTGCGTTTGCGGTGGAGACCAATATGGATTTGGTGGCAGAAGAGTTAGGCATAGATCCCCTCACCTTCCGGCGCAAGAATGCTCTGCGCATTGGCACAAAAACAACCACCGGGCAGGTCCTGCAAGAAAGCGTGGGGATGGAAAAAAGCCTGGATAAAGTGGAACAGGAGCTAACGGAGTCCTTTGAGGTTGACGGTAAAGAATACCGCTTCGAAAATCCCTGGAAGCCCCTCCAAATAGGAAACAAAGTCTATTCCTGGGGCATGGCTTCAGCTTATAAAAACACCGGATTAGGGGGAGGGGCTCCTGACAAAAGTGGTGCTGAAGTAGAGGTCTTTGAAGACGGCACCGCACAAGTCCGGGCGGGAGGAGCGGAGATCGGCCAGGGACTGGTGGGTGTTGTGGTCCAGGTCACGGCGGAAGAATTAGGCCTACCCTTTAAAAAGGTCAAAGCCCTGATGAGTGATACCGATCTGACACCGGATGGAGGACCAACAACAGCATCCAGGCAGACCTATACTTCCGGAAACGCCGCGAGACTGGCAGCGGGAAAGGTGCGAGACATCTTGCTCAGTGTGGCCAGTGAGCGTATGGATGTCGATCCCAAGCAGCTGAATTTCAAAGATGGCTTCATATCTCACAACGGCCACAGTGTCCCCCTCGGTGAGGTTGTGAAATGGACAAAGGAGGATGGTCTGGAGCCTAAGGCCGATATGATGTATGAAGCGCCGGAAACCCAGCCTCTCGGTGAACCCGGTGATATGCACTTTGCTTATAGTTATGCCTCCCAGGCAGCCCTGGTCGAAGTAAATACAGACACAGGGGAAACAAAGGTGCTGCGGATTGTAGGAGCCTTTGATGTCGGGCGGGCCATCAACCCCATGGCCCTGGTGGGGCAAATTGAAGGGGGAGCCGCTATGGGTCTGGGTAACTGTCTGACAGAAGAGTTTATCGTCGAGAATGGGGAAGTGAAAACAGACCGACTGGGTCATTACAAGATGCCCAGCATCAAGCATATGCCTGAGTTTGTGAATCACATCATAGAAGAAGCCACGGAGGAAGGACCCTACGGTGCGAAAGGGGTAGGCGAGATTTCCAGCATACCGACCTCTCCCGCTATCACCAATGCCATAGCCAACGCCTACGGGGTGCGGGTAATGCGCCTTCCCGTTGATCAGGACCGTTTACTGCGGGCGAAAGAGGCCGGGGAGACGACGGTTTCCTGACGATGGATCCTAGGGAGTATGTGTGCCAAACCAATTCCCGGAATTGATCATTCGCGCCGACCGCGAGCACCCCATCCTGCGGAGACATCCCTGGATATTTTCAGGTTCCATTAAAGGGGTGAACGGGGAGCCAGCCCCCGGGGAAACTGTGAAAGTCACGGGAGAAAAAGGGGACTTTTTGGCCTGGGCATCCTACAGCCCCGAGTCTCAGATCAGAGCCAGAATCATGAGCTGGGCCGAATCGGAAAGGATCGGTCCAGATTTATTTAAGTCCAGGCTGAATGCCAGCCTGGCTGCCCGGGATAGAAATCGGATCGGAAGTAACGCGCTTCGTCTGGTGCATGGTGAATCGGATGGGATGCCGGGATTAATTGTAGATCGCTATCGCGGTGTGCTCGTCTTACAAATACTGAGCGCCGGCATGGAACGTTGGCGGGAGGAAATCCTTGCGTTGTTGATGGAAATTGAGTCTCCCTCAGCCATCTATGAGCGGTCGGATGTCGAAGTTCGCTCACTAGAAGGATATGAACCACGGTCAGGGCTGATGCGCGGAGATCCTCCTCCGGAATTCATTCGCATTCATGAGGAAGAATTGCATTTCAATATCGATGTCCGGAACGGTCATAAAACAGGTTTTTACCTCGATCAGCGCGCAAACCGGACCCTGTTCCAGAACCAGGTGGAATCGTGTGATGTCCTGGACTGCTTTTCGTATACGGGTGGTTTCAGCCTGCACGCTCTGCAGGGGGGTGCAAAGTCAGTGACCATGATTGATTCTTCCCAGGATGCTCTGGAACAGGCCCGGGCCCATATCAAGCTAAATGGTTTCTCTGCAGATAGAGTCAACTATATCAATGGCAATGTCTTTGAAGAACTACGTACACTGCGGGATAAAGCCCAAAGCTATGACGTCATTGTCCTTGATCCTCCAAAATTTGCCCCCACTGCCTCGCACGCCAGTCAGGCCGCCCGGGGTTATAAAGATATCAACCTGTGGGCCTTCAAATTGTTGAATAGAGGGGGATCCCTATTCACCTTTTCATGTTCGGGGGGAATTGACCGCAAGACCTTTCAAAAAATTATAGCGGATGCTGCGCTGGATGCAGGAGTTCATGCTACAATAAGAAAACATTTATGGCAGGATATCGATCATCCGGTCGGGTTAAATTTCCCGGAAGGCTCTTATCTGAAAGGGTTCAGCATCCGCGTGGAGGGGAAAGGAGGGAAGCGATGAGGAAGGAACGAGGTCAGGGGATGGTTGAGTACGCGTTATTATTCGTCTTTATCGTCTTGGTCGTAATTATTTTGCTCAGCGTCTTCGGGCCGCAGCTCTCGAATGTCTACAGTAATATCATCGCCAACTTATAGGATTGACAAAGACGGGTAATTAAGGCCATGCCTGGCAAGGTGTGGTGTGGGGAAAATGAATAAAATCAGCCTGGCCCCGGCTCCATGAAGCCGGGGTCTGTCCTTAAACCTGAATGGAAACAGAGTCAGTTTTTTTATTAGGCCATGGAGAGAAAGAACCATGAAAACCAAGCCCTTCCACATGGACTTGGTAATCCGTTTGTCGTACTTATTCGTTTCTTGCACCTGATTGAAATCCACATCAACTACTCATATTACCCGGAAAATCTCTTGCAACAGATTCCCATATGTGTGATAAAAACCATAGACCGCTGGGGCTGAGTTGCTGGAAGTTTGCGGGCATCGCCTCTGGCATAGCCCGGAACTCCTTGACCGGGGGTTTTGATATGTTTGGGTGAGGATGCTGGGAGGAAATCAGGGGTGAGCGGGTGTTTTTCCGGAGGGATCATGCACATAAACCCAGTCACCGAGCTCGGCCCACTCATACAGCCAGCGCGCGTCACCTACAGACAGGTTTACGCATCCGTGGGATTGGGGATACCCCAGCCGGGCACGCCAGTACGCACCGTGCAAGGCCCGACGCTCGTCAAAATACATCGTCCAGGGCACATCTTCCAGGTAATACCAGTCGGAGCGATCATCGGCAAAGGTGCCGCGCATGTCTGTCTCATCCAATTTTTCGTATATCTGGAAAGTGCCGGGGTAGGTCCAATAGGGATGATCTCCGCTGGCCATGATGGTAGCGAAGACCAATTCACCGACTTCGTACGCTGCCACAGTTTGTTCATGGAGGTTGATATCTATCCACCGTTCCCAGTTTTTCCCGTCGGGGGGACTGGAGCGCGGCGTGACTTTAGCGATGGCGGTCTGGATGATCCACTCCTGCGGGCCGACCATGTACCACTTCCATCTGCCAACTTCCCGCACATCAAAGATCTGCACCATTTCCAGATGGTTCAAGACATGGCCGGTGTAATCATCTGTTTCATATCCCGGGGTTCTTTTGGTTTCCACTTCACCGTCCCGGGAGAAATAGTTCAGCACCCAGCCAAAGGGATGCTGGGGTGTTTTAGAAAATTCCACCCCTTGAAAACTGGGGATGTCCGTGGGGATGGCATGGTTCGAGGTCATCCAGCCTGAGTCGGTGTTGATATACCGGGTGCCATTTCTGAAGACCTGGTTGGAATAAGACACATAATTGAAACCGGGCGTGGTCTTACGGACGATATTGTCATCCTTGGTTTTGACAGCGTCTTTCAATGTGCGGTAGACCGGGGCGCGGTCCTCCATCACATAGGCATATTGGAAATCGACCTGGTTGTATATTGAACTGGGTTTTTTGGCTGGAAGCGGCGACTGGGGAAATGTGATCCCCTTTTGAGCCATCTGCGTCAGGTATTGCGAGGGTCCAAGCGGAGCACAACCGTTTTCTTCCCCCATGTACACGCCGGGAGGGCATAAAGGGGCGTCATCCTCTGTCGCTCCCTCCGCAAATCCTGTTGTGGGGAAGGAAAAGAGCGATATGACAAGGAATAGGGGCAGGGAAATAACGAACCATTTTGTGTTCATCGGTGTTTACATTGTACTTAACAATTCATCCTTGTGAAGATCCTTCTCACTTTATTTTAATCCCCTAAGCTTTCCGGCATATGCTGGACATCAATTGTGGCATCATCGCAAAAGATCATGGCCCGTTCGATAATATTCCTCAATTCTCGGATGTTTCCGGGCCATGAATACGATTTTAGCATTTTCAAGGCAGCGGGGGATATGCCCTCAACATTAAGACCCATTTGCGGGTTGTAATTCTTTATAAAGTGCCCCACAAGAGCGGGGATATCGTCCGGGTGTTCTCGAAGAGGTGGAATTTCCAGGTTAATGACCTTCAAGCGGTAATACAGGTCTTCCCGAAATACACCTTTCTGGATCAATTCTGGCAGGTTCTTATTGGAAGCCGCCAGGATCTGTACGTCAACATGGATTGATGTCGTGCTCCCCACCCGCCGGAAAGATCGTTCCTCCAGAGCGCGCAGGATTTTGGCCTGCATATCAGGAGACATGGAAGAAATCTCATCCAGGAAGAGGATGCCTTCATCCGCCACTTCCATCAACCCCCGTTTTCTTTTTTGAGCGCCGGTAAAGGCACCGGCCTCATGTCCAAAAAGCTCCGATTCCAGCATGGTGTTCTGCACTGCAGCGCAATTGATGTCAATAAAGGGGTTTTCGTCGCGAGGGCCCATACGGTGGATGGCCTTGGCCAGCACTTCTTTTCCAGTTCCCGTTTCACCTGTAATCAGAATGGATGTTGAGCGTTTTGCGGCTCGCTGCGCTTTCCGGAACACTTCCTTCATCTCATCGGAATTGACGACAATGGAATCCAGTGCCTCTCGTTGAGACTTCCGAAAATGGTTTAATTCTCCCCGCATTTCAACGATATCCCGGGCGCGGTTGATAGATTGCTCCAGGCGCTCAAACTTGATCGGTTTCTGGATGAAGTCATGGGCTCCGTTTTTCATGGCCTCCACCGCCATGTCGATATCTCCATAGGCGGTGATCATAATGATGGGAGGACGGTCGGGCATTTGCTGGGTTTCGGACAGCAGGTCCGGACCGTATCCATCCGGCAGCCGCACATCGAGCAGGACGATATCCGCTTCGTGGGCGTTGATATGCTGGCGGGCCTTCTCTAAATTGGCTGCCAGCAGGACCTCGTACCCTTCTGATTCCAGGTAGCTGCCGATATTGTTGCGGGCGTTTTTCTCATCATCGACGAGCAGGATGGTGGCTGTCATTCTTGCACTTCCTCCGGGTCCACTCCAGGGAGGACGATTTGAAATGCTGTGCCTTCAGGGAGGGGGTTTAATTTAATGGTTCCTTCATGCATGGTAATAATTTGCTTGGTGATGGATAATCCGAGACCGGTCCCATCGGGTTTGGTGGTAAAAAAGGGCTCGAAAATATGATCACGGATCTCTTCTGGGATTCCCGGTCCGGTATCCAGGAAATCGATCTGCACGCCTGGTTTTCCATCAAGCTTTTTGTAAGGCTTCATGCGAATGGAAAGAACTCCGCCATGGGTGTCTTCCATGGCGCGGACAGCGTTGCTGACCAGATTGTTGAACACCTGTCCCAGGGCCCGATAATCTCCCAGCACATGGGGCAGCTCGGGATGGACTTTGGTGACATGTTTGACGCGGGTTCGTTTCATGCGGGGATGCCAGCGATTCAAAATCTGGTTGATTAATTTCGGAAGCTCTATGGGTGTGCGATGGTAGCTCTGAGATTTCGAGAAAGTCAGAACAGTATCCACGATATGCGTCAAACGGTCGCAGTCATCATTGAGCCCTTCAATTACGTGGCGATTGTCGTAGTCCTCCGGCAGGGTTTTATCCAGGAGCTGGATGCCGGATGTGATGTTATTGATGGGATTGCGGATTTCGTGGGCGAAGATGGCATTCATTTGACCTACCAACGCCCTGCGCTCCAACTGTTGCGTCCTGACTCGAACTTTTTCTTCCTTGCTGATGTCCTGCAGGAAGATTAAGATTCCCTGTACATCATCATTATCAGCTCCCAGGACGGGAAAGGTTTTGATCTGGGAGGGAAAAACACTTCCGTCCCGATGGTGAATTTCCAGATGACCCAGGTCATGGGTCGGCATACCGGACAGCGCGTCTTGCAGAGCGGAGGGTAAACGATCAGCCCCGATAATCACGTCGTCGATATGGCGGTCCAAGATCTCTTCCTCGGCGTAGCCCAGGATCTGTTCTGCTGCGGGATTGACCTGGTGGATGGTCAGGTCGGGATGTAGATATATCACCCCTTCCGGCATGTTCTTCTGAATGGTTTCCCCAATTGCCTTTTGGGAAGTGGTGCTGGAAAGCTTTTTTTCTAAATTCTGTGTCAGAAAATAATGATCCAGAACAGCTTGAGTGGCTGTGACCAGCAACCTGGAGAGGGTGATCGTTTTTTCTCGTCCGGGGGGAGCCGTGTCGGGGGGACCAACAGCGACAAGCAGACCGGAAACGGATTGGGTGTCTTTGATAGGTGCTGTGATCAAAAACGAGGCATCACACTCAATGGCCAGCTGCTGCAAGGGAGAGAGAGGGGGCTTGAAGGGAGGCGAAAAGGTGTAGGATTGGTAATGGGAAAAGTAGTCCGCAGTAGATATGGCATCTGGAAGAACATCTTCAGGGTCGTGCCTGGCAGCAGTTTTCAGCTGGGGATGGTTGGATGATACGGTATAAATGCCGACCGACATGGCAGTCAGGAGTTTTATGCTGACCTGTGCTATTTCACTCAGTGCTGTTTCTAGCTCTTGTCCCTGCAGGACCTGGGACAGGCGCAGAATGGCGTTAAGCTGTTTTTTGTCACTTTCCTCTTCGAGCTGTTTTCTGCGCTCCCGGGAAGCCGGCCTGATTTTATAAATGGCCCACTGTTTAGTGCGGCCGATCTTTTGAGCCCTGACATTGGTGTTTACTTTTTGTTTGCGGCGGTTGATGAAATCGATCTCATATCCGTGTTTGCTGTGCAGTTCCAGCACGTGGTCCTGATCTTCCTTGACGTTAATAATCTGTGGCAGCAGGGTTTCCAGATGGAGGTGAAGCAGTTCATCCCGGGTGTAGCCAGATAATTCCGCAATATACCTGTTTGCGGCGATAATTTTCATGTCCGGCAGGGTGACAAGCAGAGCAGGATCGGAGGTAATATCCAGAAGGCGGCTGATTTCTTGTGTGTCCAATTCGACCTCCTGGGAAGGTTTTTCAGAGTTTGAAAGCAGTGATACCATGGGCGGTGTTTATTTGCGCATACGGGATGATAAGATGCCTTCCATCGAGCGGTATTTAGCCACCGTTCTTCGCGCAATATTATATCCTTTTTCTTTGAGCTCCTCGGCCAGTTCAGCATCAGTGAGAGGAGTTTCTTCCTCTTCGACCAGGCGGCACAGAATGGTGCGGATGGGTAGGCTGCGGTCGAAAAACCGCTGCAGAGGGATGATTTTGTTGTTGGGCAGCTGCACGGATTTATCAGACACCGCCCGGGAAATGGTAGATTCATGAACGTCGAGCAATTCTGCCATTTCAGCCTGGGTCTGGGGATGGAGTTGTGCCGGGTCACCGCTCAGGATAAAGGGACGCTGCCCTTTGACGAGGACTGTCATCAGCTGTTCCATGGTGTGATTGCGCTGCTGGAGGCACTTGATCAACAAAGAGGCTCCCTCCAGATCTTTGGCCCAGGCTTTCTTTTTATCCTGGGGGGCTTCACTTTGAACTTTACGGAACAGTGGGTTGACGCGCAGTGTACCGCGGTAGGGACTGATGATTTCCACGATCAGGCGCTTCTTGGGCGAATTTTCTTGGACGCGGATAATGATATCCGGCCGGTGATAGGCCTGAGGGGGAATTTCGCCCTGCTGGCGGTAGTCGCCCCAAAAGGCCCGGGCCGGGTAGGGGTTGAGGTTATCGCGAATGAAATGGGCTGCTTCTTTGGCTTCTTCCAGGGTGGCTTCGAGGGATTTGGCCAGGTTGCGGTAGCTGTGCTTACCGAGGTCTTCCATTCCGCTTTGAATGGCTTTTTCGGCCAGATCTGGGACCTGAGACACGGCGCGCAGGGAATCCAGCTGGATGAGGAGAGCTTCTTTCGGTGAGGAGGCTCCGACCCCAATGGGTTCCGCGTGTCGGATGATCTGTGCCACACCGGCTACTTTCGAGCGTGGGACATGATAAAACTGGCTGATTTCATCCAGGGGAATGGTGAGCAGGCCGTCTTCATCTAGGTTATTGAGGATGTGAGCGGCGATCAGGCGTTCATCCTCCCTCAACTCCGGGGAAATCTGGCGCAGCACAAAAGTCGGTAGATCGTCCACCTGGGGGGCGAAATATTCCCGATCGCGCCCATTGCCGTTTAAGGACCGGTTACGTTCATTTCCGGTCATGGTGGGGAAATCGTCCTGAGAGGAAATAAACACGATGGGGTCTTCAGCAGCCAGCTCATAGGGTTGGCTGCATACCGGGCAGGGGCCTGGTCGTGTCAGAGTGCGCCCACAGTTCGGGCAGCGCCGTTCTTCGATGACTTCCAGGGCGGGGTTGCCGGCCAGTTCAGTCTCAATTTTTTGTCGAATTTCGTCCGCGGTCATTTCCAGCAAAGACATGGTTTGAGCCAGGTGGGCGGTGACCTGCGGGCGGAGTTCTTGATTTTGAAGTTGGAACATCGGTTCCTCCGTTTGAAGTATAGCTTGCTTCCCGTTAAGTTGCAAGTACTGTGCCAAACAGGTTGCAAGGGGTGTGCCGGATCACAGTCGGGCAGGGAGGAAGAACGGGTTAGAGGGGCAGGACGGGATGAAGGGTGTCAGTGAAATGGTAAAATAGCCCGTATAATGTGATCTGGTCCCGGAATTGGCCCCTGTACCGCAGGCTTTCGCCAAAAATTGCGTATAGACATTTCCACTCATGCCTAAATTCAACATATTTTCCACCCCAAACCATCTGCAAACTGCGTTTCTCATTGCGATTCTCGTATTCACAGCTGGTTGTGGAGACCTGCCGGGCTTTGTACCTCCACAAGGGCAGTCCTTTAACCAAATGCGAGCCTACCTAGACGTTGTCCAGCAGTTGGAATTTGGACCTAGAATCCCCGGCACAGACGGTCATCATCAGACTGTGGAATATATCATCCAAGAACTACAAGCGGCTGGATGGAATACAGAATACCAGAAAGGGACAATAATGAGCCATCCGGTACTAAATATCATCGCCTATCGGGACAATGATCAACCACATATCCTGCTGGGTGCACACTATGATACCCGTATGCACGCGGATCAGGACCAGGATCCGAAACGGAGAAATGATCCCGTCCCTGGTGCTAATGATGGGGCCTCGGGTGTGGCTGTCCTGCTGGAGCTGGCCCGGGTGCTGCCCACATCCCAGGAAGTTCCGGTGCGGCTGGTGTTCTTTGACGCAGAAGACAATGGTAATATACCGGGATGGGATTGGATAATGGGTTCCCGCCTCTATGCGGATAAAATGAAAGTGGAACCTCTGGGCGTTGTGATTGTCGATATGGTGGGGGATAAAGACCTGAATCTGTACCGGGAACGAAACTCCACACGGAGGTTGCAAGACCAGATCTGGGCTGTGGCTCACGAGCAGGGTTACGAGGACAGTTTCATCGATGAAAAAAAATACAGCATCCTGGACGACCATACCCCCTTCCTGGAGAAGGGGATTCCTGCGGTGGATATCATCGACTTCGACTATCCCCCCTGGCATACCACCCAGGATACCCTGGATAAAGTGTCTCCCCACAGCCTGGATATAGTAGGTGAAACTCTCCTGGTTTGGCTGCGGAGAGTGAACGCTGCAGATTTTGAATAAGTTGGCAAAAATAGGAAGCTGTCGTACACTATATGTGAAGCATCATAATGTAGTTTTCAGCCTGACGTTATTCAAGGAGGTATAACTACCACGTAGATGTCAGAAACGGTGAAAACGGAACGATTAATGACAGACCGCGCCTTATTGGTGGGTGTCGATACCTTTCAAGAAGACAGCGTATTATCCCTCGATAAGTCCCTGGCAGAACTCCGGCGCCTGGCAGATACGGCTGGTTTCCAGGTGGTCGGTCAGGTCACACAAAAACTGGATCATCCTAACCCCAGGACCTTCATTGGATCCGGTAAAGCGAAGGAAGTCAAACGTTTGGCGGATGAAATGCAGGTCGATGTAATCCTCTTTGACGATGAACTCTCTCCCCGCCATCAACGGGAGCTGGAAGAAATTGTTGAAGAGGATATACGTGTTATTGACCGTACGGCGTTAATTCTAGATATCTTTGCCCAGCACGCCCATACCAGGGAGGGGGCCCTGCAGGTGGAGCTGGCCCAGTATGAATATCGTCTACCGCGCCTGACCAGAGCCTGGACACACCTTGTCCGGCAGGCAGGTGGTGGAGGAGGACGGACAGGGGGAACAGCCGGTGTGGGGCTGCGCGGACCGGGAGAAACCCAGCTTGAGGTGGACCGGCGTGAAATTCGCCGCCGCATCAGTCATCTGCGCCAGGAATTAGAAAAAGTCCGGGCCCACCGCAGGCGCTACCGGTCGCGGCGCAAGGAATCCAGAATACCAGTCGTTTCCCTGGTTGGCTATACCAACGCTGGAAAATCAACCCTGCTCAATCAAATTACTGATGCGGATGTTTACGTCGCGAACAAACTCTTTGCCACGCTGGATCCCACCACCCGCCGCGTAGAACTCCCGGATGGGTCCCTGGCGCTCTTTACGGATACCGTGGGATTTATCCAAAAGCTGCCCACCCAGCTCGTAGCAGCTTTCCGCGCCACGCTGGAAGAAATTGCTGAGGCTGACTTACTGCTCCATGTTGTGGATATCACCCATCCCCAGGTGCGGGAACAGGCAGAAGCTGTGCATCAAACGTTGAAAGACATAGGGGCAGACCATATTCCAGTCGTGCCGGTTCTAAATAAGATCGACCGCCTCGAGCGGCCCGATAGCGCCAAAAAGAACCTGGAAACCTTTCCCAACGCAGTGGCCGTATCTGCTCTGAAGGGGGACGGGATTGATGAATTACTGCACACCGTAAAAGACAGGCTCTATGAATCCTATGAGCCTGTGGTTGTGGAGCTTCCTTATAACAAGGGGGAGTTAATCTCTTTATTCCACGAAGAAGGTCATGTGGAACAGATTGAAAACCATTACCAGGGGGTTTATATTCAAGGGCGGGTCCCGCTGCGGCATATCGCCAAGTACAGACCTTATATGGTTGAACAGTAATAAAGTTTGGCCCCTGTTTATTCTGGAATGGACGGTCCTGCGTCCAGAATTTCAGGCGGGATATCCTCCGCGTAGCGTTGAATATTTTGTTGAAATTTTTTCACAAGTTGGCAGTATTTGCGGTGGTACGCTTCCTGATCATCCCACAGGGAAGACGGGTAAAGAATATCTGCCGGGACCTGAGCACATTCGGTGGGAATCTGGAAACCGAAGTAGTCATCTGTGCGGAATTCGGCATCCTGTAAATCACCCTCCAGGACTGCGGTCAGCAGCGCCCGCGTGTAGCGGATGCTGATCCGTTCCCCGATCCCATGCGGTCCGCCTACCAATCCTGTGTTTAGGAGCCAGGTATCGACCTGGTGTTCGACGAGCTTATCTTGAAGTAATTTCGCATAGCGTACCGGGTGGTGGACCATAAACGGGGCCCCAAAGCAGGCGCTGAAGGTCACTTCGGGGGAATCACCCACGCCGGCTTCCGTTCCTCCCACTTTGGAGGTAAAACCGGAAATAAAATGAAACAGAGCCTGTTCTGTCGACAATCGGGACAGGGGAGGCATGACGCCGTAGGCATCGTAGGTCAGAAAAATAATGTTTTCAGGATGCCCTCCCTGTTTTTGGGGTAGAGCATAATTGATGAAGTGCAGCGGATAGGATGCGCGGGTGTTTGTAGTGATGCTGTCGTCTGATAAATCTATTTCTCTGGTGAGCGGATCATAGATCACATTTTCCAGCACGGTCCCGAAGCGCTGCGTGGTGGCGTAAATATCGGGTTCATCTTCGGGGGAAAGGTCGATCACCTTGGCATAGGATCCGTCCTCGAAATTGAACACCCCCTTCTCATCCCAGCCGTGTTCATCGTCTCCGATCAACTGCCGGTTGGGGTCCGCGGAAAGGGTGGTTTTTCCTGTGCCTGACAGCCCAAAGAAGAGCGCTGTGTCTCCCTGTTCACCGACATTGGCAGAGCAGTGCATGGTGAGGACATCGTTATTTGGCAGAAGATAGTTCATGGCCGTAAACACCGACTTCTTGATTTCTCCGCCGTACCCTGTGTTACCGATCAGCACCAGCCTTTCTTGAAAATTTAATAAGATGAACGTCTCACTGTGCAGTTGGTCTTTCTGGGGATTGCCTTTGAAGTCGGGGGCAGCCAGGATCGTCAGTTCCGGGACATGGCCGCGGTATTCCTGCAAACTTTCAGGGGTGATAAACATGTTCTGTGTAAATAAACCCTGCCAGGCATGGGTGGAGACGACCCGGATATTGAGCTGGTGCTCTTTGTGCACTCCAGCGTAACCATCCTGCACAAAGAGGTCTTTTCCTTTCAGATAGGATTTCATACGTTGATGCAGCCGATGAAAACGGTGCGGCGGATAGGGGACATTGTATTCCCCCCAGGAGATATCGTCCCGGCTGCTTTCTTCTTCAACGATAAATTTGTCATCTGCTGCCCGGGCGGTATGTTGACCGGGCTTAACCAGTAATGGTCCATGCCGAGCAATTATCCCTTCGTCCCGGTAAATGCTTTCTTCGTAGTACCCTTCAGCCGGGAGGTTCCAATAGGCTTTTCTATATCCCTCCAGTCCGAGGTGTTCCAATCCATAGCTACTTTTCCTGTCTTCAGCGTGGTCCTCACAAGGTGTCGGTCGTGGATTCATAAGTTCCTTTCGATTCCATTATTAGAATTGGTTACGATCCCAATCTCTAACATATTCCTGTCCTCCGATTG
>CAZIFI010000014.1:0-51722 GCA_964539105.1 uncultured Anaerolineales bacterium | reverse complement strand
CCTCTGCCTGAAGCTCGATATCATGCCCCAGGATCTCTTCCTGGAATTCCATCGCAATTTCCACACCATATTGTGAGTCAAGTCCCAGATCCGCGTTGGCCCCAGAAATGACCAGGGCGGATGCAATCCGGACCGGTTCATCAGGCCCATACGTCACACAGCCAATTTCATCTTCACATTCGTACTGGGATCCCGCACAAGCGGAAAGGGCCAGCGCGAATAAGATGAATAGACCGATGAATAGATAATGCTTTTTCTTCATATCTCCTCCTTCAGAGAAAATAAAAAATGAAAGGGAATGTGCGTTAACACATTTTCTGCAAGGTTTGCTCGATATTGACCTCCTTATCCTCACTAGTGCTCAAATCAGTTGATATAGTAAAGGAATATTCCTGTCACAGAAGGAATAATGTCAAACCAGGTTTATGTAGACAGACCACGCTCAAAGTTTGTGGATAGAACCGATATAAATTGGAAACAAATGCAAAGTTGTAAAGAATAGGATGACCTACCCTGCTCCCACATGATTTATGTCATTTGACAAAGGAGTATAACACATTATATAGAACAAATAAAGAAATTTATGATAGATTTTTTCAATTCAACCGGCTCTTTTCTTGAACATAAACCACCACATTTATCACCCTATCCAGTCCCTTGACTGATTAGAACTTTTATTACGCCTTTTTCATCAGCTTTCTCAAATCCCCATACCACCCGTTTGAGATCAAAGATTTCATCAATCAAAACCTCCGGTTCGACCAGCTCTTTCTCCAATAAGCGAAGAGCAGGAGCATATGGACCGCATCGGGAGCCGATAACGGTAATTTCATCTACCACAAGCGCGGAGGCGTCCACGTTGAGATCCCCTGCATAGGTGCTCTTCAGGATCAACGTTCCTCGAGGGCGAACAGCTTTCCTGGATGTTTGAAACCCTCCAGGGGCCCCTGTAGCATCGACAACCACATCCGCTTCTCCTGAAGGAACCGAATCTTCATCGATAGTCGGAATCCCCCTGTTCTGTAAAACGCTGCGCTGATTGCCATGTCTGGCAACGACCTCCAGGTCACATCCCGTCAAGTCCAGCACCTGGGAGATTAACTGGCCTAACCGACCTGCGCCAACGACGAGCACCCGGTCTGTAGGTTGAATATGAACCTGGTCGATGATTTCAACTGCCGCTGCCAAGGGCTCTACAAAAACTGCCCGGCGGTCCGTTATCGTATCCGGTACCGGAAACAGGTTCTCCACAGGCAGTGTAAATCGTTCAGCAAATACGCC
Source organism: uncultured Anaerolineales bacterium (assembly GCA_964539105.1). Classification (GTDB taxonomy): domain Bacteria; phylum Chloroflexota; class Anaerolineae; order Anaerolineales; family UBA11858; genus B10-G9. The sequence goes on along the minus strand of CAZIFI010000014.1, from coordinate 50,441 downwards.
ATCCCGTTTACTGATCCCCAACACCGTGCGGTGCAAACAATGCCGGGAACGTCCATTCAGACAGTGGACACATTCACCACACACAGCATTAATTTCCCCCACCACACGTTTGCCCTCCAATTCTGGTCGGGAGGGTGCGTGTTCTACCACACCCACAAATTCATGGCCCAGTACACCTCGAAAGGGATAATACCCTCTCACCAGCTCCAGGTCCGTGCTGCATATGCCGGCCATCGTCATGCGGATCACAGCTTCTCCTTCATCCCGTTCCGGTTCAGGGATGTCCTCCCGGAAGGAAAGCTCTCCGTCTTCTAACCACACACCATGCATCATTCCTCCTCAATTTCCAATCATGACGGTCGTTCTATGCCGCTGGCGGGAAGGGTAAACCCACCATCCGCGAGCAAGATCTGGCCCCGGATCATAAAAGCGTCCGGGCTGCATAGAAAGGCGACAATTCTCGCCACATCCTCCGGCGTGGCAATTCGCCCGGCTGGCGTTTGGCGCGCGATTTCCTCCAGAATATCTTTATCCTGCATGGTGTTGAAATGCTGTAAGGCTTCCGTTTCAACAATCCCGGGAGATACAGCGTTTACAATGATGTTCTTGGGAGCAAATTCCACCGCCAGGTAGCGGGTTAAAGCTTCCACTGCAGCTTTACTGGCTCCGACCACTGCGTACTCGGGAAGGACACGGAAAGAACCAGGGCTGGAGATGCTGACGATGGCCCCTCCCCCGCGCTCTTCCATGATCGGTGCTGCTTTCTGAGCTAAAAACAACAGCGCCCGGGCGTTTATGTCCAAAGTCCAATTCCACCCCTTAGGACGCTGCTCCATGATCGGTCGGTTATATCCGGAGCCGGCATTGCTGATCAGAAAGTCAAAACCCCCAAACTCCCGCACGGTCTCTGACACCAACTTATCCAGGTCCTCTATCTCCCCCACATTGGCCTTTACGACATGGGACCGAACGCCAAGTTCCATAATGGCTGCTGCCGTTTCTTGTGCGGGTTCCCGGTTACGGAAGAAATTGACCACTACATCTGCCCCCAAGTGGGCGAAATGCTTGGCGATGGCCCGGCCAATTCCCCGCCCGGATCCTGTTACCAACGCCACTTTATTCCGATAGGGCTGCTCTCTATCCATGCCTGCTCCTCGTGATTGATCTGTTTCTACGATTTTAACGGCAAGAGCTGACTTGTGCCACCACCCGGATCCCGATCAAAAAATGCCTGCCAACTCATCGCCAGAAATATAAAGAAAAAAGCTGACCTCCCGGAAAGAGAGGCCAGCTTTATATATCGATAAAGAAAGGGGTTAAGGAGCAGCGTACTCAGCGATCGGGTAACCCGCTTCCATCCAGCCCCCGAAGCCACCCATCAAGCTGGTCACATTCTCATAACCGTAGGACAGCAGAATGGTCATAGCCATCGTAGACCGGTGGCCGCTGCCGCAGTAGACCACGATTTCGGCATCTCTGTCCCCTGGCCACTGATCTTTTTGAGCCAGGAATTCTTCCAGGGGGATGGTCAATAGTTCCTGTTCCTCAACGGCAATCACACCCTTTTCCTCCAGCTCTTCCTGGCGGCGGACATCGATCAGGATCAGATCAGGCTTATCGATTAACGCGGTGTTGAGCGTATCTGCCTGCTTGACGCCGTATCCCATGTCCTGTATGCCGCTCAAGGCCGCATTCACAGCCTCAACCAGATTGGAGGGCGGATTGGCAACATCAAATACCATCTCTTCAGGAAGGCCTTCAACGACAGGGTTGCCGGCGTCCTTCCAATCCGCGAATCGCACTTTCAGAGCCCGGACATCCGTCCAGCCCATGGCATGCAACGCCGTCATGGCAATCGTCGCCCGCCAGCCACTGGCACAGTATGTGACAATGGGGGTATCCATAGCTGGCAGCTTATCGATGTTCTGCGCCAATTCGCTCAACGGAATGTGGTAAGCGCCTTCAATGTGCCCGTTTTCTTCCACCTCTTCCGTGCGACGCACATCCAGCACAAAGGGCGGCTCATCAGCCGTCCGTTCCAGAAGCAAATCATCCGCCGAAGCGGTGTTGTACTTCGTCATGGAACCCAGCATAGCGCTGTAGGTTTCATCCAGGCCGAGAGCGCCGCCCACAGTGGGATAACCGGCATCTTTCCAAGCGCTGAACCCGCCTTGCAGGCTGACCACATCACTATAACCATACGCCAGAAGCATGGTCATGGCCATCGTGGAGCGGTGGCCGCTGCCGCAGTAGACGGCAATCGGGGTGTCTTTTCCTTCCGGCCAATCCGCGCGGCTGGTGACGAATTCTTCAATAGGTATGTGGATCTTGTTGGGTACATCAATGGTACCTTTCTCATCCACCTCTTCCTGGCGCCGGACATCAATCAACACCATTCCCTCTTTTTCAACCAGGTCTGTGTTAAGCTGGCCGGGGGGTTGTGATACCAAATTTTGTCCCCATATCTTGAATGTTCTGCAGATAGGCGTCCGCAGCCAGCAGCTTGCTTTCATCAGGTTCAACAGCGTTCAAAGCCGGGTTCTCCGGCATGCCATCCACAACTGGATTGCCGGACTCTTTCCAGACCGTATATCCGATATTCAGGGCCCGGACCTCATCCCAACCCATGTTGTACAGGGCCGTCATAGCGATCGTTGCTCGCCAGCCGCCCGCACAATAGGTCACGATCGGGGTCTCAAAGTCAGGCAGCAGTTCAGGATGCTGTGCCAGTTCGCTGAGGGGAATATGGGTGGCGCCTTCGATATATCCGCTTTCCTCAACCTCAGCTTGCGTGCGCACATCCAGGATGAAGGGAGGAGAATCAGCAGCCATCTCTTCCAACAAACCATCGGCCTGGATGGTGTGATAGCGCTCCATCCCGCTCAGCATGGCATCAAATTCTTCATCCAGGATTTCAGGTCCTGCCGGGGAAACTTCTGTCGGTTCCGCGGTCGGTTCCGGAGCCTGTGTGGAATCCTCCACCTCGACCTCGGTCTCGGTTTCGGGCTCTTCCACCACGGTGGGTGTGGCCTGACCGCCGCAGGCCGTAAGGACCATACTCGCCAGCATGACCGTCGTCATCAACAGGTAAAGGGTTTTCTTCATGATTGATCTTCTCAAAGTTTACAATTGCTAAAACAAAATTTTGCTTCTTGACATCAGCAAGACAAGCCTTATTCCTCATCCTGCGCAAAGGGATCTCCGGGGACCTCATCCACAATCACATCCCGGTTGGCTTCCAGTTCATTCGGCGCCACATCATCCGCAGTCAGGAAAACATCAGGGTTGCCGTGGCAAGCATCGCAGGATTCCGTTTGCGGGGTGTTGCGCTGGATATTGTGCGGGGTGGCGTATACCCAGGTATGTCTTCCAGCGAAATTCGATACCAGCCCTTTTTCATAGAAATCAAAACTCGATTCCGCGATCGGGACATGGCGCAGGGGGACAAATTCGTAGGGCCGCGCCACACTCCGGCGGGGGTTCTTCCCGATATAGAAACCGCGGTACGAGCCTTCCGTGGCAAATACAGGCGTTCCCGTCTCTCCACTCAAAGACACATGGCAGCCATCACAGCTGGTGTAGGACACCGAGTGGCATACCTGGCAGGATAGTTTGCCCTTGTGCCGGTTGTGCATCAAAATGTCATCCTGTCCGCTGACCACCTGGGCATGGCATTTTTCGCAGCTGGGGGATTGCAACCCTTCATAGCGGTGATCGGGCGGCGGCACCTGTGCCATGTCTGGTCCGGGATGACATTCCTGACAGTTTTCGGGTTGACCGTGCATGTCGTGCCCGCTGTGGCAATCAACACAGGTCATCCGTCCCTGCCGGAAGTGGACATCGGCCCGCAGATCTTCGTGTTTGCCCAGGTATTCATTCCCGACACGGCTGCCGTGACAGGCAGTGCAGTTTCGGGTCATGGATGGCTCTTTTTGAAAAACATGTCCCTCAAGCAAGCCTCCCCCCACTGAGTCCGGCTGGCTGACGTGACAGTCACCGCACGAAGCATGGCAGCTGGCACAATGATTGCCGAACATCTCCTGGGAGGCGGGGTGATTTTTCGGAACACCTCGCTGCTCCAGCACCGTCCAGTACCCATCCAGGGTGGCATGCAGACTGTTGGCTGCTGTGCTTGTGATGTCAGGATGGCATTTCGCGCAGTAGGCGTCTTCATCCTCACTGGGATCGGGAACCAAATCTGTGTGCGCTTTTTCCTTCTCAGGGTGCTGGACCCCCTGATGACATTCGGTGCATCCCAGCTGCCCGTGTACAGTTTCTGAAAAAGCCAGGTTGTCGACGATCACTTTTTCCCACGGCTCCAACGGAGCCACTTCTCCCCCTCAACCTTCCCCTTCGTTTTCCGCCTCGACTTCTACAACCTCTTCAGCCGTGTCAATCAGAGTCTGTTTATCGGTGTGACAATCCAGGCAATGATCGACCTCTTCTGCAGCTGCATTATCCACAGCCTGGTCCGGTTCAGGGTTTTCTTCTTCCTGTGGCGCCTGTGTGCTTTCCCGTTTGAGGATCTCTTCTTGTTCCGTGGGCGTTTCCCGAGAGGAATCCACATCATTGATGCCAGCAGCACAGCCACTGGAAAACAGCCCAATCACCGCAACGGAAAGCAGTAGTATTGCTAAGATGCTTTTATTTTTGTTCATAGATACCGCCACTCTTTGCAACCAGGATATATTGTGCGTTTTTTCACTTGCCGGGATTATAACACAACCATAAGCATATGTCATTATTTTCACAATCTGGAATAACAGAACCTTATCACTTTTGCTTATTACATATATAAGTAAATATTATCTACAAATGATATTTTTCACTTGTAAACATTATAATGATTGTGTTAACATTCACAAGTAGTGAGGGCACATCGGAACGGTTGCGCAGAGGCCTGGGACGATCCATTGAGGCGCAGCCCGACGGCCCGGGCAAAGCAAGCAGATCATTCCTGACCGAAAGCCGCACATCACCGCCGGCCCCACCCATCAACTGAGGTGGTTCGACACCCAGTGACGGCTGGAGATCGATCCGGGGAGGTTCGGCAGACAAGGTTTAAGATTGCGTGGTTTCCCCCCATCCCGCTGCAGGTGATTCCAAGCGTGACTCAACCATACGAGGTCAACTATGAACAAAAAACCCGTACTCATTTCCCTTCTGTCAGGATTAATCGTGTGGGCAGCGGCCATGACCCTCAGTGTGGGATTTGTTTCCGCCACGCCCCTACCCCAGGAGGACGAGCCCACCCCGGAAATGTCGGATGAAGAATGCGGCGAATGCCATATCGACATCCACGAAAAGTGGTCCCGCAGCCCGCACGGCAATGCCTATACAGACCCGTACTTCCAGGAGCAGTGGCAGGAGCTGGGCAGCCCCAGTGACTGCCTGGCGTGCCACACGACGAATTATCAGCACTCCACCGGCTTGTTTGATGCGGAAGGCATCACCTGCCGCGCCTGCCATACAGCCCAGGCCAATCACCCGGAAAAAGTGGTCCAAACAGAGGTGAAATCCGAATTCTGCGGTACCTGCCACACCACCACCCTCAGTGAGTGGCGCAAGACGGGACATTCATTGGCCGATGTCGACTGCATCGATTGTCACAACCCCCACAGCCAGGATCCGCTTTTTGAAGAGCCGGATGATTTGTGCATCAACTGCCACAAAGATGATATGGGGGACTACCTTAATGACCTGCACGTTTCCCAGGGCATCGGATGTGTCGACTGCCACACCCTGGTTATCCCCCCCGAGGAGCCGCCCGAGGATGGGATCGTCCCCACCGGGCATGCGTTCGACATCACACCTAAAACCTGTGTGGCCTGCCACACAGATACCCTGCATGCTGGTTTCTCGCTGCCGGGCTACGAACACGGGTCCGATGTGGGCCAGAACGGTGAGGAGGAAGCCCAGGATGTGGAACAACCACCCCTCGCCCAACCGGAAAAAGAAACCCTCAATCCGGCACAGCGCATCCAGGCCCTGGAAACAGCCCTGGCCAGCAGCCGGGTCAGCAATCTATTTCAGGGCGCTGTAATTGGCCTGGTGCTGGGTGGCAGCACAGCCTGGATCGTGGCCCGAAATGTCCATCAGTTTCCTGAGGACGAGGAAGAAGATCTTTATGTTGAAGAAGAAGAACAAAAATAATCAACCCAGGGATAATAAAGACGCCCTTCTCAGCCGGAAGGACTTCCTGCAGATTATCGGTATCACCGGTGTCACAGCTGCCATTACCCAGTTGGTCACTCAGGGTCCGCTTTCCCCTGACGCCGTTCAGGGTATCGGAGAGCGCACCCATCCCCATGAAGAAGGAAAAGCCATTCACGAATGGCACATGGCTATTGATCTGGAAACCTGCATCGGCTGTCAATACTGCATGTGGGCCTGCCAGGCCACAAACGATGTCCCCCGGGACAACATGCGCTGGAACGTCGGCTTTCCGGAGCGCACAGAAAACGGCACCGATTTCTACATGACCCGACCCTGCCTGCACTGCCAGGAAGCGCCCTGCGTTAAAGTGTGCCCTGTCGGGGCCACCTGGATCCGGGAAGACGGCGTGGTCACCATGGATTATGACCGCTGCATTGGCTGCCGCTACTGTGAAGTCGCCTGCCCCTATGATGTCCGGCGCTTCAACTGGGAAAAGGTAGACGATGAAAATCCCTACCAGCCGGATTGGGGTAAAGTGGAAGTCGAGAGACGGGCCCGGGGTGTGGTGGAAAAATGCACCTTCTGTGAGCACCGCATCGACCGTGGCCTGGAGCAAGGATTGATGCCCGGCGTAGATAAGGCCGTCACCCCGGCCTGCGTTGAATCCTGCCCCGTTAACGCCCGGGTCTTCGGAGACATCAATGATCCCGAAAGCCCCATCAGCGTCTTCCTGCGCGAAAATGAAACCTTCCGATTGCGAGAGGATTTTGGCACAGAGCCCAAGGTCCATTACGTGCGGCCAACGAAAGAGGAGGCATAAAGACATGTCCACCCTTGATTTTTCACTCCCCCGAGCAGGTCAGAACCGGGCCTGGTGGATCTGGGTGACCAGCCTTTCCGTCTTATTGGTCATCGGTGTGTTTTCCGCCATTCGCGTCTTCGTAAAAGGCCTGCAGGTCACCGGGTTGACCGATGCCGTCCCCTGGGGTTTGTGGATCACCCAGGATCTAAGCTCCATCGCCACAGGTGCCGGCGCGTTCACCTTCTCAGCCATTGTGTACCTCTTTCAGATTAAAAAGTTTAAGCCCATCGCCCGGGCAGCGGTTTTTGTGGGCTTTCTAGGCTACTCGTCCGCCATGTTGGCCCTGGCCCTGGACATCGGCCGGCCCGACCGGTTTTGGCACCCGCTGGTGTACTGGAACGTTCACTCCGTGCTGTGGGAGATCACCTGGTGCGTCGTACTGTATTCCATGGTGCTGATGCTCGAGCTCCTGCCCGTCATATTCGAGAGTCAATTCTTTGACCCCTGGCCCTGGGTCCGAAAAGCAGGGGATATCCTGCACCGCGCCTCCCCCATATTTGCTCTCATCGGATTGGGATTATCACTGCTGCACCAATCTTCCCTGGGTGCGACCTACGGCGTGCTTTCCGGCCGCGCAATCTGGTTCAAACCCTCCCTGCCGGTGATGTTCATCCTGTCAGCCATTGCCGGCGGGATGGCCATGACACTGTTGCTGACTATCATTGTCGGGAAACTGCGCAACAGGACGATCATCAGCCGCCAATTACTAAACGACGTTTCCCGTTTCACGGGCTTCGCCATTTTGGCCTACTTGTATCTTAAGTTATGGGATTGGGCCGCCACCACCTATTACAGCCATACCCCGGGGATGTCGGAAGCGCTGGCCCGTCTGCGCAGCACGACTCCCTATACGCAAACCTTCTGGTGGCTGGAAGTTTTCCTGGGAGCGATCATTCCAGCAATCATCCTGCTCTATCCGCGCTTCCGGCGCAACGACCGCTATGTGATGTTAGCTTTAGCGTTTATTATCCTTGGCGTTAGCGTCAACCGCTGGAACGTCACCCTTTCCGGCCTGGTCGCTCCTCCACAGTGGTCTCCGGGCGTACTAGGGAACGTGCACGCTGCCTCCTACCTCCCCACCTGGAACGAGGTCGGGGTATCCATGGGCATTATCGCATATGCACTCTTGGCCTTCAGCTTCGGGGTGCGCTATCTGCCGATTTATCCACAAGAATCAGAAAGTTAACACATTTGGTTTTGCCCTGGCACATAGCACCCTCACAGCTGGAAACTGCATTAACAACTATAGGAAAAATCCATCGTTAAGTTTATAATAATAAGCGGAGCCAATCGAAAACCTATGATTCACGTTGAGGGACCCCTTTCCATGCTTGACGCCCACCAGATTAACATCTTCCTGACTGCAGCAGAGACGCTGAATTTCACGGAAGCGGCCAAACGCCTGCACATGAGTCAGCCCAGTGTCAGTCAGCACATCCGCACCCTGGAACAACATTTCGGGACAAAATTGTTCATCCGTCAGGGCCGGTCAATCGTGTTGGCGGATGCAGGTCGGACCCTGCTCCCCCTGGCCCGGCGTTTTGTAAAACAATCCACAGTCATTGACGAAACCATGTCCTCTCTGCACGGACGAATCCAGGGGCGCCTGATCATGGGATGTGATGCAGAAATTGGAAAATACATCCTGCCTATCCACCTCAAGCGCTTCCATGATGCCTACCCGGACATCACCATTAACTGCCGCACGCGGACCTGTCCCTCCCCCATCGAATCCCTGATGGATGGATCCTTGCATTTTCTGTTTACCAATAACAGGGAAGATCTCAACAGAAGTTTTGAAATCAGCCCCATTGCTGAAGAAGAAATTGTACTCGTCGTCCCTCCCCAACATCCCTGGGTCGATCGGGATGCGGTCCCGGCTCAGGATCTGTACAAAGAACAATTTATCCTGCAGGATGAGGAATCGAATTTTTACCACCAGATCGCAGAGGTTCTGTACCACAAAGGTGTAGAAATCTCCCACTTGAACACGTTCCTCCATCTTGGAAACACGGAAGCCATCATCCTTTCCGTTGAAAAGGGGCTGGGCTTGGGTTTTGCCCCCAGAACAATCGCCAACATCATCGGCGATGTCCACATCCTGCCCATCGAAGACCTCACAATAACCCGCACCATGTACATTGCCAGGGAGAAAGGTCAGGCCGCAACCGCTGCCCGGCAGGCTTTCTGGGAATTTATGTCCCAGGGCAACCCATAAATCCCCCTCAAAGGCACCTCCATCTGCGTTCAATTTAACCATTGAAATTTATTCACGCTCTCTACCGCAGGTCATTCGGACTGCGGTTTTCTTTTTTACCCCACACGATGCGGGACAGGAACCGTACCTTCTGTTCCAATTCCCTGCCCTGGCTGCTGAGGAAAAATGTCATCCCCCTTGGCATGACAAACCTCACTCTGCCTTGAGCGGTTAAATCGTTATAATATTCACAATTGCAACTATTCACAAGAGTGAATACATATGGAAAACACCTCCCTGGCTCACGAAATCATAGAACTGCACGCAAATATATGTTCCGCGATATCCGATCCGCGGCGCATCATGCTGTTGTACGCCATCGCGGATCGTCCCCGAAATGTCAGCGCCCTGGCCGATGCGATTGGTATCAGTCAACCGGCCGCTTCCCGGCACTTGAAAACCCTCAACCAACGCGGGTTGATCCATGCCAACCGGGATGGCGCCAGCGTCATTTACAGGATAACGGATGATCGCCTGATTGAAGCTTTGGACCTGCTGCGGGAAGTGCTGTATGATCGCCTCTCCCACCGCGCTGAGCTCCTGGACGACAATCACACAAAGACCTCGGAGCGTTCATGAAAAACTCAAAATACAGCTGGTTATTAGGCCTCAGCTTGATGTTAATCATCCTCATTGTCCCCCTTGTCATCTTCCTCACCCCCATGAGAGGCGACAACCCCCGTAATCCATGGGAACATGTGCCCCTGGACATTCCGAAAACGGATCATTCTTCGATCATCCAGGGCCCTTTTAAAACCGGATCCGACGTCACCAGGACCTGCCTGGAATGTCATCCGGACGCAGCCCCACAGGTAATGGGCACCACCCACTGGACCTGGGAAAGCGAGCCCACCCAGGTGGAAGGCCGGGTGGGACCGGTCACCGTCGGCAAAAAGAACGGCATTAACAATTTTTGCATTGGCATTCAGGGGAATTGGGAGGGCTGCACCTCCTGCCACGCCGGGTATGGTTGGGAGGATGCCAACTACAACTTTTCCAAAGAAACAAACGTGGACTGCCTGGTGTGCCATGACGCCACCGGCACATATGTGAAAGGAAATGCCGGACAGCCCGTTGAAGGCGTGGACTTACTGGAGGTGGCCCGCAGTGTGACTGTCCCCACCCGGGAGAACTGTGGCGGTTGTCATTTCAAAGGCGGCGGGGGTAATGCTGTCAAACACGGCGACCTGGATGAAACATTGTACTTTCCCCCCTCCAATGTGGACGTCCACATGGGCCAGCATGACTTTGTGTGCACCGACTGCCACCAGACACAGGACCACAATATCAAGGGTCGCTCCATTTCTGTCAGCCTGGATGACAAAAACCAGGTGTACTGTACCGACTGCCATTCCAGGGACCTGCACGAAGATGTGCGGATCAATGCCCATCTTAACAGTGTAGCTTGCCAGTCCTGTCATATCCCGAACGCTGCCACACGCGATGCCACCAAGATGTATTGGGATTGGTCCACAGCCGGAAGCGATGAGATAGAGGAAAATCTGCACTCATACCTGAAAATAAAAGGCAGTTTTGTTTACGAGGACAATTTCACACCCACTTACGCCTGGTACAACGGCGTGGTCGAGTACCGCTATCTGTACGGGGACAAAATCAACCCTGACCAGCGCACGGAGATCAACCCCCCGGCAGGCGATATCGAGGATCCCACGGCAAAGATCTTCCCCTTTAAAGTCCACGTTGCCAAACAGCCCTATGACACACAGAACCAAATCCTTCTGCAACCCAAGACAGTGGGCGAAGAAGGATTCTGGACCACGTTTGACTGGGATCAATCACTGCGACTGGGCTCCGAAATCGCAGGGTTGAATTACAGCGGTGAGTACGGTTTTGCTGAGACCGAGATGTATTGGCCCACCACCCACATGGTCAAACCGGCCAAAGAAGCCCTGTCCTGCGACCAATGCCATGGTCCTGGAGGCAGGATGAACTGGGAAGCTTTGGGATATTACGGTGATCCCATCAACTGGGGTGGACGCTTTAAATCGAACAATTACCAACCGTAAAGGATTGTACGGGTCCATGACTTCCAACCTCAAAAAGCAACTTTTCAAGCTGAGAACAATTTTCGTGTTGGTCCCTGTTTTCATGATCATCACAGGGATTCTCCTGGGAAAACCCCTGGCACAGGCCCGGTACGCCGGGCGCCCGGAAAGTCAACCCTCCCCCTTTCACCCTTCCTTCCCCCTCCTGGACCAGGATGGAAACCATGTCCTGGATTCTGGAAATCCCGTTTCAACCATGGGAACCTGCGGGGCTTGCCACGACGCTGATTTCATCGTCGAACACAGCTATCATGCCAGCGCTGGATTGGGGGATCTCACTGCCCCGGGAGAGACAGGCAGCGGACGGGCGTGGGACATCAGCCCCGGCTTATTCGGGAATTGGACTCCACTCATTTACCGGTATCTTACTCCCCAGGGCGAGGATCAGGTTGACCTGACCACACCCGGCTGGATCATGACCTACGGTCTCCGCCATGTCGGTGGAGGTCCCGCCGTCTACAGCCGGAACGGGACACACCTGACTGAACTGGAGCCTGAGGCGGGGAACGTGGAAACCAACATCCTGGATCCTGAATCGGGGGAATTATTGCCCTGGGATTGGGAAGAATCCGGTGTAGTGGAAATGAACTGCTTCCTGTGCCACACGCCTTCACCAAACAACGACGCCCGAAAAGCGGCGCTAACATCCGGGGATTTCAAATGGGCCAACGCCGCCACCCTGCTGGGCACCGGAATAATCGAACGTTCAGGCTCAGGATACCTGTGGAACCCGGCTGCCTTCCAGGAAAACGGAGACTTAAAAGAAAGCGAGATCAATATTCAAGACCCATCCGACGAAAACTGCGGTATGTGCCATGGACTGGTGCATGATGATATCGAAGACCCCCTGATCACCTCCGGCTGTTCCCCTGAACTGTGGACAACCATCACCACAGGTCAGATTATCTCCTCCCAGAAAATGGAGGATTCCGGGATGAACCTGGCGAACAAAGAGGAACTGAATCGGGCCTGGGACATCCACGCAGAACGCCTGTTGGACTGCACTGACTGTCATTATTCCCTCAATAATCCTCTCTATTTCCAGGAATCCGAACAAACCCGGCCGGACCATTTGCAGTTTGACCCGCGCAGACTCGAGATCGGTGAATACCTCACCTCCCCCCTGCACCAATTTGCCCGGGGCAACAGCGCTCAAAGCGAAATCGCTCCCGGACTGAAAGGTACAATGCGGGACTGCCAGTCCTGTCACGACACCACCTCCACCCATACCTGGCTCCCCTATCAAAAACGCCACTTTGATGCCGTCAGCTGTGAAAGCTGCCACATTCCAAAACTTTACACTACGGCCAATAAAGTCCAAGACTGGACGGTGATCACCCGGGAAAATTATGCTTCCCTGGAATGCCGCGGTGCGGAAGGCAGCGTGGACACCATGGAAACCTTACTCACCGGATACCAGCCGGTGCTTCTTCCCAAAGCGGATGCCGGGGGAGAAACCACGCTCGCCCCTCACAATATGATCACCACCTGGTACTGGGTAGCGGACAATCCACTCCGTCCGGTTCGCTTGCTTGATCTCAAGGCTGCTTATTTTGAAAACGGGGATTATCATCCCGGCATCATGGCACGCTTCGACACCAATCAGGACGGACAGCTGGATGAAAGGGAACTCATCATCGATTCTCCAGCCAAGGAACAGATCGTCACAGACCGGCTTAATCGCCTGGGGCTGGAAAATCCCCGCATCGTGGGGGAGGTCCAAGCCTATTCCATCGGCCACAACGTGGCCAGCGACGAGTGGGCTGTGCGGGACTGTCAGGCCTGTCATGATGCTGATTCCCGCTTATCCCAGCCCATCCAATTGGCTTCCGCTGCCCCGGGAGGGGTTATGCCCCAACTGCTCTCCAGCACAAGCACAAGGATGGAGGGAGAAATATATCAGGACAACCAGGGAGCAGTGTTTTACCAACCAGAACCTGAAGCCGAAAACCTGTATGTTCTGGGACACAGCAACGTGTACTGGGTGGACTTATTCGGGGCCCTCCTTCTCCTGGGCGTAGGGGCAGGCATCACGCTTCACGGAGGGTTGCGGGTCTACTTCGCCCGCCGGCAGCCGCGGGACGAGAGGAAAACAACCCAAATTTATATGTACAGCTTTTATGAACGGCTGTGGCACTGGCTGCAAACCGCCAGCATCCTCCTGCTGCTGGCCACAGGCCTGATCATCCATAAACCAGACCTGTTTGGAATTTTCAGCTTCCGGGGCGTGGTCATTGTCCACAACGTATTGGCAGGGATCCTGATTGTCAACGCCGGATTATCGCTTTTCTACCATCTGGCCAGCGGTGAAATCAAACAATACCTGCCCCGCACCAGAGGATTTTTTGACCGATCCATCGCCCAGGCACTGTTCTATCTGAAAGGCATCTTCCGGGACGAAGAGCATCCTTTTGAAAAAGCCCCCGAAAAGAAGCTTAACCCGCTACAGAAGATCACCTATCTGGGGCTCTTGAATGTTCTTCTGCCTCTGCAAATCATCACTGGCGCCCTGATGTGGGGTGCCCAGCGCTGGCCTTCCTTTGTGAGGCGAATCGGAGGATTATCATTTCTGGCACCTTTCCACACCCTGGTTGCCTGGCTGTTGGCATCCTTTGTACTTCTACATGTCTATCTGACTACCACCGGTCACACCCCGTTGAGCAATATCAGAGCCATGATCATGGGCTGGGATGAAGTTGAAGTTCACGCCAGCCCATCTGACGAACACGACGAGCCACAGGTCGAGGCATAGACCTCGCGAAGCAGACACAAGAGAGAAAAACGATGACTATGGAATCCCACACCACACAAGATCAGAACACCGGTTTATTTGGACGGCCCAGCCAGCCTTACGTCAACCCCTACCTGGGGGGCGTGCTGCTCGGCCTGGTGCTCTTCACATCCTTTTTTGTCACCGGCAGCGGCCTGGGTGCCTCAGGAGGACTCAGCCGCTACATCGGTTTTGTTGCAGACCTGGTTGCGCCGGGACATGTTGACCGTGTTCCATACTGGATCGATATCGCGGGAGGCCCCCGGAACCCGCTGGACAGCTGGATTGTTTTTGTGACCACGGGCGTGATGATTGGCGGCCTGGTTTCCGGGATCATCCACGGTCGGGCCAAGCTCGAAACCCATAAAGGGCCGAACATCACCAAAAGGCAACGCTGGCTGGCAGCTTTTGTCGGCGGGGCCCTCTTTACCTACGGGGCACGCATGGCCCGCGGCTGCACCTCCGGGCAAGCCTTATCCGGAGGGTCTACCCTTTCCGCTGGCAGCTGGGCGGTGATGTTCTCCATCTTTGGCGGCGCCTACGCTCTGGCTTATTTTTCCCGCAAGCTCTGGAATTAACAGGAGACCAACATGCCATTCCCACTTCACCTTCAATCCCTGATTGGAAAAGCCGGCATGTACGGCATCTTCCTTGTGATCGGCTTTCTGTTCGGGTTCACACTGGAAATCTCGGGTTTCAATCACGCCCCGACCCTGGCGGCCCAGTTTTACTTTAAAAATTTGCGCGTCTTCAAAGTCTTTTTTACCGCCATCGTGGTCGCCATGCTTCTGATCTTTGGCGCTTCGGCTGTGGGTTTGTTGGACTACAACCTGATCTGGGTCAATCCCACCTATTTGTGGTCTGGCATAGTGGGCGGGTTGATTATGGGGGCCGGGTTCATACTGGGCGGCTTTTGTCCCGGCACTTCCCTTGTGGCGCTGGCGACTTTCAAAGTAGACGGTATCTTTTTTGTCCTGGGCGGATTGGTAGGCGTTTTTCTCTTTGGTGAGACAGTCGAAAACTTTCGCTACTTCTGGAACGGGAGTTATTTCGGCCGATTGACGCTGATGGATATATTCAACCTGCCCGCCGGGATTTTGGTCATCCTTGTCACTGCCATGGCCATTTTTATGTTGTGGGGCGGCGAACAGCTGGAAAAGGTTTTCGGTGGAAAGCGCCCCCAGGATGCACCCAAAATTCGCTATTACGGCGCTGCTGGGTTGATGGTTTTCGCCGCAGCCGTGGCCCTGATCGGACAGCCCACCACAGCTGACCGCTGGCAGATGATCGCCACTGAAAAGACCCCGGAACTTGAAACCCGGGAGGTGTACATCCATCCCGGTGAACTGTTGGACACCATACATGATCATAAAGTTAATTTGATTATGATTGATGTCCGAAGTGAAGCAGATTACAACCTGTTCCATCTCCTGGACGCACGACACATCCCCGCCTCCCAAATCCAGGATCACATCGATCCCTTCATCGCCCAGCCCGCCAATACAGTATTTGTCGTTATGGGGAACGGAGAGGAAAAAGCTACCCAGGCTTGGAAAACCATGACCGCTCAGGCTGTCCCCAATGTATACATCCTGGAAGGCGGTATTAACAACTGGCTGGATACTTTTGGCACGAGTTATGAAGAAGAATATTGCGGCGAGTCAAAAACCGCCTCCAGCGACGAGCTAAAGTACGAATTCAATGCTGCTCTAGGGTCGAACTGTCCCGCAGCCTACCCCGACCACAACGAGTATGACATCGAATATCAACCCAAAATTAAACTGGAGCGGAAGCGGGCTCCCGTCGGCGGGGGATGCGGATAAAGAAATTAGATCCAGCCCCAATCCAAAAAAAACACCTCCCGTTACTTGATTGTTTCCGAGAGGTGTTTTTTTGTGTCCTGTTTTTGGGGTTCAGTTCAATATCCGGGAGGGTATTATTTCAGGGAAAGCCGATCAGGTTTCCAGCAAAGGATCGATCTCATCCCGGATTGCGCTCAGATCTTCCAGGCCCAGATAAACAATAGCATAGCGGATATATGCCACAAGATCAAGGTCCTTGAGATGCTCCATGACCATATCACCCACCACCCGGGAGGTGACTTCCACCTCTCCCATGGACTGTAAATCGGATTCTACATCGCCCACTATCCGTTCAATGTCGGCCGCTGACACCGGGCGTTTATCGCAGCTGAGGTGGATGCCGCGCTTCAATTTGTCGCGGTTAAATTCTTCCCGGGTACCGTCTTGCTTCACAATCAGTGGCGTATCCAGAATGGCGCGCTCATAAGTGCTAAAACGCTCTTCACAGGCCAGACACACACGGCGCCGTCGCGTCCCTCCCCGTTTATCATGAGAGGTATCCAGGACCCGGGAATCATCACTTCGGCAATATGGGCATTTCATGGGTTATTCCTAAGAATGCTGGTTGGGAACATTGTCTATACAAAACCTTAGCTCATTTTAGCATAGATTGGGCATCCTCTCTAGGGAAGGGTCCTTCAACCTGTCCCTCCTCAGGGCGCTTGTTTGTGAATTCAGACTTCCCTTAAACCGGTCTCCTGCCACCAAAGGCAGCAGGAGACGCGGTCAGACACAGTCGGCCAAACCTAGGAGGAGGCTAGGATTGACCACATCCACACCACTCTTTCCACTAGGAGGAGTAGGAAAGTGATGCCGTCACACAATGAAGTATAGCTATGTGTTTCTGTGCTTCAAATCAATTGTTACGCGAACGTTTCCTCAAAAAGGTGGGAATATCCAGGTCCTCTGTATTAAAAGACCGGGGCTGGAATTCCTCGCCTTCCCTCTCGCGTTGTTCTTTCTTCGCGCCAGATTCGGATTGTCCTTTGCGGAAGGAGCGTTCCATGATGTTGCGGGGCATACCGGTGCGTTCAAATCCGGTGGCGATGACCGTGATCCGGAATTTATCATTTAGATCGGGATCAATTACCGCGCCGAAGATCAGGTTCACTTCCGGATGGGCGGTTTCCTTGATGATGGCAGCCGCCTGATTGACCTCATACAGAGATAGATCAGGTCCACCGGTGACGTTAAACAGGATGCCTCGCGCCCCGTCTATGGTGATATCCAACAGTTCGCTGGACATGGCCTGCTCCGCAGCTTCCCTGGCCCGCTCCTCTCCGGACGCTTCACCCACGGCCATCAGGGCCGCGCCGCCCTCGGACATGATGGAACGCACGTCGGCAAAGTCGAGGTTGATCAAACCCGGTATGGTGATCAATTCAGAGATGCCCTGAATACCCTGCCGCAGCACATCATCGGCCACACTGAAGGCCTCCTGCAGGCTGGCCCGCTTGTTGACAATCTGCAGCAAGCGGTCGTTAGGGATCACGATCAGGGTATCCACCTGTTCCTTGAGCTGGCTGATCCCCTTCTCAGCGGTCTGAACCCGCTTCGTCCCTTCAAAGGTGAAAGGTCGCGTGACCACTCCAATGGTCAGAGCACCGATTTCCCGCGCGGCCTGAGCCACGATGGGAGAAGCACCTGTCCCGGTTCCACCACCGATCCCGGCTGTGATGAAGACCATGTCGGCCCCCTTCAGCGTGGAGTATAACTCCTTGGCCGATTCCTCGGCAGCCTTCCGGCCCACTTCAGGATCGCCTCCCGAGCCCAATCCGCGGGTCAGCTTTTCGCCAATCCGGATCTGGGTAGAGGCTTTGGATCGTAATAATGCCTGTGCGTCTGTGTTAACAGCCACAAATTCTACCCCCTGGATGCCAGCTTCAATCATGCGGTCAGCCGCGTTGCACCCACCTCCTCCAACGCCTACGACCTTGATCCTGGCAAATGATTCTGTCTCTTTGATGGGTTTCATCTTGTCCTCCTCAAAACTAGTGACGATGAGAGATGTGTCTATTTTTCTTCGTTCGTGATGCCTGCCTGTCAGGGAAGCAAACGCCGCAGCCAGCTGGCCACCTTGGACCAGTCTACGCCGTTGTCCTTGATTTGCTTCCGGTACTTATCTTTCTCATACGATACCGTGTTCATCAGCACTGTCCATTCCAGCAATCCCACACTGGTGGAATACGCCGGGTCATGCAGCTGATCCGTCATGCCCTCCAGGTCTTCGGGTTGGGCAACCCGCACGGGAAACTCAAAGATGTCGCGCGCTAATTTGTTGATGCCCGGCAGCGAGCTAGTCCCACCCGTCAGGACCATACCCGCCGGCAGCAATCCATCATAGCCGGAGCGCTTGATTTCCCGCAGCACATAGCCGAACATTTCCTCCACGCGGGCTTCGATGATCATGGCCAGATTATGGCAGCTGAATTCCGCCTGTTCCTCATCCCCGAAGGGGCGGATGTGAAAAACCTCATCCGGTTCCACATCGCTTTGCACGGCATGACCATGTTCTACCTTGACCCCTTCTGCCTGCTCCAAAGGCAGCCGCAGGCCGTGGGCGATGTCAGAGGTGATGTGATTCCCGCCCACCGCCATCACCATCGTGTGCCACACGTCGCCGTTGATATAAATGGCCAAATCCGTGGTCCCGCCGCCGATGTCACACACCACGACGCCCATTTCGCGTTCGGTTTCGGTCAGGACCGCCTCTGCTGATGCCAGAGGATTGAGCACAAAGGCTTCTACCTGGGCTCCTGCCGAGGCCACACACCGCTCCAGATTGTCCAGGGAGGTGGACGCCGCGGTGATAATATGCGCCTCCACTTCCAATCGATAACCGTGCATACCAATCGGCTTATGAATTCCATCCTGACCGTCCACAGAGAATCCACGCTGAATGACGTGCACAATATCCCGGTTGTGAGGGATGGCCACGGCCTTGGCCGCGTCCAGGGCCCGGTACACATCATTCTGATCCACCACCCCACCGGTCACCCCGGTCGCGCCGTGACTGTTGACCGATGACACATGAGATCCGGCCAGACTGACCTGCGCGGAGGTAATTTCCAACCCCGAGGTCCGCTCAGCTTTGTCAATCGAGCGCGCAATGGCCTTCGTGGCGGCATCAATATCAACCACCACTCCTTTCCGCATGCCCCGGGAGGGTTCAATACCTACCCCGAGGATCCGGAACTTCCCTTCCCCCTCCACGCGGGCGACCAGCGTACAGATTTTTGTCGTACCAACATCTATGCCGACGATGATTGGAGCTTCCATGGCCATCACTGTCCCATTCTGAAGTAAGGTGCTCGTAAATGTTCCACACTGATCAATGAGGGCTGGATCCCTTTACCCTCCAGGTGTTCCACAATACTCCGGTACACGACCATTTTTCGACCCATGTCGTTGGGATCAGCACCAAAATATACCTGCCAGCCCCGGTTATCTTTCCAGCCCAGGCCTCGTTCCGGATCATAAACCATGGGTGCCCCATCCGGCGCGTATGCAGCTAAATCCACGATCGCTTTCGCCAGGGCTGAACTCAGAAACTGCCTTCCGGATGTAGAGGGGAGGATGGGCGATTTGACAGTAATCAGGTCCTCACTTTCCCCGTGAGGGTCAAATCCTATCCCTTCCTCATCAATCCAGCGCACATGTCCCTCCCAATCCCAGGCAATGACCGGGTCCCGTTCTTCGACGATGACCTTGACTTGATCCGGCCACATCACCTGGACATCAATGCTTTCAAACCCGGAATATGTCATTTCCAGATCCCTTTCCAGTTGATTGGGATGAATGGTAAAGGCCGGGTTCCCCACCGCGTTAATAGCCCGTGAGATTTCTCCTGCGGAAAAGCGCTGCACGCCATCCACACCTACCGAGCGAACCTGGAAGTATGGGGCGTTCCACATCAATATCAAAGCCGCCAGGAGAGCCACACTAAGCACACCGGACACAACCCGCCAATAATTTTGAACGGTCGGCACGGCTGGAAAACGGATTTCCGCCCCGGGGGATGAAAGCGGAACATCATAGCGCCGGCGAGGAGAATGCCCTTCCTCTACTGCAACCGTGTTTATACCAATATTATTCCGCGACAAAACTGGCGGCATGTCCCGCCCCGATCGCGGTGATCGGCGCTGGGAAGAGACGCGTTTCCCGGAGGTATAACGCTGCCTTTTTCCCTGTTTCTGCTGCTCAGCCTTTTTTCTTCCCTTCTCAACCATAATTCATCCCGTTATGCATCTCGGGCATAATGCCACACTGTGTTATCCTTCTCTTTTCTTCGTTCCAGAGCCAAATGTATCAATTCGTCAATCAATGCTGGATAATCCAATCCGCTCGCTTTCCACAGCTTGGGATACATACTGATAGGCGTGAAACCTGGAATGGTGTTGAGCTCGTTGAGATAGATTTCACCCGTATCCCGCTCCAGCAAGAAATCAACCCGGGCCATTCCCGCGCCATCAATAGCCTGAAAAGCTTTCACCGCCAGGTCCTGAAATTGGGTGATTTGCTGTTCTGTAAGCGGCGCTGGAATCAACAATTCAGAACTGTCATCATGATATTTCGCTTCATAGGAATAGAACTCAGCCGTGGGACGGATCTCACCCGGGACAGATACCCGGGGCTCATCGTTACCCAACACACTCAACTCAACTTCCCGGGCATCAATGCCTTTTTCTACCAGTACACGCCGATCATATCGAGCAGCATCCCGCAAACCATCTGCCAGCTCATCCCGGTTCCGGCATTTATGGACACCGACCGACGATCCTAAATTAGCGGGTTTGACAAACAGAGGATAGCCGGCCAGGGCTTCGGCCCGCTCCAGAACACCCTCCATATTTTCCTCAACAGACCTGCGCAGCAGGGCGCGGTGGGGTACAACGGGAATATCATGGGCCAGCATGACATCCTTGAAAAGCCCTTTGTCCATGCCT
Organism: uncultured Anaerolineales bacterium; assembly: GCA_964539105.1. Taxonomy (GTDB): domain Bacteria; phylum Chloroflexota; class Anaerolineae; order Anaerolineales; family UBA11858; genus B10-G9. The sequence continues at coordinate 29,522 of CAZIFI010000014.1, read as the reverse complement.
ACCGAGGATGCCAGCACTCCCGCCCCCACATACGCCAGGTCAGCCATTTCCAATAATCCCTGTATGGTGCCGTCTTCTCCGAAAGTACCGTGCAGGACAGGGAATATCACATCCAGGTCAGTCAGGGCCTTTAACATTGCGCGCCCTTCTTTTTGAAGCAGCAAATACAGCTGGGAGCGCCCCGGAATAGGCAGCAGGGTAGCTGGAGTCAGCTGCGAGTATTTTCCTGCCGTCATCTCCTCCAGAACACTCTCTCCGACATACCATGTACCTTCTTTAGAGATCCCGATCTGGGTCACTTCATATTTATCAGGATCCAGGGCATCCAGCACAGAACGCGCGGAGACCAGGGATACTTCGTGTTCCCCGGACCGCCCCCCAAAGATAAGGCCTATGCGAAGCTTGTCAGTCATCTTCCGTCCTCACCACTCACCAATCGGTTCAATTTCCAGTTCTAATTCCACATCATAGGTTTCTTTCACAACCTGGCGGGCATGCTCGATCAAAGCCATCACGTCCTCCGCAGTCGCGTTTCCACGATTGAGGAAGAAATTCGCGTGGACAGAGCTGATTTCTGCCTCGCCCCGCCGCGCGCCTTTCAAACCCGCTTCATCAATCAAGCGTCCGGCATAATCACCGGGAGGGTTTTTAAACATGCTGCCAATCGTCGCACCCCGGGGCTGTGTTTCGCGCCGCCGCCGGGAAATATCCCGCATCTTGCTTTTCACCGCCTCCGGCGTGCTCCGCTCCAGGATAAACGAAGCGGACAGGACCACGGCGTCCACCGCCCCCTGTTTGATAAGGCTGGAGCGATACTGGTACTCAAAATCCTCCGCGGACCACTGGGTCCGCTGGATGGTATCACCTGTACGATGCAAGATATCTGCCACACGCAAATCATGCGCCATATCGCTCCCATGCGCCCCGGCATTGTTGACCACTGCCCCACCCACACTGCCCGGGATGCCCTCAGCCCATTCCAGGCCGGACCAGCCGCGGTTGGCAGCCCGCCGGGCCAGAGAGCCTAAATTCGCTCCCGACTCAGCCCGGATAACGGGAGGTTCCCCTTCACGATCCTCAAAGTCAACCCCTTTGGCGCCGTTAATCAGCACCACCTTCCGGATTCCAGCGTCACTGATCAGGACATTGGATCCCCCTCCCAATAAAAGGAATGGGATTTCCTCTACCCAGCACAGGCGTACAGACTTTTCCAGCTCTTCCAGATCCCTCAACCGCAGCATGAAGTCCGCTGTGCCTCCCACCTGCATGGACGTAAAACGTGCCACGTTCGCATCCCGCTCCAGCCGATCTCCAAAGACAGAGCGAAGCGGTTCGATATTTGATCGCGTGAGCACATTTTTCGCCATTGACTTATAGTTCCTCGATACAGCGTACGACCCGGTGAATAAGTTCCTGCGAAAAATCAGGTGCTGTCCGGACATGAGCGTTCAGTTCTTCCTGCAGATCTTCCCGCTCCCGGACAACCCAGCGAAGCAGCCGGCTGGACTCTACCTGGACGTCAACATCGCTTGAAAGATCTTCCTGGATATCTGTCGGTGACATAATATAAACCTCTCTTATCGATCCTGCTGGGACAGGGTACGAGCTAAATCTGCACTGAGATCCACAGCATCTCCCGCCGAAAATATCAACACCACGTCCCCTTCAGCCAGGCGGGATACCAGATATGACCGGGCCGCTTCAAACTCAGCTTGATATGAGATATCCCCGTGGTCGATATCCCGGACAATCTCCGGCATGGAAAACCCTTCCGGCTTTTCTTCCCGCGAAGGATAGACTGCGGTGACCACAACATGCTCAGCCTCCTGAAAGCAGGTGGAAAACCCATCCTGCAGGGTTAATGTGCGGGAATAGGTGTGCGGCTGCCACACCACCCACACGTCCTGCTCCGGATAGCGATCTTTTGCTGCCCGGATTGTGGTCCGGATCTCGGTGGGGTGATGGGCGTAATCATCGACAATCACCACGCCGGCATATTTTCCCCGGATGTCAAAGCGCCTGCCGCTGCCCTGAAAGTCTGCCAGTGCTGCTGTGGCCCGCTCCACAGACAGACCCAGCACATCCACCACCCCCAAGGCCGCCAGGGCGTTGAGCACATTATGCTCGCCGGGAATTCCAAGCTGGACCTGCTGAAAAAGCTCCATGGCAATATCTGCAGTATAAAAATCGAACCTGTAGCCGCCGTCATCCTGACGCTGCAGGTTCCTGGCCATATAGTTGAAATCCGGATTATCAAAACCGTAGAAATACACATCTTGATCGAGATCGACCTCGTGGCGCAGATCCCGGGCCCCGGGATCCTCAGCGCACAGGACCAGGCTGCCGCCGCTCTTCAACCGGCCGACAAAAGCCCGGAAGGCCTGTTCGAAATCCTGCGGCGTGGCGTAATAATCTGGATGATCGTATTCCACGTTGGTCACAACCGTGACTTCCGGCTCCAGCCCCAGAAACATCTCATCATACTCGTCCGCCTCGATCACAAAGTATTCCCCATTTCCCGCGCGGGCATTGGTATGTAGGTTTTCCACCACTCCGCCCACGATAAAGGAGGGGTCTTGATCTAACTCCATCAATATCCAGGACAGCATGGCAGTTGTGGTCGTTTTGCCGTGACTTCCGGCCACCGCAATGAGTTTTTGCCCCTCGGTTAATCGTGGCAGAAACTCAGCACGCTTGACGACGGGTATGTCGCGCTCCCGAGCCTCCTGGACCTCCACGTTGTCATCCGGTACTGCGGAAGATCGAATCACGATATCTGCTCCGCGCACATTCTCCGCTTCATGACCGGTATGGATCAACGCCCCGGCCTGCAACAGGGAATCCGCCAATTCCGAATACTCCAGGTCAGACCCCGACACGCGGTATCCGCGCTCCAGCAGCACGCGGGCGATGGCTGATAATCCGGTTCCTCCAATGCCGATCAAGTGTATGTGTTCCATTAGATAAACACCACCAGGACAAATAAGAAGGCAATCACGACAGCAACGAAGAGTCCGATTTGATTGCTGGCAAACACCGGCGGAAAGAGGTTCAAGGCCCGCATAGCCGCCTCTCCCATCGGATCACCCGGCCGGGGGGCAGAGATATACGGCGCAAACGGGTAGTGCGCGGCGTCCATATACCACCACAATGTGCCAATGATGAAGAAACCGCTCGCAAAACCGAGCACCAACCCCAGAAGGACATCCTGGATTTTCTCCCGGCGCGCTTTTTCCCGCAGATTGGGCAAACGGGGAGTCTGATATCCAAAGAAAGCCAGGATCCCCACAATCGATGCCCGGATCCAGAACTGAACCCGCAGTTCTTCCTGGATCATGGGAGGGATGCTGGTAAAGGCCGCATCAGAGGGCAGGTTTTCAACCCGGGCTAAGACTTCCCCGAAGGGCACCACAAAGGGGGTGAAATTTTCCAGGACATAAATCAGGAATAATGCCAGGATGATGCTGAAGATGACCAACAATTCCTTCGCCCATCCCCGCATGGCACCAATCATCCCGAATAGGACAAGAAACAGCCAGAAGGCATACATGATCGTGATCATCGACGGGCTCCTTTCTTTTCCCCGACCTCGACCACCAGTTGGGCGATGTCCTGCGCCGCTTGAGGTTGGGCTAATCCGCGCATCCTGTCACGCATGTCTTCCAGCCTTTGTTCATCCTGCATCAGATCCAACACACTGGGCAGCAGCTGCTCTGCAAGGTGTTCGTCTTCCACGATCACGGCCGCGCCCCGCTCAGCCAGGTAGCGGGCATTCACCCGCTGATACCGCCAGGCGTGCGGATAAGGAACGAGCACGGCCGGCAGTCCAAACAGAGGAAATTCTCCCAGTACAGAGGCCCCTGCCCGGGAAAGCACCAGGTCAGCTACCGTGAATGCCGCGCCCATCCGGTCATGCAAATAGGGAAATGCGCGGTAGCGATCCTGGAGGTTAGAAGGTAGATGTCCGCTCTGTTGCTGGATTTCCTGCCAATCGCGATGTCCGGTAATGTGCAGCACCTGGGTATCTTCCAGCACTGCTGGCAGGTCAGCCACCAGAGCCCGGTTGATGGAGCGGGCTCCCTTCGAACCTCCAAAAACCAACAGCACCGGTTCCTCCGGAGACAATTCCAGCGCCTGGTAAGCCTCTTTTGCGGTCCAAGCGCTCAAATCTGATCGCACCGGATATCCTGTGACCCGGACATCTTTTCCGGATGAAAAATAGGTTTTGGATCGCCCGGCTGTCACGGCTATGGCATGTGCCATTCGGGCCAGCGTTTTTAATGCCAGCCCTGGTTCGATATCGGGCACATACAGCACGCTGGGCACCGACCACCCCCTCAAAGCTACGGGAACCGCCACATATCCTCCAGTAAAGAGCATGACATCCGGTTGAAAGGAGCGCAAGATTTTACCCGCGTCAAATACACCGCGTGCCAGCTGAACCAGATTGCCGGGCAGTGACCCCAAACCGACGCCATGCACGCCTGCTGCATGAATGCCCTGAAAGCGGATCTTCCTGTCCTTCACAATTCTTTTCTCCATACCATCCATGCCGCCCACCCAGAGCACATCGTCTCCCTGCATGTCAGGTTTAATATTTTCTCTGAGTGACTGGAGAACGGCCAGAGCTGGATATACGCCTCCGCCCGTCCCGCCCGCGCAAATCAACAACCGCACCGAGAGACCTCCGTTCTTTCTTTTTCTTCTCAACCTCAGCATATCGTCCCACACCAAGGATTAAACCCACAGCTGACATGGTCACAACCAGATTGGACCCCCCCAGGCTGACAAATGGCAGCGGGTTGCCGGCTACCGGCAGCAAACCGATGATGACGGCGATGTTGACAAAGGCTTCAAATACGATCCAGAATGTAAGTCCTGCTGCCAGCAGAGAACCCAAACCATCCGAAGCATTCTGGGCAATGACCATCCCGCGCCACAAAAAGAGGGTAAATAATAACACCAGGAAAGCTGCTCCAATGAAGCCCAGTTCCTCCCCCACCACAGCAAAAATACTGTCTGTATGGGGAACGGGAAGCAGCACGAGTTTGGCCACACCTCGACCCAGCCCCACGCCGAACCACCCACCGTCCACAAAAGCTGTGAACGATTTTTCGATCTGTTCCGAGCCAATCGTGTTGACATCCTTCAATCCAACCCAGAAGTCCAGGATGCGCTGGTACACCTCAGGCTTACGGAAAGCCACAATAGCAGTTCCCAGACTGCCTGATCCTACCAGCAAAACCAGGATCTGAAGCAGCGATCCACCGGCCATGAAGAACATCAATAACCCCAGGAAAAACACGGTCACCGCCGCGCTGACGTCGGTCTGAACAGCGATCAACCCTCCCACCACGCCCAGGATGCTGCCCAGCGGGATGAGACCAAACCCGACCTGTTTGATCTTGTCCTTTTTGGAGTTCAACCACACCGAAAGGTAAATCACAATCACAAACTTTGCCAGCTCCGAGGGCTGAACCGACTTGCCGCCGAACAAACTGCGCGCGCTGCCTTGCCCGATGATCAACACCGCCAGCAGGAGGAGTATGGTGACCCCGATGGCAGCAATAGCCAGCTTATTTGTATCCCAACGGTGGTAGTCTAAGAAATATAAGGTGATCGCCGATGCCAGCCCTATTCCAAACCACACCAACTGGCGGATGAAGAACCGGTTCACATCTTTGAAAGCCCGCCAGGACACATCCCAGCTGGCAGAATACAGCATCAATAACCCAAATACCACCAGGGCTGCCACGATCAGCAGCATGGGAATGTCTATTGCCAAATCAAAGGCCGGATTGGCCCGTGTCCTTACTTCAGCTCGTTCACCCATTGTTTGTAGGCCTCTCCACGTTGTGCGAAATCTTGAAACTCATCAAAGCTTGTCCCACCCGGGGAAAGCAAAACAATATCTCCCTCCCGGACCACCCGGGCCGCTACCTGCACCGCCTGCTTTAATCCCGGGCAGCGGGTAACTTCCAGCCGGCTGCCCTCCCCATCAACCCCGGCAAGGGCCCGGTCAATCATGTCTGCTGCCTCACCGAACAGAATCACGTGACGCGCTTGATCGTGCACCACACGCGCGAATTCTGCCCATGGCAAATCCTTGTCCTGCCCACCGGCCAGCAGCACCACCGGGTCCGAAAAAGACTGCAGGGCGGCTATGGCCCGTTCCGGGGCCGTGGCAATCGAATCGTTATACCACGCTGCCCCACCCCACTCCCGGACATGTTCCAGACGGTGTTCAACACCCTGGAACCCCTGCACGCCGGCCTGCATGGCCTGGGGTTGAACGTTCACAGCGTGTGCCAGAGCACATGCGGCCAGGACGTTAGCCTGGTTGTGAACGCCGCGCAGCTGTATATCCTCTGTTGGGAATAAATCCTTGCTTTCCATGCCATCCCACAGCGCAATCCGTCCTTGATGGATATAAGTGCCCACCTCCCCCCCCTGCGGCCGATGGGAACCAAAGCTGATCAAAGAACCAGGCACAATATCCCGCAGCGCCCAGGAGCCCGGATCATCCCGGTTCAGGACGATGACATCATCCCGGGACTGGTTGTGCACGATGCGGCTTTTGGCAGCCGTGTAGGCTGCCATGGTCCCGTGCCGGTCCAGATGGTTCGGTGTGATATTCAACACAGCTCCCACGTGAGGGGCGCTGGTCATGATTTCCAACTGAAAACTCGATAATTCCATTACCACAATATCTTCCGCATCCATGTCATCCAAAACCGAGATCAGAGGATTGCCAATATTTCCGCCTATCCAGGTACGTTCCGGTCCATATGCCTCGGAAATCATCCGCCCCAGCAGCACAGTGGTGGTTGTTTTACCCGCGGAACCGGTAATCCCCACTACCGGGCAAGGCGCATGATCCAGAAATATCTGGGAGTCGTTTGTGAGAGGGATGCCCCGCTCCCGGGCTTCCTGCACCAAAGGGATGGACAGCGGAACCCCGCCTGAGAGGGCCAGGGCGCGGGCATCTTCCAACAGGCTCAGAGGATGTCCACCGGGGACCCATTCCAGGTCCAGGCCATTCAGCTCGGCCCGGGCATCCCGCAATTCATCCCATGATTTCTGATCCGTGACAATCACACGTGCTCCTCGTTCTACCAGGTATCTCGCCAGGGCTGTTCCCTGCCGTGCTGCTCCTACAATGACAACTTTCTTTCCCGACCAATCCGCCATCACTACACCAGGGATAAGGCAACGCCAATTAGGGCTGCCACCAGGCTGATCAGCCAGAACCGCTGCACAATTTGTGTCTCGCTCCAGCCCGAGAGCTCAAAATGGTGGTGCAGCGGCGTCATCTTAAACACCCGTCTGCCATCTGTGAGCTGAAAGACAGCCACTTGAATGATGACGCTCAAGGTTTCGCTCACCGGCACGATGGCCACAATCGGCAGTACGGCCCACTGCCCCGTCATCAGCGCCACCACTGCCAGGGTGGCGCCCAGCGCCAGTGATCCGGTGTCGCCCATGAACAGCTCGGCAGGATGAACGTTGAACCACAAAAACCCGAATAGGGCCCCGACGATGATAAAACAAAAGCGGGCTAAAAAGATCTGCCCTTGTATGAGGGCAATCCCGCCGTAGGCCGAAAAAGCCGTCGCGGAGATCAATCCTGCCAGGCCATCCAGACCATCCGTGAAATTGACAGCATTGGTGCTGGCCACGATCACGAACACCGCAATCGGAAAGTAAAACAGCCCCAGGCTGATCTCAAAATTCAGACCGGGCAGAAATACATGCGGCACATCGAGAATATCACGCAGTACAAAGGCGGTTCCCATGGCCACAATCAACTGCAGGATAAATTTTGTCAGGGCACTCATTCCTAATCCTGATCTCCGGCCGCGGAGGCTGGTCCAGTCATCCACGGACCCAATCAACGCATATAAAATAAATACAATCAGCGGTACCATGACCGAGTTTCCAAAAATGAGCAACCCACTCATAATCGACACCACATTGAAGAGGATCGTCAACAGCGCCACGGGGAACAGGATCAACACGCCGCCCATGGTAGGGGTCCCCAGCTTGGAAAAATGACGATCGGGCCCTTCCACCCGGATACTCTCCCCTATTTTCAATTTACGCAGCACACGAAGCAGCGGGCCGCCCCAGATCACCGTCAGTAAGAAACTGAAACCGGAAAGGGCCAGGGCCATCGAGGTCTGTGTCATGCTGAGGCCTCCAGAGCTGCCACGATGCGGTCCATGCGCATGCTGTGTGATCCTTTCACCATCACCACGTCATCTTCATCTAAAACGCTCTCCAGATGATCAACAGCCGCTTGATTATCTTCCAGGACGGTGATCCGATCCTCGGCCATTCCTGCCCGCTGAGCGGCGCGAGCAATCGTCTGGGCCAGTTCCCCGACGGTGACCAGGGCATCTGCCACCTCAGCCGCCCGGATCCCCACCTTTTCGTGACCCTGCTGCTCATAGGGACCGAGCTCTAACATATCGCCCAGCACGGCGATCTTCCGGCCCGACATCTCTTCCAGCAAATTTAAGGCTGCCAGCATGGACTGCGGCGAAGCGTTGTAGGTGTCGTCCAGCAGCATGGCTCCGCTTTTGGCTTTGACAGCCATTAAGCGCAGCTGGGTCTGGCCGGTGCGCAATCCAGTGATAATCTCCTGCCAGGAAAGGCCTTCCACCAGGCCCACCGCTGCCGCGCGAAGGGCCGTGTGAACGGAATGGCGTCCGATAAGCGGCACACGGATGTGCAGGGATTCATCACGGTAATGCAAACGAAAGCGAATCCCTTCCAGACCCAGGCCTTCTACCCGGTCAGCCCACAAATCCGCTTCGGGGTTGAGGCCGTAATAAAACACCCTGGCTTCTGTTTTTCGGGCCATTTCCGATACCCATTCATCATCATAGTTAAGCACCGCAACGCCTTCCGGCGCGGGCGGCAGAGCTTCCACCAGTTCCGCTTTGCCGCGGGCGATTTCCTCAATAGAGCCTGCTCTTTCCGCATGGACAGTGCCAATATTGGTCACCACACCCACGGCGGGCCGGGCAATCTCACATAGGAATTTAATCTCTCCCGGGACATAAAAACCCATCTCCAGAACCGCCCGATCATGGCCGTGGCTCATCCGCCACAGGGTCATCGGAAGCCCAATTTCATTGTTTAGATTTCCTGGATTTTTTAAGGTGCGGTGCCGCTGTCTGAGTACAGAAGCAGCAATTTCTTTCGTGGTGGACTTCCCCACGCTGCCGGTGATCCCAATCACCCGCACATTCAATTTTCTGCGCCAGAAGCGGGCCACGTCCTGCAGAGCCCTTACGCTGTCCTCCACCCGGAAACAAAACGGTGGTTCTCCCGGGTCAGAGAAGGTGTGGTTCTGTCCCGGCCGCAAATCCAGCACCGTGTAGTGCCCCGGGACCTGACGCTGAATAAAAGCAAAACTGGCACCATTCTCAAAGGCATCATCCAGGTAATCATGGCCGTCCTCCTGTTCTCCGGGGACAGCGACGAACAACCCCCCGGGAATCATGGTCCGGGAATCGACCCCGACATCCGAAACTACCTGGTTGGCCCAGGAGGGTGCATTCCCGGTGAGGGCTTCGAAGATGATGTCCAGCGTGATCATGTCATCTCATTCCGTATGGCTGCTCCGGACAGCATCCGGAGGTATACCCATATGATTGACCAATTTTGTCACCACATCCCGGAAGACAGGGGCGGCTACTTCCGAACCCCAGATGGAGGTGGAGGGCTTTTCTATCCACACGTAGACGATAAATTGAGGATCGTCCGTTGGACCCCAGCCCACAAATGAAGCGTTGGTCAATTCACTCACATACCCTTTACCTTTGATGAAAATTTCAGCCGTGCCGGTCTTCCCCGCCAGGCTGTATCCCGGCACAAGCGCCAGGGATGATTCCGCATGAAGCGTTTCGCCTAACATATCTGTCATAGTACGCGCCGTTTCCGCTGAAATGGGATGGCCGACGACCGTTTTGGGCGGTTCATACTGGTATCCGTCATCCACAATGGATCCAATCACGCGCGGTGCCACCATCTCTCCATCGTTGGCAATGGCAGAAATGGCCTTCACCATCTGCATCGGGGTAATGTCAATACCCTGCCCAAAGGCGTTCGTGCCCAGTTCGGAGCGGGTGTATTCCGGGCTGAGATAATTTTTGACAGACCCCGGCACTTCACCCGCCAGTTCAATCCCTGTCAACTGACCGAACCCAAAATTCTGGAAATAAGAATAAAAAGCTTCCGATTCCAGCTGTTTGGCAACCCACACCAGGCACACATTCAGGGAGTGCTGCATGCAGGTCTTCATCGTCTGGGGGCCCCAGGCGCCTTCATTCCAGTTACGAATCGTTACACCACCGATTTCAATTTTTCCTTTATCTAAAAATTCCGTATCCGGTTCCACTGCCCCGGCGTCTATAGCAGCAGCCATGGTCATGACCTTGACGACTGAACCGGGTTCATAGGACTTGATGGCATAATTAAAAATATTCTCCGAGTTATTGATAATATCTCTATTGTCCTCTTCCCAATACTCGCTGATGTCCGCCCGGGGCGAAGAGGCCATGGCCAATATATCGCCTGTTTCGGGATCCATGACGACCACGGTGCCTGCCTGGGCTTTGGTTTTCTTTATGGCGCGGTCTAAAATCTTCTCGACATCGGCCTGGAGGACGGCGTCGATGGTTAATATCACGTTTGCGCCGTGATCGGGATCCGGGGCCTGATCCGCTTTGTGGGGATCCCACAGGGCCCACAGCGTGCGGTCATTGCCAAACAGGGAAGAGTCGTACTTGCCCTCCACGCCCAGGTGACCGCGCTTTTCATCCCGCCGCACAAATCCGATCACATTAGCCGCCAGCGACCCCTGGGGATAACTGCGCGTGAGGAGTGGCCGGCAGCTGATCACCGTCAGCGAAGAACAGTCAATGATTCCTACGGTGCCGCTGGAATCCATTTCCGCGTCCCCATCCGGATTCTCCGTCTCCACCGGGCTCTGCCCGCTCCAGGCACGGACATACTTCAAGAAGGTGGTCAGTTCCTCTTCCGTGGCGAACTGCTCCACGGTGATCGTGCGGTCTGGCAGGCCCTGCTCCTGGCGCAGCACCTGCAGCAAATACTCATTTTGAACGTCAAAGGTTTCGATGGCGCTCTCAGCCAGCGCTCGTCCATCTCCCTCCACACGGCTGTCCGCTATGGCATCAAAATGCAGGTCGACTGCATACACCGTTTTGTTTCCGGCCAGCACATGTCCGTTGCGATCCAGGATCAACCCCCGTCGGGAGGCTGCTTTTTCCCACTGTCCCATTTCACTGGGTACGGGCAAGGCCTGAACATCCACAGATAACTGAATGCGCACCATCTGGCCCAGGATGGCGATGCTGACCAGGCCAAAAATGGAGGCAATAATGGTGTAGCGCCAGTTGTAACGGATCTTCACAGCTATAATTCCTCAAAGGGTTCCAGTATCAATCGCAGCTGTTCCTGGACCCAGTCCAGGAGTGTGAGATGGTATTCGCGGCGGCTGACATTGATTATCGCAGTTCTATCCGGGTTATCCTCCGGGGCCGCACGTTGTGTTTCCTGCTGCAATCCCCCCACCTCCACATAAAAGGCTTCTCCCGGCAGCGGTGGCCGAAACCCCATCTCTTTGGCCCGTTCCTGCAGCTTGTCCATGCGCTGGGCCCGGTTGATCTTATCCCGCAGGTTAACGTTGATATATTCCAGTTGATCCATTTCACTTTTGGCTTCCTGCAGCTGGCGCCCGACCCCGACCATGCGGGACGAAACAATCAGATGGGAAATCAACAGCACGCCGAGGATGACCAGCACCAGAAAAAACGCCCCCAGGATCTGGAGCTTTTTGCGACGGGGCGAATTGGAATAGGCCTGGATCAACGAATCAGTCATTTTCAATCTCAATGCAAAGTATGGACGGGGTGTATTGCCTTCAATTATTTAACTTGCAAGCCTCATGCCAAACAGGGAAATTATAGTTTCTCGGCTACACGCAGTTTTGCGCTGCTGGAGCGGGGATTTTGTGCCTGTTCTTCCTCGCTGGGCCGGATGGGCCGGCGGGAGAGCTCCTTCATTTGGGCTTCATGGTCACAGGCACAGATAGGCAGGCGGGGCGGACAGATACAGTCCTTGCTTTCCCGCCGGAAAAACCGCTTCACAAGCCTATCCTCCAGGGAATGAAAAGCGATCACCGCCAACCGTCCGCCGGAATGGAGCGAATCCAGGGCCAGGGGTAAGACCGTTTCGAGATTGTCAAGTTCCTGGTTGACTGCGATGCGCAGCGCCTGGAAGGTGCGCGTTGCTGGATGAATGCGATCCCGTTCCGTCCCGATGACCCTTGAAATCAAGTCCGCCAGTTCCCGGGTGGTTTGGAGAGGGCGGTTGGCGACAATCGCATCCGCGATCTTGCGCGAGTGGCGTTCCTCGCCATATTCATAAATCAGGTTGGCTAAATCTTCCGCCGGAAGGTGATTCACCAGATCCGCGGCTGTAACGTCCCCCGTGGGATCAAATCGCATATCCAGCGGACCTTTTCGGGAAAAGGAAAAACCGCGCTGGGCGCTGTCCAGCTGCAGGGAGGACAGCCCCAGATCAAGCAGGATGCCGTCAACTGTCTTCCACTCTAGATTGTTAAGGTACGATCGAAACTCGGTATAAGAAGCCTGCACCAGGACAAGGCGGTCTTCAAACTCAGCCAGACGCTCCCAGGCCACGTCCAATGCCTGGGGGTCTAAGTCCAAACCCAGCAGCTTTCCGTCCGGGGCACTCTGTTTTAGTATGCCCCTGGCGTGTCCGCCCATCCCCACTGTGCCGTCCACATATCGACCCCCAGAAGTAGGCCGGAGGGCGTATAATATCTCCTGGTAAAGAACGGGTGTATGCTTCATGGATGCCAATCCTAGACGTCGAGCGCCGCGAAACGCTGCGCGTTAGCATCCGCATCCTGGAGTAACAGGTTTTGCTGCTCCCAGGCCTCCGGTGACCATATTTCGATTGATTCCCCTACCCCGATGATGATGGCTTCGGTCCCCAGACTGGCTACCTCCCGCAAATAATTGGGGATCAAAATCCGGCCGTTGTTATCCAGATCCACCTTTTGGGCAGATGAAAAGATCAATCTCCGCAGCTGCCGGGCCACGGGATCGGTCGTGCTCATGCTGGTTACACGCTGGTATATAGTTTCAAAGGTCATTTCCGGGAGCATGCGTAAGTTCTGGTCAAACCCCTGGGTCAGATAGACACTGCCGTCGATTTCATCCCGGAACCGGGCCGGGACGATCAACCGCCCTTTGCTGTCTAGTGAGTGGGTATACTGTCCCAAGAACATGTGTTCTATTTCCGCCTTAAACGCGGATCGCCGGTCGCCCGGCGAACCACTATCTACCACTTTATCCCACAACTTACCCACCAGTATATACGAAGTTCCCCACTTTTTCAAGCAAAGAACCACCTAATTTGGCGCTTTTACCTTAAAAATTTGTAAATCTTGCGGATATATTTCGAATCCTGTCCGCGGCTCGAGATCCGAAACTCATCTCCCGGCGCTCTCCTGACCCACATATTCCCATTTCGGGCTTCCGCATCGACCCCATCCGCCATATCTCCACTGCCCTGGAACCGTCCCTCCCTTTACCATCATCACGCTCGACACATTCGGCTATAATAGCCATGATGAGCAAGAGCAAGAACACCCCCTCCCCCGACCGCTGGCGCCTGATCCACACACCGCCCTCACCGGGCGCCTGGAATATGGCCGTTGACAGCGCCATCCTCGCCGCCGTGGGACAGGACCGCGTCCCCCCTACCCTGCGCTTTTACCGCTGGCAGCCGCCCTGCCTTTCTCTGGGTTACGCTCAGCCTTCCGCCGATGTGGACCTTGACCAACTCAACCGCCGGGGTTGGGATGTGGTACGACGGCCAACCGGAGGGCGGGCCATCCTGCACGCGGATGAATTGACCTACGCTGTCATCGGCCCCCTTGATGAGCCGCGCCTGCAGGGGGGCGTCCTGGAAAGTTATCAACGACTATCGCAGGGATTACTGCGCGGGCTGCATGAACTCGGACTTCCGGTCCAGGTAGTCAGCGACCCTGATCAGGCCCGGGATTCCGACCAGCCCATTTGTTTTCAGAATCCCTCAGACTTTGAAATCACCGTCAACGGTAAAAAGCTGATCGGCAGCGCCCAGGCGCGCAAAAAGGAAGGCGTGCTGCAGCACGGCACCCTGCCCCTATCCGGTGACCTGACCCGCATCACCCAGGTCCTGGCTTTTTCACAGAAAAAAGACCGGGACCAGGCCGCGCAAAGGCTGCTGTCCAAAGCTACCAATATCGAAATGATCTGGGAGGAGCAGGTTACATGGGAGGAAGCTGCCCGGGCCCTGACCACCGGATTTCAGAAAGCCCTCCATGTGGACTTCAAGATCCAGGGATTATCAGACTGGGAACGGGACAAAGCCCATCAGCTGTTGTCCTCCACGTATCAAAACCCGGACTGGACTTACCGTATATAATCTATCCTATGAAAATCGGACTGCTTACCATACATTTCAAGATTCCCGGTTGTGCTTCATTAAAAGAAAAGCGCAGCAATATCAAGCCCCTTATGTCCAGACTACAGCGTGAGTTTAACGTTTCGGTGGCTGAAATTGATTATCATGACCGGTGGCAGGATGCCATGATTGGCTGCAGCATGCTCAGCAACGATTCCAGGTACACCGAACGCTCCCTCCAAAAAGTGCTGTCCTGGATTGAGAAACATCATCCCCATCTGTATATCGTCGAGGAGCACATAGAATTAATTTGAACCATTAAGGAGATCAAGATATGGACTTACAACTTACAGATAAAAGAGCATTTGTGGCAGGATCGAGCCGCGGCCTGGGATATGCCGCAGCCCGGGCCCTGGCCCGGGAAGGCTGCCGTGTAGTCCTCAACTCCAGGACGGAGTCCTCTGTCACAGCTGCGGCTCGGGATCTGGCGGATGAAACCGGAGCGGATATCTACGCAGTTCCCGGGGATGTGGCAGATCCGGATACCCCACGGGAGTTAATCCGGGCGGCAGTCAGCAAACTGGGTGGACTGGACCTGCTGCTCACCAATGCTGGCGGTCCACCGGCGGGTTCTTTCTCAAGTATCGACGAGGAAACCTGGCAGCGCTCCATCGAACTGTCTTTCATGAGTCACGTGCGCCTGATCCAGGCTGCACTGCCCCACCTCAAAGAGTCCCCGGCCTCCAGTGTTCTGACCGTAACCTCATATTCCGTCAAACAACCCATCCCCAACCTGATCCTATCGAACAGCATCCGTTCCGCGACTATCGGTCTTACCAAAACCCTGGCACTGGAACTGGGCGGGGACGGAATCCGTTTTAATTCCATCCTTCCCGGATGGACCAAAACAGAGCGGGTGGAGGAATTAATGCAGTACCGGGCCGATGAAGCTGGGACATCCGTTGAAGAAGAGATTCAAAAACAAACGCAAAACAGCGCTCTGGGCCGGATCGGTACACCACAGGAATTCGGAAATGTGGCTGCCTTCCTGCTATCCCCGGCTGCCAGTTATGTCACAGGCACCATGGTAACGGTCGAAGGGGGCATGTATAAGGGGACGTTTTAACCTCTCCCCCATCATAATTGCTTAATGGCAAAGCCGGCTCCAGTGGGAGCCGGCTTTCATCGTTCAATATTTTATAAAGAATTCAGTCACTGCAATTTGAGCACCGTCTTCCCTTCCGACCACAAATCCTCCAGCCTGTAGTAGGTCCGGCGTTCGGGAGAAAAGATATGCAGCACGAGATCGCCATAATCCGCCAACATCCAGCCGTGACGGGGTTCCCCCTCGATCTGGGGATGGATACCGTATTCTTTTTTCACTTCCTCCGTCACAGAACGGATGAGAGCTTTTACCAATCGAATGCTGCTTCCAGAACAAATCACGAAATAATCCGCTATGACAGAAACTTCTTTGATCTCCAGTAAATGAATATCTGCCGCCTGCTTTTCATCCAGAATGTCAATAATAAATCGCGCAAATTCAATTGTGTCCAGAACGTATCTCTCCTTATATAATTTTCTCTTGACCAGACGCCTTATACAACGACCTGTCCGTTGTTTTCCTCTAAAGAAGCGGTGAATAGCCTTGTGTACACAGCCCCATCCGGCTGCAGGTCGCTGCGGTAGATGTGAACTTTATCCACCCGGGCCACCCCGATAAACCCAACCTGAAAATCGTGCAGCACTTTCCCCACATTCCTGACTTCTCTGGATGACGCTTTCCTTGACACGCGCCCCAGGGTGAGATGGGGGGTGAAATCATATTTGTCATATTCATAGCCCAGCCGGGCTACACCATCTTCGATTCCCCGCCGCAGCGCATGCAGTTCCTCAGGAGCTTCCACCCCGACCCACACCACCCGGGGATGCCTCATTTTAGGAAAAGCGCCCATACCGCCAATCCCGATCTCCATCGCCTGGCGTTTTGCCACTTCGGAGGATAGGATTTTTTTCACCATATCCAGATTTTCCCGTGACACATCCCCTAAAAACTTCAACGTCAGGTGGATTTTTTCAGGTTCAACCCAGCGAATGGGTGTATCGGGCAAACGCTCCCGGAGTTTATCCTCAACCTGACCCAAGGCTTCTTGCACCCCAGCAGGGATATCCACTGCGATAAAAGAACGGAATACCTCTTCACCAGACATGCGCACTCACTTTTCTAAGGTGATAGTGTGTTATAGAAAACGGACCTTTTCGGATAATTCACGATTAGAAAAGGTTAGTTAGATCGCCCAATAGCCCCAGCTATCACCGAAAACTAAGATTACGCTCCATCATCAGCCCCGAACCGGGACAGCATGAAGGGGGCCTTCTTCCCCCTTCGCCACCGAGATTGGAACTTTGTGCCCATCATGCTAATTCGGAGATTTGAGATTGATCATTGCTGCACTTATCCGGTATTGTACTATAAGTAACCGACTCTCTCAAAAGTTTTTACCGTTTATCCCCTGCCGGTTTTCTCAACACGCGAAAACACCAGGGCAGCTAATCTTGATCCACAATTTCCTTCAAACGCCGGTAATCCTCCGGGGTGTCCACATCCAGCGTAATGGCTGAATCCTCCCAGGGTACAAAAAGGGGTTGATAGCGCTCGAACAACACACGCCCTCCCACATCTCCTCGCAAGGACTGAAAGGCAGGAAACAACCTGCGGTCGAATAAAACCGGGTTTGCCCGATGTTCACCCACCATAGTTGCCACTATAGGCGCATGGCTTTCCGCATGCGCAACGCGTAAAGCCTTCACCAGTTCAGGCGGGATATGGGGTTGATCCGCAAGGAGGAAGAGCACACCCCCGACGTGAGACGGCAGGACATTGATGCCGGCTTTGACTGAGGTACTTTGCCCCTTCTCCCAGTCTGGATTATGCACGGTTTTGACAGGTAAAGGGGCCAGCGCTTTTTCCACAGCGTTGTGATCAGCTCCGGTCACGACCCACACTGGATCCAAACCCGCTTTCAGGGCAGTTTTTGCGGCATGGACCACCAGGGGATCTCCCTGCCAGCATAAAAGTTGTTTCGTTTTGCCATAACGTTGGGACCCCCCGCCCGCCAGCACGATGCCGGCGACAGGCTCATGAACTGCATACACATGGTCCCGGGCCAGCGCTGTCAATCCCACCGCTTGATAGGCGGACAACAGCTCCTCAACCATAGGATCCACAGCTTTCATGTCTGCCAGGACATCCGCCTGATTGAGGAGAGCAATCTTCCTCGCTCCTTGTGGAATGTCCTTCAATCCTCCCCGGGGAGAAAGCAGCACGCGCTTCAGGTCAGAAGGCGTGATGGTTTCTCCCGGATCCATCCCGGCGATATCCCCGAAGATCTCCGGACGATGCACAACGGTATCCGATAAGGGTTTCTCCAATCCGGATAGGCCGGCACACACAATCACACTGTTCACGAATGATGGGATGGGAGGTTCATGGGCCGCCGGGGCTTTGAGGGGTAAACGGCGGGCGCCGTCGGCCTCAATTAGCAAAGGGACCTGCCATTTATCGACCAGGTCCAAGATGGCTCCCAGGACGCTATCGCTTACGCCCCCCACACGAGGCTCCTTAGCGAGTTCATCGCCCGTAATCAACACTACCAACCCCTCGTAGCTTTCCCGGTCAGCGGGTAGCTCCGATGCATCCTGGAGAATTACATGCCTATCCGCCAGATTTGTTTGCTCCAGGGCCAGATGGGTTGTAGTGCTAAGAACTACCGTTGATTTGAACGCCCGGGCCAGGTGAAACAGCGCACTGGTCTTTCCTCCCGACCCTACCAGCGCGGCACGAGTATCTCGATCAAACCGGAATCCAAATGTTAAGTCCATAACCGGGAACGTATATCTGGGCGGGAGAGGATTGCCTCCAGAACCGCCCCGCCGATAGAGCGCGATTTATCCGACACAATGCGGCTGAAGCTGGGATCCCCGCGGGGATCAACATCCCCCACTTTCATCCCCGCCTTGACCCTGGTCCCATCCCGCAGCAGTCCGCGCACTGCGCCTGAAAAAGGAGCATGTATAGAGTCTCCATCCACACTGGCTATCACCTGCCCCTCTTGCAGCACATCGCCGATCTCAACCCGGTTGCGCAGTACTCCCCTGGCCGGAGCGCGCAGCACCCGTTCCGCCCGGTAACCGCCAATTTCACCCGGGATTCCGGTATCCGCTTCCGGAGCGCCTTCCCAGTACACCCGCCCCAGATTGTGTCCGCGGTTGGTTTCGATAACTGCGTGGCAGTTTTCACTCGCTATAAATCCCGGTCCCAGCCCGATAAAAAGCTGAGCGATTTCCTTGCCTACATCCGGCGGGCGCTTGGTCATGCGTGCGTCTACCACCACATCCGGGCTCAATATATCCAGGGAAGATAAATCGGGGTCTACTAATACCGGGATGTGACCGTCGTTCAGGTCATCATCCACCTGCACCGGATCCTCGATGTGCCGGGCAGTGACCCCTTCCACGGTCCACTCCCCTTCATGGACCGCTTCGGCAAATGCCACCAGGCGGCGTACGACCACAGGCTGGGGAAGTTCGGTAATCACCAGCCGCAGTCCTGCTTTGTGGAGTCGAAGAGCCACCCCGCTGGCCAGGTCACCGCCGCCGCGTATCATTGTCAACATGTAAGTCCACCTCACGCAAAGGGTTATCGACGCAGTATTGCACCCGTTATCAACCATTTTAACACGACAGCCCTCAGGCAACAAAAAGTTCACGTTGAATGAGATAGAGAAGAAACGGCGCTGGGCTTCCGATCGCATCCGGATGGAATACAAGCATTACAGGACGGAATTGAACAATGAACACTACCTTCCAGGTTGATGCCAGGCACCTATAGTTACAGAGCGAAAAATATTCCCCCTGGGAATCACAGTGCCCTCAGATCGTATTTTATGAGGTACCTTGCAGCCCTTCGAACCCCTCCAGGACAGTTTGAGCTCGCTCCACAAGATCATCCCGCTCGAGATTCCGGTACAGCTCCAGAGCTTGATGGGCAGCATGCTGGGCCTCGGGTCTATTACCCAACTCATAATGATTCATGGCAATCAGGATGTATTGATCTCCAGTTATGATCGGCTGGTCATGCTGTTGAGCCAGATCTAATGACTGCTCTGCAAGCGTGAGAGACTCTTCGATGCGACCTTGATCTGCCTTAATGGCACTGAGTTGGCTGCGCAAGATCATTTCCTCCACGTCCTTCTGCAAATGAACCGCGGTTTCCAACGCACGGGTGATCCAATCATCCGCTTCATTCAAGGCCCCCAAATAATAGTGAGCAATTCCCTTATCCGCTGTCATTTTCAGCTGCCACTCCTGATCATGCGCTTTTTTAGCTAATTCCAGACCTCGATCAAGATGTTGGCTCGCAGTTTGATATTCCCCCTTCTCAATCAAATAATCCGCCAGGATGCTGATAGTGGTGGCTTCCGCACCGAGATCCTCAATCTCCCGCGCTAGCTGGATAGCTCGCTCGCCGTTCTTAATGGCAGCCTCTAAATCATCCTGTTTGATATTTAAGTGCATCAGGTTTTCAAAAGCCTGGAATTCATACCCGGCATGCTTCAAACGGCTGCCGATGTCCAGGGCATGCTTGAAATGCTCGTGAGCGGGGTCAGGTGCATCCTCCTCAACGTAAATCTTTCCAATCGCGATGTGGTACGAGCACTGCGCTTCCTTGTTCCCTAAATCCTGGGCTTTTTCCAGACCGATGGTATAGAACTCCATCGCCTTTCCAAACTGACTCATGGCCTGGTAGGTGTCCCCCTGCAGTCCGGCAATAAACATCTCCCGGGGGGTATCCTGGCTGTCATAAGCTATGCGGTATGCCTTTTCGAGAGGTACGACAGCTTTGTCATACTCCTGTTGTTCCGCGTGGATCTTCCCGATTTGAGACAGGGCATCAATCCAGATGGGTTTATGGTCCAATGGCTCTGCAATCCGCCGCGAAGATCGGTAGGCTTTAAGGGCTTGTTTGGGGTTTCCGATTTGACGCAATGCCATCCCTTTTAGGCCCAACAGCCGGGCCTGAACAATTTTATCTCCTGCCTGTTGTGAAAGGTCAATTCCTTCATTGATATAGGTCAACGCCTGAGGAGCGTCTCCCCGGTTTAAATAGCGATTGGCCAGATCAGGATAGATCGTCAACAGTTTCTGGGTGTTTTGTCTTTCTTTTGCCACTTCCAATGCCGATTCTAAGTGCTGGATTTCTTGCATTGCGTACGGTCCTCCCTTTGTACTTTATTCATACCGTAGTTCAGTTAATAACCATACCGGGAAAATTTGAAGTGAGATGGATCTCCATCCCTTTGGTGACCAACAATGCTTCCGTTTCCGGAAGATCCTCAATCCGTGCTAACCCTTCCTCCAGTCCCAAGACCATCACCGCCGTGCTCAAGGCATCAGCAGACACTGCTTTTTCAGCCCAGATGGTAGCGCTGGACAGCTCCCGGGGTGAACGTCCTTTACGGGGATCAAGGATGTGATGATGAAGATGTGTGGGATGATAGGATTCAAGATAATCACCGGAGGTGGCCACCGCTCCTCTAGACGCTTCGATAACGGCACTCAGAGACTGTCTGGGATGACGGATGCCCACCCGCCAGGGTTGGCTAGGCGACTTACCGCCCGACATAGAAAGGTCGCCACCGGCCTCTACCAGAATGTGTCTTACACCCAGCTTACCAAGATAATCAACCCCCTGGTCCACAATCCAGCCCTTGGCCACCCCATCCAGAGAGACTTCCATTCCGGGTATATCGAGCTTGACTTGCCTGCCGTCTAACAAAACCGCCTCATAATTAACCCGGTCCAATATTTCCGGAGATATCTCTTGTTGTATTCTGTATTGAGCGAGGGCCGGTTTGATGGTGACATCGAAGGCCCCCGCTGTGTACCGACCAATTCGCAGGGCCTCTTCCAGCACAGACCTCAGGGCTTCCGGTACCTTTGTCAATCTACGCTCCCGGTTCAAAACAGCCAGAGGCGATGAGGGCTGCCTGTGATCCAACACCCCCACCAGACGCTCCATTTCTGCAAACGTACGCTCGACAAGAGCGCGGGCTTGATGAGTACTTCCCGCAGTCAATTGCAATTGTACAGCAGTTCCCATCAGGTGGCGGGTCTCGCCATAGTGTCCCAACTTGCCGTCTTTCAGCAAGCGTTGATAGAGCCTGAAACCAAGGCCAGCCGCCAGCGCGGTTACACCGGAAATCTTCAAAAAGCTGCGGCGGTCCATTCTATGCTCGGGGGTGGATCTTTCTGTCATGCGTTCAATCCTTGCTTATGAACCCGGCGTGGGTGTCGGCGTCGGTAAAGAAGGCTCCTGGGTGACATTCCAAATTTCATAGGCATCTTCACTGATCTCAAAGTCTGCCGTGGGTCGCACATATCCCGCGGGTTCCTCCCGCCCAGAGGTGAGTCCCTGATACCAGATCACCACAACCAATACAGTACATACCGCAATAAAAACCAGCAGCATCCATTCTTTCGTTTTTATGCCCGTGTCTTGCGCCATTTTCTCCACACCTCCAGTACCCAGCGCCGGATTTCCGCGATAAAATCCACTGCAGGATCAATGGGGCACAAATAATTGCAGAAGGGCCGGTACATCACCAGGCTGGCCAGGGTAACCACAGCCAGAAAAATCCATTCAACAGGAATCCCCCGCAGATCAAACAGGGTGGCAAAGGGCTCAAATCCTGCTACACCAGGATTTCTGAAAACAAATCCCAACAAAACAGCACCGAAGGCCAATCCTCTCTGCAGCCAGGTAAAAGCATCACGCCATTTGCGGGGTTTGTAAATGGGAGCATCCGTGATTTTCGCCAGCGTTTCCTGATAGGCTCCAAATGGACAAAACCAACTGCAGTAGGGGTTTTTGGCGTCCACCGTGGTCACAAAAATGATGCCCCCCAGCAGTAAATACCAGTACACATTGCTGTAAAAATCGGGCCAATAGCCAATCAGAAAGGCAATGATTTGAGCGATGGTGATCGGACCCGTATAAATGAAACCGATCACGACCATCCCCGTCAGCAATGTCCCCCACCGGATCCGTTTACTCCATGCTCCCCGCATCCGGTGACCAATATAACCGGAAATATATAAGGCTATCAAGACAACTTCCGGCCAACCAAACTGGAGGCGCTTTTTCTCCGGCGGCAGAGGATCATCCAGCGCGTTCCGGGATAGAGATCGCACAGCCTGTCGGGTAGAGGCCGCAATACCCTCTGCACTCATTGTCGCGCCGCTAACAGCGTCCAACCCTTGACCTATTACCAGGGATTGGTCGTATCTTTTACCGGAGAATTGATCCACAAACCCCTGGCTTTCAATCAGCCGGAAAAAACCCGGGGACTCACAGTGATCAACGACTTCAACATTCTGTATTACACCCTGGGGGTTGACTCCCACCAGAACGTCCATAGCCCCGCAGTATCCCTGGGACTCCCCCACTGCCGCGTACCCGATCACCCCTCCCTGCTGATCATATCCGATATAAATATTATTCCGGGCTTCCACCCGCTCTACACCAGGTAAAACATCGTCCACCAGCGGGAGGATGTCAGTGCCGCTCGTGAAGTAGCCGTAGATCCAGGCTGCAGCTGCCAGCAGGAAGGAGCCAATCAGGATCCATCGCCGGCGAAGGCGTTTTTGCTGTCGGGGATTGAATTTCGGGGGGGATTGCTTGGTAGCCAAAATAAATCCTTTACCCTTAATCTATTGACCAGAGAAAAATGCAAAGGAGGAGCACCTTCCTCCTCCCTTGCATTATAGACCATGTAGCTAGGGCACTCTATTGTGACTTTACTTACCCGGGCGTCGCAGGAACCATACCACAGCGCCACCGATCAGCAGCACAACGAAGATAACCCAGAAAATGGTTGCGGCTGTCCCCTGCAGTTCGCGGCCGCTGGCGATGGCATTTTGCAGGATAAAGATTTCCAGCAGAAGCCACACCAACCAACCTACCCACTCCAACCAGGGGCGGGGTTTAATTTCAAATCCAATCTCATTCATCCTAAGCCTCCCTAACCGATCGTTCTGTGCTGATTCCGTATTCGGGAAGATCTAAATTCCACCATTCTTCGGGATCTGCCTGTGTGCCGTAGCCAAAAGCATCATCCATGGAGCGGAAGAATCCATCCATAGCCGGTACTGTGGCCACTCCGAAGTTGACCCAATCATGGATCCAGGCTTTGTCCTCTTTGGAGAAAGGACAAACTGCGAAACAGATGGTGCAGTTGTTTCCGGCGCCTGTTCTCCAGTAGGTCATACATTTTACGGAATCCTCAAACCAGGCTTTATGCCCGGGGTTATTCCATCCACCGCGCGTTTCCCAGCTTGGCTCATCGTCAAAGCTCAGGGCTTCTGAGGGGCAGGCTTCCGCGCATTTCTTGCACTTGCGGCAGAAGTCCATAATGCCCGCATCGATGGGCTTGTCCGTGGCTACCGGCAAATCCGTGAGGATCTTGAAAATGCGCACCATGGGCCCGTATTCCGGGGTGATGACCCGGTTCAAGCGGGACAGCTCACCCATGCCGGACATCACAGCCATCGCCGGGGCAATACCCAGGGCATTAATGGACGCCTCGCCTAAACCCTGATACCCCAGTCCGCGCAAAAACTCCTGGGTCAAACCCTGGATGCGGCGGCTGCGCCCGTAAGCGCCAAGGGTGGTCTGGCAGGCAGTGTGCGTGGGGGACCGCCGCAGCGTTTCCAGCGACATCTGCACACTCCACACAATGACATATTTGCATTTATCGGGGATGACGCGCTTCTCTTCCGTCTCGTACGCCTCATCGACGTCTTCAAATACCAACTCTTTGCCATCCGGGTCATGCGAATACATCAGCTTGCGCGTGCGCTCATCCAGCTCCATGAACGTCACCTGGGCCGCGCCAAAGTGGCGCATGGCAGAGCGGATGATGCGCGAAGCTTCCTCAGGACTCCCTTCCCATTTCGGGACGCCCATATCCTCCGGGGTGTCCGCAGTCTGAGGGCCCTGGTAGTATGATTCGCCGCGCAGATCCCAGATCTGAGCGTTGTACAACGCCTGATCCTTAAGGGCCCATCCCGGGGTGCCGTTTTCCAGGCGTTCCTGCTTCAGCTTGGCGCCTTCTTCAGCCAGCTCACCGGGCAGGTCCGATCCGCCGTATTTCCCCAGACCCGGTCCGCGGACCGTCTTTTCTCGCTCATTGATCCGGCCCACTTCGTCCCAGTTGATCTCCACGGTAGGTTCATCCACCGTTTTGACCCACCAGGGTCGCTTGGGACGACCAGCGGGATCAGAATAGGTCCCTCTGGCAGTCTCCTTTGCCGGCTGGGCTGATTTCCCCTTACTGGCATTGGTGGCAGCCACAGCACCGATTCCCAAACCTGCCAGTCGAAGGAAATCGCGGCGTCCTAACTTTTGCTTCTTTTCATCACTCATGGATACCTCCAATCCCATACCTAGTTAACCATGCTTAGACCTTGATACTTGAATGTATCGTAACAAGATTATCGATAATTCTGTATCAGGAAAAGGATGATTTTTTGTCAGGAAAACCTTTACAAACCCTGGTGCTCTACTCCCCCCTTTATTCTTCCAGAATATCATCCAGGAGCCCGGCTTGAAGTGCAAAGCGGATCAACTCGGACCGCTGCTGTAAATCGAGTTTTTCCATAGCCCTCGAGCGGTATGTATCCACCGTTTTCGGGCTGATGTTCAGTTTCAGTCCACTCTCCCGACTGGTGAAACCCATCGCAGTCAGCCGGACCACTTCCACCTCCCGGTCCGATAGTTCCTGCAGGCGGGATTCAATGGGTTCCTCCTTCGTAATCGATTCCACCAGGGCTGAAGCGGCCTTGGGATGTAAAAATCGCTCGCCGCCCATCACGACCCGGATGGCATCCAGCAAACTGCTGTGCGTGGAGGATTTCGGAATATATCCATCGCATCCGGCTTCGACCGCTCCTTTGACATATTCCCGGGATATGTGCATGGAAAGGACCACGATCTTTAGATCCGGCTGCTTTTCTTTGACCGCCCGGATGACATCCATGCCGTTCATATCCGGCAACCCCAAATCCAATATCAGGACCTGCGGTTGGAGATCCTGAGCGCGCTGAATTGCCTCTCCCCCCGAGTTGGCCTCGCCGATTACCTGTACTTCATCCCGGGATTCCAGCAGGGACCTCAAACCATCCCGCAGCATCTGGTGATCATCGACCAGCAAAACCCGAATGGGATCTTCGTTCATGCTGCACTCTCCATTACCCGGGGTACACTGACAGTAATCGTCGTCCCGCGTCCGGGTTCAGAATCCACATCAATCCATCCATCAATCAATTCCGCCCGTTCGGTCATGCTGATCAATCCCAGGTGCTGGTTAGACAATTTTTCTGTCGCCTTCAGGGGATCAAACCCAACGCCATCATCTTCAATTCTCAAGATGATCCGGCCCTCCTCTTCTTTTAACACCACCTTGACCTCCTGGGCCCTGGCGTGATGGAGGATATTTGTCAAGCCTTCCTGTGCGATGCGGTATAACACGACCGCTGTCTCGGTGTTGATACCTTGAGACAGGTCAAAGGTATAGGTCAATCCCAGTCCGTCCTGACGGATCATCTCCTCTAACAAAGATTCCATCGCCGTCCCCAAACCGAACTCCTCCAGCGCCGGAGGACGCAGGCGGTAGGATATCTCCCGCAGCTGGTCTATGCTGAAGGACACAATTTCTTGAACATCGGCAAGTTCATTTTTCATCTGGGTTTGATCGCACTTGTCCTCCAGGCTTTTTAAACGCACCAGTATGTTCGCCAGGGTTTGACCGGAGCGGTCATGCAATTCCCGCGCCAAACGGCTGCGTTCATCTTCCTGGGCGGTGACCAGGGACTCCAGCAGTAACTGCCGGGCCTCCTCTTTTTCACTCAACTTCATCTGCAGCCAGGCGTTGGAAACAATCTCAGAAACCTGAGTACCGACTGAATTCAATAATTCCAGCTTATCTTCAGGGATGCCTAATTCCCGGGGATAAAGCAAATTGATCACACCATAATGCTGTTCTCGGGTTGCGATGGGGATAGTGATATGGGACTGGGCGACATCAGGACAGTCGCAATCTGTCATGCGAGCGCAGGGGATGATCTGTACTTCCTCCCCCAGCGTACGCTCCAGAATCTGCTGTTGACACCGGCATAGTTCCCGGTTGATGTTATTAATAAGAGACCTCTGTAATTCCTGAGGCACACTGTGCCAGCTGGCCAGGTGAAGTTCATTCCGTTCGGGATTGAATAAATACACCCATCCCATTTCCAGATCCACAAGGTGGAGAAGCTTATCAAGCACAATATACAGCACATCATGGATTTCTGTTTCCCGGTTGGCAGCCAATCCGATGTGGTTTATGGCCTGCAGCTGGCGGTTTCTGTAGGCAAGGTCCTGCTGGTAATCGACAAAATTATCGATCATTTGATTGACAGACACGGCCAGAGAGCCGATTTCATCATTGGCCCACACATTGGCCCGGGTTTGATATTTTCCAGCAGCAACTTTTTCTGCCGTTTCCCTCAGTTCCTGAATGGGCCGGGTCAGGATGTGAGTAAAGAGCAGGGCGATAAAAATCGAGCCCAGCGCCGCCAAAAGGGTCACGAAGGTCACACTGCGGCTTCCGGCTGCCATGGCTGCCTCTACCCGGACATCGGTCAGGATGTAGGATAACCAGTCTGCCAGGCTGGTCGTGACCCAGTAATTCAGGGTGACCCCCAGGATAATCACCGGAAAGAGCCCAATGCCGATAATCTTCCATCCCACTGGGACGGATAAAACCATGTCTCTCAATCGAATCCGGAAGTTTTGCAGCGCACTCAGAACCATGCTCAACTCCTGCAGTTGGATCGTGTAGTACCCTTATCATAAATCATAATCTGCTCAAAACAAAGGATCTTAATACACGGCGTGCACAAAGAATGGATTCATCCTCCCTGCCGGAACTCACCATAAATCTATGTTGGCATGCTGTTCCCCTTGCCACTGATGGGTACGCCACTCATGCTCTGTTAATCCCCCGCTTATACAATATAAATACCGGTCGAGTAAGATGACCTCGTAAAGTGCCATCTAAACGAATGAATGACGCTTCCAAGCAGGAGATCCTTATGCAGCTAGATGGATTACACCACATCACAGCCGTTACCGGTCAAATCCAAGATAATGTAGATTTCTATACCCGGACACTGGGCCTTCGACTGGTGAAAAAATCCGTCAACCAGGACGACACCAGCGCCTATCACCTGTTTTATGCTGATAAGGTGGGTACACCGGGAACGGATATCACCTTCTTCGATTGGCCCCATATTGGTCCTAACCAGCCGGGGACGGACAGCATCGCTGGCACAGCTTTCCGGGTCTCCAGCCCGGAAGCCCTCGATTTCTGGGAGAATCGGCTGAAGCAGACTGAAGCCAGCAAAGTCCAGCGGACGAGGTTCAATGAGAAGGACTTGCTTGCCTTTCAGGATCCTGAAGGACAGCGGCTGTGCCTGGCGGATGACGGCGGAGCACCCTTTGAGGGCAAAATATGGCCCCGGCCCGACATCCCGGATGAGTTCGCACTGCGCGGTTTTTTCAGTGCTGTGCTCTCGGTCTCAAACACCGAGCGCCTGTCCTCCCTGCTGGTGGATGGCATGAATTTTCAGCAAAGCACACAGACCCTGTGGATTGACGGAGAAACACCGGTGACCATCTTCCGCACTCATCAGGGCGGGGGTCCCGGATCTGAAATCTGGCTCCTGGAGGAACCCGATGCGTCGCAGGCCAAATTGGGCGCCGGGGGTGTGCATCATGTCGCGTTCCGGGTTGCAGACGTGCAAACCCAGGAAAAATGGCGCTCGCAGCTCACCACATCTGGCCTGCATGTCACGCGAATTATCGACCGCTTCTGGTTCAAATCGATCTATTTCCGCGTCTCGCGGGGCATCCTATTTGAGATCGCCACGGAAGGTCCCGGATTTGCGATTGATGAAGAACCCCACGCCTTAGGAGAAAAACTGGTCCTGCCTCCCTTCCTCGAATCCCAGCGGGAGGAAATCGAGAGCCAACTCACCCCCATCGGAGGGTAATCTGACGATGAACAAACACGTGCATGACGATCAACCGGTACTGGAGATCAACGCTCGAGAGTTGCCGGCTGACAAAGTGGTTCTCCTCCTTCACGGCCGCGGCAGCACCGCCCAGGCCATGATCCCGCTGGCCAAAGAACTCCAGACAGGCAGTGTGAAATTTATCCTCCCCCAGGCAGCGAAAAACCGTTGGTACCCGCAGACAGCATTCGGACCGCTGCAGGCCAATCAGCCGGATTTATCATCTGCTGTAAGGCGGCTGGATGAACTCATTGAGGACACCGCGGCAGAAGGCTTCGAAAAACACAAAGTCGTTCTGGGAGGATTTTCACAGGGTGCTTGCCTGGCAGCGGAGTATGTGACCCGCAACCCGCAACGCTACGGCGGCCTGTTCGTCTTCAGCGGGGCCTTGATCGGCCCTCCGGGAAAACCGCGTCACATCGAAGGCAGCCTGGAGGATATGCCGGTCTTCATCGGCGGCAGCGACCGTGACCCCTGGGTAGAACATCCCCTGATGGAGACAGCTGGCCAGGTTTTTGAACAGGCGGGAGCCAGGGTAGATTTTCGCACCTACCCCGGCATGGGACATACCATCAACGAGGACGAAATCCAGGCTGTGCGCGAGATGTTGGACAGCGTTTAACGTATACTTTTTGTGGTTAACCAGAATCTGGCACCGGAATTGAATGGCAGCACATTATCTTGTAGAAAATAACCGGGCAGATAAATAGAAAAGCTCCGAGGTGAAATTCGGAGATTTTTGTTATCAACCCCTGAATGAAACGGGCAGCTAAATATTTTCTTGTCCTGGTCCCGTTCAATTGTTGAATCTCACACCTTTTTCCAGCCTTAATCAA
>CAZIFI010000013.1:0-52030 GCA_964539105.1 uncultured Anaerolineales bacterium | reverse complement strand
CCCCATTATATTAAAAAATTCGGGGCTGTGCCAATGACTTTTGGGACAGCCCCTTAGTGGTCCAGGTATTTCGGTTCAGATCTCGGCGTTCAGGGGGTTGGTGTCCAGGTCGGCTGGCAGGGCCAGGCTGGATCATCCCATGGGCAGGCCGGGGTCCAGGTGGGGATGGGTGTGGCTGTTGGGGTATACGTATTCGTAGCCGGGAGGGGGGTATTCGTCGCTGAGGGAACCGGCGTATGGCTGGGTGTGAACGTGGGGGAGGGGATCGGCGTATCGGAAGGCGTGGGTGTATCCGATGGAATCGGTGTATCCGACGGAGTGTGAGAGGGTGTAAAGGTCTTGGTGGGTAAAGGCGTGTCGGAAGGAATCGGCGTGTCGGAGGGTACCAGCGTGTCGGATGGAATCGGTGAAGGTGTGGGGGTATAGGTCTCAGTGGGGGTAAAAGTCGGCGTGAAGGTATAGGCCGGGCGATCCACAGCGCTGCGCTGCAACACACAGCCATTGTCAAATTCAATCTGGATCCCGAAATCATCCGAAATCACGCCTGTGGAGGATAACTTGCCTCCTCCAGCCCAATCGCCGTCGATATCGAACATTAAGCTATACGTATTTCCTGCATCAAAAGGCAGCGGTCCTTTCCATGTCCCCGGGTGATCACCCAGGGTGCTGGTCACGGAGGAATAATCACGTGGGTCCGCCTGACCGTTCCCCCAGGCGTCCGCCCCATCCCAGGCAAAGAGGTCAACATTGGTATTGGGGTAACCATTTACAACCCCGTAGTTTTCGACATAATCCCAATCAAGTTCGATGGAGGACACTTTGGCGTCCACCACATCGTTATTCACAACATCGATGTATTGGACCGAGAATGTATCAAAGGAAACACTGCCCATGCTGTATTTACTGCAGTCCGGTGTGGGGGTAACGGTCGGTGTATCCGTCGGGAAGGCCGTGGATTGGGGTCCCAGGGGCATTAAATATTGACCGGCAATGACCTCTCGGGCAGGAATTTCTGGCCCCTGCCAGGCCACGGCCAGGTGATCCGAGCCTGTTCCCTCTTTATGAAGAGCCTCGATGTAACACACCCACCCCCCTTTGGTCAGGTTCATAGAGCTGGACTGCTGCGACCCGTATAAATCCCATTCCCGTGATGCCGTGTTTCCATTTACATAGGCGATCTGGGCCGCGCTTCCCGGATTAGCATCTCCCGGTGACAAGGGGTCACTTCCGGAACAGTCCAAACGCAATCGACTGTCGTCATCGCTGGCAATCCAGAAGGTGTAGGAACCCGGTTTGGGGAGACACAGCCAGGCCTGGTATCGGGCGCCGTAGTTATCATCCCAATCAGTGGGCCCCTCAAACATGCCCAGCGTGTTGTTCCCATCCGGTGATGATGAATAATCGGGATCTGATGTCAGGTTATGAATGTCATCTCCCGCCATGCCCAACCAGTATTCCCGTAAAATGCCCGATCCGGCGCAGGGGAATGTGGTGGGCAGCGGGGTGTGGGTTGCGGTCGCTGTGGGGGTGTTGGTCGCTGTGGGTGTGGGGGTAATGGAAGGCGTTTGGGTCCAAGTCGGGGCTGACTGGATGGGACCGGACACACCGGCCACGCGGGAGGTGCGGAATTTTTCCACGATGCCATCCCGCTCGGCAGTCAGTGTCAGGGAGGACCACATGTTGCTCAAAAGGGGCAGGAAAAGGGGGTGGCGGTGTTCGACATAGACCTTAACCCGATCGTTCGGACCTCCAGCATCATCCATCAAAACTCCGTTCAGATTATCCACACAAAGCGGGATGGCATAGTTGTTCCAGTCCACCGCAAAATTCCCATCCCGGTTGCTGCAGATAGTGACGTGATAGAATCCCGCATCCGTGGGTGTTCCAATATGCGTGGCGTCATGATTAAATAGATATTGTTCATAATCTCCGGACACGGCCGGACGGAGCCACAATCCTGTCCCTCCCCCCACTGCCGCGTCGCGGATAGAGAACAAGCGAGCTATATCAATTAATTCCCGCTCTTTATCATGAGGATCCGCCCCGGAATAGGAATCAGGGACGATGCAATCCTGGGGGTCACCACCGTCTGTATCAGCGGAGATATACGCACCACCCAGATAATTCCCGGCCTCATCACAATACTGTTCTTCAAATTCCCCCGTGACCGCGTACCGTATCCCGAAGCGGGCTGCATTTTGAACAGCCATCCAGGCAAAGGTCAGGCGGGCAAACTCAATGATCCCAAAAATGACAAACAGCAGGATGGGTAGAGCAATCACAAACTCTACCAACGCCTGCCCTCGTTGACGACCGTTTTCTCTTGTTTTCATGTTTCCCACGCTTTGGACGCTCCCCCATCAATAATATGCTTATCGTAGCAGTATTATTGTATTTTACCCTATTGGCTGATGCGGGTAAAGATGCTTTCCGCGATCTTTTCAAAAATCTGGGTCAGATAGGTGGGATCCGGGGCGTAATAATACTGGCCGCAGGATGTCTTCTCAGCGACGCCGTCGCACGGGTCAGGCACAAAATCATCCCCGGTGATGTCCGGAACCGGGTTGCGGACGTTATCATCCCCGATATTGGCCATATACCGCAGCATTTCCTCCCCGTCATAGTCCGGAGGGGCGGCTGCTTTGCCGAGTCCAATGGTGTAAATGGCGATATCTTCTCCCGTCGTGGGCTCACTGTTGTTGGCTGATTTCAACAAGGCGACCCGGTCCGTGATATCCCGGGCATAATCTTCCGCGTCATACAGCGGCGTGTTATTGCCCACCCAGTTGGCGTTAGGCGGACATTCCCCGCTGTTAGCGTGGAAGGGACCGCAGTGGCGCGTGCTGGGGTCACTGTCGGTGCACCACGGCTTATCCCACATTCTGTTGTTGAGGGTGCCGCCGCAGAAGCCGTTCGTGTACCCTGCGGGAACCGGGTTGTTGGCGTCACTGGAATCGGGCAGATCGCTGACATTGGTGGCGCCGTCGGACAGGAGAACGATGACCCACACGCTGTCCATCCGTCCCTGTCCCTTGAGGATGTCCCCCGCCACCCGCATCCCGCACCCGGTGCAGGTGGTGACGATGGCATCTCCATAACCGTGGGGGACGCCGCCTACGTAGTGGCCGTCCCCATTGATATCCAGCGGGTTCATGTCTCCATCGATGGGATTTCCATGAGCCACTACATCATTAAGATCCACGTCATCATGCAGCTGTATATTGTTTATGGTATTTTTGACCGCCGCATGGTCGGATTCCAAAACCACAGCTGTTGATCCATCCGGATCATGGACCGTGGCGCTGAAGTCATAAGAGACTACCGCAATACGGTCATAGCCGTCAAAGAACTTGTCAACCATGACTTTAGCAGCGTCTTTCGCCTCGCGCAGCGGTTGACATGAATTGCTTGAATTGCAGGATGAGGGGTCAAAATTCGCGCTGTAGCCGGGGGTATCCGAGCCCATGGATTCCGAAGTATCAATCACAACCACCACGTCCAGCGTTGCGGCTTCCCCGATGGAATGGGTGGTAATGGGGATGGTATCCACACCGAACAGGCTTAAGAAATACACCGGGCTGCGCTGGGTTGCCTGCACCCATGCCAGTTTGCGCTTGTCTTCGCCGGGATCGGGGCAGAAAGTATCAAAGGCTGCGGGTGTGCCTGCCTCATTACAGATATAGGTCTCCAGTGAGGCAATATCGTCGATGTGGTTCAAGCGCAGCATCTCCTTAGCTGCTTCATGAATATATGCCTTGCGCTGGGCCGCAGGCAAGGAAGAGTCCTTAATATTGTTGGCTGCCGCCACAGCCGCTGAATCCAGCGCCCTCTTCAAACGTGTATAATTTAAATATAAAGTGCCGACATCTGTTACCAGCCCGGCAAAGGCCAGAATGGCCACAAAAGCTACCGCCGTGATCACCAGGGCTTGCCCGCCTTCTTTCCGCTTCCCGCGGCGGATATTATGGATCAATCGTGACAGGAAATTCGCTTTAGTTCGGGGACGATTCCGAAAATTTTTGGAGAACATAATTCCCTACTTCAGGGTAATGGCGTGGGAGTGGGAGCCGCTTCCGGGGCTGGCATAACTGCAAAGGTGTGTAAGCGAACAGGATTCGGGAGCAACTGGCTCATAATTGGCAAATTCAGCATCTGATGATGGCAGTAATAAAGTTCGACCAAAGCCACACCTTTGTCTGTCCGTCCTGCAGGCGTTCCAGACCCACCAGGTGTAGCAGTCGGTCCCAGCATGGTATCGATCAATTCCGCATTCGTCATAAAGGGTGTCGTGCTGTTGACTGTTCCATCACAATTCTTGGTCCAATTTTCCGAATACAGGGACCACACACCATCGGCATCATTCGGCCAGCGGTGAGTAACGCTGTTATCATCAATTGTAAACACGGATATGGCTACATCATCTGTAGCAGGGTCCAATGTGATATCCGGGTTGAACCCGGACCCGATAATCACACAGGCTGTATCATAATAAAAGTGAAGTTGATCGTCCGTGCAGGCGCTCAAGGGCAGCCCCCCGCCAGGGGCGGCCAGGACATGGGGATTATGCTCACTGGCAAACCGAGCAGCCTCACGGGTGACATCCAGCATGGAGAGATAGTTGTAGATAATCCCCCCCACCTCTACAAATCCCACCAGCAAGAATAACAGGACAGGCAGGACCAAGGCCAATTCCACAAAACTCTGGCCCTTTTTTATTCCATTCCGGTCATGAAAACGTTGCAAGAACATAGGAAGTCCATAATACGGATGCAGTAAGTATCATTATAGCGATCCTTACCCCTCCCGTCAAATATCGGAACCCGAACCTGTTTTCTTGTCGTATTGAGGGGACCGTGCTACCAGGAGGTATAAGGTAACTTTTGATCGGATAATTTGATTATAAATCATCCCAATCATAATACAATAGCACTGATTCTAATAAATCTGTTAACTGCGTTTGGTATAAAAGTAGTCAAAGACAGGAATAAATCCTGTATTGGATCCGTTTTTAATGAGCAATGAAGAAAATAGATTAAAGAGGAAACCTATGGCAAATCGACTGGCCGAATCCCAATCTCCATATTTACTGCAGCATAAAGACAACCCTGTGGATTGGTATCCGTGGGGAGAAGAGGCCCTCAATAAAGCAAAACGTGAAGATAAACCGATTTTTCTCAGTATCGGCTACGCCGCCTGTCATTGGTGTCATGTCATGGCCCACGAATCATTCCAAGATCCCGAGATCGCGGACCTCATGAATGAACACTTCATAAATATCAAAGTTGACCGCGAGGAACGTCCCGACCTGGATAACATCTACATGAAAGCTGTAGTGGCCATGACAGGTCAGGGGGGATGGCCCATGAGCGTCTTTCTCACCCCGGAGGGAGAGCCTTTTTATGGGGGAACCTACTTCCCTTCCCAGCCGCGGGGAAATATGCCATCTTTCCGACAGGTATTGACCTCCATAGCCCGGGCCTGGGAAGAAGACAGAAATCAGCTCCTGGAAAGCAGCGCCAAAATCACCCAACATCTACAGTCCAATCAGGCAGGGGATGGGGGAGGCGGCGAAATAGATAGTGCGTTTCTTGAAAATATCGTGCAGCGGTTGTATACCGGATACGACTGGGTAAACGGCGGCTGGGGTCAGGCACCTAAATTTCCCCAGGCCATGACCATCGATTTTCTGCTGGCTCAGTCCACCCGCGGGAACCAGGATGCGCTGGATATGGCCACCCATGTTCTGACCGCCATGGCGAAAGGAGGCATGTATGATGTGGTAGGCGGCGGATTTTCCCGCTACAGCGTAGACCAGTTCTGGCTTGTGCCCCACTTTGAGAAAATGCTCTACGATAACGCGCTCCTCTCATCCGCTTAC
Organism: uncultured Anaerolineales bacterium; assembly: GCA_964539105.1. Classification (GTDB taxonomy): domain Bacteria; phylum Chloroflexota; class Anaerolineae; order Anaerolineales; family UBA11858; genus B10-G9. Next base: position 46,152 of record CAZIFI010000013.1, on the reverse strand, counting down.
CTGCACGCCTATTTACTGACCGACAACCCCTCCTTCAAACGGATCTGTGAGCGCACGCTGGACTTTGTGGCACGGGAACTGCGCCACGAGAAGGGCGGTTTCTTTTCCAGCCTGGATGCGGATTCCGAGGGCGAAGAAGGCAAGTATTACACATGGACCAAAGCTGAGCTCGCAGAGCTTATCCCGGATCCCGACGAGAAAGAGCTGTTCATGGCAGCCTACGACGTACGCGAGGGCGGAAACTTTGAAGGGAAGACCGTCCTGCAGCGCGCCCGCAGTGATCAAGAACTGGCCCAGGAAACGGACTATGACTTGCCCCGGGTGAGAGAAACAATCCAAAGCCTGCATGACCGGTTGTATCAGGCCCGCGAGAAACGAGTCCGGCCCGCCACGGATGACAAGGTGCTCACAGCCTGGAACGGCTTTATGCTTCGAGTTTTCGCGGAAGCCGGTCGCTATCTCAATCACTCCCGCTACACCGACATTGCCCGGGCAAACGCCTCCTTCATCCTGGACGCGCTGCAGCGGGATGACGGCCGCCTCTTCCGGGCCTGGCGGCAGGGTGAGACCAGCCAGCTGGCCTACCTGGAGGATTACGGCGCCCTGATCCTGGGGCTGCTTTCTCTGTACCAGACGGATGAAAGGAATAAATGGTACCGGGCAGCCCGAACCCTGACAGAAGACATGCTGGACCTCTTTTTTGATCCCCAGGAAGGATTTTTTGACACCGGACACGACCAGGAAGAACTCCTGTACCGGCCCCAGGATATCCAGGATAATGCCACACCATCCGGCAGCGCTCTGGCAGCGACGGCACTGATATTGATGGCCGGTTATAACATCAACCTGGATTGGCACGACATCGCAGTGAATATGATCGAATCGCAGCAAGAACTCTCCAAGCGACAGCCCATCGGGTTCGGACAGTGGCTGCAGGCCGCCGATCTGGTGGTAGGTCCCCTGCAGGAAATCGCCATCGTCGGACCCGAGTCCGACCAGGGACGTCAGGCCCTGGTCGACCTGCTGTGGGATACATATCGCCCCCGGGCCATTGGCGCAGTCTCGGGTCTACCGATAAATGACCAGGCCCCCACCGTTCTCCAAGACCGTCCCATGCAGGATGGTCAAGCAACTGCATACGTGTGCCAGGGCACACTGTGCAAACCACCCATCACGGAACCTGCCTCGTTACAGGCAGAACTCAATCCGTCATGAACCCATCACATCGACAACGAGCCATACAACGAGCAAAACACGAGCTGGCAACCAACCCCGTTTATCTGGATACCGAGACCACCGGGATGGGCAAGAGCGATACAGTAATTGAGATTTCTGTCATCGATGACAATCAAGCCCCGCTGGTGGACACCCTGGTTCGCACGAACAAAGCCATCCCCAGAGACGCAGAACGCATCCACGGCATCACTCAGGACATGACCCGTAATGCCCCTACCTGGCCTGAGATATGGCAAGAGGTAGAAGCGGCGCTGCAGGGAAGAGCAGTAGCGGTTTATAACGTTGGATTTGATGTACGGATGATCAAACAAACTCATACCCAGCACTGGATGAACTGGAAACTACCCGCCGGGACCCGCTTTTTCGATGTGATGGAAATTTATGCCCAGTTTCTGGGTGAATGGGATCCCGCACGAAAGCGCTTTCGATACCACTCTCTGTCAAATGCTGGAAAACAGGCCGGCATTTCTCTCCCCAACACCCATCGCGCCCACGATGATTGTTTGTTGACCCGGGCCCTGCTGCATTACATGGCCAGGCAGGGGGAGATATAGAGGATATTAATTGATGGTCATTTTTTCAATGTAAGCCAAGGCATATACAATTACGCATCTGCCGCTGTAACCAGGACCAGGATTTTAGATCATGAACGCCCCCCGGACCAAACGGACCTCTGCCATGTCCCCCAGGAGTTACCTCCTGCTGTGGTTGATTGCTGTTGTGCCGCGTTTGGTGCTGGCGGTGGTTTTCTTTCAACAATCCATCGCTCTAGATGATATGTATCAATACGATATGCTCGCCCGCTCCATGCTGAAGGGAAAGGGCTATCGCTGGTACAGCGCGCAGGACGTTGAACCCCTGAAGCCATATTACAAGCAGTTTCTTGACCTTGACAGGATCACCTTCCCGGAAGAGGGCATCAAGACCGCCCACCGTGGACCCGGTTACCCCGCATTTCTAACGGGTATCTATGCCCTGGTTCCAGAACATAACCGTTTTGGATGGACGCGGGTTACCCAGGCAATGTTTACAGCCGGATTAGCTCCGCTTACTGCGCTAATCGCCCTCTACTCTGGGTTTAGTAAGCGCACTGCATTACTCAGCGGCATTGGGATAGGTCTGTATCCAATCCTGCTTTTTCATCCGCTGGCCCTGGCCTCGGAAAATCTATTCCTCCTCACCTTATCAGCTGGCTTCCTATGTCTGTTGATCTATCAGAAAAGAGGGGCCTGGGCTCCCCTTATTCTGAGCAGTCTCCTTATGGCAGCCAGCATATTAACTCGCTCGGTCGCCCTCCTCTTTGTCCTATTTATCGCTGCCTGGCTGTTTTTCGGACCCAGAAAACGAATCTCCCACAGTGTTACTTACCTGGCCATCATTCTTTGCCTGTGTTTGCCCTGGGCCGTGCGCAATTCTCGCTTGATGGGTAAACCCACCTTCCTGGAAACCAGCCTGGGATACAACCTGTTCATCAGCTATCATCCCGAAGGAGACGGGGGGTTTGTTTCCGAAATTGCTATTCGCCCACTGACTTATATCGATGATCAAACCCGGGATGAATATACGAAAAAGAAAGCCCTGCAGTTTATTCGCCGCGATCCCGGCGATGCGGTGGTGCGCGTCTTCCGGAAAATGGCTTTCTTCTTTGGGCTGGAAGACCGGGCAATGGTTTACTTTTACGGCAACGGCTTTTTTGGTCCCATCCCCCAACCCGGGCGCTGGCTGCTGTATACGGTCCTCGTTTTGCCGTGGGTCCTGATCTTGTTATTTTTCCCCCCGGGGATCATCATGCACCGCAGCCGGATGGCGATGATCCTCACCCTGGGTTTGACCGTCACATATGCCGTACCCCACTTCCTGATCATCGCTGAACCGCGCTTTCATCTGGCACTACTGCCCGTCCTGCTGCCGTCTGCAGCCCGGGGCTGGGTAAATCGGGGATCAATCCCCCAAATTTTTTCATCCCGGGGATCCAGAATGAAACAGGGCACCTTCCTTATTCTGGCCTGGGCCACACTTCTCCTGCTTGTGGCATGGAACGTTTCCATGCATTGGGAAACCCTGATCCAGGTCATGGGTCCGGATGGTCACAACCTCCACCCTACTTATTAATTAGTCATTTCCGGGATCGAAGTTGGAGAGGGCACATCTAGCCCGGGAGTTACCACAGGTTTTCAACCCGCTGGGTCAAGCCGCTGCTGCGCACCTTGCGTGCCAACCACAAATCGAAACCAATTCAGCCTCTGCTATTTACGCCACGATTGGCTCATTGATCTGTTTCCCTGGCTTTCCGGTAAGCAGCCAAGGTCCGTTCCCGGGCCTGTCCGTGATCAACAATGGGAGCCGGATAATCTTTACCGATCACGCATCCGCATTCCGCCTGCATAGAGGGGGTCATACTCCATGGTTCATGGATAGATTGGGTGGGGACAACCCGCAACTCAGGGACATATTTTTTGATGTATTCTCCCTGGGGGTCGTGTTTCTGAGACTGGGAAATGGGGTTGAATATCCGGAAATACGGTGCGGCATCTGTCCCTGTACCCGCTACCCACTGCCAGCCGCCGTTATTTGCGGCCAGATCGGCATCCAGCAAATTCTTCATGAACCAGGCTTCCCCCCAGCGCCAATCAATCAGGAGATCTTTCACCAGAAAAGAAGCCACAACCATCCGCAGGCGGTTGTGCATCCAGTTCATCTCGAGCAGCTGCCGCATCCCGGCATCCACCAGGGGGTATCCTGTTTTTCCTTCCTTCCAGCGCTGAAAATCATCCCGATCATTCCGCCAGGAAATGTGCCTCAAATTTTCTCTGAAGCTGCCCTCGACCACATAAGGAAAATGATACAGAATGGAGAAATAGAAATCACGCCAGATCAACTCATCGATCCAGGTCTCCACGGATTTCCAATGCTTCTCAATACCGGCTCGATCCGCTGCAGCCTGGGCCTCGGCCAGGGCTTGACGGGCAGAAAGCATACCAAAATGGAAGTAAGGGGAGAGCCGGGACGTGCCCTGCACATCCGGTCGATCACGGCCTTCTTCATAGGAAAGGATCGCCGGATTCTGTCCTGAAGTAAACGCCGCCAATCTATCCCGGGCCGAATGATGTCCCGGGGGAAAATTTTTCCTCCCGGTAAAATCGCCCTGTGGTATAGAATCTGATGGGATACCTTGTGGCATCTCTATCCGGCTTGGTGCGCCCCACACGGCATTTCTCGGGAGCGGATAATATTGTTTTCGCCACTTCTTCTTGTAATAGGAATAAATCTGATAGGGACCGCCGTCTGCCTTGGAGATGGAATCAGGATGGGCGATAACCAGACCTGGCCCAAGGGAAAGGGAGACCTGCTCAGCTACAGCCCGATCCCGTCGGCGGGCATACGGTGAAAAGTCCTCTTCCGCGTATACCATGCTGGCAGCGCATTCTTTGACAAGGGCCGGGATGATCTGAACAGGATCACCCTTCCGGATAACCACATCGGCACCGCGCTCGCGAAGATCCCGCTGCAATATCCGCAATCCATCCCACAGAAATCTGAGCCGGGCCTGCCCCATACGTTGGGAATGCACCAGATCAGGATCAACCACAAATACCGGCAGCACCTGGTCGGCGTTTTCCCGGGCGGCCTGTAAAGCCTGGTTATCCTCCAGGCGCAGATCGCGCCGAATCCACCATAAGGCTGTGGATGGTGTTTTTTGTTCGGTTCTCCTCGGCATTCCACCCTCTCAATAGCTATGCGAAGTCTCCAGGAAGGGTACGTGCTCAGGGAAGGCTTTCCACGAAAGGGATCAAGGCGTCTAAAAACGCGTCCGGGCACTCCTCCTGTGGGAGGTGTCCGCACGCTGGCAGCACAGCCAACTGGGCCCCGGGAATTTCCTGGGCTAATCGCCGGCTGTCCTCCGTGGGTACAATGCGGTCATCATCCCCGGTGATGACCAGAGTGGGCACCCCGACCTGGTCCGTTTTCTGGTCCAGATTCAGGGGGTAACTGGCTTTGGTCAACTCCCACAGCGCCCGATCCCAATGATCTACCTGCAACGGGCGGCGATATCCTTCCAGCACATCATCCGTAACCAGGGAGGGATCATGATAGGCGCTGCGCAGGAAGCGCTCTCCCCTATCCGCGATGGATCGGGCCAACAGCACACCCACCCGATCCATTTGCGGTGTGTGAAGCAAGGGTCGGATCCAGACTGGACTCCCGCCCCCGCTGTACACCGCAGCATCGACCAGGACCAATCCCCGGATAAGATCAGGATGCTCGAGCGCTGTTTGCATGGCAATTGTCCCCCCTGCTGAATTCCCCACCAGAATCACGTCTTGATCCAAACCAAGCTTCTGGAGCAGTCCAACCACCAGCTCCACCTGAGACCGGGGAGCATAGGGATTCCGTCCCTCCCATTCCAGCGTCCGCTCGGTCAACCCAAAGGCAGGTCGATCAAAGGCCAGCACCGTGCCCACTTCGCTCAAGGGCTGCATGACCTCCCACCAGCTGAAGGTGCTGGCCCCGAAACCATGCAGCAGCACAATCACCGGTTTGCCATTCCCCGCCTTCTGATAATGGACGTCGACACCTATGACATCCACGAACTGACTGGAAGGATACCCCACATCCCGTGGGGATAGCGTATCTTCCAACTCCGGTACGGGGACCAGGAAAGGGCCAACCAGGATCAAGAACAACACAAGGGAAACTCCCCCCAGGATGATCCATTTCCAGCGTCCCTGATCACGTAATCTCATCCTCAACCTCACACCCGGCGCGACAAGCGCCAGTGGGTCAAAAGCATACTGCTAATCCGCAGTGACAGATCCCAGAGCGGACCGTTTATATCCGCAGCGCACGGTCCCGAATCCAGTCCGTCAATACCTGACCGTCGTCTCCGGTATTGTCCTGCAGAACCCGGGCAAAGCCCACTAAAAATCGTGATAGAGAGTCACTGTCCACACCGCGCTGCGACAACAGACCAGACATCCACTCAATTTCATGATCTAAATAATTCAGATCGGCCAGAATAAGACTGGCTTTAATTCCCTCCATCCAGGCGCTGGTAATCATGTCCATTTCTTCCCGGGCCCGTAATTCTCGTTTATTCCAGCGCATCATGCGTTCCAGGAGCAGGCTCTCAATCTCGAGATACCTGTCCAGTAAATCCCGATAGTTGCCCGGGATCCTGTGACCTTTTTCCAGCGCCAGCTGTGGATCATCAAGCACTTGACTGACATCATCCGCCACAGAATAAATACTGTTGCCCAGGAACAGACCGGGCATACGGGCCTCCAGTTCAGGGAGCTGATGGAATATCCACCCCCCATAGGCAACCGGCACGTTGCTCTCAATCAGCGTCTCCGCCGCCCGGGACAGCGCGGCCGCCGGTCCCAGGGTCTGGGCTGATAGAATGATTAAATCAGCCGATAGACCCAGCACGACATCTTCCAGTTCCCGATAAGGAACATCAGCCCCCAAATATATAACAGGATAACCTTCTCTGCGTAAGTAGAGTGTGATCAATAAGGGCGCGAAGTCATGCTGCTCTGATGGCGAACAAGCCACAATGATCTGTTCTGAACGCCAGGGAGGAGGTGAGCCTGTGATTAAAGCCTGAATCCGCCGAACAGCCAACGCTGAAGTGAAGTGTTCCGATTGAACAGAGATATCTCCCCGGTACCATCCCTCACCCACCTCGCGCAATCCTTTAAGTAATATTTCATGGGTTGCCCGTTCAACCGAGAAGCGCGCCAGGGCGTCATTAAAGATGTGGTTCGCTTTTTCCTCTGAATAGGACAGGGCAGCCTCAAGCCAGGCCATCCGCATCCGGTCCAGCACATCTTGACTGCCAGCATCTTCCTCTCCGGGGGAGAGATCATCATACGCCGGCCCCTCATCCTCCTGGAGAGGTTTTTCCTGGAAAGGGTCCTTGCCGGCTCGTTTCATTTCCTGCCACAGCTCGACAGCGCGTCCAATGCGAATGCCCTCTTCCTGACGCTCTAAGAGCCATTTCACCGTCCGGATATCCTGCTGTGAATACAGCCGGTGTCCCCCCTCGGAGCGGTCAGGCTGGGGCAAACCGTAGCGACGTTCCCAGGCCCGCAGCGTATCAGGGTTGATCCCCGTCTCCTGGACAACAGCCCCTAAATTGAACGTTGCAGCTTCTTCATATTTCGCCATGCTGACCTTCTTTGAGTGTGTTGTATACAAAAATATTAGTTTGATCGAAATTCCTCTATCTGCGGATATAATACGCACAGGACACAGGCAATGCATCCGCGCACGCAGGATTATTCTACCCATACCCCATTACATTGTCAAGGATTTGCAAATATTTTGTAGATTTTATTGACAAAGTAATGGAGCCATTGTAAGATCATAGGTAGAATCAAAACTACTTATCCGTTGAGGTATTGACATGTCTATCCGTATCGTGACTGACAGCACATGTGACCTTCCCCACAATCTGGTGGATAAACACGGCATCACCATCGTGCCGCTCTACATTCAGATTGGGCAGGAGGAATTTATTGATGGCGTCGAGATAACCCGGGAAGCCTTTTATGACCGCATGGGCTCATCCCCTGAACAAGCCACAACGGCCACGCCGGGTATCAAGAAGATGGTTCAAATTTATGAGGATTTAGCCCAAAAAGGGGCCACACAGGTCCTTTCCATTCACATCTCAAAGGCTTTAAGCGCCACTGTCGATGTGGCCCGCAAAGCAGCCCAGGAAGTCTCCATCCCAGTCACCGTGCTGGATTCCGGTCAGCTTAGCATGGGACTGGGATTTCTGGTACTGGAGGCTGCTCAGCTGGCCCGTGATAGGCAATCCGTTCCCGACATTCTTTCCCACCTGAAAGAATCAGGGCGATCTATTTATGTCACCGCTGCCCTCGACACCCTGGAATACCTGCGCAGGAGCGGACGGATGAACATGATTATGGCCGGGATCGGCAGCTTATTAAACGTAAAACCAATCTTGAAAATGAATCAGGGTAACCCCACTTCCGAACTGGTCCGGACCCACAAGCGAGCGGCACGGCGCCTGTTGGAGCTACTCCGGGAGCGATCCCCGCTGCAGGACATTGCCCTGGTGCACACCAACGCCCCCCGGGCAGTCAGCGAGTTATGGGAGGAGGCGCAAACCTTCCTGTCCTACCCCAGAGAACCCTTAAAAGTCAACGTCACTCCTGTATTAGGCACCCATCTCGGCCCAGGCGCGATTGGATTTGCCTGGAAAGTTAAAAGTTAAGTTAGCTCTATGTGGAGAGAACAATGATACTCATGACCTTCATCACCGCCGGCATAGCAATACTAACGCTGATGACTTTACTATGGATCCTGAGCCTGGTCCTGAAGGATTCCAGCATTGTGGATATATACTGGGGTGCAGGGTTTGCCATCGCGGCCTGGATCTACTTTGCCCTCACGCCGGAGGGATTCGTAGCCCGCAAGATATTGCTCACCCTGCTGGTTTTCATCTGGGGCATGCGCCTTACCATCCACATTTATTTGCGGAATCGGGAACAGGGAGAAGATTATCGCTACCGCAGATGGCGGGAAGAAGCCGGGGACTCCTGGTGGTGGAAATCTTATTTCAAGGTTTTCCTGCTGCAGGGTGTGCTGATGTGGATTATTTCCGCTCCTCTCCTTGCAGCCCAGATTTCCCCCCGGCCCGCCCGTTTTACCGTCCTTGATATCGCCGGCACCGCTGTGTGGGGCATCGGGTTCTTTTTTGAGGCCATCGGCGATTATCAATTGAGCCAGTTTAAATCAGATCCGGAGAATGAAGGGGAGCTCCTGACTTCTGGGTTGTGGCGCTACACCCGTCACCCCAATTATTTTGGGGATGCCACCCAATGGTGGGGCTTTTACCTCCTGGCAGCCAACACCTGGACCGGTGTGGCCACCATCTTCAGCCCCCTGCTGATTACGTACTTGTTGATCAATATCTCCGGAGTAGCCATGCTCGAAAAAGATCTGAAAGAGAAGAAGCCCGGGTATGAAGAATACATGCAGAAAACCAATGCCTTTTTCCCATGGTTTCCCAGCCAGGGTCAAAACGACAAGGAATAAGGAATGTCCATCTTGAAAATCTTACAATGGATTGCGGTCATCGGCACCTTCCTGACCGGCCTGTACTCCTTAGTATGGCCCGCCCGGGTGGAGGAATTCACCGGTTTGCAGCCTGTGGGGGGACGGGGAATCACTGAAATCCGTGCCATTCTGGGAGCCGTTTTTATTGGATTAGCGCTGGCAGCCGTGATCCTGGATAGGGCGGTCAGTTTTCCCATGTTAGGTATCACTTATCTGGTCATTGCTGTAATCAGAACAATTTCCATGTTTATTGACCAGTCCCTGGAATCCTCCAACTACATCAGCATCGCCGTGGAGATCGCGTTCGGCGTCCTCCTCATCCTGTAACGGGAGGTGACATGAAACTCGCCAAAGGAATCGCTCTGGCCTGTCTGCTGGCCATGACCGCCGTTCTGATCTATGGTTTTTCAGTGGGAAACTTCTCCCAGGACGGCGGGGAAATCCTACGTAACCCGTGGGGAATTGTGTCCCTGGTTGACCTCTACACCGGATTCATCCTCTTTTCAGGCTGGATCATTTATCGAGAAACCTCGCCAGCCCGGGCCGCTGTGTGGGTTATATTGGTCATGGTGCTGGGTTTTTTCACTGGCGCCCTGTATGCGCTGCTGGCATTAATCCAAAGCCGGGGGGACTGGACCACCTTCTGGATGGGAAAACATGCCGTCCAGAAACCGAACTAAGAAATCACAGGAGATAAAAAATGGCAGAAAATTCATCCCCACAAAAATTATCCTTTCCCCGCTTACGGCGCTTCAACGCCATCATGGGCACCCTGCATCTCATCCAGGGCCTATTGATGATCATCCTCAGTAACGATACAACCTACCCTGTTTTCAGCAGTTTCCTGACCTTCAACCAGAAAACGTTCTCCCTGGAACCGGAGTTGAATTTGCTCTACGAACTCCGCTTTGGACCCGCGGTGGGTGTCTTTTTGCTAATTTCCGCCGTGGCCCATTACTATCTCAGCACTGTCGGATACACAAACTATGTATCGAACTTGAAAAGGGAAATCAACCCCGTCCGGTTTTATGAATACGCTTTGAGCTCCTCCTTGATGATCGTCCTGATCGCCATGCTGGTGGGGGTGTGGGACATCCTGACCCTGTTGGCCCTCTTTGGCCTAAACGCGGTCATGAATTTTTTCGGAATTCTAATGGAATTTCACAACCAGCACACCGAACGAACGGTATGGACCTCCTTTATCTACGGATGCATCGCCGGCATTCTACCCTGGATTGTGCTTCTGGTGAGCTTGATCGGGAGCGCAGTCGTGAACGATGCCCAGCCCCCTAACTTTGTATACGCGATCATCATTTCTCTCTTTTTGTTCTTCAATAGTTTCGCTGTCAACATGTACCTGCAGTACAAGGAAATCGGTCCGTGGAAAAATTATTTATATGGAGAGAGGGTATACATTGTGCTCAGCCTGGTCGCCAAAACAGCTCTGGCCTGGCAAATCTTTGCCGGTACCCTGGCGCCGGTCTAAAGCGTATGGACCACGGGCAGCCAACACAACTACACTATGTTTCCCATGGGAACCATGCTCTGTGTGTCAGGCAAATCAATCTGTCAATTAAAGTCAAATCTAAATGATGAATTTCTGATAGGGACAATGACAAGATTACAAGAATTGCTGGAAGAATTCCAGTCGGTCGTCAGCGGACGGGTTCCCCTGCTGGATGTCATCTTCCCACCCCTCTTATTTACAATTCTCCACGGTCCTTTATCGTTGCATCTGGCCCTGGCCATCTCTGTGTTGTCTTCCCTGGCGCTGGTCGGCTACCGTCTCTTGAAAGGGGAATCCTTTGGGTATGCCACCGGAGGGTTAGCTGCCATACTGCTGGCAGCCGTACTGGCCTGGATCACCCAATCCGCGGCTGGATATTATCTGCCCGGCATTCTCACCAGCGGGTTGACTGCCCTGCTGTGCCTGGTGAGCCTGATGGTGAAAAAACCCTTTGCAGCCTGGAGCAGCCATCTGACCCGGAACTGGCCCCTGGCCTGGTACTGGCATGAGCGCATCCGGCCGGCGTACGCTGAGGTCACCCTGGGCTGGACGGTTTTCTTCGGGTCCCAATTTGCAATCCAGAGCTATTATTACCTGCTGGGCAGCACCGGTTCCCTGGGATGGGTGCAGATCCTCACCGGCTGGCCAGCACTGGTTCTGATCCTGGCTGCGAGTTATGTGTACGGGTTGCGCCGACTGAAGGACCTGAACGGGCCCAGTGTGGAAGAATTTAAAGCTGACAGCCCACCTCCCTGGGAGGGTCAACAGCGCGGGTTCTGAGCAGCAGACATCACACAGTACGCTCAGCCCATTAAGATACAATACATATGTCCATCCTGGACCCAGCGTCCTATTACCTTAGAGGTGAGCAACGATGAAAACGGTAACCCTGAAAGTATGCCCTACCTATGAAGCAGAACGGGATAAAAACATTTTGGAAGCCCACGGCCTCAAAGCTGTGGTCGTTCCCTATTATAAATCCCCCTCGTTTTACACGGGTGATATTCAGCAGTCAGAACTCGTCGTCCGGGAAGATGAGGTCAGCAAGGCGCGAGAATTACTGGATATGGATCCTGCCCCTTAAGTTTTCTCACGGACTCACTTCCACTCCAACACTGAATACAAATACCTTCAATTTGCATACCCTATCAAGGAGATGGTCATGAATAAACTCATCCAGAGCCTACTCGGCAAACTGAGAGAGATCTTTAATCCGGCTGCGATGGGTGAGGTATTGGGAGAATGGATTATCAGGTTCATAAGCAGCGTCCTGGTCTTCGTGGTTTTTTATCTCCTGTGGTTAATCGTACGGCGGATCGTAGTCTCCATCCTGAAACGCAGCGAAGAAGATGAAACCACAACTATGTTCGTGCAGACCTTGCTTAAATATTCCATGCTCATCTTCGGCGGGGTGTACGCCCTGAAGGCGGCAGATGTGGATATCTCGACCCTGCTGGCTTCGCTGGGGATTGCCGGAATCACGATTGGCTTTGCAGCCCGGGACGCCTTTTCAAACCTGATTTCCGGCCTGCTGATCTTTCTCGACCGCCCCTTCGTGATCGGTGACCTGGTGGAGGTCAGCGACCAATACGGCAAGGTGGAACGAATCACACTGCGCTCGACCCGGATTGTGACGCCCGATGGGCGCATGCTGGCCGTGCCCAACGCAGAAATGATCAATAAGACAGTCGCCTCCTATACAAACTTTCCCCACCTGCGCCTGGATATGCCTATGAATGTGGGATTGGAGGAAAATATTCCTGAGATTCGAAATGTGCTTCTCAACCTGGTCGAGCAGGATGAGGATTACCTGGCTGACCCACCACCCATGGTGCTGGTGATGGCCCTCAATGACTATAACATCGAGCTGGAACTGCGGGTATGGATCGACAACGAACGCCTGCATATCGGAAAACGGGCAGAATTGAGGGAAAGGATTTACACCACCCTGAGCCAGGCCGGGATCGAAATGCCTTATGAGACCCTGCAGCTGGCTCCTTTGGAAATCAATCAGAAAGAAATCCCGGGGTAATCGATCCTGAGGTGAAAAATAAGACACGAAGGGCAGCCGATCTACCTTCGTGTCTTTTATTGTTCCCTTTACAGGAAACGGAGCGCGTTTACCGGGCAAGCCGGTTGACACACCCTGCATTCTCTACACAGCGAGAGGTGAATTTCAGGGAGGGAATCGGGCTAAGGTTAGTGCAAGACATGCCTGTCTCAAACCCAGGCAGCACGATATTGGTTATCAGGTCGGAAGTCAGGACGGCATTTTCGGCAATTAACGGCGGCTTTCATCCGGGGATTAATCCTCTTCCTGGCCGGATGAGATCGTGAGATGCTGCAGCACTCTTTCCAGGGCATCCAGGAGGTCCAACAGAGCGGGACAGGCGCCGTGGGCCGGCCAGTTATCCCCCAGAGGTCCAGGATGCTTATTTGATCTCTTCAGTCCACTGCTCGTTGGTCATCCGAATACCGCATCTTGCAAGGTGAAACATCACCCGGAACGCTTTCTACCCCGGCGGCGTGCCTTGCGCTTGTTCGTTTTTTCCCGCTCCTGCTGTTCCTGCTCCGCGTTGCGGGGCCTAATTTGCTGATAATAAGACGCAGGCTTCAACAACTTTTCCAGTCTGAAGACGTTCTGCTCTTCCCGCATATAGACAGACAGCTCATACTCATGATCCATCTTGATGGCATCAAAGGGACAGTACTCAGCGCATAAACCACAGTTCATACAAATATCAACATCAATCGTAAAGGAAGCCGGTTCGGTCACAGGCCGGCCGGTTTCCGGGTCCTCGGCACGCGTAATCCAGATACACTGAGGGGGACAAACCCGGGCACAAATCCCGCACGCCGTGCAGCGCACATCTTTCTCCCCCTCCTCCCCTACATCGTAAAGCAGAAAAGGCATAAACCGGAATTCCTCTGGCACAGGAAGTTTTTCTTCCGGGTACTGCACGGTAAATATGCCCTTAGTATCCGTGTCTCTCCTGCTCTGCACGCCTTCTTCCGTAAAGTAGCGGTCCCTTCCCGCCTTGATATCCTCGATATACGTTTCCAGAAAATGTTTCAGGGTCACCCCTAGTCCGTGCAGTATGCCGCGCCCATCCATCATGACTTGCTCCTCTCGTTATCCAGCTCCGCTCAGCGGTCCACCTCTCCCAGGATGATGTCAATGGATCCCAGGATCGCGACAACATCCGCCACTTTTTCGCCCCGGCACATCTCTTTTAATCCGGTCAGGTTGATAAAGGATGGGGCTCTGACGTGGTACCGCCACGGGTTTTCAGACCCATCCGACACCAGGTAAAACCCTAACTCCCCTTTGGGGCCCTCCACACGCCCGTAGGCTTCGCCCTCCGTGACGCGGTGCTTGTGGGTCAATTTACTGGCCAAGATATCGCCTTGCGGCATCCCATCAATGGCCTGCTGTAAAATGCGGATGCTCTGCCGGATTTCATCCACCCGGATCAAGTACCGGTCATACACATCTCCGTGATGACGGACAGCGACATCGAAATCAAATCGATCATAGATCCCATAAGGATCAGCACGGCGGATATCATAGGGCACACCCGAGGCCCGCAGCACTGGGCCGACGGCTGAATAGGCAATTGCCTGTTCCGGACTTAGCACCCCCACACCCTGACTGCGTGAAATGACGAGTTCGTTTTTGGTCAGATAGCGGTCCATCTCATCGATCTGGCGGGGCAGACGCTCGTATACCAATTTACGGATCTGATCTTCCAGATCTGAGGACACATCGCGCACCACACCGCCAAAGCGGTAATAATTACACATCATGCGCGACCCGGAAACGGCCTCAAAGACATCCAGGATTAATTCCCGCTCCTTCAGGGCATACAACATGGGCGTGAAGTAGGCTCCGAGGTCGTTGAGGTAGGTTCCAATCGCCATATAGTGATTCACAATCCGGGTCAGCTCAGCCATGATGACCCGGATATACTCAGCACGTTCAGGTGGCTGGTAACGGTCACCGAGCAGCTGTTCCACCGCCAGCACATATCCCCAGTTATTGCTCATGGAAGAGATGTAATCCAGGCGATCTGTAAAGGGGATATTCATGAGATATGTGTTTCTCTCCCCGATTTTTTCGTGGTTGCGATGCAGATAGCCCATGACCGGTTCGAGGTCGACAATTGTCTCCCCGTCCAGCGCAGCCACCATGCGGAAAACACCATGCGTTGAGGGATGCTGGGGGCCGAGATTAACGATCATCGTTTCCGTTTCCAGATCGGAATCCCCATTGGAACGGGTCCGTTCCACCATGCTTTTATACAGCAGCTCATCCCGATCAGGGATCCAGGCTTCGGGATCCATGTCGTCCGGATATTGCACATTTTTTCCGTAGGGTGTGTGCTCCTCCGCGCGTGAAAAGGTGCCCTCCGGCCATCGTGTGGCAAAGGGTTTTGCATCCCGGTCATAATACGGCTCCCGCCAGTCTTTGCGCAGGGGATGGCCAGCAAACCCTTCCCATAACAGGATGCGCTTCAGGTTAGGGTGGCCTTCAAAACGAATCCCGAGCAAATCCCAGGCCTCGCGCTCCTGAAAATCCGCCCCGGGGTAGATGTCAACCAGGGAGGGGAGGACCGGATCCTGGCGCGGGATCTGTACTTTGAAAACAAGCATCGGGCCGCCGGTTGATTTCAGGACATGATAGACAACCTCCATCTTGCCCTCAGGCTGGTAATCCACCCCAGTGACAGATGATAAAAAGTCGTATCCCAGATCATCCCGCAGGGCGGTGGCAAAGGGCAGCACATCGCCAGGTGATA
Source organism: uncultured Anaerolineales bacterium (assembly GCA_964539105.1). Lineage (GTDB taxonomy): Bacteria > Chloroflexota > Anaerolineae > Anaerolineales > UBA11858 > B10-G9. The sequence goes on along the minus strand of CAZIFI010000013.1, from coordinate 30,519 downwards.
CCAGGAGGCCCTCATACCCCTCCCGGTCATCTGCTGCGCACTGGTCCGGAAAGTGGTCCAGCACGTTTTGTGTTATAGTGTCAAGTCCGTGTGTGGTGGTCATCGCTGATCTGCCTCTCCATGCACCTCAAGACCGGGTTCCAGATCAAAATCCCGGGGATCAATCAAATCCGGCCCCAGAAAAGGGACGGGAACGCCCTCATCATCACCCTTCTGGTACCAGCGCACATCCCGGATAGACTGCTTTTCCATCATTTCCTGCAGCTTCATCAACCCAAATAACAGGGCCTGGGGAGTAGGGGGGCATCCCGGGATATACACATCCACGGGCAGGTACTGATCGATGCCAGAAACCACGCTGTACCCCTCCTTAAAAGGGCCACCGCCGGAAGCGCAGGCCCCCATCGCCACGACGTACTTCGGTTCCGCCATCTGGTTATAGAGGCGCACAATTTGCGGGGTCATCTTTTTAGTGACCGTTCCGGAGACGATCATCACATCCGACTGGCGGGGGCTGGGCCGCATAATTTCCATCCCGAAGCGGGCAAAGTCAAAACGGGCTGCTGCTGTGCAAATCATCTCAATGGCACAGCACGCCAGCCCAAACATCATGGGCCAGGCTGAATATTTCCGGCCCCAGTTATAAATTCGATCCAAGGTAGTGACAACGACAGAGTTTTCCAACTCGGGAGGAATCTCCATCCCTTCCTGATTCAATTCATCCGGCATTGGTGTCATGCTCCTCTCCCAAGCGGGAAGTAACAGATGCTGATTGTGATTGATCCTACAGGTTACCCCTCCCATTATAGGCCCCCTGGCACCACTGTCAACGACAATTAACTAAATTTATCTTTGTTAAATTCGTTTTCGGCATTATAATAGCCCTATGCAGTGGACCCGGGACCAAATTCTGACCTACCTCAAAACGTACAAAACCGCCTCCGCGCAGGAATTAAGCGGGGCGCTCAACGTGACAGCAGCCAATATCCGGCACCATCTCCAATTGCTGATGGAAGACGGCAAGGTGCAGGAGCGGGGGAAACGGCGCGGGAAAGGTCCGGGACGGCCCCAGAAACTGTATGGACTGACATCCCGCGCCCTGGAGGATAACCTGCAGGGACTCATCCGGGCTGTGCTGGATAGTGTGCAGAAAGGCACCGGCGATGATAAGCAACGCCAGGAGGCTTACCGGCACATCGCCCGTCACTTATTAGGATCCCGAGAAATCAAAACTGCCCCACCCATCGATCGTCTGAACGAAGCGGTGGAGCAGTTAAACCAACTCCATTATCATGCCAGCTGGGAAGCCCACCCGACCGGTCCCCGGGTGTTATTCAAACACTGTCCATACCGGTCGCTGCCCAGAGATTACCCTGGCTTGTGTGACATGGATGCCTTCCTGGTTTCTGAACTCACAGGTCAGTCCATGAGGCTTACCCAGCAGCGCACCTGGAACGGATCTAATCAAACCGGATGTGTCTTTTCTCCCCCTCCGGATTAACCCCTATTCCATTATGGTAGGCACCAATTTATTCAGGCTGGGGAACAGAAACCTTTTCCCCAGCATCAAAACAGGAGCTGACGGGCGCTGCTTTCCTGACAGGCACCCGTCGATAAAGTGTTAATGCTGGTGACCGTGATGATGGCCACCGTGATGCCCTTCATGGTCCAGGCTTTCTTTGCAGGGGGCAGCCACGGATAAATCGCCCTCCACGAAGGCAGCAACGGCATCTTTCACCGTGCCCTGGGCACCGGTAGCGGCCTCAATCTCATAATCCTCAAAAAATTGGATAGCCCGACGCCCCATACCCCCGCTCAACATCACGTCCGCTTTTTGCTCCTGGATAAACCCCGGAACCTGTCCCGGCCGGTGAGCACTGTAATAGGGATTGTCGATCACCTGGCAGCTTTGAATTTCGTTTTCTTCCACGTCGACCAGGGCAAAATACGGGCAGCGGCCGAAATGATGCGCCACTCGACTATCAAGACCTTCATTCGTTTCAATGGATACGGCAATACGCATGATGTGTTCTCCTTTCTTTAAACTAGAATCTATAACTTACTACATGATCCCTGCGCCACACACGGGGGATTCCGCCACCCTTCCCCCGATCAACATTCCTCCAGTATATGGACAACGTTGTCCCACAAAGAGCGAATGGCCGTAGAGGCTGGTGAAGCGGGATAAGCCGCGGTCACCGCCTGGCCGTGAACCATGGCCCGGGTGACATGATCGTCGAAGGGAATTTCAGCCCACACCTCAAGACCCTGCTGCTGGCAGTATTCCAGGACCTCCCGCCGACCGTGAGGATTGAGATCTGATTTATTAACACAGACGCTGCTGGGGATTTCAAAGTGCCGGGCAGTTGCTTGGGCCCGCCGCAGGTCTGACAATCCAGACACGGTGGGTTCCGTGATGATCAAGGCATGATCTGCTCCGGAAACGGCTGCGATCACAGGGCATCCGATCCCCGGGGGGCCATCCACCAGGAGCAGATCTGTGCTCCGTTCCCCGGCCCAACTCCGGGCCTTGTCTTTCACAAGGCTGACCAATTTCCCGGAATTTTCCTGAGCAGGGAACAGATTAGCATGGAATAATGGGCCCCATTTTGTGGCTGACTGGATCCACTCCCCCGCCACTTGTTCTTCGAGGGAAATCGCTTCCTGGGGGCACTGAAAAACGCATGCCGCACAACCTTCGCACAGGATAGGATCAACCACCATTCGCCCACCATTTTTAAATACGGCATCATAGCGGCACACCTCGCGGCACGTGCCACATTGAATACATTCCCCTTGGTGGATGACCGCCACTGCTCCCCCCATAAAATCCTCTCTTTTACGGGGGCTGGAGGCGATCACCAAGGCCAGGTTGCTAGCATCCACATCCCCGTCTGCGACCACCAGGTTTAACGGGGGTTCACGCTGAGCGCTTAAATCTGCCAGAGATGCAGTAATGCTGGTCTTTCCTGTCCCGCCTTTCCCGCTCAGGATAACGATCTCTTTCATGCTCGCACCTTATGGGATAGGACAGAGTTAATCCTGTGAAAAAGGTCCAAGAGTTGATCCTGATAGCTGTCATCAATCTCGACCAGGGTCCTTCCCTGCGCCAATCCCCGGGCCACTTCGGATCGATAGGGAAATTGAGCGAGTATGTCCAGATCTTGTTTGTGACAATACGTTTGCACCCCATCGTCCCCGATCCCGGCGCGATTTATGACCACGCCCGCGGGGATGCCCAGGCTCCGGGTGACCTGATAGGCGTTTTTAAGATCATGCAAACCGAAGGGCGTGGGTTCGGTGACCAGCACGACAAAATCCGAACCGTGAACGGCCTCAACCACTGGACAGGATGCCCCAGGTGGGGCATCAATGATGACCACATCCCAGGACTTTTCAACCTGCCATCCCTTCAACTGTGAGATGACCGGGACCGCCAGAGGTTGACCGATATCCAACAACCCCTGCGAGAAATCAATTCCTGAAGCTGTCCTGCCGCTCATAAGTTGACCCAGGGGACGAAACTGTTCCTGAATGGCCTCCTCCGGGCACACCAAACCACAACTCCCGCATCCGTGGCACAAGTCAGGAAAAACGGTTACCTTCCCTTCAAAAACCATCAAGGCATGGAACTGACATACTTCCCCACACAGGCCGCAACCACTGCAACGGCTTTCGTCAACGACCGGGACAGGGAGGCCTGCTGTTTTTTCACGGTCCCATTCCGGATGCAGGAAAAGTTGGCCGTCCGGGGCTTCCACATCGCAGTCCCAGTACGCCACGCAGTAATCTCGGGAGGCCAGAACCAGTGCCAATCCGGTTGCCAAGGTCGTTTTTCCGGTTCCCCCTTTCCCGCTGGCGAGAGCGATTTTGATCATCCCTTCCTTCCCCCGTGATGGAAACCTTTACGGGCGGGGGAAGTGACCTCTTCCCCTTCCCCCTCCAGGTAGTACTGGAGCACTGCCTGGGTGGAACCACCGGTCAGAAGGACAGGCTTGATGTGCGCTGCGGAAATCGCCTGGAAGGCATGGGGGCCAAAGCGGCCGCTGATGATCACGTCGACACCGTGATCAGCCAGCTCCTGCACAGCTGCCGTTCCGGCTCCGCCCCTGGCATGCAGGGCTTCATTCTGGATCTCAAACCAGTCCCTCCGGGCTGTGTCATAGACATTAAAATACGCACAGCGCCCGAAGCGGGGGCTGAATGCGCTGTCCTTCCCCCTTCCTTTTGAACTTACCGCGATCTTCACGTGTTTATTCCCTCCTCCGAACTCAGAACGTCCCCTCATCATCTGGAAGCGCCTCAATCTCGGCCACCAGGCTATCGACCCGACGACTGATTTCTTGCAAATCCTGAACCATATCTTCCAGGCATTTCCTTCCCACCGGTAGAATGCGATACACTCGCCGCCGGGGTCCCATGCTGTCATCATCCCACCGTGAATGGATCAACCCTCTGTCTTCCATATCCCGCAAGTCACGGTAGACCACAGAAGAGTCCAGGCGTTCAGAATCGAATCCTCGCTCCAACAAACAGTCATACAGGTGGTAGCCATGAGCCTCTGCCCTGGCCAACAATGACAGAAGGTAGGGCCGCAGCAGCATGCGTGTCCCACGCCTCCGGCGGCGATGGGGACAGGGATTGCGGCGTCTCCGGTTAGCTTGGGGCACACTTCCTCCTTGGAGTTAGTATTGTTTCCAACCCTACATTAACCAACTATGTGTAAATTGTCAATAGTAAAATCTTCCATAGTTAGAACTGCCACCTGCAGCTCCAACCTTTATACCTATGCGAAGCTAATCTGGGGTGTGGTCTGCGGTAACGATCCTGTCCCCCTCTTCCTTTCAATCCTGCGTGGGTAAATAGGGCATATCCGGTCCGTCCTGCCCCAGATACGCTGCCAGAGCAGCCCGGGTCGCCTGGCGATCATCCCAGGGATACTCAGTTTCCCCGAAGCACATCGACTGTTCATGCCCCTTGCCGCAAATGATCACCACGTCCCCCCGACGGGCCTCCTCAATCCCCTTCCGGATGGCTTGCCCCCGGTCCGGGACGCGCCAGAAGGTGTGCCCCTCTCGCGCCCCCCTGGAGCGGATCCCAGTGGCCATCTCCTGCAGGATATCATCCAGGGACTCCGTGCGGGGGTCCTCCGCGGTCAACACCGTAAGATCCGCCAGGTCTCCTGAAATTTCCGCCATCAAGCGTCTCTTTTCGCGATCCCTTAGGCCAGCCGACCCAAAGACCGCGATCACCCGTCCCCGGCTGAGTTCCCGGGCCGTTGTCAAGGCACGCCGCAGCGCATTCGGCGTGTGGGCAAAATCAACAATCACCGTGAAAGTTTGGCCCGCTTCAATTTCTTCCATCCGTCCTGGGATCCCCCCCAACGCATCGACACCGCGCTGAATAGACTCCCATGGGAGCTGCAAGACACTGCGGCAGGCGGCAACGGCAGCCAGACAGTTATATACGTTGTACCGGCCAACAAGAGACGTCGTCAGCGAGACGGTATCCGTGTCTTCCAGCACAGTAAACTCAATCCCGTCCGGGCTGTGTTCCTCCACCTCTCCCTGAACATCTCCCCCCTGTAGTCCGTACGTGACGGCTTCCAGGCCTAATTTCTGGACGCGGTCAATCAAAAACGAATACGAGGAATCATCCCGATTCAGAATCGCACAACGGGGCTGGGTCTTTTTCCTATCTCCCGCTTCCTGAAGGAGATCCAGCAGGCGCGCTTTTGCATCCCGGTAGGCCGCATAGTTGCCATGATAATCCAGGTGTTCGTGGGTGATATTCGTCACCACCGCCAGGTCAAAATAACTGGCATCCACCCTTTTCTGGGCTAATCCGTGGGAAGTGGCTTCAATCACAACATGGGTCAAGCCGGCATCCACCATTTTACGCAAGTAACGCTGCACATCCGGTGCCTGCGGTGTTGTGACATGGAAACCGGTGTCCAGCGATTTGTCCCCGATGACAGCATTCACCGTTGAGATCATCCCTGTCGGGATTCCTGCCTCCCGCAGGATATGAAAAATCAGATTTGTTGTGGTCGTCTTTCCATCCGTTCCCGTGACCCCGATGACCGTCAACGCTAATCCCGGAAAACCATAGTATGCAGCGGAGAGGATGGCAGCTGACTGGCGAGAATCGGTCGTGGAGAGATAAGGCACGGGAGCCGCTTCAGACTCACGGCCCGGTCTGGACCCGACCACAGCCCCGGCCCCGTTCTTGACCGCATCCGGGATATAGTCGTGTCCGTCAACCTGACCACCCTGAATAGCAACAAAAAGATGACCCGGCTCTACCTCCCGGGAATCGAGGGAAATGCCGGTGATCTGGACATCCTGGGTAACGCTTCCGTGCCATGAAGGAAGATGCCCCAGCAGGGTTTTCAGCGATTGTTCTTTCCGCAAGATGATACTCTCCTGAACGCTAAGGGTCGATTCTTTCCCAAGACAAGAAAGGCCATACGCCCATGGGCTCTCCGGTGGAGATTTGCATCCCCACCCTGGCTGTCCTTCCCGCCGCAGAGTTCCTATTTTCCATCACCATTGTACATCACCCGTCCTCGTTCCGGTGGGAAGGTGCTGCTCCAGACCAATCCTGATCCGCACAGATAAGGCTGGGATCCCATGACCAGAATGATCTGTTTTCCGATTCTCACCCCGGATCCTGCTGCTGTCCTGACCGGGTTGGCAGAATATTTCACGCCGTCACGTGGCTGAGGGGATTTCAGGCACCGATCCTCCAACCTTTGTTTACCCGGCTGCCATGATCAGAGGCCGGTCGAAGCCCTCCTATCCGCCCCCGATATGATACCAACCTGCTGGCTCCACGGCCGACCGTATTGAGGCCTCTAAAATCATGGAAAGTGAGATTGGCGCTTATGAACTGCCCGGAGCTGTCCAGAGAGCTGACAGGGGCAAGGTTTTATTGCAACCCCACCCACCTGCGATCGACACCATCGTCAATAGGGCTTACTCCCGTCACCAGGGAAGCCGCAGGATAGGGAAGGTTGTCAATTTAATTCAAGGGTCTCTGGAAAGCATTATAGGTTAATTAGATAGACGAGTTCCGGTTCACAGGAGGGAGAAAAAGGTCAACGGTGCCCGGTATACAGTTTGCGGATTGAGAAATGGGGTTGAAACTTCACAAAATAAAGCCAGGCTTCATCCTGCCACCAATGCGTTGTTTCTGAATACAGACGGCACACACCACCCAATTCACGATTTGTCTCTTTTCAAGCATCCGGTGGTCCGTGCCTTCATTCTCGCACTATCAGCACAGTGCTGAAAACGATCCTGTGTATCGGGCAATGTTACGGATTCATCAACGCGCTAAAACAACAGTTCTGCCGCTACCATCGCCCAGTTATACCAGGGGGTGAAAACAGTGCCGATGAGAAGTATACCGACAGACAACAAAACCAGAACCATGGAGGCCGGGATGGAGATCTGGAAGGGGACTTTATCCCTTTCACTTTGATATAGGTAAATATGCTTCAGGACGATGAGATAGTAATACAGGCCGCCAATAGTATTTAATACGCCGATGACAACCAACCATATCAGATCCGCCTCGACAGCGGCCGCAAAAACGAGGACCTTGGCGATAAAGCCGCCGAAAGGAGGCATGCCAGCCAGGGATAAAAAAGAAACCAGAATCCCCAGTGCCAAGGCAGGAGCCCGTTTGCTCAAACCATCAAATGTATCTATTGTAAAAGTTCCTTCTTTTTCACCAACGACCGCGACAGCGCCAAAGGCAGCCAAATTGGTTATGAGGTAGACTCCCAAGTAGAATACAGCACTTCCCACACCCAGTGGGGAGGCAGATGATACCCCGATCAGAATATATCCGGCATGGGCAATTGAGGAATACGCCAGGAGACGCTTGACATCCTTTTGGGTCAGCGCGATCACGTTGCCAATTGTCATGGAACACGCAGAAATCACCGCCAGTGCCAACTGCCAGCCACTCTGCACTTCAGGGAATGCCAAAAACAACACCCGGAGTAAGACGGAGAATCCCGCCGCCTTAGAAGCTGTGGACAAGAAGCCAGACACCGGTGTGGGAGCCCCCTGGTACACATCCGGGGCCCAAAAATGGAAAGGAAAAGCTGCGATCTTGAAGCTAAAGCCCACCAGGATCATAACCAGGCTGAGTGCCACCGCAGCCAGGGATAACGATCCTCCTCTCACAGCCTGGGTAATATCGAGCAAATTCGTTTCCCCGGAGAATCCGAAAACCAGACTAAAACCAAAGAGCATCACAGCAGAAGAGGCGGCCCCAAATAAAAGGTATTTGAAACCGGCTTCGACCGATTTTTTATCCTCTTTAAGAAATCCAGCCATAATATACAATGGGATGGATGTGGTTTCAAAAGCCAGGTAAAGCATGATTAAATCCCCTGCAGAGGAAACCAGGCTCATACCCAGCGTGGAAGTCAACAACAAAAGATAAAATTCTCCCTTCTGACCGTAGTCGTATTCCATCACAATTAAGGCCGTGACCGCTGCCCCGAACATAAAAATGAGCTGGAAGATCACACCAAGCCAATCATGATGGATCATGCCACCCCACAGCAGGGTGCTTTCAGACGGCGGCGGGCTGACAAATACGGTGATCAGTATGACGACAAACAGCCCGCCAGCTGTCAACCAACCCAGGTTGGCGCGGTCCTTATCCTGCCAGACCAGGTCAAAGACAAGCACCAGGGTACCAAGAACGACCAAACCCAGGGCAGGCGAAATGGCAGCAATCATCGTTTGATTGATGCTTCCAAACACAATACACCTCCAAGGCAGAGAAGGATGTTTTTTAGCCTAGCTTCAATCACGGGAACCTTCCGCAACGAACGGAGCCCAAGGTCCATCCCAGGCAGCTGTGCTGCCTGTTTCAAAATCGACCGGCTAACCGCCTTCCAGTGGCAAGGGAACAAGGCATCCGGGATGAAGCTGTTGAAAAGTGGAACGATCCCAACCCGATCCATAATGCCCCAGCTATTTGAATTCTGATTACGTAAACCCGAATGGCCCTCTTCACCACTTCATGAGGTTGATATCATCAGCAGCAATATGCTTATATTTGCGGTATAGGGAAATCACTAATGCCAGACCTACCGCAACTTCCGAGGCCGAGACGGCGAAAATGATAATCACGAAAATCTGGCCGGCAGCAAGCTGCGGGGTAAGATACCGCCAGAAGGCAACCAGATTAATATTGACCGCAGTTAACATCAACTCGATAGCCATCAGGATAGCGATGGCGTTTTTTCGAGCCAGAACACCGTACAGTCCAATACAGAACAACCCCGCAGCAAAAATCAATACCCACGAAAGAGGAATCATCGTTGATGCCTCACATTATTCATTACCTTGTTTCCCATGAACCTAATCCTTCCAGGCCACAACTATGGACCCAATTAGAGCCGCCAGCAAAAGGACGGAAGCCAACTCAAACGGGAGGACAAAAGCGCTGGGCGAAAGCAATTCCTGCCCCATAACCGTGAGCATATCGAAATCGGGATCCAGCGCCGGGGCTGTTACACGGACTTCTTCAGCGTTCAAATAAAAGAATACCAATCCGATGAATAGGGTACCACTCAACAAGGCCGCAATCGGCCAATGCTCGTTGACAGGCGGCATATCCTCTTCCCCGATCCGCCGGGTGAGCATGACCGCAAAAATCATCAATACAGCGATCGCGCCGATGTAAATCACCACCTGGGCCACCGCCAGAAATGCTGCCTGAAGCAGGACAAAGATTACAGCGCCACCAAACAGGGCCAGCACCAACCACAAGGCAGCATGAACCATCTTCCTTGTGGTCACCACCAAGAAGGCGGCAACCAGTGTAACAAGAGCTGGGATTCCAAACAACACCATACCACTCATGAATGCACTCCCATCATTCGCTTCGCTCAGGAGGGGCGCAGCTGAAACAAATCTATCAAGAACTGGCAGATTCCGAGGTGGGGCTGACTGCCACCCGACGTTCCGGAAAGCGCTCACGCTCGATGGGTCCTTTGCGAATCCCAAAGTATCGCACAGCAACCCACAGCAGGATTCCATTCATCAAAAACATGAGGAGCGTGTAGACCCATCTCTCCACATCAAGGATCATCAATGCTTTGTCAAGCACAGCCACAAATATCAGATTCACCAGGGAAAGCGGGATTAGAAACTTCCAGTTGAAATTGAGCATCTCATCAATGCGGATACGCGGCAGCGTAAGCCTAACCCAGGTGATAATCACATATACAATCAGCGCCTTAAGATAAAAATAAATCAAGCCCAAAATCGGCCAGCGGGCCGCGTACGGCCCACTCCAGCCACCCAAAAAGAGGATGGCAATAAATCCTCCCAGGGTGAACTGGTGCAAAAATTCTGTGACATAAAAGAGTCCAAATCTCATCCCGGAGTATTCGGTATGATACCCGGCAACCAGCTCAGATTCCGCTTCTAATAAATCAAAAGGAGCTTTCCCGATTTCCGCCATGGAAGATATGAAGAAGATCAGGGCTGCTACGGGAGCAACAATGATGTACCACGGATTTTGAGATTCAACAATGACCTTCAAACTCATGGATCGCGCGAGCAAGGAGGGGATTAACAGGGCAATGACCATGGGGATTTCATAGGCAACAAGCATAGCCACCGCACGAAAGGCACCCAACAGTGCATATCGATTATTGGAAGCCCATCCCGCCATGATAATCGATAACAGACCAAATGACCCTACAGCCACAATATACAGCACACCAACATGGATGTCCGCTCCCAATACGGTTGAAGCAAGAGGAAATACAGCCCACATCAGCAACACGGAAGCTAACCCGAGAATGGGTGCAAGGTTGAAAACCCAGGTATTCGCCCCTTTCGGTGTGATATATTCTTTGGTGAATATCTTGATGATATCCGCTAAAGATTGAAACAACCCATACGGGCCTGCCCGGTTAGGCCCAAAACGGTCCTGAATCCTGCCCGCCAGTTTGCGTTCCAGCCAGATCAAGAAGATGACGATGGATACACTGCTGATGGTCAGAACTATTACCCCTGCGGATTGGAGTAAAAGGTGGATCGCGTTCTCACCCAAGCCCCAACGCAGAAATATGCTCCGCATCCAAGACGCTATGAGATTAATCAAATCTGCCATGTAAGTCTCCCCAACCAGACAGGTCAACGCTGTCATCCATATCTTATGCCCACTCCAATAATCCTTTCTGGGAGAGATAAATCAGCCCCCCCAGGAGGATCAGGATAAACAAGACGCCTTCCAATACGGCAAACATCGGGAGCTGATCAAAAGCAACCGCCCAGGGATAAAGGAATACCGCTTCAATATCAAAAATCAGGAAAATCAGGGCAAAGATATAATATTGAACTTTCAGCTGGACATAAATATTGCCCGCCACATGGATCCCACACTCGTAAGTCTCTTCTTTCCGTTTACTGGGTTTATGGGGGGCAATCAGAAGTGGGATCAAGATAATTATTGTAGATAATGCCGCTGCAAAAATTAAGAAAATTCCGATATACCTCCAATCAACCAACATGACATCTCCTAGACACTCAACCAGCGTGGCGCAGCTGTAACGCATCATTCTTCACTTTTCACACAATGCCAAATTTTACCATAAACATTACCCCTATTTGCATATTACATTCATTAGGATTTTTTATAATTGTGAAAAGGTCCACAAACCTTAAGGGCTCGAATCATGTAGGGGCGGCCTATTTTAAAACACCTCTCTGCTGTATCGTTCAGCGAACAGCCCCGGCGTGCCGCCCGTATGCCAGAATAATACGCTTTCATCCGGACCGAAGCGTCCGGCCTGAATCAAGTCCAGCAGACCTCCAGCAGCTCTACCGGTATAGACCGGGTCCAGCAGGATGCCCTCTTCCCGTGCGAAAGTATGGATGGCGTTTTTTTCAAGCGATCCCATCACACCATACCCGCCACCCACATAGTCATCATTGACATGAATGTCTTCAACAGAGAAGGAAGCTTCAAAACCCAACAGGGGAGTGATCTCCGAGGCCAGGTCCGCAATGCGGGATGTCAATTCACGCTCTCTTTCATCCACACTGATGCCTAGAATCTGACTTTTCAGGCCGTAATGATAGGCCCCCGCAACCAACCCTGCTTGCGTTCCCCCGGAGGAAGATGCAAAGACAATCCAATCCGGCAAATCCTCGCCACACTGCCGCATTAATTCTTCAACTGCCAGGGCATAAGCATATGCTCCAACAGCGTTCGATCCTCCATACGGGATAAGGTAGGGGGACCGCCCCTCTTTTTCCAGCACTTCCATCTCCCTGCGCAGTACATCATCCCTCTCAGCAGGTGTAGTCCAGATGATGTTGGCACCCAGCAACTCATCCAGCAGGTTGTTGCCGGACAGGGTTTCTGGCTCATCTCCCACTAATACCAGGGTGCAGTCGAATCCTTTCCGCGCCGCAGCCGCCGCAGCCTGCCGGCAGTGATTGGACTGAGCTGCACCCGTCGTGAGTAAAATATCCGCCTGTTGATTTCTTGCTTCAGCCAGTAAGGTTTCCAATTTTCGGGTTTTGTTGCCCCCAAACGCCAAACCTGTCTGGTCATCGCGTTTGACCAAGAGCCGGGGTCCGTTCATCTTCTTAGTCAGGGTAGGCAAAGTATCGATAGGCGTCGGTGTGTGGGCAAGCTGGATCCGCTCTAGCATTAGTCCCTCCCATAACATTTATTTGGTGGACAGACAGCAATCGGTCTGTACTATTATCCGATCAATTCTGAGCCACTTCTTCTGTCTGGCGGTCACCGAACTCTCTCATCACAGATAATAAGGCGGGGAGTAATGATGTGTACGCTTTATAAAACAACGGCTTGAGGGGCAAATCCCAGGCACCTATCGTGCGGGACACTTTTCCTCCAAATCCGCGTTTAAAACGGTACACACCCCACATAGGATCCTGTTTATCAAAGGTATCCGGCGCGCCCCACATGTCATACACCGTGCAGCCTTGTTCTTTCGCCCAGCACATCCCTTCCCACTGGATAAGGTAGGTACCCATCTTTTCGCGGTGTTTTGTGGTTGACATGCCGTGCAAATACCAGGCTCTATCCCCAAATTGGAACATAACTGCTGCAGCGATGGCTTCTCCTTCAACCTCAGCAATCAGCGGCACAGCTACCGGATCCTGATCCCGCTTTCCCGGGGACGGGAAAAAGGCATTCCATACCGTGTGGTAATAATCCTCTCCCCGGATGGTGAATCCACCCCGGACAGAAGTCTTTGCATACATGCCATACAACAGATCCATATCATCTCGCCCCCCCCGTCGTACCGAAACTCCCTTCTTTTTTGCCAGGCGGATGTTATAGCGGGTTTTTGACTTCATGCGCATTAGAAGATCGTCTTCCGGCTGTGTAAGATCAACCAACACCGTATTACGATACTGGATCTGATCATCCGAGAATGTCCACCCCTTTTCCTCCAGCAGTTTTTTCACCTCCGCACCGGTTTCATTTTCCTGCGCGCCTTCCTGGTCCGGGATTCCCTCGCCCACTACGACATCGGGATCAATCTTGATCAATATAGCTCCCTCTTGACCGGCGTATTGGCTTAAATCCCCCAATACTTGATTCCGCAGCCGCTCATCACACCAATCTTCCAACAGCGGACCTTTAGGGACATACATGACCCGCAGACCCAGGGGGAGTCCCCGGGATAGAACCAGGGCGGCCGCGGATGGATCTGCCTCAGCCGCGACAATATCCTCACCCATTGCCATCCGGTATCCCCCCTCCTCCTCCACCCACACCATGGGCGTTGGCTCCCAGCCATATTCGGACTTGATTTCACCCCACTGCCAGGACTGCAGCACATGCGGATCCGGAAGTTGTTGGACAATTTTGTTCCACTTCTCTTTCATGCCTTGTACCCCACCCCAGCAGCAAATATGCTATGCATCGCGCCCTACCCACAACTTATATACTTGATAGAGGAGAGGATGGTAAACGCGATCCCAGGGGCCTACTGTGCGCTTTACTTCGCCCCCAAACCCTCGCTTGAAGCGATATACCCCCCACAGGCCATCTCCTCTATCCAGAAAGTGTTCTTCCAGAAAAGCTTCGTCATGATCTGGAACGCCCCACAGATCATAGCTTTTGCAGCCCTGATCCCGCGCCCAGCGTATGGCCTCCCACTGAACAAGATAGGTGGGCATTCGATCCCGGTGTTCCGCGCTGGACGCGCCATAAAAATACCATGACCGGGATCCCCGTATAAAGACAAGAATGCTCGCCAAGGGCTGTCGGTCATATTCAGCCACAAAGAGTTTACATTCTCCCTGCGGCGCAAACAAGTCATAGGTGCGTTGATAATACTTCCGGTTATGGATCCCAAAATCCGCTCGATCAGCGGTGGATTCCAGCATGTCATAAAAGAGATCAATGTCCTGCGATGTGTCAACAACGACCTCTTTCCTGCGCGCCAAACGGGCATTATAACGCGTTTTCGATTTCATGCGTCCCAGAATATCATCTTCCGAATCTTCCAGACTGATGACAATAGTCCTGGGCGGCTGGATGGCGTGGTTGCTGGCCCGAAAACCGGAAGGGGGCTGGCCCGGTGTGTTTGCGTCTTCCTGCCACATATCTGGTTCCACCTTCAATAACACCGCCCGGCGCTCACGGCACACACGGTCAACTTCTTCTACAAGGGCTTGCCATTCGGGATCATCCCAGGTGGATTTACCATCCCATACCGGGCCCCGGGGCAAATATCCAACCTGGAACCCCAAGGATAATGGTTGAAATAGCAGTTGCGCCCCGATATCACCCACCACGATCCGCTCCACATCCCAACCAAAATCCGCTTTGAGCTGGCCCCATGCGGAAGTTTGCAGGAGGTGAGAATCAGGGTACTCATTTAAAAACTTATCCCATTCTGTTTGTGTGACTCTTGTCATAAGTTAGTCTTGATCCTGACTAAAGGCAAATCAGCCCCCTTTCTCCGCGTGGGCGGACATCCATTTCATTGTCTTGATTAATCCTTCTTGCAGGGAAACCCGGGGCGCAAAATCCATTAGTTCACGACTCTTTCCCGGATCTCCTAGGCTGCGCCTGATATCTCCGGGTCGCTCCTCTTCGAAAATCGGGTGCTGCGTTCCATCTGTCAGATCGCGGATGATCTCCCACAGATCTAGAATAGAACGTTCCTTTCCCGTACAGATATTGATGATCTCACCGGCTGTCTGTGATGAATTGGCAGCCAGCAGGTTGGCCCGGGCTACATCCCCAACGTATATAAAATCCCGGCTTTGAGCTCCATCACCATAGATAACAGGGGGATTATTATCAAGCGCCTGCCGGAGAAAAACCGGGATGACCGCTGCATAATCCGAGGCCGGGGATTGCCGGGGCCCGTAGACATTAAAATACCTCAAAGCAACTACATCCAGGTCCATGGCATGCGTGAATAATTCCCCATAGATCTCATTAGCGCGCTTGGAAGCTGCATAGGGCGAGAGGGTGATCAAGGGAGCGTTTTCCTGCAAAGGGTACGCTTTCCGGTCCCCGTAGACCGCTGAACTTGACGCCAGCACAACCCGGCTGACTCCCGAAAGGGCTGCTGATTTCAGGATGTTCCTCGTTCCAGATACATTGACCTCGAAACATTCATCTGTATGCTTCATAGAGAGGGGGACAGAAACAAAGGCTGCTTGATGGAAGATATAATCGATATCTTTTACGGCCCGCTCTACAGTTTCTTCATCCCGCACATCCCCTTCCAGCACTTGAATATCCTGGCTTATCTCTGCCAGGTTGGCTTTTTTCCCACTGGAGAAATTATCCAGGACCTTCACCTCATGACCTTCATGAAGCAGGATACGTGCCAATTGAGATCCGATGAAACCCGCCCCGCCGGTCACCAAACTTTTTACCATATTATTTCCCTTTCAATCCCAGAACGGTTTCAGGTGTCTTGAGAATAATGCGTAAATCCAGGAGCAAATTACGGTGTTTGATGTAATATAAATCATATTCGAGCTTATCAATCGTGCCCTCTATGGTTTCCGGATAACCATAGTTGACCTGAGCCCACCCCGTGATACCGGGCTTGACCAGCAGCCGTGCCCGGTAAAACGGAACTTCTTCCTGGAGTTCTTCGACCAGTTCCGGACGTTCAGACCGGGGGCCTACCAGGCTCATTTCACCCCGCACAACATTAATAAACTGGGGGACCTCGTCCAGATGCGTTTTCCGCAATACCCGGCCCACAGGGGTGACCCGGGGATCATTTGCCCGGGCCCACTGGGGTTCTCCGTCGCGCTCAGCATCCTTCTTCATCGTTCTGAATTTAATGATTTTGTAGGGTTGGCCGTTCCGACCCAGGCGGGTTTGGAGATAAAATAAGGGCCATCCACTGTCCAGCATGATCGCCAGGGCTGCAAACGGCAGGATGATGATTAATATCGCAACCCCGATCAATCCGCCCAGGATATCCATCACCCGTTTGCCAATATGGTACACACCGGAAACGCTGGTTTCATCCACAAAAGAACGTAATATCCAATCGGCTTCCAGGATTCTGATTGGAACACGGTGATTCAAGTCCTCATACGCCACCGGCATGCGCACAATATCTACGCCCATCTCCTGTACATCCAGCAGAGCCTGAAAGGATCTGCCCTGAATTTCCCCCGTGATGGCCACTATGATATCTGATATTTGTTCCTTCTGAATAAGATCCAGGAGATCCGTCCCTCTCCCCACAACAGGGTAGCCTTCAATCTCTTCGCCCTGTTTGCTGGGATCATCGTCCACAATGCCGATCATATGGAAGGGTTTGGGATCAAGCTGGTTGAAGGACCTCAACAACACAGAACCGGACTTGCCGCCTCCAAACAAAAGCACCCGTCGCATAAACTGGGGTGCTGTCAGGATACGGATATACAGGGACCGCCACCCCAGCGTCAAGAGCACAGCCGTCAACACAAAAATGGCCACCCCCATTCTGGGCAGCGACTCAGGAGGGGATGTAAAGTACACACCGAGGTACAAAATGGAACCGACAACAGCAGCTGTCGCCACACCCTGAACCGTTTCCTGCCAGTTGGCAGCACGCCTGACATCATACATCTCTATCAATAACAAGGTCCACACCAAAGGGAGGAGAAAAAACCACCCCGGCACTCGTTCTAACACAAAGCGCAATGAGAATCCAAAAACAGCAGATTGTTGGCCCCAGATGAAGATGGCAAAAATCACTGCCAGGATGCCGGCCACCAAATCACCGACAAACAGCAGCACCCGGCGCTCCACGAATCTTAATCGCCAGCGGTGTTCTTTTTGAGCATCATAAGGAAGTTTCATATGGTGGTCTCACAATTGATGAACGAACACACAGCCTGCCATTAATCTGCACCGAATAAGGCCTGCCCTGCATATTCTACTAAACTCCACAAAAAACCTGAACCCCAGGCAAAGTGCATGGTCGCGATCGCCAACGGTACACCAACAAGATGAGATCCCTTACGCTCGTTGATTGACGCCTCCAGACCAGCACCCAACAAAGCCAGAAGATAAATAAAGGCTTCTAACCCCATCAGCCAGCGGGCAAAAATAAACCACACGCTTAACAACCCCAGCACAATCCAGGTCAGGACAAACGCTCCGGAAAGCTGGCGCCAGCGAAATGTACCCGGATACCGGAGCAGCATGCGCAGCTTCCAGTACCCATAGCGCCAATACTGGCGGGCTAAAGCCTTCAAGGTAGGTCGGGCAATATAGGTGGCCTGAATGTCAGGATCCAGCCATATACTCCCACCTGCCTGCCTGAGACGGACATTGAACTCATAATCTTCATTCGCAAGCAGCGACTCATCATAGGGGCCGATCTTATCCACCACAGAAGCGCAGTAGGTGCCGTACGCGACCGTGTCAACCTCCCGGGCATCACTTCCGGTGCGGTACCTGGCATCCCCCACGCCAAGGGGATGACCGGCTGCCGTTGCAATGGCATCCGCGATCCATGATTCCGCTCCGGGTTCAATGTTTAATACCCCGCCAATATTATCTCCCTTGCCAGCCTGCAAAGCCCGGATGCTGCGGGAGATGTAATCCGGAGCCGGACTGGAATGAGCATCCAGTCGAACAATATACTGGCCCCGGGCAGCCTCCAGGGCCCGGTTCAGACCCGCCGGGATAGTTCGTTTTTCATTGTCAACTATGCTTATTTCCAGATCTGGATGGTCCTCCTGGAACCCTTGTATGATATTCCGGGTGCCGTCAGTAGACATTCCATCAGCGATGATGACTTCCATCTTCTGCAGGGGATAGACTTGATGGAACAGGTTAAACAACAGGTCTTTTATGGTGGCCTGCTCATTATAACAGGGTACGATAACCGTAACCTGGATCTTGTCGTCACTCATCACGATCCACCCCCACAGCATGCGTCAATGGCAGATAAACGAGAAATTGGCTACCACCTTCCGGCTCACTTCTGACGTGAATCGAACCTCCATGAGTCTGGACAATTTCCCGGGCGATGGCCAAACCCAGGCCGGAACTGGGATCCTGATCATGGCCTCTTGATTTATCCACCTGATAGAACCGGTCAAAGATGCGCTCCATTTCATGAGCGGGTATTCCCTGACCGGTATCCACGATGCCGATTTCTACCCTGTCTTGCAGGACTTTTCCCGTGACCTTTACTTCACCCCCGGACGGTGTATATTTTATCGCGTTGTCAATCATGTTGGAAAATACCTGTGAAAGGCGGTCGGGGTCTCCATGATACAACGGGAGGTGCGCAACTTCCCGCAGGAGCGTTATCCCTTTTTGATCAGCCTGTAAACTCAATTTATCCATGGTTTGAACAAGCAGTTGTTCCAGATCTACATTGGTGCGATCCAGCTGAACGGTCCCGGCGTCATAGCGCGCCAGCTCCAGCAAATCCAACACCAGGCGATACATGCGCTGCGCCTCATCCTGGATGACCCGGGCGGACTGCCTCATGTCCTCCACATCCGTCACAGTGCCGTCGATCATGGCCTGAGCAAAACCCTGAATAGATGTTAGGGGTGTTTTAAGTTCATGGGACACATTGGCAACAAAATCCTGCTGTGACTGCTGGCTGGTCTGGACCTGGTGAAGCATTTCGTTAAACGTCCTGGTCAAGGAACGCACCTCACTTGGTCCCTGAGGATCAATGGCATGATATTCTCCTTCTGTCACTTTACGAGCAGCGTGGGTGATGTCTGAAATGGGAGAAGATATCCAGCGGCTCATGCCATAAGCCAGAATCAGGGCAAGCACAAGGGCAGCTGCCCCTGCCCTGATGAAGGGCGGTAAAAATTCATCTCGCAGAACCTCCCTGAACTGCGGTGATCTCAAGAAGGACAACCCACCCTGCCGTGGTGCGGCCAGAAACAAGGTATTGTCCGGTCGCAGCTTCTGGGTTGTAAACAACCAGGTCTGGTTATGGTCATCCCGGATCAACCCTCTGCCCGGTATCGAGCTCTGTAAACGACGCCAGTTAAACTCACCCGCACCCTGATCGGAATCAAATATCTCCCGGCCCTCCACATCAAAGATCATGATCCGCATCGCAAACTGCTCGCTCAGATTTTCAATCCGCCGCTGGGTGATGGTATTCCGGAACTTACCCTGCTCAAATAAGCGTTTGATGACCCGGGACGTCACATCCAGCTGCTGTAGTGTTTGTCTGTCCACCACAGGGTGGCGTACAACATATACGAAGATTCCCACCGCCAAGATGGATAATACGGTCAAAATCAGGACCACGTAAGTCAGCCACAGTCGGGATTGCAGGGTTCTGAACATAACTGGGAAATCAGTTTACATGACATAGGGATAAATGGTCTACATACTCACAATAAGAATACTAATCCCGTTCGGAGGGGAGGTCATGGACGACCAGCTTATAACCCGCCCCGATTACAGTTTCTATCGTCACCCGCGATGGGGAGAGTTTAGTGCGCAATTGACCGACATGCACATCAACAGTCCGGGTCTGCCCAGCATAATCATAGCCCCAGGCCCGCTGCAATATACGTTCTCTGCTGAGGACAAAACCTTCATGCCTGGCCAGGGTGATCAATAAATCAAACTCTTGATTGCGAAAATTAACGGGTTGATCATTGATCCGTACCTCTCGCCGCTGGGGATCGATTACCACATCGCCAATCTGGATCACAGATTCCCCTGCAGCGGAGTCCGAATGCCGGCTGCGCCTGAGGATGGATTTAACTCTAGCCACTAATTCCCGGGGATTAAATGGCTTGGTCAGATAATCATCAGCACCAATTTCCAGACCGACAATTTTATCAATATCCTCATCCCGGGCGGTGAGCATGATAATGGGGACATCATTTTGATCCGCGCGGAGCTTTTTGCAAACCTCAAACCCATCGATTCTAGGCAGCATCAAATCCAGCACGATTAAAGCGGGTTGAAAGCGCTTCACGCTGTCCAACGCGTTCTGACCATCCCGCACAGATTCCACCCGGTACCCTTCCCGTTTCAGATACATGCCGACGAGTTTAATAATGTTGGGTTCGTCATCCACGACAAGGATCAGTTCACCGGTCATGTTTCCACATCGCAAATTGAATATGGGGGCCGGACAGGCAGGGAATGCTCAGTCCGCAACAGCGATGGCTTCAATTTCTACTTCACCATCCTTTGGTAAACGAGCCACCTGCACCGCAGAACGAGCGGGGTGCTTTTCCGGAAAAAATGCTGCATAAATTTCATTCATCGCGCCAAAGTCATCCATATTCCGTAAAAAAACCGTGGTTTTAACCACGTTTTCCAGGGATGATCCGGCTGATGTCAGTACCGCACTTAAATTTTCCAATGCCTGGCGGGTTTGGGCCTGAATTCCCCCCGCCACAAACTCTCCACTGTCAGGGTCGACCCCCAATTGACCCGCAGTGAACACCAGTCCCCTTGCTTTTACCCCTGCCGAGTAGGGTCCGATGGCCTGGGGGGCGCCCTCAGCTGTCACAACCTGTTTGTCAGACATCCGTTACCTCGCTTTTTAGCTTGCTGTCATAAAAATAGAAGCCATGGCGGCGTGTTTAACCTCATGTCTTCTGCCGTGTAGTATACCCTACTTTGTATGCCGCTCCTTGTTAACAGGTAAAAAGGAGGTAAAAACCTCCTTTTCTAGCGGCAATGCCCCAAAGGGCAAAGAGTTGTATCCCTCTCAGGCAAAAGTCAATTTATGCAGCACATCCTCCAGGGCAGTCTGGAAAACCTGATTCATGATCTCCTGATCCACCACGTACTTGCCTCCGAATGACCCGTCCCCGTACACCTCTTTTGCCAGACCGGCATTCATTATTCCCGGTGCATGGGGAGGAGTTTTATCTTCCTCGGGGAGAGGGGCCACCCGGGTGAACGGAAAGGCTTCCAGCCAATTGGCATGGTTGGGTTTCAAATCATGTTCTGCAGCCAGGGCTTGGATGCTGTGAGATGACCACCAGGAATGCCACCTCAACTCCAGATCCGGAAACTGGTTCGCCAGTTCAGCCAGACGAGCGCGGGCTGCATCATTCCCACCGTGTCCATTCAGGATCAGCAAGCGCCGGAAACCCTGTTGGTACACAGACTCCACCAATTCCGAGATGACATTGAGAAAGGTTTTTACACGCAAACTCATTGTCCCTGGATAGGCCCCGAAATAGGGGGAAACGCCAAAGTTCAAAGGCGGGGCGACCGGGACCCCGGCTTCTTTACTGGCGGCGTCCGCCAGCGCGAGCGGAATCTTGACATCCGTCAATAAACTCAAATAGGCGTGCTGTTCACAGGCCCCCACGACCATCATCAACCGGTCATCTTTCTCAAGATAGGTTTCCACGTCAAACCAGTTCAGGTCCTCGAATCTCATCTTGCCACCTTTCATATTTAATTTATACGACGATATTTACCAAACGCCCGGGGACAACAATCACCTTTTTAACTTCCTGGTCCTGCACAAACGAGGCCGCCCCATCGCTTTCCAAGGCGAGTTTTTCAGCTTGATCATCATTGATGCCCACCGGCGCCTGAATTCGATCCCGCAGTTTGCCGTTGACCTGAACGATAAGGGTAAAGGTATCTTTTTTTAAGGCTTCCGGGTCAATCTCCGGCCAGTGTTGATCGTGAATGGAGTAGGGATTGTCCAGGACCTCCGCCCACAACTCTTCAGCGATATGAGGGGCGGCCGGTGCCAGCATGCGCAGATAAAAGTTCTGCGCTTCCTGCCAGGCTGAGGTCCCTCCTGCCCCTTCTTGATACGCGCTGGACATCTCGTTCGACAACTCCATCAGGGCCGAAATGACCGTGTTGAACTCAAAATTCTCATAATCATCCCCCACCTGCTGCAGGGTTTGATGGACCTTGCGCCGCAAACGGCTGGTGACCTCTTCTGGTGGATCGTTTTGCGCTTCTTCCCCCTTTTTGTTGACAAACAAATCCCACACACGGTGCAGCCATCGCACCACACCCTGGATGTTCTCCGTACTCCAGGAACCGCCTTCCGTCCAGCGATATCCAAACATCAGGTAACAGCGAACAGCATCCGCTCCATATTTTTCCACCTGGGGATCCGGTTCAATGACATTGCCGCGGGATTTACTCATCCGCTGTCCATCCGGTCCCAAGATTTGGCCTTGGTTCCGGAGCTGGAGCATGGGTTCCGGCCCCCGTGTGATCCCGATATCCCGCAGAGCTTTATGGAAAAAACGGGTGTAGATCAAATGCATGGTGGCGTGCTCGGCCCCACCGGTATACGTATCGACCGGCATCCAGTATTTGTATTCATCCTCATCAAAAGGTCCATCCCCGTATCCAGGACTTAGATAACGCAGATGATACCAGGAGGAACACATAAAGGTATCCATGGTGTCCGTCTCACGCTCGGCTTCTCCTCCGCATTCCGGACAGGTGGCATCTTTCCAGGTCGGGTGCAGTTTCAGCGGGCTTTCCCCTGTCGGCAGCCATTCCACGTCCTCCGGCAGACGTACTGGCAAATCCTGCTCCGGGACCGGAATCCAACCACACTCCTCACAGTGGATCATGGGGATGGGAGCCCCCCAATACCGCTGCCGGGATACCAGCCAATCCTGAATTCGGTAATTGACATCTTTCTTTGCGAGTTGATTCTCTTCCAACCAGTCAATCACTGCATTGATGCCCGGGTTTTGATGGCCCTCGTCCTCAGTGATGGTTGTTCCCGTCAGAGGGCCGCTGTTGATCATTTCTCCCGGACCGATATAGGGGCCTTGCATGGTCTGGCCGTCAAAGTCCTCCCCTTCCGGCTGGATGACGGGGATCACGTCCAGGCCGTGCTTGCGGGCGAATTCAAAATCCCGCTCATCATGGGCCGGGACGGCCATAATAGCCCCGGTTCCGTAACTCATCATCACATAATCCGCAATCCAGATGGGAATTTTTTTCCGGTTGACGGGATTCACTGCAAAACCGCCGGTGAAGATCCCTGTCTTTTCTCTATCTGCTGCTTCGCGTTCAATCTGGGTCTGGTGGGCGGCATGCTCTTTGTAGGCCTCAACTTCCTCCCGGTGCTCATCCGTTGTCACCTTATCCACCAGAGGATGCTCCGGTGCCAGGACCATAAACGTTGCTCCCCACAACGTATCGGGCCGGGTCGTGAAAACCTTCATGGGGTCTCCATCTTCCGTGTGGAAGGTAACCGAAGCGCCTTCTGATCGACCGATCCAATTCTTCTGCATGGCCACCACTTGCTTCGGCCAATCCAGATGGGAAAAATCCAGCAGCTCCTCAGCATAATCCGTAATGCGGAAGAACCATTGTTCCAATTCCTTTTTGACGACTGGAGTGTCACAACGTTCGCATAAACGGTCCTCACCCACCACCTGCTCTCTGGCAAGAGTCGTGTTGCAGCTCGGGCACCAGTCTACCGGAGAATGTTTGCGGTAGGCCATGTCGTTGTTATATAGCTGGATAAAAAACCACTGCGTCCAGCGGTAATAACTGGGATCGCTGGAGATAGCTTCCCGCCCCCAATCGAACATGGCCCCCATGCTTTTCAACTGCTTACGCATTCGTTCGATATTGTTATAGGTCCACTCTTTGGGATGGATGTCGCGTTCGATGGCCGCGTTTTCAGCTGGCAGTCCGAAGGCATCAAACCCCATTGGGAAGAGGACATTCTTACCCTGCATGCGTTGATACCGCGCTCTGGCATCAGATGGTGTCATCGCGTACCAGTGACCGATGTGCAAATCCCCTGAAGGGTAAGGCAGCATGGTCAGGGCATAAAACTTTTCCCGGTCTTCATCGATCTCAGCGTGGTACAGTTCATCGTCTGCCCATTTAGTCTGCCACTTGGATTCAATGTGCTGTGGTTGATATCTTTCCTTCATGATCATCTCTCCTGCTATACCCTGTACACGAAAGTCAAGCTGACTTCTAGCATTGACGTTAAACAAAAAATTCCTTCGCCTGTCAGGGACGAAGGAAATTACTTCGTGGTACCACCCTGTTTGCGGTGTCTATCCGCCTCTCGGGGCGCTGTAACGGGCTTGCCCGTCAT
This sequence comes from uncultured Anaerolineales bacterium, assembly GCA_964539105.1. Taxonomy (GTDB): domain Bacteria; phylum Chloroflexota; class Anaerolineae; order Anaerolineales; family UBA11858; genus B10-G9. The sequence goes on along the minus strand of CAZIFI010000013.1, from coordinate 5,948 downwards.
GGGTTACTCCGTTCACCCATAAATACACCTTTTCAGGTGTCAGGCGAGTTCAGTCTTACACGCTCTGCGGGCGCGGCCGCCGGGGTTTTCAGCCAATGACTCCGGCTTTCTGGCAGATGACATACTACTCCTGATTTTCCTATGCGAAACACGGCTGCGCCGTGCTTGGTTGTTTGTGGACCCAGTGGGATTCGAACCCACGACCTTCTCAATGCCATTGAGACGCGCTCCCAGCTGCGCCATGGGCCCATAGAGGTTGAGGAATATTTTACCCTCTTGAAAGCGCTGCGTCAACCTAGGTGGACCTGGCGGGATTCGAACCCGCGACCTCATCAGTGCGATTGATGCGCGCTCCCAGCTGCGCTACAGGCCCGGATGCCAAGATTCGCAAAGCGCTTCCATTGTATCTAAGGGCCGGATTGATGTCAAGCAGTCCGGTCCAGGGTGGAAGCTGAAAAGGTATTTCTTTTCCCTACACACCGCCAACATGCGGCAAAGTTAGGCTTACCAGTCCGGCCAGGTGCGAACCGGCTCCGTTGATTTCACCACATGCATGCCGTGGTCTGAAAAACGCTCAAATGCACGCTGGGCGTCCTCCGAAAAATCCACCACATCAGGAATGACAATGGGGGTGGTGCAATCTTCCATCAAATATATCCTTTCCGACAGGGCAGGATCGACCTCCAGAATTTGGTCCAGCAAATCGCTGATGGTCCATGCCACACAATGGCTTTTGGCCTGCCCGGCAAAAACCACTTTTTGATGGTCTTGAACGATTTCCAACAGAGCCTGGTCTTTCTGTGCCAACTGGCGTTCATCCTGATCCTGTTGAACTTCTGGTCCCACTGCTGAATAGTGCTCCGTGAGGATTTTCTGGCCTTTGATGAAATAGTCCGGCTGTGTATGGCGGGCGACGCTGTGAAAGAACACAGCTTCTTCCACGGAAGCCACCAGAGCATGGCCAATCCCACCCAGCATGGAATGATAAGGCCATACAGTAAGATCAAATTTCTTCTTTTCCGCCAGCTCTTTGGTGTAATGCAATAAATAGTTCTGGGCATATTCGGGATTGATGCCCTGGCTTTTAACCGCAGCCGGATTAACCTGCCATTCGCCATCCACCACCTCTTGATGGGTGATCACTGTGTTAGGCGGGGGATGATTCCCATCCTTATCCTGCAGGAATAGGGCATGAAAGATATGGATGGGCCGGTGGGTGTCCAACGTCGCTGCTATATGGGTAAATCCACCCAGATTTTTGTATATAAATTCCGTCAGCCTGCGGTTATCTTCCACAGCCCCCATGCCAGACGCGCCGCCCACAAAGAGCTCAAAATCAGGCAAACAAAAGGTATTTTGAACATCAATCAGAACCAGAGCGGTCTTTTCACTATCTTCAACAGCCGGTATGATCCCGTGCTGCGCAGCCCATCTCCTGGCCTCTACCGCCCGATCCTGGTACGGAACGCGCCAAACCAGCTTCACCTTTTCCGGCTCGTAATGGGAAGGTATAGGCACTTCATTCCACTTACTCATAACATGTCCTCCTCATAGGATCGGGGTTCAATAGGTGAACAGGGCATAAAATGTGGGAAACCCGCCTGTCGTCAAAAAATCTCACGCCACTGCGCTCGAGGCATACCACAGGATCGGGTGTATATGCATCATTAATGTTGGGGAGGATCCAAATTTTCCACTCCAGGCAGTTTACCCTCCAGCTTGTGGGGTTCATGGATCAAAACAGGCAGGTGTTCCGGACAGATCCCCGCGCTCTGATCTCCATAATACACCACAAGGATAGGGACCTGGGTCTGGGATCTTCCGCAAAATATACATGAGGTATGGTCTTTCACGTTGTCAGTCTCCTTCTTGTTCTGTATTGCCGGTCGGAATGCCCTACGTGATCTTATTTTACATCTATGTTGATGGTAACACAGCAGGTAACCAGCGTTAATGGATCCGGGTTGGATATCGCCAAGGATAAACTCCTCTCTCGTCCTCCCGGCTTCAAACCGGGATGAATGTCCAGCCATTGAGAAGGATGATGTCCAGCTAGGGCTGCACAGGGGTTGAATGCTTATCTATAAAGGAGCTTATTAATGGATTGACAATGCCAGGACGTTCGTAATGGGATAAATGCCCCGCTTCTGGAACGGTGTGGAATTCAATCTCCGGCAGGATAGACAGCACCCGCTCCATGTCCTTCCGGAGAATGGATTGATCCTCCTCACCCCAGATCAACAACACCGGGATGCCCGTCTGCTCCAACCTCTGGAAGCCCTGGACAGGATCCATATCGAGCAGGTTGCGGATGGTAGACAGGATTGCCCTCCGAAAACCTTTGTACTGCAGCTGGACCCGGTATTTTTTCTCCCAATGGGGGAAACGCTCAGGCTGATAGAAATCATCCGGCTGCGCCCTGGGCAGAATTATGGGTTCCACAAAAACAGCCATCATCAACTCCCCAATCACGGGGACATTGAGGGGAAATACTTCCTTGACAGACCCCGATCTGGCCTGGGGTGATATCAAGACCACGCTCTGGACTTTCCGGGGATGATCGGCAGCATATTGGACCGCCACCGGGCCTCCCATCGACAGCCCAACCACATGAATGGGTCCTTCAAGCTCGAGGGTTGATGTCAACTCATCCAGTTGAGAGGTGAATAATTCCAGATCATAAGCCACCCTGGGACGATCCGAGTACCCCCGGCCATAAAGGTCATAACGCAGGACCCGGTACCCCTTCTGTCTTAGATCCTCGTAGGTTGGATCCCAGACATAATACGGAACTGAAAAACCATGTACCAGGACAACCGTCGGTGCGCCATCCTCACCCTCCAACTGGTAATGCACCCAGCCGTGAACCAGGGACACAAAATCCCCCTCAACTCTATCTCTGATCTCATGGGTGAGGTTTTCTGTTTCGGGGTTTACGATTAAGAAAAACACAACCGCGCAAAGAATCAGACCCATCAGGACCATTCCGGTAATCCGCAATGCACTTCGCATAAACTGCCCCTCTCTCGCTCCGATTCCTACAACCCCGCGTTCAAATTAGACCCAGCACATCACGCATGCAACTGGTTGTGGTTTGAAAACCTGACCAGGATGATTTCAACCCCACCGATCCAGGAAATAGCAACGAGATCATTCCCGCGCTGAGATCAAATAAATCCCATGCCACGCCATGAGCAGCCCATTCAAAACCACATCGAACCAACCCAGGGAATTGAACACTCCCGATAGCTGGCTGATGAAGAAGATAACGAAGCCCAACCCAAAACACAGGCCGAGCCCTGTCGATAAGGCCCGGTACAGATCAGCTGAACCTTGATGCAGCACATACCAGGAAATCACGCCCAAACCCAGGTAGGCTGCGCCAAATGACCTTGCCAGCACCGCTCCGCCCGCTGTCAAGCGCACCCCGTAAAGCGACACCAACCAAATCGGAAACAATAACGTCACAGCACCGGAGAGGACAAGTACGCCCGTACTGATGAGGATTAACCGATCAAACATCTTGTCATTCATCACTTACTCTCCCAACGATGTGTCCAGGCAAGACCGGACATGGTATATGTGGAAGAATCCGGGAGGAAAGTTAATCCGTCTACAGGATACATGATGGACGGTTTTTGATCCTTTCAACTCCACAACCCCATTCTTAGTTCCACTTTTTCTTTTTATATTGTATCGAAAAAACCTAATGTTGTCGGAAATATCCGACACTACCGTTGTACCCGTCCCAATGAAAAAGGAAAATTAGCACAAAAAGGTCCCATCAGCTATAATCCCTTGCAGAAAACCTGGAGGGTGCATGTCAAATACGACTCTCAAAAACAGACAACATTCACTTCTGGAAGCCATTCCGGACCACGGGCTGGATGCCATGGTCATAAACCCGGGCCCCGACCTGGAATACCTTACCGGACTTTCATTTCACCTCATGGAAAGACCGGTCATCGCATTCTTCATCCCGGACCGGGATCCCATTTTTGTACTCCCCGAATTAGAGATGCAAAAGCTCACAGAACTTCCCTACCCCGTACGGGCCTTTCCTTACGGAGAAGACCGATCTCAGTGGCTGCAGGTCTTCCAATCCGCAATCGACATTGGAGATTTACACAGCAGTCGTTTCGGTGTTATCCCGCGCCGCATGAGATTTCTGGAGATGAGTTATCTGGAAGAGGCCGCACCACAGGCTTCCTTTCTTGATGGACAGAGCGTAACCCGCGCGCTGCGCATCATCAAGGATCAAGAAGAAATCCGAGCCATGCAGCGTGCCTGCCAGATCGCCCAGCGGGCCATGGAAACCTTACGCGAACGTCTGATCCCTGATATTACCGAAAAACAGGCAGCAGCCAAACTGGTGTCCTACATGCTCAACGAAGGGTCGGAACCAGACTTTCCCTTCTTTCCCATTGTCTCCTTTGGAGAACACACAGCAAACCCGCACGCCACCCCGCAAGATACACCGCTCCAAAAGGATAATCTGGTATTGATTGATTGGGGTGCAACTGTCAAGGGGTATCACTCAGACATCACACGCACATTTCACTTTGGAACAGTGGATGAAGAACTGGAGCACATAGCCCGCATCGTTCAAAAAGCAAACCGGGTGGGGAGGGAAGCTGTACGGCCGGGTATCATGTGTTCCACGATCGACCAGAAAGTGCGGACCGTGATCGAAGATGCCGGGTACGGAGACGCCTTCATGCACCGTACAGGACACGGCCTTGGCAAAGAAGCGCATGAGGAACCGTACATATCTGCTGATGACAATACCCGCCTGGAACCCGGTATGTCGTTTACCATAGAACCCGGCATCTACCTGCCCGGCTCAGGCGGGGTGCGAATTGAAGACAATGTCATTGTCACGGAAAATAGCTATCAGAGCCTGTCCACCCTTCCCCGGGGGCTTGATCCTTTCTGGTTGGAATAAGGAAGAAAGAACTATGCTTGTCCCAGACGCAACCCCTTTCTATTACCCGGGCGGATCAACCGGATGTTTGATCATTCACGGATTTACTGGATCCCCGAAAGAGGTTCAACCGCTGGGAAAGTTCCTGGCTGATGAAGGATACACCACCCTGGGGATACGCCTCTTTGCTCATGCCACATCTCCCAGAGACATGAACCGGGCCCACTGGCAGGATTGGGTCGCATCCGTGGAGGATGGGTGGCACATCCTGCAAGGTGCCGTGGATTCCATATTCCTGATCGGCTTATCCATGGGAGGAGCTTTAGCCCTGTACAATGCCGTGCATCTGCCGGCGGCCGGTATTGTAGCACTCTCCACACCGTATTCATTAATGCCGGATCCACGTCTTCCATTTCTGCGCTACATCTGGCGCCTGTTCCCTTACGTTGCAAAAGGGGAATCAGACTGGCAAGATCCTGTTCAGATCGAAGAACATTTTTCCTACGATACTTATCCCACCCGCTCTATCCTGGAACTCAATTCCCTTCTGGAAGAAATGCGGTCAGTTCTCGACCAGATCACCGTTCCCACCCTGCTGATGCACTCAAAACTTGACCAAGGCGTCCCACCCGAGAATATGTCCTGCATTTACAACAATCTCACATTATCCGCTGACAGAAAACATCAAGTATGGTTCGAGCACAGCGGTCATGTCCTGACCAGAGATCGCGAAAAGACACGGGTTTTTCACACGGTCCGTCAGTTCTTGATTGACATTGAAGAGGACAGAAAAGGACATCAATCCTGCACGAAGCCCGATTAATAAAGGTTCCTCGCTAGTTAGTATGGGTAAATAGTCCAATCCAGGTAGAATAGAAAGCAAATATCAACCCTTTACCTGGAGATAAAAATGAACCGAACAACACTGGAAAAAGCGCTTGGCTTGCCTGAACCATGGGAGATAACAAGAGATACCTTTTCTGCTGAAGAACAACGGCTGGACATCACCATCGATTTCAAACGG
>CAZIFI010000012.1:0-53230 GCA_964539105.1 uncultured Anaerolineales bacterium | reverse complement strand
GTGTAGCCCTCTCGCTTCCTCCCGGAGGAAGAAAAAACCTGCAGTGGATCCTGACTACGGAAAACTCCCAGCCAGATTCCTTTCAAGCTGCCATGGACCTCCTGGACCGCAACTGGCAGGTTGGCTATGCGCAATCCCGGAACCTGTGGCTGGGGGGGATGCAAATCTCCACCGGAGACCCGGAATGGGATCTGACCCTGGCCCTGTCCCGGAAGATGGGTTTGGGAATCCTGTCCGGAGTGGATCATCAGGGACGGTACCAATTTAGCAACGCCCGCCTGGATCCGGATCAACCCCTCCCGGAGGCGAAGCGGACCACTTCTGCCCCCCCTTCCCTTTCCCCACTCCAGTCTTATTATCTGGCAGACACCCTCTCCCCCCTTGATCCTGAAATCCTGGATGGCTTGCTCGCCGGCTATCTGGCTGAAAAGTCTCCGGAGTACAGCTCGGGTCAGAAACCCTACCACCCCGCACCCTTCCTGGCGCAAATCGCCTGGAAGCACTCCCGCCGGGGACGCGAAAAGGAAATCCTTTCCACCTGGCTGCCAAACATGCAGGCTTACCTGGAGGACTGGTTTTCCACTGATCAGGACCGTGATCAAGACAGCGTGCCGGAATGGGCCCGTCTGGATCAACTGGACTTCCGCTCCCACCCCTCTCACTATTCAGCGCCGGGCTGGTACCAGCATCCCCACATCCAAACTCAGGAAAGCCCGGCTCTGTGTGCCTTGCTGATAAATGAGATTGACTGCTTAATGAACATAACTAAGGCCCTCGACAAAACATCCCGCACGGAGGACCTTGCGGCCAAAAAAAGTATCCTTGCCGGACATATCCAGCGCTCCTGGAACGAAGAACAGGGCACTTATCAGCGCTGGGACAGGGATGAGCACACTTCTCCTCCAGGAACAAACTTAAAAGCTGGAAGTGGACCCGGACTGTTGATCATCAACGAAGAATTGACTTCTCCAGCCCGGATCGTGGTCCATTTGCGGAGTGAAAAACCGTTGTCCCCCTCGACGACAATTTTCCTGCACGGCGCAGATGTGGACCATCAACACTGGGTGGAACGAATTTCAGGACCTGATATCCATTGGTACCTGCAGGACGGCAGCGCCACCAGCCAACACGTGTACCACTTCCTGGAATATGTCGTCCTGTACGGCATCGAACCGGATGTGGAGATCGGGGTCTACAGCGCCAGCTTTGAAGCACATGATCTCCTGCTCACCCTTCCGATCCGGACCCGGGCCATGACAAAAGCGCGGGCACAGGACATCATTCACAACAAAATTACGGACGCCGAACAGTATGCGGGAAAATACGGTCTGCGCGCCAACCCTCACTCCGCCCCGGCCCAGGTGATGCTGGCCTGGAACCTGCTGATTGGAGAGGGATTGCTGCACTGGGGAGAACGTCAAGCTGCGGCTGCCTTGATGACCGGAATCATCAAGGCTTTTCTCACAAATCTGGGACAGCCTGCCATGGCTTACGCTCAGCATGACGCTGACAGCGGGAAAGCAATGGGCGGGGGATATCAGGTAACAGGCACGGTGCCCTGCGGATTTTTCCTGCACACCCTGGGCATAAACATCCTCAGTCCCCGGACGGTGATTGTGGAGGGGATCAACCCCTTCCCCTGGCCTGTGCGCTTGTCTTATCGCGGGCTGGAGGTTACTCGCAACGAAGATGCCACCGAAATCTCCTTTCCCGATGGCCAGAGAATCGTCATCCAGGATCAACACCACAAGCACACCCGGGTAACTTACCGCTGACCTTCCTGAAAAGCATCCACACGATACAGGAAAACCTGCATGCCCTTCTCCCGCCACCGGTTTCCGTCCAGGCCCATTTTTAAGCACAGTCGAGCCAAAAACTCCTCAGTTGAAGGTATTTTTCCCCACACCTGGGGTAAAAAAGTCGCTTTTCGACTGCCGCAGGACAGCACCACACCGTCCTTGCCGGGTTGAATGATGTCCAGCAGGTCCCGGGCATCCCGGGAAGGAAACGAGTGCAGGGGGGACAAACAGGATATTTCGATCATGATGCCCGGTAACTCATCTTCCTGGAGAGGTGGAAAACGGGAATCCTTGACAGCGGCCCCTACAGCCCGCTTCCGGACTTCGATGACCAGGGGTTGCTTGGCTTCAATGGACCCCACACAGCCGCGCAGCTCCGACCCTTTGGTAAGGGTCACAAAACATGCCCCCGGCCTTTGCAGTGCTGACGGGAATTTTTCAAGATGGATCACAGACCCATCATGGCCCTGCACCCTGATTTCAATGGCCCTGCGGGCCTCCTTCAACAAGATCCGCTTTTCCTGATCGGTGAGGGACATGGTCAAAAACTTGCACTTCCATAACGTGAACAGGGGCTTTCTCCCGATTTACGCTGCACGGGAGACAGCAGGGTAGGGTGTGCTAAACAACACAGGTAACGCAGGCGGGGTATGATGCCCCTGCTCTCCACCCTCTCCCTGCAAATGGGCCCCAGAACACAAACCCCTTACGAAATTATTAATATCCTATGAGAATTATGGGGCAGGGACAAGTGATAAAATTAACTCCGCGGCGGAAATAAGGTAGAATAAGAAAAGTCGGGCAGGGTTCTGCCCCAATTGTGATTCAATAATGTCATGAAAACACAAACCAAGCCCAACACAGGATCCAGAGCAGCAAGCATCCTTTTCAGCACCATCAAAGGGATCTTGTTTGTCTCGCTGGCAGCTGTATTTACGGCCACGCTGTTTACCGCCTGGCCGGCGACCGGGTTAGCTCTGCCCTTTCAATCCCAGAGTGAGAGCGCTTCCCTGACCGCGGCTACTTCGACCCCGGATTCTAGCCTCCACATCGGGTTGGTCGTCGGTCACTGGGGGCATGACGCCGGGGCTGTTTGTCCGGAAAGCCTGGGTGGCCATCGGGAAGTTGATATCAATTACAACGTGGCGGAGCTGACCCGGCAAAGACTGCAGGCAGAAGGTGTCAAAGTTGATCTGTTGAAGGAGTTTGACGACGCCCTGGAAGGATATGAAGCCAGCGCCATCGTATCCATCCATGCCGACACATGCCAATTCTTACCGGAAAACGCGACCGGTTTTAAGTTGGCCGAAACGGTTGAAAATAAGCGCCCGGAGCAGGCCGCCCGTTTGACCGCCTGTCTCAAAAACCGCTATGCAAATGCCACCGGGCTGCGTTATGACCACCGCATCACAGAAGATATGACCAGCTATCATGCCTTCCGGGAAGTTCACTCCAACACGCCAGCAGTGATTATCGAAACTGGTTTTATGAATCAGGACAGAGATCTGCTCACCAAACAGCCCGAAAAAGTCGCCCGCGGGATCACAGACGGCATCATGTGCTATTTGAACCGCGAAGAGATCATCCCGGGCCAATAAACCATGGCACAACACTTACCAGAACCTGCTCTCAAAGCACTGCACTGTGCTCGAGAAGCCCTTCAGAAAGGGGACAAACAGACCACCCGGAGATGGGCCTGGAAGGCGGTTAAACACGCACCTGACCAGGAAGAACCCTGGCTGTATCTGGCCACCGTTTCTGATCCCCATGCCGCCGCTGCCTATCTTAACAAGGCCCTGGAAATCAACCCGGACAGTGAGCGGGCCCGTCAGGGTATGAAGTGGGTTGCCGAACAGCTGCGGTCCTCTTCCTCTGAGAACAAGCGGAAAAGGTCTTTTTCCTTTCATGTGCCCCAGGAGGCCCTGGTCAGCAGCCGGCCGGCTTTCTTGCCCTGGTCTGCCACCCTCTTCCTCCTCTTGATGGCCCTCCTGGTCTGGTTGTGGACGCCCGAATTCTCTTCCGCCCTGCAGGCTCCGACCGTCACTCCCCGGCCCACCCAAAATACAACACAAGCTTCCCTCCAGAAAGCCACATATACCCCGACTCCAACTGCCACATTTACTCCAACACCGACCTTTACGCCTTCCCCCACACCCACCAACACCCCCAGCGCCACGCCAAAACCCACAAAAACCAAAAAACCCGCATCCAGAAATGACCGGGTCAATATCCCCGGCGGCAATACCAACCAGCGCTGGTTTGACCTGGACCTTTCCAAACAGCGCCTGTACGCCTATCAGGGGGATACCCTGGTCAAAAAATTTGTGGTCTCCACCGGCACCTGGCGCACCCCGACCGTTACGGGTCGTTACCGGGTGTATGTCAAATACCGCTATACCGACATGGCCGGCCCGGGTTATTACTTGCCTGACGTTCCTTACACGATGTATTTTTACAAAGGTTACGGTATTCACGGCACATACTGGCACAACAACTTCGGAACCCCTATGAGTCACGGCTGTGTGAACCTGCGTACCTCCGACGCCCGCTGGGCCTATAACTGGGCCATCGTGGGGACGGTTGTCAACATTCACTACTGACGAATTATGGCCAAGAAAAATCCTTTTTCACGACGCGACTTCTTGAATCTGAGCGCCATCGGGATGCTGGGATGGATAAAACCCGGCCTGAAGCCGCTGCAGGTTTTTTATGAACAGCAGCAGGGGCGGGTGATCTACGACAAAATTTCCATCCATCAGGAGCCCAGTTTCGACAGCCCGGAACTGCAGCTGCAGTGGAAAGACGCTGTGATGCCCCTCAAGCAGGCCACCGTAGGAAACCCGGAACCCACCCACAACCGGATCTGGTATCGCGTCGGGCCCCAGGGTTATGCCCATTCCGGCGGGATTCAGCCCGTTCGCACCCTTCTCAACCCCGTCATCGAGGATCTCCCTGCGCAGGGCGCACTGGCTGAGGTCACAGTTCCCTACACCGATGCCCTGTGGGAACCCGGGGCAAAATACCGCGTGGCATACCGCTTCTATTACGAAACCACCCACTGGGTCAAAGACGTTCATTATACCGACGCGGGTGAGGCCTATTACCACATCCTGGAAGACAAGTGGGATCTGGAATATTTCGTCCCCGCCAGATATCTGCGCATCATCCCTCACAAAGAACTGACCACGATTTCCCCCCATGTGCCTGGTTATGCGAAACAGATCGAAGTGCGCACCGACACCCAGATGGTGATCGCCTTTGAGTGGAACAAACCAGTCTATATGGTCAAAGCCTCCACAGGCGCGGATTTCAGCACCGGAAAATTCATCACCCCTCCCGGTCGCCACATCACCAATTACAAACGTCCTTCGCGGCACATGGCCGCCGGCAATCTGGCCTATAATGGCTACGATTTACCGGGTGTGCCCTGGATCAGCTACATCACTGAAAATGGGATCGCCCTGCACGGCACATACTGGCACAACGATTTCGGTAAACCCCGCAGCCACGGGTGCATAAATCTACCCTCCAAAGCAGCCAAATGGTTCTACCGCTGGACCCTGCCCCATGTCCCCCCTCATGAAGAGAAGGTTTATGACCACACCGGCACCGCAGTTGACGTTCTGCCCGAACCGTGACCCCCGCTTTTCAAAATAAAACAACCCAGGAAAACCCTCCCTTTCCCATCTTCCCACCTGCAACTCCAAGAAACCAGCAGGTCCCTGTCTGGACGCAGTCGATAATCCAAATCTGACCAGTGCTATTGATGCCTGGGGGGATTAATAATAGAATAGTACCAGGCTTAATAAATTTAAAAACGCATGTCGAAAAGGAGCATGAATGCCAAAGTTGATGATTGAGGGCCACGGCGCGTTCGAGGTTGAGGCTGGAACACGGCTGGTTAATGCCATAGAAGGACAAGGGATCAATATCCTGCACCGCTGTGGTGGATATGCCAAATGCACCACCTGCCGGGTTGAAATTTTAGACGGGGAACCCCCGAAAATGACCCAGGCGGAGCGGGATAAGTGGAAGGAAAAGAACGAAGACGGCCTGCGCTTATCCTGCCAGCTCACAATAGAAAAAGATATGCACTTGAAGGTTATCAACACCCTGGGGAGTTCGGGGTTGGATGACCCCGGGGACACCCCGGAGGACGACATTACCCCCGAACCGGAATGGATCAGCGCATCGTAAGACCATGACCCGGGAACCTCTTTTCGCCGGACTGGTTGTGGATGAGTACGATCAACAGGTGGCCACGGCATATGTGGGGCAGGAGCCCTGTTATGTGGTGGACGATGAGGGTTTCAAGCGCCACATCCCCTCGCAAGAAGTGGACCGCCAGGTGCTGGCGAAAATGCGGGAACAGATCCAGGGCCATGAAGATATCCTTACAGACCAGGCCGCAAAGATGCTCGGTCAGGAAGATATCTTTTCACGGGCCATCCTCAAAGAACAACTGAAAAACATCGATCAGCAGTTTGAAGAAGTCCTTCAGGTTGGCATCCCGGAAGAAGCCCGGGCCTATATGGGCATGACGGGCTTCAAGATCACCATCAATCACCATGGTGAAGTAATTGACATCCAACAGCCGGGCTTTACAGCCCCCCATGGTTGACCTCACCTATGACGAACCCACACATTGTTGATGTTGACGAATCTACCTTCGATTACCAGGTTCTGGCCTACTCCCAGAAAAAGCCGGTCATCGTCGATTTTTGGGCGGAATGGTGTGATCCCTGCCACAGGATCACGCCCCTCCTGGAGCGTATAGCGCTCCAAAAACAAGGCAGTTTCAGGTTGGCAAAAGTCAACGCTGACGAAAACACCCAGCTTACCAAACGCTACAACGTCAATGCCCTACCTTCATTGAAAGCTTTTCAAAGTGGACAGGTCATCGGGGATTTGCGCGGCGTGCAGGGAGACCAACAGATCCGGGAATTTGTACGCCAGGTGGTGCCCAGCCCGGATGATCTGCTGATGGACAAGGCGGTCAGCACGTTTCACAAGGAAAAGTACAGGGAGTCTGAAGACGTGTGCCGGGATATCCTGGATACGCAGCCCGGACACCCCCGGGCAACATTGGTCCTCGTGAAAAGCCTGTTGGCCCAGGGCGAGAGCGGAGAAGCCAGCGTCATGCTCAGCCAGTTTCCCGCCAGCCCGCAGTACAAGCAGGCTGAAACCCTGAGACCGCTGGCCGGCGCCATGGAAAGCATCCGGGGCCGGGACATGGACGGAGAGGCTCAAATTGACGCGGTATATGGCAGGGCCCTGCGCTTGATCAATATGGGTAACCTGCCAGCAGCGCTGGACGGGCTGATCGATGTCCTAAGGAAAAATAAACAGTACCGGGAGGGCGAAGCGAAAAAGGTCATTCTGGGCATCTTTGAACTACTGGGGGATCACCATCCGCTGACCAAAGAGTATCGAAAGAAACTGGCTAACATCCTCTTCTAGCTGATTGAGATCCTCCCACACCTTGACCGCATGTGTGGTCTGTGTACAATTAAGGACGTCACATCGAGGGGCGGTGGCGGAATTGGCAGACGCAGGGGACTTAAAATCCCCCGGTTTATCCGTGCGGGTTCGACTCCCGCCCGCCCTACCACAAAGAAGCGGCTCACGCCGCTTCTTTTTACCTTTTAATTCAATACAGCATGCGAAGGACAGCGATCACCGCTTTGGGGAAGGCGTTCCCTCCCCCCTAACATTACGAACGACCAGCAGGAAATGAAGGTGAGTTACCCCCTGCTGATCATGGTACGCCTTATGCTGGAAAGATGGAAAATCGAGATTCTATTCTTGGTATATCTCTAGAACCTAGCGCAGGATGATGAGTATCTAAGTCCCCCCTCATAGGAGGGGATTTTTGAATGAAACTGGTGACTTAAAATACCTATGGGGAAATTCCCTACTATTTTTTCAGGGTTGAGCTCAGCGAAGATGCGGGCTGGAAACCAGCTTTAATTTGATTATTCAGAATTTACACATAATCAACTGTTATGGATCTCGCCGCAGGGGATAAATCCTTTATCCCCGCTTTTGTCCACCACTTGAAAGGTCCTGGGTTGATCGAGAATAAAGGGGCAGCCGTTTTTATGACCGCAGCTCCCGCAGTCCTTGTCCGATCCGGACTGCTGGATCCGCCCTCGACGAATCCAGTATTCCACGATTTCCTGCGTTCTGGCCCGGGTCTGACCGATCTCCCGGGCCAGATCGGTCAGGGACAGCGGGGTTTCCCGGTTTTCGATAATTTCTAACGTTCGGGTCAGGACTGTTTTTGTCATTATTTTAAACCTCACACCAGCAGCTTTCCAACCTGAAAAACCACCACAGCAGCAGCCCAGGCCAGTATCAGCGTATATCCGATTTGAGCCCACATCCAGCGGTGCCCGAATTCCTGACGCATAGCAGCTACCGCAACCATACAGGGCACATAAAGCAGTACAAAGACGTTGAAGGCGACGGCCGCAACCTTACCCGCTTCTTTTGATCCGGCGGAACGCGTAAAGGTATCCACCAGAGCTGCTTCCAGACGGGTGGTATTCTCTTCCTCCCCGGCATCTGGAAAGAAATTAAATTCCGGGACTTCAACCCCGGGAAATAGATTGATCGTGCGGGGAGCGATGTTCAAAGTTTCCTGCACAGTCAGCACCGCGGCCTCACCAAACCCGATCAGGCTGCTTCCCACTTCTTCGGTGAATGGCGAACTTGGAGCAGCTGTTTCTTCCGCTGGCCCTTCATTCACGTAAATCTGGTTCATGGTCCCGACCACGACCTCTTTGGCGAGGAAGCCGGTTAGCAGCGACCCGGAGGCCTGCCAGTTTCCAAAACCAGCCGGCTTGAAGGCGGGAGCAATCACCCCGCTGACCGCGCTGAAGACGCTGTCCTCAGCTGCCACTTCATTAAACCCGCCTGCATCTGACCTGGCCGGGATGGCCATCAGCAGCCAGAGAGCGATGGAAACGCCCAGGATCACGGTTCCGGCCTTGATCACAAACCCCTTGGTGCGCTCCCACATCTGTATCCAGACATCCTGGAGCCGCGGCAGGCGATAAGGGGGAAGTTCCATCACGAAGGGCGCCGGCGGCTGTCCCCTGTACACCGTGCGCTTCAGCACCATACCGGTCAGGAGAGCGATCAAAATTCCCAGTATGTACATGGCAAAAATCAAGTTTCCGGAAGCTGCCCCGAAGAAGGCTGCGCCGAATACCACGTACACCGGCAGCCGGGCCCCGCAGCTCATGAAGGTGGCCAGGAATCCGGTTAATTTGCGGTCTTTTTCGTTCTCAAGGGTGCGAGTGGCGTATACGGCCGGCACGGTGCAGCCAAAGCCGACGATCATAGGTAGGAAGCTCTTGCCGTGCAGACCCATCCAGCGCATGACCCGGTCCATCACAAAGGCAGCCCGGGCCATGTACCCGGAATCCTCCAGCACCGCCAACGCCAAATACAAGAACAGCAGC
Source organism: uncultured Anaerolineales bacterium (assembly GCA_964539105.1). Lineage (GTDB taxonomy): Bacteria > Chloroflexota > Anaerolineae > Anaerolineales > UBA11858 > B10-G9. The sequence continues at coordinate 43,962 of CAZIFI010000012.1, read as the reverse complement.
ACGGGGACGAATACCAGCACCCCGCCGACCCCGGCGATGATGCCGTCGGTCACCAACGCCTGTAGCCAAGTGCCGCCCAATCCGAGGGCAGCCATCAACCTTCCGCCCCAGCTGTAGACTGTTTCATTCATGAATATGTCGACCCAGTCCAGAAAGGGTGCGCTGACGTTGGCCGTAAATTGAAACACAAACCACATCATCAATAAAAAGATCGGCACACCCCAGATCCGGTGGGTGACGATCTGGTCGATTTTGTCTGACCGGGTGAGGACGGTCTCCCGGGGGCGCTCCAGCACACCTTCAATGACGGAGGATATGAACTGGTAGCGCTGATCGGCGATCAAGGTTTCTGCATCTTCTCCGGTCTGATTGGCGATCCGCTTCTGTGCTGCACGGCCTTCCGACACCAACTGCTGGGCGCCTGCCTCTTCCATTTCCTCGAAGAGGGCCTGATCATCTTCCAACAGCTTGATCGCCAGATATGCATCGGGGACCTCGCTGCCCAGCGGCTTTTTCTCAGCAATGGAGGTTTTCAGCGTGGAGAGCTCCTCCGCGATCAGATCCGAAAAACGGGTCTGAACTTGAGCCGTATGGGGATTTTCTGCCGCTTCCAGGATGACCTTCTTCAGCTCATCAATGCCCAGGCGGCGGTTTCCCACGGTTTCGACCACCGGGACCCCGCCCAGCCTCTCGGAAAGAGCATCCGAAGAGATCGTCAAGCCCTGCTTTGAAGCCAGGTCAGTCATGTTTAGAGCGACAATCAGCGGGGCATCCAGCTCAATCAGCTGGGAGACCAGATAGAGGTTTCTTTCCAGGTTTGCCGCATCCACCACTGCAACGACTGCACTCGGTTGATCATTGATGATGAAGTCGCGGGCGATAATTTCTTCCAGGGAATAAGCCGATAAACTGTAGGTCCCCGGTAGGTCCACTACCATGACTTCCTGCTGACCTGCTTTGAGAACCCCCTCCTTTTTCTCTACCGTCTTTCCCGGCCAATTTCCGACATGCTGGCGGGAGCCGGTCAGGGCGTTAAATATGGTACTCTTGCCCACATTGGGATTTCCTGCTAAGGCGATCGTTGGCTGCATCATATAATTTCTCTCCTGTTTTCTCTCAATCAACACCGTTACAAACTAAAATATGCTGTGCCATGCCCTTTCCGAGCGCAAAGCGCCCATCCTCCTTAACTGCCAGAATCAGAGGTCCCCGGGGATCATTCTTTAGCACCCGGATCCGGGCGTTTATGTTTAATCCCAGATCGAACAGGCGGGCGCGCATCTTCTTGCCGCCCCGTATGTGCTGAACCACCACAGAATCCCCCGCAACAGCCATCGCTAACGGCATCGCGGCAGCCGATCGGGAGCAGTCACAAACTTGATCTGAGATGCTTTCACGGTAAGGAGCCATTTTTTCAGTTCTCCACCCGAATCAATCGGGCTTCCGCTTTCCTCAGTGAAAGATGATAGCCGCGGAGTTTATATTCCACCGGGTCGCCCAGGGGCGACATCCTGACCATTTTGATTTCAGCCCCCCGGGTCAGCCCCATATCCAGGAGCCTGCGCCGGATCGCTCCCGTTCCAATGATTTCCGTAATGACTGCCTGCTGTCCTTCTTGAAGCTGATCAAGGGTCCTGCTGCCTGTTTTCATCAATCGTTCCTCCTTATCCACCGGGTATGTTTCGCCTTCCCTGGTAATTTTTCTTATGGTATACCTTAACTTTATCTGGCGGTTTACCCTAAGTCAATTGTGACTTTTGTCACTTTATGGGTTCGGATAAAGGTAATGCGAGGTCTTGAAGCGACTTGTCCCGGGTAGAGAGGCCGAGCCTTGCGGGTACCTTGAGGGTATAATGAAACCATCCAGCGACTCACCCCGGCAAGGATCACCCCATGAGCCAATCCGAAAGCAGAGAAATGTACCTCAAGACCATCTACGAGCTCCATCCGGAGGAGGAACCGGCAGCCATTTCGAGCATCGCCAGAAGGCTGGGGGTTTCCGCGGTATCCGCCTCGGAAATGGTCAAACATTTAGCGGAGCAGGACCTGGTGGTCCACACGCCCTACAAGGGCGTCACCCTGACCGCATCCGGACGCAAACGAGCCCTGAACGTCGTCCGACGCCAGCGTCTGTGGGGGCGGTTTCTGGCAGACCACCTCAAGATCCCCTGGGAACAGGTGTATGACTTTTCCTGCCGCTTGGAGCACGCCACGGATGATACTGTCACCGAGGCCCTGGCCGCTTTCCTCGACTTTCCGCAAAGGTGCCCGCATGGAAATCCCATCCCGGATCAAGAGGGAAACCTGCCGGAGATTCCCGCAGTCCCCCTCAATGAGGTCGAATTAGGGCAGGAGGTGAGCATTGCCTTCATTGACCAGCCGGAAACGGCATTGTGCGTGTACCTGGCAGACCGCGGCCTACTTCCGGGCACCTCACTTATTTACCTGGAAGAAGCCCCCTATAACGGCCCCCTGACGATCAAGATTAATAACGATGAGGTCGATGTCGGCCGGGAGGTCGCCTCCCGGATTTTTGTGTCCCCCTCTATAACGGAGTAGGTTTCTTTCTGACAAGAAACCTTCCAGATCGAATAATCGATCATACCGTCGAAAGATCGCAGACTTATTGTTGTGCGGTTCCGTTTTAGAGTCACTGACAGCTCGCAATCAGTTCCAGATCCGTCCCCCTTTGCAGCGTGATTTTTTGTTTCCCGATGTGGTCTTTTTCTTCGAACTGGACCAACTCCCGAAGGTTCGGTCGTTCTGCAGCCAGCATGGCCAGACTGGCTGCATCCCTCTCCATGGCGAGATAAAACGCACGCCAGGTGGAAGGATGCTGATCTACATGTGAGCAAGTCGGATTTTGAGTTGAGACCCGATGATGATCATCGTCAGTATCCCCACCGTTCAGGCTGTGATAAACACAATCACAAACGGCAGCAGGGATCTGGACCGGGGAACCTGTGAAGTACGTCCAAGACAAGATGTTCATGTCCAGGAGATCCCTCCCTTGATTCCCGGCACGGCTTTGTTCCAATCCATACTGTTCGATTATTTGGCAGGATGTATATCATCCAGTCCTGGCAGCCTATCCGTTCCCACACAGCGCATCCGAGATTTGAATTTACCACAGCGATTAGAGCAAAAAAAGAAGCGGCTCACGCCGCTTCTTTTTTTTCTAAATCGAGGGGCCTTGGATTTGACCAGCAAGGAACCCCGTCCCTCAACCCATTCCTTCTAAAGCACTCAAAAGGTTATTTAGCTTTCCAGGACTTCAACATCCATAAATGGGCTTCCAACCCGTCATGGATATCATCCAGCAAATTCGTCGTCGTCCTATCTTCTGCTTTTTCAGCAGCATCTATGCCTTTCAGCAGTTGAGCATTGATGCTTTCCATATCTTTCACGGTACGCGAAACCATTTCTCCCCCGGCAGGGAGATCCACATCCTCTTCCAAACCAGTGGATTCAAGCATATGGGCCAATGTATGCAGCGGAACACCTTCCAGTCCCACGACCCGCTCGGCTAGTTCATCAATCACATCTCCGGTTTCCGTATAAATCTCTTCAAATTTTTCGTGGAGTTTGAAAAATTCCTCGCCCTTGACATTCCAATGATAATGGCGAAGCTTTTGGTAGAAAACAGTGAAATCAGCAATCAGGGTATTAAGATGGTTGACAACTTCGTTCGACATAGGTTCTCCTTTTTGGGTTGGCAGAGTTCAACAATGAACATCCTCACTTATCATTATAGAGCATCCTGGGAAAAAGAACGAAAAACATCGATAGGATGCAAAAAATAAATCCTTCCCAGCGTACCGGACCCATCAAATTTTATCCTTCCCTGTCCTCATCAGCAAAGGCATCGTGCACGACTTGATCCAGCACGTTGACCAGCGCTTTGATCACCACATCGCGGCTGGCATGCTCCGGAATTGCCCGGTAGAGATCCGCTTCAATCTGTCTTTGTTGGCTGCTTATATTATCTTCCGGAACCCTCTTTTCCCTTCTTCCTCCTCGATCAACCGCCATGGTGTCCTCCCTGAACCATAGAGATGATGAGACTTAATTAACATCTCAAACACGAATATTGTCTTTCAACTGAGTTTCTAATTTTACTCCCGATCCGACACTCAACTTTATTATATACGTATCCTGCCCCAACCTCGGAGTACGATTTTTGGACGTTCTTCAACCCTCCCCCATTAAGAATGCTGGCGGGCCAGGAAAAGCGGTCGTCCCCTCCAGGAACATTTCCAACGCACCCTCCCCCCGCTCCTGCCACACAAAAATGGGCGCTGGAGACCGGAGCAAACAGTCCGTCCTGTTCTTACCCGGCTTGATAACCGTCCTGCTTGTGATCGTTGACCACACCCTTCCGCACTCCCGCATAACTCAAACCATAATTCTCATCATACATCCCGGCCTGTCACCCTATACGACCGGCACCCGGCCAGCACCAATATGATCTTCAGGATCTTCCCGAAAACGTATTGCGGCCAGCGCGACCACAGCCTCCAACCAGGGTGCGGAGTGCAGATAACCGATACAGTTAGATCACAGAAATTTTAACCATTTCCGTTAAAAGCAGCGTGATTTAACCTATCCAGTTAATTTATGCTATAATAGCGCTGTATGGTTAAGAAAGGAGCGCCGTAACGGATGGACAACTTTCTTGTCGTGATCGGGGATGTGATCTCTTCGCGGGATGTGGAACAGCGCCACGAGCTGCAGAACCGGCTGGAAGAGACCTTTCAGGTGTTAAACGACCGTCTTTCCCGGGATGAGGTTCACAACGAAAGTGAACTCCTCTCCCCCTTTACGCTTACCCTGGGTGATGAATTCCAGGCCGTGTACAGCGGGGCGGATGTCATGTTCCGGGATGCGCTGTATATCCTGGAACAGGTACACCCCCACCGGGTCCGTTTCTCGTTTGGCGTGGGAACGATCGATACAGATATCAATCGCCAGCAGGCCATCGGCATGGATGGAAAAGCGTTTCATCGCGCCCGGGACGGGATAGAACAGCTTAAGTCCCACCGCGAGGAATACCAGTTCTCGGTGATGGGTATGGCTGATCCCGCTTTGAATCAGCTCTTCAATCACACCCTGCACCTGATTTCAAACCTGCTGCAATCGTGGCATAAGAATCGGATCGTGGTCTTCCGGAACCGAATAGACGGCATCTCTGTTAAGCACATCGCACAAGAACTGGAGATTTCAACCACCGCCGTCTACCGCAATATCTATGCGGGAAATATCCGGGAGTTGATGGAAATCTTATCTTCGATGACGGATCGAATCAATCGCGAGCTGGGAGATGCTTGATGGATTCTTTTCTGCTCTTAACAGGTATTCTAATGCTGGCCCGCATGCCCTTTATTTACAACGACCAGCCCATCACGCGCGGTCAAAGCCTGTATCTGGTCGCCCTGCAGGTCCTCCTGCTACCTTTCTTCCAGTTCACAACCATGTGGCTGGTCTTTACCGTCCTGGTGCTGCTGTATAACGGTGTGGTGATCTATACTGAAATACGCTGGAGCGCGAACCGGAAGAAGCGCCTGATGGGGCGCTGGATCGGTTTCGTCCTTGCCCTGGCGCTGTACAGCATTTTCACTGTCCACGGATCCTGGCTGGTGCTCCGGAAGGATTGGGGCCAGTTTTTGCTGGATTTCTTCCACCAGCATGTCCTGGTTTTCAACCTTTCCTCGCTGACCAATCTGGGGGTAAACCCTCCCGTGATGATCGTCGGACTGCTGTTCCTGATGAATGAAACCAACCTCATCGTGCGTCTGGTGTTTGAGGTGTTCGGTTTCTCTCCGCTGGAAACTTCAAGCGCATCCCCCGCAACCAACCCGGCGGGATTTACAGCAGCCCGGATCACAGCCCCGGCAATGAAAGATGAATTTCAGGCAGGTAGAATGATCGGTATTCTGGAAAGGATCTTCGTATACTACGCCGTACTGCAGGGTGTATATGCCATCATCGGGTTTATCACAGCGGCGAAGGCCTTTGCCAGATTTAAAGAACTAGAAAAACGGGCTTTTGCCGAATATGTGTTGATCGGGACGTTGATCTCGGTGTTGATTGCCTTAATGACCGCCTGGCTGTCGATTCCCGGAAACCCCTGAACCCCTGCCAGTGACCCCCGCTACATCTCTCCCGGCAGTCCCAAAGTTTTAGTACTCGACTTTCTGAGGGAGTTTCTGAGCCTCTGTGATCCATTCAGACAGGCGGCCCACTGAGGGCAGCCGTTGGACGATGGATTTCTCCTCGTTGACAGATTCCAGGATCCGGCGCAGCTGCTCCGGATTCCGGCGGGATAGTTCTACGACCGTATCCACCCCCGCATCTTCCAGGAGGACGGCATAGTCCTCCCCCACACCGGATATTCGAAACAGATCGACGTGATTCACCCAGTCCAGGATCCGTTTGCTGCTTAATCCGGTCTCACCGGCGATTTTCCGCCGTCCACGAGCTGTTGCCCCCCGCTTCAGAAGCTCTTCGGCGGACTCTATCCCCGCCCAAGCAAGTTTTCTGGCTGAAATTTCTCCGATTCCTCCGATCTGTTTGATTGAAACCATCCTTCACTCCTCATTCAAACACGGCGGCTGTCCTGACTCCAGAACGAAGATATTATTTGCCTGCATTCACGCCCCTGGGCCGCTTCCCCCTCCACTGGTTGTCCCGGTGCACGGGACTGAACCACTATATTTATATTACAGATTAACCCCTTGTCAACAAAAGGACCATGAATTCCCCTTGAGGTCAGAGGCCACGACCCGGCTGATGGTCACTATACGAAACCAAATCCAGAGAAAACGGCGGCCCTATCTCTCCCTCTGATACCGAAAGCCTTTGGCGTCCATGCCACCTCCCTCCGATATTTACCCGACCTCTGTTTTAAACTAACCCGTTCAGCTAATGAAAACGTAAGGTTAACATCCCATATCCATCGTATTATATACACATGATGAACTTGTTTCGGACAGCATGGCAGCGGTTGGAACAATTCGCACATGGCATCCACGGGGGCTATACCCACCCTTCCCACACAGACCGTCTTGAATCCCACAAAGCCCGCGTGATATTTTTTTCCGGGCTGATCCTGTCTGTTATCGGGACCACCCTCCTCATCATCCAACTCATCCAGACCATCCATCCCGACATCACTCCTGCCCCAGCGATTGATTTTGTGTCTGATTTGATCTCAGTTCTGGCCGGTGTATTGGCGATCCATTTCCTGAGAAAAAACCGACTCCGGATCTCGTCCCTGATCATTCTGAGCGTGATTTTTCTCATCTCCCTATCCTTATTATTGTACGGTCCCCCACCCCGCTTGAATGTCCCCGGGGTGTTTTCCCTGCTGCTCTTTTCCGTAATAGCCATGTTTTTGTTGGACCAGCGCCATGCCTGGTATAGCTTCGGGCTGGCCTCGCTGTCTTTGATCGGGATTAACCTGCTGCACATCGGAAATTTTCAAAGCGGCATTCTTTTCCGGGAGCCAGCCAGCGAAGCTTTGTTCTCGATCATCACCTGGATGGTGGGGGGAGGACTGATTACCCTCATCATTAATACCACAACCAATGTCCTGAAAACCCAGGCCACCCAGATGAGAGAACAGCTCCATTCACTGCAAGACAAGGAACAAAAAATTCAAGCCGGTGACAGGCGCTACCGGAGCATATTTGAAGGGGTGCAGGATGCCGTGCTCGTGGAGACTGGCCGGGGAGAGATTCTGGACGTTAATCAGCGCGCTTGTGACATGTTCGGATATTCCTATCAGCAATTCCTGGATCTCACCGTGGCCGATATCGTCTCTGAAGAAGGCACCATCATTGACCTGCAGTACCTTGAAGACCGGGGCGGTTCCGTGGAAAACCTGGAATCTGAAAATATCCGTTCCTGCGGAGAGCGTTTTCCTGTCGAGTTTTCAGCCCAGTTGCAGCACATTGCCGGGCGGGTGGTGATGGTCTTTGTGCTGCGGGACATCACAGAACGGAAGGCGGCCCAGCAGGCGCTGGAACGCCAGTTAAAGGAACTGCAGGGCCTGCATACCATCGCCGAGATGGGAACGGAAGAGATCGACGAAGACAAGATTATCGAAACCGCCACTGCTGTGGTGGAAGACGTCCTTCACCCTGAATTTCACGGGGTGCTGATTCTGAATGAAGAAAAAACGCACCTCACCGTTCACCCCTCCTACCACAACGTACCCCCGGCGTACCAGGGCGCCAGCTTTTCCGTGGAGGAAGGCATCAGCGGTAAGGTGGCCAAGACGGGAGAAGCCCGGTATTATCCTGACGTCCGGGAAGCCCCGCACTACTTGAACATCATCCCCGAAGTCCGCACAGAATGTTGCCTCCCCATCAAAACCCAGAATGAAATCATCGGCGTGTTAAATATCGAGAGTACGGTAGTCGATGCCTATAACCGGGGTGATCGGCGTCTGCTGCAAACCCTGGCCGGACAGCTGGCCACCTCCATCGAACGTGCCCGGCTCTTCAACACGGTCAACCAGCAATTGAGCCGTTTGCAATCCCTGCGGACCATTGACCGGGCCATCAGCAGCAGCCTCGACCTCAATGTGACTTTAAATATCATTCTCAACAAGACTATTTCCGGGCTGGAGGTGGATGCTGCCTGTGTGCTTCTTCTGGATCCAGATTCTCATACATTGCAATATCAGAAAGGGAAAGGGTTTAAGACAAATGCCATTCGCAAGATCTATCAAAGATTAGGAGTGGGTCTGGGGGGTAGGGTCGCCATGGGGAAAGACCCCGTCCATGTCCCCAATCTAAAAGAAATCACCATCTCCCGGGAGCGTATTCACCTCACGAAAGAAGAACAGTTTATGTTTTACTGCGGGCTGCCCTTGATCTCCAAAGGAAAACCCCAGGGGATCTTAGAGCTGTATCACCGCTCATCAAAACCGGTCAATAAAGATTGGATGCGATACGCGGAACTGCTTTCGGGCCAGGCAGCCATTGCCATAGATAACGCCCAGCTCTTTGAGAAACTCCAAAAAACCAATCTCAGCCTAACCCAGGCCTATGACTCCACGCTGGCCGGGTGGGCAAAGGCCCTGGAATTGCGGGACCACGACACAGAGGGCCACAGCCAGCGGGTGACCGGCCTCACCCTGCAATTAGCACGGGAAATGGGGCTTGATGAATCCCAGCTCTCCAACATCAAGCGCGGCGCGCTGCTGCACGACATTGGAAAAATGGCCATTCCGGACTACATCCTCCAGAAAAAAGGGCGCCTGACTGAAGAGGAATGGGACAAAATCAAACGCCATCCCGAATACGCGAAACAAATGCTGCAGGACATCCACTTTCTGCAGGACGCCGTGGATATTCCCATCTACCATCACGAACGCTGGGACGGCAGTGGTTATCCCCAGGGTCTGAAAGGGGAGAATATCCCCCTGGCCGCACGCATATTTGCCGTGGTCGATGTGTGGGATGCCCTGACCAGTGACCGTCCATACCGCAAAGCCTGGTCCGAAGAAGCCGCCTACCAACACATCTTGAAACAGTCCGGCAGCCATTTTGATCCCCGGGTTGTGTCTGCCTTTCAGCGTGTGATAGACTTTAAGGATACTACCGCTGCGACCCCGGATCTTTAGGGTAAAATGGTTCAGCCTCTCCCGAGATCCCAGAGAACCTAACATGCTGGATTCCATCCTCAATCATATAGATCAAGCCCGGGCGAAGAACGTGAATCGTGTTCTGGGCATCTTCATGTGGGTCATCTTGCTGAGCATTGCCGGTTTCATTCTCTTCTTACCATTCAGCACCGGTGAAAAAATTCAACTCTCTGTCTTGTTGATCATCACCCTGCCCTACTCCCTGACCCTGCACTTCGCCCTCATACCCGACATCCACACCAAACCATTCCTGTATCATGCCACCCTCGCCCTGGGCACCCTGTTGATTGGATGGCTGCATTACATCCTCGGTCCCTATCACGTCCAGATTGAAATCTACTATCCGCTGATGATTATGATCGTCAGCATTTTCGGCGGTTGGGAGTCCGCCCTGCTCGTGGCGGCCATCAGCATCGGGGTTAATTATTCCGTCAACGCCTCCTTGGTCGATTTCCGGGGCACCCAGTATGCCATCATCCAGATCTTCAGCTCCATCGGACTGGCTGTGATTGGTTTTATCTCCGGTTTTATCGGCCGCACCCTGCGGGACGCCCTGCGCAATGCCATCCGGAAAAATAGAGTTCTTTCCATGCTTGTGGAAGCAAACCACATCCTGGCAACCAAAGATGATCTGGAACATATCTTTCCCACGCTGGCCCGGATTATCGCCCAGGGACTACCAGCCACCTTGTGCCGCATCCTGCTCCTGGATAAGGGACATGACAGCTTGATAGATTTTGGAAATTATCCCCTCCGCCCGGGCAGGGATCACGAAACGGTTCCGGGACAGGCCTATGCGCTGGACAAGCTTCCCCTCCATGCCCGGGCCATCGAGGAAAACCGGAATCTGATCGTTCAAGTTGGTGATCCTCAGCAGCCGCTGTCCCAGGAAGAAATGGATCTGCTCTATTTCAATCACCTGCAATCGATATGTGTCATCCCCATCCAGGAAAGCGGAAATGTGAAAGGGCTGATCTCCATTGGAGAACAAAGGAGCCCAGACCGGGAACCCTTTACTCCCCAGAGAGTGGAGCTGTTGTCCTCCCTCGCCACGCAAATGGCCCATACCCTGCATACCACCCGGCTGCGCCAGGCTCTGCAGGTCCAGGCGGACCGGCTGTCTGTGCTGTATGACGTCAGCAAAGCCATCAGCCGCACGATTGAAATCGATGACCTGCTGGAACTTATCCACCAGCAGCTGACCCGTGTCCTGCCCAGCGACGCTTATTTTGTCGCCCTCTACCTGCCGGAGGAAGAAGTGCTGGATCTGCGGATCCTGATCGACGATGGAAAACGCTATCCTCCCCAAAAAATCCCCGCAGACCAGGGGCTGTCGGGTTGGATCGTCAGCAACCATCAGCCATTGTTGATCAAAAACCTGGAAGAAGAGTCGGATCAGCTGCCGATTGACCCGGTCGTCGTCGGCCAGGATAAAGTTACCCCCTCCTGGTTGGGAGTGCCCCTCATCAGCGAGGGGGAATTGCTCGGCATCCTGGCTGTGGCCAGCTACCAGACAAATGCTTTCCAGGAAAGCGACCAATACCTCCTGGAGCAAATTGCCCAGCAGGCTGCGCTGAGCATCAAAAATGCCCGCCACCACCGGGATGTGGAACGCCAGGCTCGATTGGATTCCCTGACCCAGGTCTACAATCACGGACACTTCATCCACATTCTCCATCAGGAGGCCAGGAAAGCGCTTCAGGAAGGTCATCCCCTGTCGCTGATCATGCTCGACATTGACTATTTCAAACAATACAACGACACCTACGGACATGTTGTGGGCGATGAGGTGTTGAAGCTCACGGTAGAGTCCATTCAAAAACACATTAAAAGCACGGACGCCGTGGGACGCTGGGGGGGCGAGGAATTTGGCATCGCCTTACCCAACGCCACACTAGATCAGGCTGAAAAAGTAGCACACCGCATCCGGCACACCCTGGCAAATTTGCCCCTGCAGGACACCGAGGGAAATCCCATCCCCAAACCCACCATCAGCCAGGGCATTGCCACCCTGCCCGATCACAGCCGGGAAATCGATGAGTTAATTATCATCGCTGACCGGGCTCTGTACCAGGCTAAAAGCCGGGGCCGGGATCAGTTCATGATCGCAGAGCCGGACCCCCACTGATGACTCCCGCCGGGGCATCACCCCCTCTTCCTTTCTCCCCACCATAACCTATAAATAAGCAGCACTTATATATAGCTTAACCTCACATAGCCAAATAATTGGATTATTTGTGCATTTTTTCACATAGCGTGATATAATTTAAGCGTTCCGGGAAGACCGGCGATTTTCTCAATTAACGATACACCATCCATCCATATCAGCCCAGGTCTGGGCTGTGATAACCCTTTACCCGTAGATGCCGCTCTCTTAACTGGTTTCTATCGTCCCTACAAACAAGATTGGAAAGGATAGGCAACCCAGGCGTTGTACCTTAGACGAAGGAGCACGTTATGGACCAGGCCAACCAACGGAATGGCGGCCAACCCCGGATCGGCGTGTACGTCTGCCACTGCGGGACGAACATCGCCGGCATGGTGGATGTAGAGCAAGTAACCGAGTACGCCAGCACCCTGCCCCATGTCATCGTTGCCCGGCATTACTCCTATATGTGTTCAGATCCCGGACAGGATCTGATCAAGGAGGATATCCAGCAGGAAAAATTAAACCGGGTTGTGGTGGCATCCTGTTCCCCCCTGATGCACGAAACCACATTCCGGTCCGCCTGCCAGGATGCGGGATTGAACCCCTATCTGTTTCAGATGACCAATTTACGGGAACACGTGGCCTGGGTCTCGGATGATCGAGCAGCAGCCACGGAAAAGGCTCAGGACCTGATCGCGGCTGCGGTTGGACGGGTAGGCCGGCACACCGAACTGGAAGAGCAAAGAAAGGGGGTCAAACAGGCCAGCCTGGTTGTGGGAGGCGGGATTGCCGGTATTGAGACTGCCCTGCGCATTGCTGATGCCGGTAAACACGTCTACCTGGTGGAACGGGAACCCAGCATCGGCGGCCACATGGCCCAGCTCTATAAAACCTTCCCGACCCTCGACTGTGCAGCTTGAATACTCACACCCAAAATGGTGTCCGTGGGACGCCACGAAAACATCACCCTCCTCACCTACAGCGAGGTGGAAGAAGTTTCAGGATATGTAGGGAATTTTGACATCAAGGTGCGCAAAAAAGCGCGTTATGTCAAGGAAGATCTGTGTACCGGGTGTGGGACATGCGTCGAAAAGTGCCCCTGGCAAAAGACGCCCTCTACCTTTGACCTGGGCATGACACAACAGAAAGCCATCCATTTCCACTTTTCCCAGGCGGTGCCCCGGGTGCCGGTCATCGACCGCGACAACTGCATGTATTTTGAAAGCGGAAAATGTGGGGCCTGTGAGATGTTCTGCGACAAAAACGCCATTGATTTCGACCAGGAAGACGAAATCCTGGATCTGGAGGTCGGAACCATTGTTCTCGCTACCGGCTTCCAGGACCATGACCCCAGCCAATCTGAAATATATAGTTACGGGTACGGCGATCTGGATAATGTCATCACCGGATTGGAATTTGAGCGCTTAATCAACACCGACGGCCCCACGGGTGGCAAAGTCCTCATGGAGAATGAAGAAGAACCGGAGCGAATCGCCATCATCCACTGCGTGGGCAGCCGGGGGGAGGACCACGAGCACTGCTCCCGGGTGTGCTGCATGTATTCCCTGAAACTGGCTGCACTGGCCCGGGAATATCTCGATGTGGAAGTGCTGGAGTTCTACCAGGATATGCGCACCTTCGGTAAAGGATATGAGGAATTTTATCACCGGGTAGAACGGGCCGGGGTGGAGTTAGTCCGCTTCCGGCGGTTCGGTGACTGCTGTGAATCCATCCACGTCGCTCCTGCCAGGGGACAAAAGCTGGCGGTCATGACCAGCGATCCTTACACCGGCTGCGCGAACTGCGAACTGGTTGACATGGTGGTATTGAGCACCGCCTTGACGCCCCAGGATGATCAAAAAGATGTGGCGCGCATCTTCGGGATCAGCACCAGTCCGGATGGGTTTTTCCTCGAGAAACATCCCAAATTGGCCCCTGTAGAGACCTCCACCGCCGGTGTGTTCCTGGCTGGCGCCTGCCAGGGCCCCAAGGACATCCCTGACAGCGTGGCCCAGGGCAGCGCTGCTGCGGCAGCGGCCCTATCTCTGATGGATGCGGGCCATGTCACCCTGGAACCGTTCACAGCCCACATGGATCCTCACAAGTGCAGTGGGTGCGGGACATGTCTCACGTTGTGCCCATATAACGCCATTACATCCGTGACCCTCGAAGGGCGGACTATCTCGGAAGTCAACGAGGTGCTGTGCAAAGGCTGCGGAACCTGCGTTTCTGCCTGTCCCTCCGGCGCAGCTTCCCAGCACGGCTTCACCGCCGAACAAATCTATTCAGAACTTGCTGGTGTGCTGCACCAACTGTAGCAGGCGTCACTCGTCACGCAAAGGAGTGAGATGATGAATCGATCTAAAATTAAGACCGGCGTCTATGTCTGCCACTGCGGAACCAACATCGCCAACAAGGTGGATGTTGAGGATGTGGCCGAATACGCCAGTCATCTGGACGGGGTTGTCAAAGCCCGCGACTACAGCTACATGTGCTCCGATCCGGGGCAGGAATTGATCAAAGAGGACATCCGCGAACTGGGTTTAAACCGGGTGGTGGTAGCGTCCTGTTCTCCCCTGATGCATGAGGGAACCTTTCAATCCGCCTGCAAAGAAGCGGGGATGAACCCTTTTTATTTTCAGATGGCCAACATCCGCGAGCAGTGTTCATGGGTAATCGATGACAGGGATCTGGCCACGGAAAAAGCCAAAAAGATGGTGGCCGGAGCTGCCCGGCGCGTATATTATCATGACCCTCTCCAGATGCGCGAAGTGGACATGCAGCAGTCCGCCCTGGTTGTGGGAGCGGGAATTGCCGGGATGGAAACCGCCTTACGCCTGGCCGATTCCGGCAAACAGGTTTACCTGGTGGAACGGGAACCAAGCATCGGGGGGCATATGGCCCAGCTCTATAAAACCTTCCCGACCCTCGACTGTGCAGCTTGAATACTCACACCCAAAATGGTGTCCGTGGGACGCCACGAAAACATAGCGCTGCTGGCCTACAGTGAGGTAGAATCCGTTTCCGGATATGTGGGCAATTTTGATGTCGCCATCCGCCGCAAACCCCGATATATTGACCCTCATGCCTGCACGGGATGCGGAGAATGTGCCGAAGTCTGCCCGATCGATGTCTCAGATGAATTCGAACAGGGGTTAAGCACCCGGAAAGCCACCTACCGCAACTCACCTCAGGCTGTTCCCAATGCATTTACAATTGAAAAAACGGGTATCGCTCCCTGCCGGGATGCCTGCCCTACCGATCAACGGGCCATGGGATATGTCTCCCTCGTTGCCGCGGGCCGCTATTCAGACGCTTACGCCGCCATCCGCCGCGAAAACCCCTTCCCTTCTGTGTGCGGCAGGGTGTGCAACCGCGAGTGCGAAATCGCCTGCAGCCGGGGCCAGTATGATGATCCCGTGAACATCATGGGCATCAAACGCTTTGTAGCAGACTGGGCCTATGAGCACCGCGATAACCTGAAGGATACGCGCGACAAGTCCCTTGTCGGCACCCCCTTCCAACAGGATCCTGCTCCAACCGGACAGCGGGTGGCCGTGATCGGTGCCGGTCCAGCAGGACTGACCGCGGCCTGGGATCTAGTCCGGCTTGGTCATAAAGCAACCATCTTTGAAGCTCTCCCCGAGGCAGGAGGCATGATCCGGGTCGGCATCCCATCCCACCGCCTGCCCTATGACCGCCTGGAATGGGAAATCCAACAAATCCTCGATGATGGTGTTGAGCTGCAGCTCAACACCCGGGTGGATGACATCCCCGCTTTGTTCCAGGACGGATTTGACGCGGTACTTCTGGCTACCGGTGCCCACCGGGCGTATAAGATCGACATTCCCCATGCCGACCATCCCGATAACTGGTTAAGTCTGGAATTCCTGAAGCGGGCCTGCCTGGGAGAAGACATCGATCTCAGCGGACGCCGGGTGATCGTGCTGGGAGGAGGCGATGTGGCTATGGACACCGCCCGCGTCGCCGTCCGCCTGGGCAATCCTGAAGTACGGGTTTTGTGCCGGGGGATGCGGGCTTCCTTCAATGAAATCAAAGAAGCGGAGGAAGAGGGGATCGAGATCATTCAGGAACGGGTCTTCCAAAAAGTAGTCCTGGAAGACGGATCTATCAGTGGGGTGGAATGCCTCAAAGCCGATGTGGGAGAAGTAATAGACGGCAAACGACAGTTCACCAAGCTGCCCGGCACGGAGCACGTCATCGCTGGCGACCTGGTGATCTGGGCCCTGGGCCAGGAGGCGGATCTTTCTTTCCTGCCGGAGGACGGCAGCATCAAAACCCGGAGTTCCGTTGGCATTCAAGCGGATGAAGAAATGATGACCACTATGGACGGCGTGTTCACAGCCGGAGATGTGCGCCGCGGGACGACCTTCTTTGTAGTTGACGCTGTGGGAGAAGGCCACCATGCCGCCCGCTGCATTGACCGCTATTTACGGGGCGCGGAAGGTGTCACCGAACCCGAACGCATTCCGGTCGCCCACCTGGAAGCACAAGAAATCCAACACAAAATTGAATCGGGCAGGGTGACTGACCGGGAACGCATCCCCATCCACACCATCCCCCCTCAGGAGCGGGTCAACAATTTCCGCGAAGTTGAACTGGCACTTTCGGAGGAGGAAGCCCGCCAGGAAGCGCAGCGCTGTTTGCAGTGCGGGGTGTGCGCGGAATGCCTGGAATGTGTGGCAGCGTGTGAGCGGGATGCAATTAACCATACCATGCAGCCCGAAAACGTATCCCTCTCCGTGGGCACCATCATCCTGGCAACCGGTTTCCAGGACTTCGACCCCGCCCGGGCTCCGGAGTACGGCTACGACAGGGTAGAGAATGTGATTACCGCCATGGAATTTGAGCGTATGATCAACACTTCCGGTCCAACGGGAGGCAAAGTGTTGATGAAAAACGGGGAGTCGCCAAGCAGCGTGGCCATCGTACACTGCGTGGGCAGCCGCGATGAGGATTATAACGATTACTGCTCCCGGGCCTGCTGCATGTATTCCCTGAAATTTGCCCAGCTGGTCCACGATTATGTGGATGCGGAAGTGCATGAAATTTACCGTGATATGCGCACATTTGGTAAAGATTACGAAGAATTTTACAACCGGACCAGACAACAGGAAGGAGTTCACTTCTATCACGGCATTGTAGACAGCGTGGCGCAAAGCAATAGACATATCCGGGTACATTGGGATGAGAGTTTTCACAACCAACCCGAACAAATCGATGTCGATATGGTCATTCTGTCCACCGGGTTTGAGCCCCGGAAAGACGCCGCCCAGGTGGCTCAAAAATTTGGCATCAGCACCTCTCCGGACGGCTTTTTCCGGGAGAAGCATCCCAAACTGGCCCCGGTGGAGACAGCCAGTGAAGGCATCTATCTGGCCGGAGCCTGCCAGAGTCCCAAAGACATCCCGGACAGCGTCTCTCATGCTGGCGGTGCCGCCGCTGTAGCCCTGTCTCTGATCGATCAGGGCACCATCGCCCTCAACCCTTCCATCGCGGTGGTCTCCGAACAGCGCTGCGCTGGCTGCGGCCAGTGCGCCGAAGCCTGCCCTTATGACGCCCTCAAACTTGTGGATGAGGTGGCCCAGGTCCATACCTATAACTGTAAGGGGTGTGGTACCTGCGCCGCCACCTGCCCCAACAAGGCAATCACACTCATCCACTATAACGACCAACAGTTGATCGCAGAAATTCGCGGGGCACTCCTGTGAAAGAGCGCGTGTCTGGGCACAGGGCACACTGACAGTACAATCAGCAAAGGAAAATATCCATGGGTACGTACGAACCAAAGATCATCGCTTTTCTTTGTACCTGGTGCAGCTACACTGGCGCCGACTCCGCCGGTACAGCACGCCTGAAATCGCCCTGGAATGTCCGCGCCGTTCGTGTACCCTGCTCCGGACGCGTGTCCCCGGAACTGGTCCTGCAGGCCTTTGATCAGGGAGCAGACGGGGTGATTATCCTGGGCTGCCACATCGGGGAATGCCATTACGATTCCGGTAATCACCGGACTGCAAAACGGATCCCGATCCTGAAAAGCCTGTTGGAATTTGTCGGTCTGGAGCCGAAGCGCCTGCGTCTGGACTGGGTCTCCGCTTCGGAAGGGGAACGGTTTGCGCGTATCGTGAGTGAATTCACCGAAGATGTCAAAGCTCTTGGACCCATCCACTGGAGAGTGGGCAAAGACGACATCCCAACTTTTTCCCCCGCTGTGGGTCCCCAACCCGAGAGCAACGGCAGGAAAAACCTGCCCGCAATGGACATATCTTGGGCGGAAGATGCTGCAAAAATGCGGAAAACGGCCTCAGATTTGCTATCCGCAGGACAGGTGGACTGCGTCCTGGGTTATGAAGTGGGGCCCCGCGGCCGCACCCGGCCGGCCTTCATCACCCACCCGGAGGACACCCAGCGCCTGGCGTGGAACGCCCGCTGCACCCATAACCTGACCCGCTATATCAGGGATGAGCTGGACGGTCCCCAAGAAGAAAAGCAGCATGTGGCGGTTGTCGTCAAACCCTGCGATTCAAAAACCCTCAACGTTCTGCTTGCCAAACATACCTTTTCTCCCGACCGGGTTCACGCCATCGGTCTGATCTGTCCCGGGATCGAAAAAGGGGCGGGGTTTGGCAGCCGGAAAGAAGCCCCCCTCCAGGAACGCTGCCAGGAATGCACCGAACGCATACCCCTCCTCTACGATACCCTGATCGGGGATCCTGACGCGGTGCCAAACTTCGAACCGCAGATCACAGGAGCGGGGCTGGAGACCTGGAAGGAGACGACTCCTTCCCAGCGCATGGAGTTCTGGCTCAGCCAATTTGACCGCTGTATTCGATGTTATGCCTGCCGGGATGCCTGCCCGGTGTGTGACTGCTCTCCCTGCCTGTACGAACAGGACGATTCCCTGTGGGCGGGTATGAACATTGAAATCAACCAGAAACGGACTTTTCACCTGGGCCGCGCCTATCACCTGGCAGGGCGCTGTGTGGGATGTGATGAATGTATCCGGGTCTGCCCCATGGACATCCCCCTCAACCTACTAAATGACGCCCTGCGCCGGGAAGTGGAAGCTGCTTTCAATTATCAACCCGGTCTCAACACCCAGCCATCGCCGTTGACCACCGTACTTGATCAGGAGAAACTATCATGAAAGTCATCAGCCGCACCGATCTCCAAACATGGCTGGACGGCATCGCCGCTGGTCAACGGTTGATTGCCCCGGTCGAGACGGAAGGGCGCCTGCTGTACCGGCCGGTGCCGGACAGCAATCATATCGCCTGGGATGACGAACTGCCGGTCAACGCAGCCAAAGAATATTTATTTCCTCCCACAGAGCGTTTGATGACCATAGAACGCAACGGAAAGCAGGGATTGCAGCTGGCCGAACATATCCCCCAGGACCGGCAAACGATCTTTGGTATTCGGCCCTGCGATGCCCGGGGCATTCTCGCCCTTGATGCGCTTTTCCAGGACCAGGAGCCTGCCGATACATATTATCAATCCCGTCGAGAGCAAACTACGCTCATCGGATGGGCCTGCCAGGAAATGAAGGACACCTGCTTTTGCACCGCCCTGGGAGGATCTCCTCACGACACGCGGGGAATGGATATCATGCTCACCCGGGTGGAGGATGAGTTGGTGCTGCAAACCCTGACAGACAAAGGAGAAAAATTGGTCCAGGATCTGGACTTACACCCCTTCCGGGCTGCACTTCCGGATCCGCCCTCACCCTCCCAGGACCTTCCGGATCCACGGGAACTGTCCTGGCAGGATCTGTGGTCACACGCGGTGTGGGAAGAGATGAGCCAGCGCTGCCTGGGCTGCCGGATGTGCGCTTATGTTTGCCCCGCCTGCCGCTGCTTTGACGTGCGGGATGAACTTCTGGAAGAGCACGACCACATCAAGAAATTCGAACGAATCCGGGCCTGGGACAGCTGTATGCGCCAAGATTACCGCACAACCGCCGGAGATCACAACCCCAGAAAGGATAAGATGACCCGCCTCCGGAACCGGGTATTTTGCAAGTTTCATTATTATCCCGAACAGTATGGCCCCATGGCCTGCACCGGATGCGGGCGCTGTATTGAGGTCTGTCCCGTGAACATCGACCTGGTCGAAATTCTGTCCTCCCTGGCACAAGGAGTACAAGTATGAGCCCTGCTGCTGAACATAATGCCATGATGCCTTATAAGGCCAGATTGGTTGACGTGGAAGACATGGCACCCGAGATAAAGTTATTCCGGGTGGAAATGATGGATGGCGGCCGGGAGGCTTTCTCGGAATACAAACCCGGTCAGTTTGCTTTCCTGTCTGCTTTCGGTGTAGGAGAAGCCCCCTTTGGGATTGCTTCCACCCCTGAGCGGGGCCAGGAACTGGACTTTGCCGTTCAGAGATTGGGATCGGTGACCACCGAACTGCACGAGATGGGTCCCGGGGATTTAGTTGGGGTCCGGGGGCCGATGGGCAACCACTTCCCTATGCACGAATTTGAGGGGAAGAATTTGCTCATCCTGGGGGGTGGCATCGGCGGTGCCCCCCTCCGGCCTGTGCTGCAATCCATCCTCGATCACCGGGACAGATATCAAGACCTGACCATCCTGTGGGCGGCCCGCAGACCGGACCTGCTCCTTTTCCGGGATGAATACGACGAGTGGCGCGCCGCCCCAGACACCGAGCTTCACCTGACAGTCGATGAGGCCAACGGAGAATGGCAGGAGAACGTTGGGCTGATCACGGAACTTTTAGAAGACGTGAATCCTTCTCCTGACAACACCATTGCCATCACCTGCGGCCCCCCCGTCATGATTTACTATGCTGACAAAACGTTACAATCCCTGGGATTCAGCCCCGAGCAGAGTTATGTCACCCTGGAAGCCCGCATGCACTGCGGCATCGGGAAATGCGGGCGCTGCAACCTGGGCGACAAACTGATCTGCGTCGACGGACCGGTATTTTCCATGGCAGAGGTCGGCCACCTGCTGGAAAGCTTCCTATAAGGGGGATCTACCCTTCAATCATCCACACTGATCCATCCGGGCTGAGTTTCAGCCCGGATTTTTTGTGAACCGCACTCGCCACCTGTCCTCATCGTTGACCCGCAGAAGGTGTGCTACAATGCCCTACATGGAGATCCAAATTGTCTTCATGGGAACCCCGGATTTTGGCATCCCCGCCCTGCGAGCCCTGGCGGAACATTTTCACGTCACGGGGGTCTTAACACAACCGGACCGTCCCGCCGGCAGAGGTCGCAACCTAACCCCACCGGCCATTAAAAACGAAGCCCAGGACCTGGGCCTGCCTTTCATCCAACCCTCCTCCCTCCACAATCCCGCCGTGTTTGACCAGCTCTCGTTGTGGGACCCGGACCTGATCGTGGTCGCAGCTTACGGCCACATTCTCCCGCCCCACATCCTGTCTTTTCCACCTCATGGATGCCTCAATCTGCACGCCTCTCTCCTGCCTCGCTGGCGGGGTGCTGCACCGATAAACGCCGCCATTTTACATGGTGACGAAGAAACAGGTGTGACGATTATGAAAATGAACCGCGGTCTGGACACCGGACCCATCCTCCGCCAGCGAGTTGTCAAGATCGGAGAAGAAGATACCGCGGGGGATTTATTTCACACCCTCTCCCGTCTGGGTGCACAATTATTGGTGGAAACCATCCCACCGTATGTACAGGAGAAAATAAAACCCCGACCGCAGGACGATACCCTGGCAACCTATGCCCCTGCTCTGGACAAGGAAGATGGAAAATTAACCTTCAACCGCTCCGCGGAAAGGGTGGCCCGCAAGGTGCGGGCATTTCATCCCTGGCCGGGAACCTTCATGTTTTGGGATGATAAACGACTGCTCGTCCATCACGCCCATGCCGTGGACGTAACTTCCCCCGGCATCGGCGTGTTAACTACATATAAGGACAACCCCGCTGTTGGCACAGCTCAGGGAATCCTTGTTCTGGATGAAGTACAGCCGGCCGGGAAACGGGCCATGTCCGGTGCAGCATTCCTGCGCGGCACCCAGAGGTGGGAATAATAAAGACTGAACTTGCATCCACCCCCTTGTTTATTATTGTTTTTTTACTCGTGGACTGAGCCAAATGAGGAGACAGATGAATAAAAACACATTTATGGCGGAATGCATTGGCACCTTCGCGCTGATTTTTATTGGCGCCGGCGCAGCCGCCACGGGAGCAGGCGGCGTGGTAGGTGTTGCTTTTGCCCACGGCCTGGTGCTCTTGAGCTACGCCTACACCTTTGGGCACATCTCGGGGACCCACATCAATCCCGCGGTCACTTTCGGGGTAGCCCTGGCAGGTGAAATGCCCTGGACCAAAGCTCTTTATTACTGGGTAGCCCAGTTTTTGGGCGGCATCCTGGGTGCGGCCGCTCTGTTATTGATCTTCGGCGGGGCATCCAACGGCCTGGGGGCCACCGTGCTGGCAGAAGGGGTGACCCCCTTTCAGGGGATTGTCATTGAGGCCATCCTGACCTTTTTCCTGGTTGAAGCGGTACTGTTCGGCGCTGTGCGGGGCGAATCAGGTGATTTTGCCGGCCTGGTAATCGGGCTTACCCTGACTTTTTCAATCCTATTTGGAGGACCACTGACCGGCGGCTCCCTCAACCCCGCCCGCACTCTGGGTCCGGCGCTTTTCAGCGGAACAATGAACCAGGTCTGGATCTATCTCATCGGAACACTGAGCGGAGCCGTCCTGGCCGTCCTGGTAGACAGTGTGATTGAAACCGAATGATTCACCCACCAAGGGGAAATCTGTATGGCAAACGCTGGATCTAAACTTCCCGACCGGTATGAAATCGTCTTCTTACGGCATGCGCAGTCCGTGGGAAACGCTGAACACAGGCATCAGGGCCAGGCAGATTTTCCGCTTACAGAGCAGGGGCGAGAACAAGCCCGGTCCTTGGCCTCCCACTGGCAGGAGGAAAATCAGGGCTTTGATCACATCATCTGCAGTCCGTTATCCCGGGCCAAAGAAACCGCCCGCATTTTGTCCGACTCCCTCAATCTCGACATCCAGACCGACCCCATCTGGATGGAGCGCGACAATGGAAAATTAGCCGGACTGCTGCATGAGGAAGCGTTAAAAAAATATCCCCCGCCAGACTTCATCCCCCTCTATCAACCCATCGCGGAAACCGGCGAAAGTCAATGGGAGCTTTATCTGCGGGCCGGGAAAGCCCTCAACAGCATCCTGACCCGGGATCCTGGCCGCTACCTCATTGTGGGACACGGGGGGTTGTTCAACATGGTGATGCAGGCGGTAGTCGGCCTGACACCCCAACCGGACTTCCAGGGAGCGCGCTTCAGATTTGCAAACTCCGGCTTTACCCGCGTGGTTTATACACCCCGGGAAGGACGGTGGGATATCCAGCAACACAACATCCGCCCCCACTGGACAGAGGAGCCATGAGCGGCACGCCTCACCGCAAGCTGAAGGTGTTCATCATCGGCAGCGGAGCCATCGGCACCTACGTTGGAGGGCGATTGGCCCTGGCCGGCCATCATGCCGTCTTTCTGGAACGACCCCATCGTGTATCCCGCTTTAAAGAAAAGGGCATCACCATCGATATCGGGGAACAGACTTTTTCAGGATCTCCTGCCCGGGTGGTCGGAACGCTGGAAGAGGGCCTGCACAGCGGACCCTACGATGTCGGCATCTTTGCGCTCAAGGCGTACCACACCCAGGATATGGCGGAACAGTTAGGACAGGCGAAAGATCCCATCCCTCCGCTTGTTTGCCTGCAAAACGGCATCGGTAACGAGGATATTCTGGCTCAACAACTTAATCAGGAAGCCGTCATCCCGGGTACCATCACTACTTCGGTCAGCAAGCCGGCCACAGGTCATGTCGTTGTTCGGAAAAAAAGGGGCCTAGGTATAGGGGTAGAAACTCCCCTATCCGCCCGTGTGGCGGCTGCCCTTAAGACAGCAGGCATTCACGCCGTGACATATGACGACAGCCGCAGTATGAAGTGGACCAAACTGATCACAAACTTGATGGCCAACGCCTCCTGCGCCATTTTGGACATGCCGCCGGGCGATATCTATGCGGATCGGGACCTGTACCGCCTGGAGATCAACCAGCTGCGGGAAGCGCTGGCTGTAATGAAAGCCCAGGGCTTAGCGCCCGTTTCCCTGCCGGGCATTCCCACCAAACTCCTGGCCTGGATCATCCAATCCTGGCCGCCTGCCCTGTCGCAGACCCTGCTTTCCCGGGTCATTCAGGGGGGACGGGGGGGAAAAATGCCCTCCTTCCACGTAGACCTCCACACAGGAAAGGGGCAGAGCGAAGTGGACTTTCTCAACGGCGCTGTGGCGCGGGCCGGTACTCAACACGGGGTGGACACCCCGGTTAATGACCTGTTAAACCGGACGCTGCTGGCACTTGTCGAGGGGAGAATGCCTCTGGACAGCTATGCCCATCAGCCCCGGAAACTGCTGGATGAATTGCCGTGATCGGTTTCCCATCTCAGGATTTCCCCCCAAACACCGTCGCTTTTCCCCTGATGTTCGCAGGCCAACCTATCAGCGGATGATGTCATAAATCAGCGGCAGTGGATCCACAGCCTCATCCTGCCATTGGTGTGCTTCAAGGAGCTCATCCCTGGCAGTCGCAAAATCTTCCTCGCCCTTGGCGTGGACGGTAAATAAAGGATCGCCTTCCTCCACTTTGTCCCCCACCTCGCGGTGAATCTCGATGCCCACATCATGTTCGATGGCCTGACCCTTTTTTTCTCTGCCAGCGCCCAGGAAAACCGCCGTTTCTCCCACATGCCGGGCATGGATCTGACTCAGATACCCGGACCGGGGGGAAGGCACGGTCTTGATAAGGGGAGCAGATGGCAATTTTCCTGGCTTTTCAACGTAAGAAGGATCGCCTCCCTGGGCGGACACCAGCTCCAGAAAGCGCTCCATGGCATGTCCCCCTTCAACCGCCTGCCGTACCAGGTCTTTGCCTTCACCTTCGTCTTTGGCGACTTCACCAAGGATAAGCATTTGGGCGGCAACATCCAGGCAGTGTTTCCAGAAGCTTTCTGGCCCCTGTCCCTGCAGCGCAGCGATGGCCTCTTTGACTTCCAGGGCATTTCCTACCGCTTCCCCCAGGGGCTGGTTCATGTCTGAGATCAGCGCTACAGCTTTCCGCTGTGCCAGATGGGCGATATCCACCATCAATTGCCCCAGCTCGCGGGCCTGCCCCAGCGTATCCATGAAGGCCCCCAGACCTATTTTGACATCGAGCACAATCCCCTGGGCCCCACCGGCAATTTTTTTACTCATTATGGACGAAGCGATAAGCGGCACGGAATCCACCGTGCCTGTCACATCCCGCAGGGCATACAACTCCCCATCCGCGGGAGCAAGATCAGCTGTTTGTCCGGTCAGGACAAGACCGATGGATGCCAGCTGGTCTAAGAATTCTTCCTGGGAAAGATCCACCCGGAATCCGGGGATGGATTCCATTTTATCAAGCGTCCCTCCACTGAAGCCCAGCCCCCGGCCTGACATCTTACCCACCGGCAGCCCGCAGGCAGCCACCACAGGAGCGACAACCAATGTCGTCTTATCACCTACACCACCGCTGGAGTGTTTATCAACGGCAATCGGCACCACCCGGGAGAGATCGAGCACATCCCCCGATTCAACCATGACCATGGTAAGATCTTTGGTTTCGCGGGCCGTCATCCCGTTTAACATCACCGCCATAGCCCAGGCTGATACCTGGTAATCGGGGATTTCCCCCGACGTAAATCCTTCCACGAAGAAGCGGATTTCTTCCTCGCTTAATTCCTTTTTTTCACTCTTCTTGATGATAATATCTACCGCTCGCATCGCGTTTCTCCACCTTCCATACCGGCTAGTTAGGCCACAGTTTCACGTTTCAAGTAACATTTTATTATACTCTGCACAGAAACGGATGATGGGCTGGGTTAAGGTCGGAAAGAAGTAGACTGTTTTTCCAATTAGGTGTCTACTTTTCTCCTCCCCCGGCGGTCCCGGAAGACGCCATAGACCCCAATCAATACCAGAGCCGCTCCCAGCATGGTCCACCCCGTAATCGTTTCCTGGAGGATGATCCACCCCAGCACAACAGCAATCAAGGGGTTAACGTAGGAATACGTAATGACAATCTTGGTGGGCAGCAGCTGCAGGGCAGAAACAAAAGATGTAAAGGCTAACAGAGATCCAAAAACAATCAAGTACCCCAGGGCCAGCCAGGCCTGGCCGGAAGGCGTCGGCCGAGGTTCACCGAGCAATACTGCCAGCCCTATAAAGGCCGCGCCGCCCGCCAGCTGCTGATAAGCGGAGCTGACGGAATTCTTTAATTGGACAGGGCGCCTGCTCTGCAAAATCATGCCTCCTGCCCAGCTGATGCTAGCAGCAAAGAGGGCCATAATCCCCTGTACATTAGCCCGAATGCCGGAGGACCACACGGGAGCGCTGAGAACCACAATTCCTCCAGAACCGATCAAGAGGGAGAGAATCAGGCGGAAAGACGGCAGGCGCCGGTCCAGGAGGGCTTCTATCCCCGCCACCCAGATAGGCACAGAAGCCACTATCAGCGCGGCAATCCCGGAATCGATGCGCTGTTCCGCCCACAAAACCAGTCCGTTTCCCCCTACCCACAACAACAGGCCGGATCCCACCAGGGTCCACCACTCCCCTTTTTGGGGCACAATTTTCCGCCCCCGCAGCTTTGCGATCAGCAGTAAAACCGCTCCCGCAGTCAGGACCCGGACAGCGCCAAAGGTAAAGGGCGGGAAGCCAGATCCCTCTCTGACACCGATCCGGATCGCCAAATATGTACTGCCCCACACCACATACACCACCCAGAGATGGAGCAGCCCCACGAGCGAGATGTCTTTTTCCTCACCTACCGCCAACGGTAAACCCTCCCATAAAAACGACTCCCAAACATTCCCATTCTAACCCATAAACCCCCTTTCAAGCGGGTGGTGATACCAAACGAGTGCTGTTGAATACTCCTTAGAAGCCGCAAAACTCAATTTTAGAAAGCATGCCGCTGGCTGCGGTGCACCATGTAAACTCCTCCCAGAACAACCAGACCCGCTCCGACCTGGAGGGGGGACAACTGCTCAGCAAGTAATAGACTGGCTACCACAGCCGTCACAACCGGTTGCCCCAGAAGAGTCGGTGAAACCACAGCGGCCGGAAGATATCCCTGGGCATAGTTTATGGCCAACCAACCCACGGACTGAACCAGCACCCCGAGGGCAAGTAAATTTAAATAGGTGGCCCGGGTATATCCGGTCAAGGGCATACCAAAGATCCAGCTCATTATGAGCATAATGATGGTTGAAGTTGCCACCACGATCCAAAAAAATACCGGAGAGCTGAGATATTTCCGGGCCTGTTGGGTGAACAGAAAGTATCCCCCGTAAAAGAAACTGGCAAATAAACCTAACAACGTCCCCCATCCCAGTTCAGCCGAACGTAAAGCATCCTGCCCCAGGATTAGGCCGCTGCCTGTCATGGCCACAACCAATCCCACCCAGAAAACCGTCCCTCTCCGTTCCCCCAGCAGAAGAGCCGCTCCCAGTCCAACCCAGAGTGGAGCCGTATTGGCCAGCAGGGTAGGGTTCGTGGCCCCACTGATGCTCACTCCGGTGGTCCATAACACGAGATCCAGGGAAAAGAAAACACCCGCCAGAAAGGCAGAAAGCAAGCCCTCTTTGGGCATCCTGGCACCCGTCTTTTTTATGCGCCTTGAAAAGGGGATTCCCAGCAGCAGGGTGGCGATCCCCATGCGGTAGACATTGATCACCGGGCCGGGAGCACGGGCCAGACGGACAAAAATGGCCGAAAAACCCAGGCTTAAAACACCGACCGCCAACCCCAGATAGGGGTAAACCCGCTGAGGAGTATCATCGTTCATGATTCACTCCACGTACATCGCATCGCCGAAGGAATAAAAGCGGTAGCCTTCCTGGATGGCGATGTGGTAGGCATCCAGGATGCGTTTTCGGCCTGCAAAGGCACTCACCAGCATCAATAAGGTGGATTCCGGTAGATGAAAGTTTGTAATCAGGGCATCCACCACCTGAAACTGATATCCTGGAAGGATATACAGGTCCGTTTCTCCCTCATAGGGCGAGATCAATCCGTCCTCGCTTTCTTGTCCCACCGTTTCCAGGACCCGCACGGATGTCGTGCCCACGGCCACCACCCGTCCTCCCCCTTCGCGCGCGTTGTTTATCGCATTCACAGCCTGCCGGGAGATGGCACACCACTCTTTGTGAATGGTATGTTCGCGGGGGTCCTCCTCCCATACGGGTGCAAAGGTGTCCAACCCGACATGGAGGATGATCTCCGCAAAATGCACTCCCTGCTGCCGCAAATCCGCCATCAACCGCGGCGTGAAATGTAAACCCGCCGTGGGAGCAGCCGCGGAACCCGGAACATCGGCATATACCGTCTGATAGCGCTCCCTGTCTTCCAGATCCTTGTGAATGTAGGGGGGAAGCGGGGTATGGCCGATGTCATCCAGGAGGGGTTGGATGGGTTCAGAGAATTTGACTACACGAAGAGGGCCTGGCAGGACCTCCTTGATCACCGCGTCCGGCCCCCCTTCCACCTGGACGCGCTGGCCGGGATGCAAGCCCCGCCCCTTCACCATCGCCTGCCAGGTTTTTTGCCCCATTCGCCGCAGCAGCAGCAGCTCCACCCGTCCTCCGGTCGAGATTTTATGTCCGTACAACCGGGCCGGAATGACGCGTGTTTTATTAACCACCAGCACATCCCCGGGCTGTAGATAGCGGCCGATGTCATAAAAATGGGCGTGTTCGATTTCCCCACCCTGCCCCGGCAGGACCATCAAACGCGATGAATCCCGGGGCGTGACCGGGGTCTGAGCGATCAACCGTTGGGGTAAATCATATGAGAAATCGGACGTTTGCAGGGATGCCATCAGGGACTTGCCTCACTTCTGGAGCAGCCGCAGCACGAGGTTGAAAACCAGCGTGAGGACAATGGAGACCACAATAGAGGACACTACAGGCACCATGCAGGTAAAATTTTCCCGCTTGATGACGATGTCCCCCGGCAGCCTTCCCAGCGGAATCTCAAAGCGGGATAAGGCATACACAATCCCTGCAAGCACTAAAAAGATGATCCCGAGAAGGGCAAACAAACGGGCAAGTTGGGAACTTTCCATAGCGATCAGATTAATTAATTAGGCGGGGTTGGACGGCATCTTCCGGGGGCTCGATGCCCAGATGGGCGTACGCCTGTTTGGTAGCCATCCTGCCCTGGGAGGTTCTCTGTAAAAATCCCTTTTGGAGCAGATAGGGTTCCACAACGTCCATGATAGTATCGGGGTCTTCACGAATGGAGGCTGCGATGGTTTTCAAACCCACCGGCCCCCCCTGAAACTTGACCGCAATGGCCTCTAACACCCGGCGGTCCATGGTATCCAGACCCTGTTGATCGATTTTCAATAGATCCAGCGCCTGCTGGGACACTTCAGTGGTGATGATCCCATCCCCCCGGACCTGGGCGTAGTCCCGTACCCGCCGCAGCAGCCGCAGGGCTACCCGGGGCGTCCCCCGCGAGCGGAGAGCGATTTCTTTCACCCCCTCGTTCTCTGCCGGGATTTCCAGCTTTTTTGCTGCCTGGTGAATGATCTGCTCCATGGCCTGGCGGGGATAATATTCCAGGCGATACACTGCCCCAAATCTGGCGCGCAGGGGCGCGGTGACCAGGGCCAATCTTGTGGTGGCTCCTACGATTGTAAAGTGCGGCAGCCGCAGCCGGACTGAGCGGGCTGAGGGGCCTTTCCCAATGACAATATCCAGTGCAAAATCCTCCATGGCTGGATACAGCACTTCCTCCACCGCCCGTCCCAGGCGGTGGATTTCATCCACAAATAAAACATCTCCCCCGTTGAGATTGGTTAAAATCGCGGCCAGGTCCCCTGCCCGCTCAACAGCAGGCCCCGAGGTAACTTTGATTTTTACCCCCATTTCATGTGCCAAAATATGGGCCAGCGTGGTTTTTCCCAGGCCCGGCGGCCCATAGAACATGACATGGTCCAAGGCTTCTTCCCGGTGTTTGGCGGCTGAAATTAATATTTCCAGGTTTTCCTTAATTTGATCCTGTCCGATCATGGCAGACAGGCTCTGGGGACGGAGCGCCTGATCTAGATTATCAGAGGGTTTTTTGTCCGGGTCGATCACACGGTCTTCTTTATCTGTCATAGGTTAGATTATACCGAAGGATCGTCAGGTTGCGTAGGCGCGGAAACTCTCCCCAGGAGGTTGTGAGTATAATAGCCATATGCAAATATAGGTGTCCGGATAGGTACAGTGCCCAGCGGAGGAAGCCCATGTCTACAGTTTTTGAATCCAACCACCCCCTCGTATCCCACAAATTGACCGTGCTGAGGGATAAAACCACCAAGCCCAAAAAATTCCGGGAATTGATCCGGGAGACTTCCGCTCTGTTGGCTTATGAAGCCACAGCCGATTTAGCGACTGCACCCAGGGATGTGGAAACACCCCTGCAACGTACTGCCGGGGCGGAACTCAAACAACACATCGGACTCATCCCTATCCTCCGTTCCGGACTGGGCATGGTGGAAGGCATCTGGGGATTAATGCCCAGCGCCGAGGTGTGGCATATTGGCTTGTACCGGGATGAACGCACGCTGCAGCCTGTTGAGTATTATAATAAACTGCCGTTGGAACCCACCGTTTCCGTCTGTCTGGTGCTGGACCCCATGTTGGCTACCGGGGGATCCGCCGTGGCCACTGTGGACATCCTCAAAGAGTGGGGGGTGAGAAAAATTAAATTCGTAGGCATATTGGCCTCCCCGGAAGGGGTAGACGCCATGCAAAATGCCCATCCCGACGTCCCCCTCCATCTGGCAGTGATCGATGATCATCTCAATGAGGATGGATTCATTGTGCCCGGACTGGGCGATGCCGGAGACCGCCAATTCGGCACAGGTTAGAAGCACACATCCTTCCAGACGTGATCCCTGTCCCGGACCCCGAAAAGACCGGCGCTGATCCCATTATTCCACAGCCGCCCGGCTGATCTTGACAAAAGAGGCTGCTTCAAGGCTGGCTCCCCCAACCAGAGCGCCATCAATCCCGGCCTGGCTGAAGAAGTCCGCTGCATTATGCGGTTTGACGGATCCCCCATACAGAACGCGGATCTCCTGGGATAGCTTATCTCCCACGAGCTGGCCCAATCCTGGGCGGATATACTCTTCGATGACCTGGTTGGCTCCCAATGGTGTGGCTGCTTTCCCCGTCCCGATGGCCCACACTGGCTCATAGGCAATCATGATCTGCTCGCCGTCGTGCAGGCTGACGCCATTCAGTCCCCGCTGGATTTGCCCTGTCACAACCTGGGCGGTCTTCCCCGCTTCATTTTCGTCCAGGGTTTCTCCCACACATAAAATAGGTTTCAGATCGTGCTGCAATGCAGCCTGAATGCGGCGGTTGACGGTTTCATCCGTCTCACCGAAATACGCTCTGCGCTCGGAATGGCCGATGATGACATACTGCACCAGCTCGGACAACATGCGGGGAGAAACCTCTCCGGTATAAGCGCCTTCCTCCTCCCAGTGCATGTGCTGGGCACCGAGTTTAACAGAAGAGCCTGCCAGCAAATCCGCCACAGGAGCCAGGCTGGGAAAGGGAGGACAGATCACGGTTTCTACATCCGCCACGCCCTCCAGCTCTGACTGGATTTCCTGCACCAAGCGAATAGACTCTGCGGTTGTTTTATGCATTTTCCAGTTTCCAGCAACACAGGGTTTGCGCATCTTTCCTCCTCTTGAAATGGAACAGGGGTGAACTTGAAGAAAGGGAAATAGACGGTAACGATCCATTTTCTACGATAGGGAATCCCGCTTCATTATACCGTACCCTGCCCGGCCCGGACGCAATGTTGAAATGAGCGGCAATGGTCTGTTAAATAATAAATCCACTTCGGGGCCGAAGTGGGGAAGGAATAAAACAAGCCTATCCGGTTACTCTTTACTCACGTGATCCCCGGCCGGATCAGCATCACCCAGGCCGTACGCGCCCGCTTTGAGCACCTTCAAAGACAGCAATGCACATTTTAATCGTACCGGGCCCAATTCGATCCCCAGCATCTCCAGGATATCCTCTTTGTCCAATTCTTTAACCTCATCCAGACCCTTGCCAATGATCGATTCCACCAAAAGATCTGCTGAAGCCTGGGAAATGGCGCACCCTTCACCGCTGAAAACCGCTTCCTGAACAACGTCTTCCCCGTCCAGGCGGACATCAATCCTGATATGATCCCCGCAGGCGGGGTTGTCATCTTCATAGGTAAAGTCGTGGGGGGAAAGTTCTCCCTTGTTGCGGGGAGACTTATAGCGCTCGATGATCAGTTCGCGATAGAAATTTTCCATGCCCATCGTTTGCAGCCGTCCTTACGCAAATACCGATTGTACCTCATGGAGACCTTCCATCAGCCGATCCACGTCATCCTTCGTATTATAAACGTAAAAACTGGCCCTGGCCGTGGCAGGGATGCCAAATTTATCATGCAGCGGCTGAGCACAATGATGGCCAGCCCGGACGGCAACACCGTGGTGGTCCAGGACCTGGGCTATATCATGGGGATGGATACCTTTCAGGTAGAAGGAAGCAACACCGCCTTTATCACCCGCCGGAGGTCCGAACACGGTCAGATCGGGAATTTCCTCCAGGCGCTGCAGAGCGTACTCGATCACATCCTGTTCGTGGGCGGCCACGGCTTCCATCCCTAATTCAGACAGATAATCAACGGCTGCTCCCAAACCCACCGCTTCGGCAATGGCGGGCGTGCCGGCTTCAAACTTGTGGGGCAGATCGTTGGCTTTGAATGAACGCAGCTCCACCCGTTTAATCATCTCGCCCCCACCCAGGAAAGGCGGCATGCTTTCCAATAGATCGCGCCGTCCATACAGTACGCCGATCCCGCTCGGGCCGCACATTTTATGTCCAGAAAAGGCCACAAAATCTGCCTCGAGGGCGGAAACATTAACGGGGATATGGGGCACAGATTGGGCGGCATCCACCAGGGTCACCATGCCGGCCTGCTTAGCTTGCTGCAGGATCTCAGCCAACGGGTTGATGGTGCCCAGCACATTGGACATGTGGTTGATGCCCAACAGCTTCGGGCCCCGATCCAGCAGAGCCTGCAATTCCTCCTGATCGAGATAACCCTCCTGTGTCACAGGAATAAAGTCCAGCTCAAGATTCAGTTCCGACGCCAGCAGCTGCCAGGGGACCAGATTGGAATGATGCTCCATTTCTGTCAGCAGGATGCGGTCCCCCGCCTGCAGGTTCGTTCGGCCCCAGGATTGAGCCACCAGGTTAATGGATTCTGTCGTATTTCGGGTAAATATAATTTGATCCGGACCGGGAGCATCGATAAAAGCCGCCACCTTTTCCCGGGCTGATTCGTAAGCCTGGGTGGCTTCTTCAGCCAGGGTATGAATGCCGCGGTGGATGTTGGCATTATGCTGGCGGTAAAACTGATCCATAACCCGGATGACGGACTCGGGTTTCTGACTTGTGGCGGCTGAGTCCAGATACACCAGGGGGACACCGGGCCTCACTTCACGTTGTAAAACCGGAAAATCACGCCGAACGCGTTCGACATCATAAGCCGCTCGCGCCTGGAGGTCAGTCATACGGTTTGCTGTGTCCCGTGTTCTACTCATTGCCTTTACTTGCTCTTGGTTCGTTTGCGAGGATGTTCAATCGGGCGACGGATATTGGGAGATTCAACCGGACACCATAAAACTCGGTCCGGAACCATCCACCCGTCGGTTAAATACACGTTATTCTGAAATTGAACGGCAACTTTTTTGTCGCCTTTTTTGACAACAACCCCTTCCAGCCAATCTCGCACGCGATCATCTTCCCGATCATGGTCACAAAGTACTTCTACACGATCACCTATATCAAAATCCTTCTCTGTGTTGGGGGGGGATTGAAAAGGAATATTTGCCAACGGACCCTCCATTGCATGACTGCATACTTAATTTAATCACGGAACCAGTTATCCGTGACCCATAATGTATTCTACCACCTGACGTTCTCAGGTTGACGCGCTTAACTTGTGCCTCACGTCATGCCGCAAACGTTCCTTGACATCTTCAAAGGGAATACGCTTCATAACATCCTCGAAGAAGCCGTACACAACAAGACGTTTTGCCTCTTCCGGTGGAATGCCCCGGCTCTGTAAATAGAATAACTGCTCCGGATCAACTTTCCCGGTCGTGGATCCATGTGTACAGCGCACATCATCATTCTGAATTTCCAGACCCGGTATGGAGTCTGCCCGGGCATCATCGCTGAGAATCATATTCCGGTTGGCCTGATATCCGTCAATGAACCTGGATCCCGGAGAAACATAAATCATTCCCCGCCATACTGAGCGGCTTTTTTCTGTCATCACACCTTTGTACAGCAGGTCACTGTACGTGCGCGGCGCAAGGTGATTCTGCTGTGTGTTGAAGGTCAGATGCTGCTCCCTATTTCCAAAGTATAGTCCTGAAATGCGTCCTTCCGCACCTTCGCCAACCAGATCGAAGGATATAAAATGCTTGGAAAGGCGCGTGCCGAGCGATCCCATCACCCAGTGCAGGTTGCCGTCCCGCTCCACGCGGGCTTTTTTATGGGCAAAACTCCACACATGGTGACCGTAGGATTGAAATTCGACAAAATTAAGC
This sequence comes from uncultured Anaerolineales bacterium, assembly GCA_964539105.1. GTDB lineage: Bacteria > Chloroflexota > Anaerolineae > Anaerolineales > UBA11858 > B10-G9. Next base: position 9,405 of record CAZIFI010000012.1, on the reverse strand, counting down.
TTGGCCCGCTTCCCGACATGCATTTCCCAGTTTTCAGCCGTGAAGGCCTGATCATCCAGATTTTCGGGGGATGTGGACTCATAAGTGAAGTTTAAAGAAGCACCATCGTCCACATAAATCAAAAGGTGGGATAGGTGAGCCAGATTCGTACCGGGAGACCAGGTCATCCCGTGAAGGGTTTTTTCCACCCGGACATCCGGCGGGACATACACAAAGAGACCATTGTCGGCAAAGGCGCCTGTCAGGGCGGCAAATTTTCCGTCCTCAGGGGACACGACCTGTCCCAGAATCTCCCGCACTAATTCGGGGTGTTCCACAGCAGCGGTCCTGATATCGGTGAAAATGACCCCTTTTTCAGCTAACTCCGGCGCCAGCTCCACCCGGACTCCCTGCGGGGCATGCACGGCCTGTCCACCTTTGCCATCCACTGCATCCAGATCAAACAGGTCAGCGCTCAGGGTTTCTTCTTCAATCTGCGGCGCTTTGCCATTAGGAAGCTGGAAAGAATCCATCTTCAAGGAGCGGAGCGTGGTCCGCCGCCAGGGTTCATCTTGGGTCGTCGGATAAGGAAGCTTCTGGAACGCATCCCACGACGCTCTTTTATAGTCTGACCAAACAACGGGAGTCTCCCCATCCACAGGGAGATCCCGTTCTGTGAATACAAATTCTTTTGTTTTTTGCCTGCGTGCCATTTCTTTCCTTTGCTATCCGATTGATCCTTCCATTTGCAGCTGGATCAAACGGTTCATCTCAATTGCGTATTCCATGGGTAATTCTTTCACCAACGGCTCAATGAAACCCGACACCACCATACTCATGGCCTCTTCTTCATCCAATCCTCGGCTCATGAGATAGAAAAGCTGTTCGGATTCGATTTTCGAAACCGAGGCCTCATGGCCGATGGTGACATCCTGCTCATCAATCTCGATGTACGGGTAGGTATCCGTGCGGGAGTGCCCATCCAGCATAAGGGCATCACATTCCACATTGGCCTTCACGTTTTTATTGCCCTTATTGACCTTCATCAACCCGCGGTAGGAGGCCCGACCGCCATCTTTGCTGATGGATTTAGAAATGATTTTGCTGCTCGTATTCGGCGCCAGGTGTATGGCCTTCCCGCCGGTGTCATGAATCTGATCCTTACCGGCAAAGGCAATGGAAAGAATCTCGCCGTGAGCTCCCTCGCCCATCAGCATACAGGAGGGATACTTCATGGTGACCTTGGAACCCATATTGGCGTCCACCCATTCCATGGTCCCGTGTTCTTCCACCCGGGCCCGCTGGGTAACCAGATTGTACACGTTGTTCGACCAGTTCTGGATGGTGGTGTATCGCACCCGGGCATCCTTCTTGACCACAATTTCAATCACGCCGCTGTGGAAAGAATCTGTGGCGTACTGGGGAGCGGTGCAGCCTTCCACATAATGCACCTTTGCCCCTTCATCGGCGATAATCAAAGAACGCTCAAACTGGCCGATGTTGGCCGCATTGAGGCGGAAGTAAGCCTGCAGCGGCAGTTCCACTTCCAGACCGGGGGGAATGTAGACAAAGGACCCACCGGACCACACGGCGCTGTTCAGGGCTGCAAACTTGTTATCGGTATAGGGGATAACGGTGCCAAAATATTCCCGGAAGAGATCGGGGTGCTCCCGCAACCCATTCTCGATGCTCTTGAAGATCACACCCTTTTTCTCAAGTTTCTCATGGATGCTGTGATACACCATCTCGGATTCGTACTGAGCACCCACACCGGACAAGAATTTTTGTTCCGCCTCGGGAATCCCCAGTCGATCAAAGGTTTTCTTGATCTGCTCGGGGACTTCGTCCCAGGAACGGCCTTCCTTGTCGGTGGGTTTGACATAATAGTAGATATCACTCAGGTCGAGATCGGACAGATCCGGTCCCCAGGTGGGCATGGGACGCTGGTCAAAATGCTTGAGCGCCCGCAGCCGGTATTTCAACATCCATTTCGGCTCACCCTTTTTAAAGGAGATCTGGCGGACGATATCCTCATCCAATCCCTTCCGTGATTTGAAAACGTGGGTTTCCGGGTCGCTGAACCCGTACTTATAGTCACCCAATCCGTCAAGAAGTTTTTCGTCAGTTGTCATTGTTCCTCCACCATTAAAGGGGTACCAAGACGTTTAGCTGGGGTTTTTCTCGCGTACCCAGGCATAGCCTTGTTCCTCTAATTGCAAAGCTAACTCAGGCCCACCAGACTCGACGATGCGTCCGTCAAGTATGACATGCACAAAATCAGGTTCGATGTAGTTCAGAACACGCTGATAATGGGTAATTACCAGAGTACCCTGTCGATCAGACCGCAGCTTATTGACCCCGTCGGCAACTGTTTGTAAGGCGTCAATATCCAGCCCGGAATCCGTTTCATCCAGGACCGCAAATTTGGGATCAAGCGCGGCCATTTGCAGAATTTCTACCCGCTTTTTTTCACCGCCGGAAAACCCGTCATTCAGATAGCGGCCGGCAAATGCGGGATCAAGTTCCAGGAGCTCCATTTTTTCACGCAGCATCTTGCGGAAGTCAGGCACGGATATGCCGTCATCGTCCGGGTCCTGCGCCTTTCGTTTGGCATTGATCGCCGTTCGCAAGAAGTTCGCCACGGAGACCCCGGGCACAGCTACCGGATACTGGAAGGCCAAAAACAGGCCTTCATGCGCGCGCTCATCCGGCTCCATCTCCAGGATGTCCTTCCCGTCGAGGTACACTTCGCCGCTCAATACCTCAAACCCAGGGTGTCCCATCAGGGCATTGGCCAGGGTTGACTTGCCTGACCCGTTGGGCCCCATGATCGCATGTACTTCACCTGAATTCACCGTCAGGCTGACGCCTTTTAAGATTACTTCATCCTCCACACCAACGTGGAGATCCTTAATAATTAACTCTGACATGTAAGTACAACTCCAATCGTGCTAAATCAACGCGTTATATGTACCTTTCCACTGCGTGAGATTGTAGCATACTCCCCTGGACATGTCAATATTTAGGATAATTATCATATAAATTATTGACGTTTTCCCCAGGTGATGATATACTTCACCAACATAAGGTCAATATTGGTGATAAATAACAAAAATATGAGTAATAATACCCGTGAACGCGTGCTGAAAAACCTGCTTCTCAACCAGCGTTGCACCGTAAACGACCTGGCAGAAGCGGTCGATATCAATCCGATATCCGTCAGGCACCATGTCAATAAACTAGAGGCCGAGGGGCTGATCACATCGGAAGAGGAACGCCACGGTGTGGGCCGCCCGCGGCTGGTGTACACTCTGACTCAGAAGGGAATGGAACAGTTCCCTTCCCGCTATTTGACCCTTACCCTGCGCATCCTGAATCAACTCAAGGACAGCCTGTCCCAAAAGGCGGTCAACGACATCTTTCAGAATGTAGCCCAGGAAATGGCGGAAGATCTCACGGAAGACATCGATGTCGACCAGCTCCCCATGGAAGAGCGCCTGTCATTATTAAAGGAAGTCATGGCCTCTGAGGGATTTACCGTTGACCTGAAAGAAGAAGACGATGCCTATCACGTGATCGAGGCCAGCTGTCCTTATCATCATGTTGGCGAAACGCACCCCGAAGTGTGTGCTGTCGATCAGGAATTGATTTCCCGCTTCGTCACCGTCCCCCCCAAAAGGATCAAATGCATTTTAGATGGTGACACCCATTGCACCTACGCCATCCCAAAATTAACCCAGAAAACAGACGTGTGAGGAACCCATTATCATGAGTAAAGTTACCTGGAAAATCGACGAGACCCATCCGGAAAAAGCAGAAAAGCTCTACGAGGACCTACACAAGGTCATGGATCCCGAACTAGGTATGAGCATCATACAGCTCGGCCTGGTGCGTGAGGTTGAGATTGAAAATGAACACGCCAATGTGACCATGATCATGACCACACCCTTTTGTCCTTACGCTCCCCAGCTTCTGGAATCCACCCGCACAAAAACAGAGGAGTCCTTAGAACTCCCGACCGAAATCGAGGTGGGTGATGAAGTCTGGAACCGCTCCTTTATGGAGGAGGAAGAGGAGGACTGGGGTCTGTACTGAGATACGGGGACACTCCGATCATCATTCATGGCCCTGACGCTTCTTCTCAAGAAGCGTCTTTTTTATCCCGCCACCGGGATAGACATACATTCGCCCCCACCCCGAACTCCGAGAGAGGTGCCAGAATAAGGGACGCAGTCCTCCAGGAAACCGATCCCCTTCTCAAACCCTGGCTTCTATGCTAAACTAGCAGACGGTCAGTCAACACTTATCCGCTTTCCGTTCTCGGCCCCTGACCAGGAATCCGAGGACAAGCCCGTGGAAAGGAGTTATGCATGAGAAAGTACGAACTTGTTGTCATCGTCACCCCTGAATTTGACGAAGAAGCTACATCAGAAATCATCGACAAGATCAAGGGGTGGATTTCCGATTCAGGGGGATCTCTAGATAATCTCGATCATTGGGGTCGGCGCAGGTTTGCCTACGAAATCAAAGACCATAAAGAAGGTCAGTATTTCATCTTTGATATCGATATCCCCCCCACCTTTGTGGCTGACCTGGAGCGTAATATGCGGCTCCAGGAACCTATTCTGCGCTATTTGATTACCCGTCAATCGGAATAACGGGGACGGAGGACTTTATCAACCGGGACTTGGCAGCATGCACCGGATTGAATAAGTCTGATAATTCCAACAGTACAGGAGACTGACAATGAGCCGCAGCTTAAATAAGGTGATGATCATCGGAAATTTAGGTCATGACCCAGAAATGCGCTATACCCCATCCGGGAAACCGTTGACCAAGTTCCGTGTAGCAACCAACAGAAAATGGACCACCCCGGAAGGGGAGGAACAAAAAGAAACGGAATGGTTCAACGTTGTGGCCTGGGGAAAGCTGGCAGAGATCTGCAATCAATACCTCACGAAAGGTAACCGGGTTTACATTGAAGGCCGTCTTCACACTCGGCACTGGACGGACGACGACGGAAACCATCAATCTGCCACCGAGGTTGTAGCCCAGGAAATGATCATGCTCGACAGTTCCTCCCGTTCCACCGAAAGCGACGAACCAATCCAAGAAATGGACAATGACGAATTCCCTTTTTAGGGGACGAATAAATATTTGTAGGAGATAGATATGGCTAACTCACGATATCGCGGCCGCAGACAATGCAGGTTCTGCGCCAACCCGAAATTAGAAATTGATCATAAAGACACGGATACCCTGACCCGGTTTACCACCGATCATGGAAAAATCCGTTCCCGCCGTCAAACAGGATCGTGCGCCAAACACCAGAGAGAGCTGGCCCGCGCCATCAAACGCGCCCGGCATCTGGCGCTCCTCCCCTTCTCAGGAGAATCCTTACGCTAATCATATCAAAGGCAGGGACTGCTTCAGGACCATCCCCCCTGCAGATGGTATGACAAGTCAAAAGGCACAACTTCAATATGCCACAACCACAAAACAGAAATGTTCTCGGGCAACGTCAAAAAGAAGAGCGCCAAAAGCGCATCATTATTATCGGGACCATTGTGGTCCTGGTCGCTGTGTTGGGACTTGTCGCTTACGGCATTTTTGATCTCAAGGTACTTCAACCCCGCAAAAACGTGATCAAGGTCGAAGATCGCACTGTGAACGTCACAGAATATAAACAACGGGTCCGGTACCGCCGCTTCCAGATGATCAACCAGGCCGTGCAGCTGGTCCAGTTTTCACAATCGATGGGCAGCAACGCCCAGGCCATGGGATATTTCCAGCAGCAGCTGGTTCAGATCGCCCAACAATTAAACCAACCCAATACGGTGGGCGAGCAGGTCAATCAAGCCCTGGTGGACGAACTCATCATCCTCGAGGAAGCAGAAAAGATGGGCATTTCCCTCAGCGATGAGGAATTCGAAAAAGAACTACAGGGTGTGTTCGGGTACTACCCGGATGGCACCCCGACCCCGACAGCAACCCTGGACATCCTGCCCACATCGACCCTTTCTCCCCAGCAGCTGACCCTGGTCCCCGATACCCCAACCCCCGGTGGTGAGGAGGGCGGAGATCAAACAGCCTTAACGCCTACCCCGACCACAGATCCCGGGGACGCACAAAGCGGGGATCCGACCGCCACACCCATGATTCGCCCCACAGAATACACCCAGGAACAATTTGAGACGAATTACCAGGAAGCCCTCACGAACCTCAAGGAACAGGCCAACTTAGAAGAGGAAACCTTCCGGAGCCTGGTGCGAAGATTCCTGATCCGGGAGCGGGTGCAGGAAGAGGTGACATCCGACGTGGAACGCACCCAGGAACAGGTCTGGGCCCGGCATATCCTGGTGAATAATGAAGAAACCGCTCAGGAAGTTTTGACAAAGCTGGAAGAGGGTGAATCCTTTGCGGAGCTGGCAGAGGAATATTCCACCGATCCGTCCAATAACACCCGGGGCGGTGACCTGGGTTGGTTTGGAAGAGGCTCCATGGTTCCAGCTTTTGAAGATGCTGCATTTTCCCTGGATGTTGGAGGGGTCAGCGAGCCGGTAGAAACCCAGTTTGGCTGGCATATTATCCAGGTCCTGGGTCATGAAGAACGCTCCATCCCGATCGATACCTACCAGCAAATGGTCCAACAAGAATTCCAGAGTTGGTTGGCAGAAAAAAGGGAAGAATATGACACGGAAATCGCCGATGACTGGCAGCGTTATGTGCCGTCTGAACCGAACCTGCCGGCGCAGATCCAGCAAATCATCAGCCTATCTCAGCAGCAAAATCAACAGCCCGGACAAATTCAGCCCGGCGCAGTGACTCCCAACCCCTAAAGAAACCGAAGAAACAAAAACTCCCGCCCGGAAATCCTCCAGGCGGGAGTTTTTTATGTTAATGCCTCTTGAATTACAGTAAAGCTTCTTCCTGTGCAATCAGTACTTCCTTAATTCCCTTGTGTGTCAAATCCAGCATAATGTCCAGGTCGTTCCGGGAAAAAGTGTCTCCCTCTGCTGTCCCCTGGAGTTCAACCAACTCGCCCTTGTCGTTCATGACGACATTAATATCCACATCAGCCCGGGCATCTTCCCGGTAACATAAGTCCAGCATGGGATGTCCATCCACCATTCCCGCACTCGTGGCGGCAATGCGGGATCCAAAGACATCCCCGCTGATTTTGTCTCTCTTGATCAATTTCTTCAGGGCCAATGCCAGGGCCACATACCCGCCGCTGATGGCCGCGGTCCGGGTTCCACCATCAGCCTGTAAAACATCACAATCCACAATACAGGTCCGGGGGCCAAGTCGATCGAGATTGATCGCTGCCCGCAGGCTGCGGCCGATCAAGCGCCGGATTTCCTGGGTCCGGCCGCTCCAGCCGTCGACTTCCCGTGATCCGCGGGGATCGGTAGCTGCAGGAAGCATGGCATATTCCGCTGTTACCCAGCCGCCCGGGACCTGATTTCGCTCCATCCATTCCGGGACCGTATCTTCGATACTGGCGGCGCACAACACCCTGGTTTTTCCCGTCGCGATCAGAACCGATCCTTCCGGAACCTCCAGATACTCCGTCTTGATCTGCACCGGCCGCAGTTGATCCTGCTCCCGTCCATCAATGCGTTCCATCCTCTCTCCTGTGATGTGTTTAGTGATGCAAGATTTGACTTAAGAACTCTTTTGTGCGTTCCGTGCCCGGATTGTTGAACAATGCCTCCGGCGTGGTAAGTTCCACCAGACGACCAAAATCGAGAAAGGCAATCCGGTCAGCAGCCGCCCGCACGAACCCCATCTCATGGGACACGACTACCATGGTCATCCCCTCCTCTGCCAGATCCAGCATCACATCCAGCACCCCTTTGATCATTTCCGGGTCCAGGGCCGACGTGGGCTCATCAAAGAGCATAATCTTGGGATCCATGGCCAGCGCCCGGGCGATAGCCACACGCTGCTTCTGTCCCCCAGAAAGCTGCGAGGGGTAGGAGTCCCATTTCTCTCCGATCCCCACTTTTTGCAGTTGGCGGTGGGCGATGTCTTCCGCTTTTTTGCCCTTCCGGTTGCGGACCACACGCTGGGCGAGGGTGATATTTTCAAGCGCCGTCAGGTGGGGAAAGAGATTAAACAACTGAAACACCATGCCAATCTCGGCCCGGATTTTGTTGATATTTTTGGGTTTGACCACGGAGGATCCATCCACGATGATATCCCCCCGGTCAATCATTTCCAGGCGGTTGATACACCGCAGCAGTGTGGATTTACCACCCCCGGAGGGGCCGATGATGACCAGTACTTCTCCCACGTGGACATCAAAACTGACGTCATACACAGCCTCAATATCGCCAAAGCTTTTATACGCGTTCTTAACCTGAATGATGGGATCTTCAATCAATGGAGGATCTCCTTTCCACGACCCGGACCAGCAAGGACAAAGCCAGGGTCATCACCAGATACATGATGGCCACCGAGTTATAGCCCTCGAAGGCCCGGAACGTCCTCGATATCCACAAACGTCCCCGCTGCAGCATTTCAGGCAGGGCGATCACGGAAATCAAGGATGAATCCTTGAGCAGCGCGATAAAGTTATTGCCCAGAGGAGGTAAAATAACGCGAACAGCCTGGGGCAAGATGATATGACGCATAGCTTGAAAGTAATTCATGCCCAGAGATCGGGCAGCTTCCATTTGCCCGCGGGGAATAGATTCGATCCCACCGCGGAATATTTCAGCCAGATAGGCACCGTACCCAATGGATAAACCAATGATAGCAGCTGGAATACCCCGCAAGTCAACCTCTCCTGTTAGCCAACTTTCGCTGGCATTCCGTAAAGCAGGTGTGACAGCAAATCCCATATACAGGACGATGACCAGCATGGGCAAGCCCCGCATGACTTCCACGTACAGGGTGGACAGCGTATACGGCACTGCGGGGAGAAGGGCCATAATGCCTTCTATGGCAATAACGAGGACGATCAATTTCCATACATCACCGGGAAGGGATCCCAGAAACCAGGCCACAACCAGCAGGCCCACCCCGAACAGCAGGCGCCATAGAATATTTTCCCGTAAATCGGGAGATCGATCTGCAACCCGCATCAATCCAAAAACCAATCCCAGCAGCAACGCACTGGAAAAGGAAATGATGGTCACCCGCAAGGTGAGAAACAATCCTTCCGACTGCCATAAATTTAATAATATGCGCAGCGGTTTTTTTGAAAAGTCATTGAAAAGTACTGCGGTCTGGCCTACATCGCTCCTGCCAGTCAAAATCGGCCGGGTCGATTCAACCGTGATGTACTGCTGTGCCGGTTGGTTGATAATATCCGGTTCAACCTCCTCCGAAGCGTCTTGAGGAACCCGGATCTTGTATGCCCGGGTGCGCCCAACGACATTCTCTCCTTCATCCCAGAACTCGACATATAAGGTATAC
>CAZIFI010000011.1:0-54106 GCA_964539105.1 uncultured Anaerolineales bacterium | reverse complement strand
ACGATGACCCGGAATACCCCGGCTAGCCCACCTGGACCCCAACGCCAGACAGCTGATACATGAAGTAGCTCCCATTACGGAGACAGAGATCCAAACATGTCATCAAACCCCGGATTTCAACCTATGGCGATATTAACAACTCCATCAAACTCATCCTTTATAAGATCATAGGCTGTTATCCTCACGACTTCTTTGAGTCAACAAAGTTGATACTTCCCACCCAACTCCGTAACGCTGATGCCCTTTCTGGAGCATAAAGTGAAGATGTCTTCAAAAAGAGCAAACCTACTGGAGCGGGCCTATATATTTGACCTCGATGCTCTGGGGAAGATCTACAACGAATACAGACAGACAATGTTCCGCTCTGCCTATCGCAGAGCACATAATACCCAGCAAGCGGAGGTGGTTACGTCAAAAGAGGCGAACACCGGAAATCGAAAACAGCTCCCAATCACCCCTGGCGTAATTAAGGGTTCAACCATGACGGGCAGCATATCCGTACCTCAAATTAGGACATTTTAACTTTGGCCTTACGCGACATATTTGATCCCTGTCATTTGGAATTGAAAAGTGGACTATTTTCAATTGAAAGCTGGACTGGTTTTCTGTTAAAAACTGGACTCCTATAATAGGCTCCCTCACTATACCAAGGAGGGAGCCATGGCACAGCTTCAGAAACGGTTTTCCAATGAGCAGGTCATCTTTCTATTTCAAGCTTACGAGCAGAGCCTGATGACGCGAGAAGAAGTTCAGGATACGCTGGGTATCAGTAGATCCCGTTTCTTTGTCCTCTGGAAGAAATACCAGGGAAATCCTGAAACATTTTCTATAGCGTATCAACGAACGACTCCAAGAGAATTTCTCCAGAATCAGAAGAGGCTATGGAGCATGAGTTAATGCGTGAGAAGGGCCTCATCAATGATCCTGAGATGCCGACTTCTGAATACAACTACTCAGCTATTCGTGACCGCCTGCGGTAACAAGGGATCAAAGATTCTGTAAATACGATCATTGATCGATCCAAAAAGCTGAGCTGTCATAAACCCCGAAAGAAAAAGAAGGCTCATGATCGGATGGGCCTGACCGAGTCCATTGGCGCCCTGGTTCAACATGATGGCTCCACCCACCGCTGGTTTCCTTTTGCTGAAAAGAAATGGACTTTAATCACCTCCATCGACGATTACAGCCGTTTGATCCTGTTCGCCGGTTTCTTCTCCGGGGAGACGACCTGGGCACATATCCAGGCTGCCAGGTCTGTCTGTGAGACCTTCGGCTTGCCCCTGCGCTACTACGTTGACTCACTGCTGGTATTCCGCTTTGTGCAGGGCCGAGACAGCTACCGGCGCAAACATGTCTTGGAGACCGATGACGTCGATACCCAGTGGGGCAAGATGATGCGCCTCATGGGCGGGGAGGTCATCTTTGCCCTCTCACCACACTAGCAAAGCTGTCCACCGGAGGCCAAGGGCAAGATTGAGCGGCCTTACCGCTGGATGCAGGTTCGCATCATCCGAACCTGCGCGCTGGAAAACTTGGGAGAGTTCTCTGAGGCAAGTGACGTTTTGGAAGATGAGCTCGACCGCTACAACAATCATCAGGTTCACTCCACAACCGGAGAAATCCCTCGCATCCGTTTTGAGAGGGCGCTCGCTGAAGGCAACAGCCTCCTCGGGCCTTTTTCTCTTCCTGCTCTGGAGGATATGCCGCAAGTCACTCAAGCAGACTTAGTGAAGCTGACCCTGCGCCAGCGGTTGCCCAACCCCATCATGGAAAGGAGCGGCAAGGCCTAGATCAAGGCCACGTTCCCCAGCATCAGCAAGCACTGTTCACCCAGCCAGGACACCAGTGGAAGCATCAACCCGATCTGAGCCACAACCGTCATCATGGCGTAAAAGGGGAGCGCAGGACAAGCTTCATGATGGGATTGTTGACTTTGAACACCACATCCGGGACGGGTGGTCCTTCACGTTCCCCTGCCGCGGTCTTTGTAAACATCTGACCTGACTTCATACCTCTCTCCTTTCTTCCGATTCGTGTTTTTGTCTGGCTCCTTTATACTGGCCAGTTTATATAATCGCTACCCCACTTGAAGAAGGTAAGACAGGTCACCGGATGCTCATCCAAAAAGCGGGCAGGGACCAATCCGCCCGCTGCAAAATATAATTCATGTCCCCACAGGACACTCAACTCTGATAAGGAGGTATGTATGCCAAAAGCAGCCATTATCCTGTTAACCAACCTGGAAACCCATCAGGACTCAGGTCGCGTGTTGAACGCCCTGGAAGCCGCCAAAGAGTTCCAGGAACACGGAGATGATGTAGAACTTATCTTTGATGGCGCAGGGGCGGAAACCGCCGCTGCTATCGCTGACCCGGAACACAAACTTCACCACCTGTATTCCCAGGTGGAAGAGGTGGTAGGCGGGGTGTGCAAATACTGTGCCCGCGCCTTTGATGTCGTGGAAGAAATTGAAAAACACGGAATTCCGCTGTCCGCCGAATATGACCAGCATCCCAGTTTAAGGAAGCGTATGCTGGAAGGGTATCAAATCATCACCTTCTAAGCCTGCACAAAGCAGCCCTCTCTAAACCCCCAGCGCCGTCCGGAACAGGAACGACAGCCCAATCCCTGCTCCCCATACCGCGTACCCCAGCGCCAAAATGGGGCCGATCTTCAAGCCGGCTCTCGCGCCCAGCCAGGCCGCGATCAAAAAGCCCAGGGTGGGGATGATGCCCACCAGCAAACTGCGGCTGAAGGTCTGCATGGTGCCCCGATCTCCCTCATTCGCGGCATACACTACCCATAAGGCCAGCGGCACCTTGATGGGCATGGTCGCTGTCACGGCGGCCACCAGCTTGCTGTGTCTCTCCAATAGAGCCACCGAGACGATCACCAGTATGGATACCAGGACAGGCACTACATCTTGATATTTCATCCTTCATCTCCCTTTGCTTCAGGCCAGCACAAAGTTTTCCACCGCGCTCCACATCACGCCCAACTGGTCCGCCAGGCGGTGGTCTGAATTCACTTCCTTCAAGTCTACCTGCTGGGCATATTTTTCGGCATAAAACCGGCTGTCTTCAATCGCGACCTGGTCATCGTTCCAGCCGTGGATGATTTTGGTCGGCGCCGGCGGCGGAATGACATCCTCATACTGCAGCCCATCCACATGGAAGGTATATGCCAGCGGCAGCTGTCCCGGGAACGCGTAGTGGTCGATCTCCACCGTACCCCGTTTTTCCCACCAGGAAACGACCTCATCGCTCATGCCCAGAGATTGATAGTACAGCAAAGGCGCCAGCAGCAGGTTCCGTCCCACGGGGTAGATCTGCCCGTAATGCAGGGCCACCAGCGCGCCCATAGAACTGCCAATCAGGTGGACCTGTGCCAGGTCCCGTTCCAGCACAAACTGCCGCAGCCGGTTAATCATCCCCGTAATCGTCATGTGTTTAAAGTCTTGCGGTGTGGGGTTGAAATTGATGGCCCACAAAGAGGCGGAGTCAACCTGCTGGAACGCCTCCCTCAAATACTTGGCTTTCTCCCCCTGGTTTGAGGACGCGAATCCATGTAAGAAAATAACAGCCCGGTCCGTCATGCCTGCACTCTCCTGAATGTCGTGCCCCTTCTACCCCCCCATGCAAACGCCATCCTCCCTGCCGGAACGTCCCGTTCAGAACCGGACAAGTTCGAGGAAAAGGCAGGGAGGACTGAATACCTGAGGGTAAAAAATCTTCCGGTCACAGGTTGATCCAACCCCGGATCTTGTCCAACACCCGGTCCAACACAAAACCCCACAACAGGCTGTTGACAAGGATAAAAACGCCGTGGAGAACACGCGAAACCGGGTACAGGGTAGGCGCTGCATACAGGATGAAATAGTAGGGAGACAGCAGTAAAAAGGTGGCTTTTATCCGCACATTTTCCTGGAAGGTATAAGCGTTCCCGCTGTCAAAATGTTCCATGGCCACCGGAAATACCCCCCGGAAAGACAGATATGTCACCAATCCGTGCAGGATGGCAAAACCCAGGATCGATACAATGCGCCACTTTCCTTTCATCTGTCCTCTTTGTGTCTCCGGACATCCCGCTGGGTCGATGCCATCCCCGACAGCGCAATCACCCGGACCTTATTTTTGATCGGCGAACGTCAGCAGTTGAAAATAATGGGAACTGCTCAAGAATAACGCTGTAGCCAGGGACATGTCCAGGGAACCTACCGCAATTAATGACGGGTAGTGGCCGTGAGCGATTCTGGACAAAGCTGCGCTGATTGTGATCATGGCCGCCAGAGCCACAAAAAACCACGGGCTGTAAAACTGCCACGCCCGGGGATGATCCAGGGACTCTATACGGGCCAGGTTTTTCCGGCACCGCCGGCTGAACAACGTTAACCCTTTCAACCCTCCCAGTAGCAGACCGGCAGGGTAGGCCAACCAGGGCCACAAATCTCTGGAGCCGATTTCCACAGCTTCCCTGATCAGACTGTGGCCTTTCAACAAGAGCACAACACCTCCAATCAACCACACGGCTGCCGCCAACACCTTTAATACACCTTTCGTTGTCCTCATATCCCGCTGCCTCTAATCAACCTCTAAAACGACCTTTCCACCCCGAAATTATATCAGGTGGAGCCCGATGATCACCCCTGGCTGAAGAGCTTCTGAAACGCACGCTCTCTGGAAAAGAGGATGTCCCCGGCAAAAAACCGATTATTTGCCATCCCCGCCAGCCAGCGGCTTTCAGCAGGAAAATCCCCTCGACCCCGGCCGGATGACCCAGCACGGGAAACAGATGGGACCGATTCAGGAATCCAGTTCAGGGGTTCTTGATTAGATCCTCTTGCGAGTCCGCCCCGGCCATTGGGCAAGGCCACTAGCCAGGTTTCACAACACCGGATTACACGGATTCATCCAGGATTTCCGCGATGTCTTTGGTGAGGACATCGGCTGTTTCCTTGCGTTCGCTGCCCTCAAACATCGTCATGCAGAAGGGGCAGGCACTGGCCACCACATCCGGATCCACCCCTACCGCTTCATCCATGCGGATTTCCGGGATGTCTTTCTCGTTGGGGACATCGTAAAACACGCCGCCTCCACCTCCGCCGCAGCACAGGCCCCGCTCTCGGCTGCGGGGCATTTCCCGCAGATCAACCCCCGGCACACGCTGCAGCACATCACGGGGCGCATCGTATTCGCCGTTATAGCGGCCCAGATAACAGGAGTCGTGATAGGTGATGACCTGTTCCAGATCACTCTCGGGTTTGAGCTGACCATTGGCCACCAGCTGCGCAAGGTACTGGCTGTGATGGACCACTTTCAAATCGACACCGAAATCCGCATACTCATGATTCATGACGTTGAAGCAGTGCGGGCAGCCTGTGATTACGGTCTCAAATTCATATTGATCGAAGACTTCCGCGTTGGCTTCCACCGCCATCTGGAAGCCAAATTCCTCACCCATGCGCCGGGCGGGGTCCCCGTTGCAGCTTTCTTCCTGGCCCAGAATGGCAAAATCTACTCCGGCTTTTTGCAGCAGGCGGGTGATGGCCTGGGTGATTTTTTGATTGCGGGGGTCATAGCTGCCGCTGCAGCCCACCCAGAACAACACCTCCGCGCTGCCTTTATCCGCCATCACAGGCACCGGCTCGTCCAGGGCTTCCGTCCACTTGGTGCGATCCGCCGGGCTGTAGCCCCAGGGATTCCCGCGGCGCTCGATGCTGCGCAGGGTATTGGACTGGTCATCGGGCATGCTCACCTCGGTCAGGGTCAGATAGCGCCGCATTTCCATGATATCCTGCATGGGCTCGTTGCCCACGGGACAAATTTCAATGCAGGCTCCGCACGAGGTGCAGGCCCGGATGGCTTCTTCCGGGATGACGCTCTCCGTCAGGGGCGCATGGCTGGGCTCCCCGGCGGCCAGGGTCTTCATCTGGTCTTTGATCTCATAGCGCTTGTTGATTTCCATGGCAGCCGGTGACAGGATGGTCCCCGCCTCATAAGCCGGGCACACCTCCTGGCAGCGGTTGCACATGATGCAAGCAAAACTGTCCATCAACAGCGGCCACTCCAGATCTTCGACATGGCTGGGGCCAAATTTTTCCGCGTCAAATTCCAGCTCCATAAAACTCATCTCGCCCATCGAGCGCCGTTCGGGCTTGGTCAGGAAATTGACCGGGGCCACCATCAGATGCAGGTGTTTGCTGTAGGGAAAATAGGGCAGGAAGGCCAGAATTAACCCCAGCGCCAGCCAGAAGGCAGCATGCTCACCGACCACCAGCGCGCTGTGACCCAACCCGCTCCACAAGCCTGCCGCGGCACCCGCAAAGGGCTGCCACGGATCGGGGCCTTCCGCTGCGATGCGGAAACTGGCGCCCAGGAAGCGGGATCCGACGTGCAGCAAAATGAAAACCACCACGATCAACGAATCACGGCGCATGCCCTTGCGGGCTTTAGGATGAAGCTTGATGTCCTCCCGGATTTGCAGCGCAGGGGAATCAAATACAAAACGGCGCAGGAAGAGATACACGATCCCCACCAGGGCTGACACGCTGAGCACATCCGCCCCCAGCCGGTACAGGCCGCCCATGGTCCCCGTGCCCAGAAAGCGATAGCCAGGGATGAATGCCTCCAGCAAATCCCCCAGGTTGACCAGAAAGTAAAAGAAAAAGGTCCAGGCCACAAAGGCATGCAGGATACTTGTCCCCAGCCGGGCGTTGAGGACCGTCTGCTGTGAGAAGGTTTTGATCAAGGCATCGACCGCTTTGCGCGGCATATCACGCAGCTCGACATCATCATCCCCCCTGCGGATGATATCCACCATGCGTTTGAATCCGATGAAAGACCACACGCCGCTGACGACCGCAAAGATGACGAAGAGGATCTTCTCTACCAGGGTGAGCATGGATAACTCCCTCCCGAGTTCCCGGGATATTGGCTAGGCTTTTCTCTTTTTGACTTCTTCTGTGATGGCCGGCACCACCTCGTGCAGATCTCCCACCACGGCATAATCCGCCTTTTCCATGATGGGTGCCTCTGGATCGGTGTTGATGGCCAGGATGTTCTTCGCGCCCTGGCAGCCCACCATGTGCTGTATGGCGCCGCTGATCCCGCAGGCGATATAGATATCGGGCGAAATCCGGGCCCCGGTCTGGCCGATCTGGTCCGAGTGCGGCCGCCAGCCGTTGTTGGTCGCCACCCGGGATCCGCCCACCGCCCCACCCAGCAGGCCGGCCAAATCTTCCAGGATCTCGAAATCTTCCGCGCTGCCCACACCACGCCCGCCGCCGATCACCACCCGGGCGTCGGACAGTGATACACCGGCTTCTTCCGTTTCTTCCCGGCTGCTGACCTGGACCCGGAAGGCATGGTCCGAAAAATCGGGCTGAAAGTCATGAATCTGGATCTTACCCTCCAGCGGGGCTTCTTCCGCCGGAATGAGATGCAGGGCAATCGAAAGCAGCTTGGTGGGCCCAGCCAGTTCAGCCTCCTCCAGCAGGCTCCCGCCCCAGCGCTGCCGGGTGACCTGATAGGCTTCACCCGGCTCGATTTCCAGGCAGTTAGCTGCCATGGGTAAATCCGACCGGGCAGCAATATGGGCCAGTACCTCATGGCCGCGGTCCGTACCGGAGGCCATCACAGCCTCGACATCGTTATCATCCATCAACGCCAGGGCACTTTCCGCCCAGGCCAGCGGGGCATAATCCCCCATTTCCTCCTGGGCAGCCAGGTAGACATCCGACACGCCGTAGGCGCTTAATCCGTCGGCCAGCGGGCGCGATTCTTCCCCCACCAGCAGTGCGCCCAGACGGGTGTCCTGTTTTTCCGCCACCCCGCGGGCCACGGTCAGCATTTCCAGCGAGGCTTCATTCAATTTCCCTCGGTCATGTTCAACAATGCCAACAATCATCCTTACACCACTCCCATGTCCTGTAATAAATCAACTACCTTGCCAGATACACCGGGACCTTCACCCAGTACCTCTGCCCCGCCGTCTTCTTCTTGCGGCACACGGAGGCGGACCTTTTTCAAACCGCCTGGCTGCCGCTCCGGGGACAGGCGTTTGACTTCCTGGCGCCGGGCTTTCATGCGGCCTCTCAAGGAGGGATAACGGGGAACATTGATGCCCTCCTTCACGGTAAAGACCGCCGGCAGGGGGACTTCATACCGCTCCCAGCCGCCGGGGATCTCGCGCTTGGCAACTGCTCCCTCTCCGGTAAAGCTCAGGTCTTTCACCCCCGTCACCACCGGGAGATCCAGGGCATGCGCCACACGGACGCCGACCTGGAAATCGCTGGAGTCAGCGGCTTCATTCCCGAAGAGGAGCACATCAAAGCTGGTCCCCTCGGATTCGAGATGGTTGACCGCCTGGGCGATGGCCCGGGAGGTGGCTGTTGGATCCCACTCTTCCCCGCCGTCCTCCAGGAGCACGGCCTGATCCAGGCCCAGGGCCAATCCATCCTGCAGCTGTTCCACAGCATCCTCCGGCCCCAGGGTCAGGATCCAGGCGGACCCGCCGTGTTCCTCAATCTGGCGCACCGCTTCTTCTTCGGCGCATTCCTCATGGGGACTGACAGTAAAACCCAGGTTTTTGGTGTCGATGTCCTGTTCATCTTCCGTTAATACCATCTTTGCGCCGGTGTCCGGCACACGTTTCACACACACAAGTATCTTCATATGTTTCACCTTCCGTAACGCTGCCAATCAAAATCAAAGGAGGCGGGTCCATTTCCCACCCGCCTCCCATTTTTTCAGCTAGCTCTTCAGACGCTCATTTTCAGGATCAAACAGCGGCCGGCTGCCGACGACTTCAATCGTCACCGGGTACTGCTGGCCCATATACTCCACCGCCAGCTGGCGGCCCTCCTCGGCATAGTCCGCCGGGATGTAGGCCAGCAGGATGTGCTTGCCGACCGAAGCACCCGTGCCGGCGCTGGCCACATAGGACGGGCGTCCTTTGCTGTCCACCAGCACCTCGCCGTCCGGGGTCATGACCGGCTCATGGCCCATCATGTAGCGCTTCTCTCCCCCATCGGGATTGTGATCATCCACGGTCAGCGTGCACAGATGAGCGGCAGGTTCTTCATCGCGGGCTTTGAGGGTGGCTTGTTTGCCGATGAAGTCTTCGGACTTAATGGGCCGCCCCAGCCCGGCTTCGAACACATTGTATTCCAGCTCCAGCTCGTGCCCGTACAGCCGGTAGCCTTTTTCCAGGCGGGCCGTGGTGCCGTACACTCCGATCCCCACCGGGACGATGCCGAACTCCTGACCAGCATTCCACAGCGTGTCCCACAGACGGGAGCCCATGGGATTGGGGGCATAAATCTCCCAGCCCTGCTCGCCGACGTAGGAAATGCGCAGCGCCCAGGCCCGGACCCCATCAATCACAATTTCTCGCGCTGTGGCGAAGGGGAACCCTGTGTGGGACACATCATCCTCGGTCACCTTCTGCAGCACATCGCGGGCATGGGGACCCCACAGGCCCAGGGTGCACAGCGCTTCGGTCTGATCGTGCAGCTGCACGGAGCCGTCCTGCGGGAGATGGGAACGGAACCAGGACTTGTCAGCCCCGCCCATACCCCCTCCGGTCACCACGCGGTAGCTTTCTTCTCCGGTGCGCATGATGGTCAGGTCGGACATGAAGCCCCCGTTTTCATTCAGGATGGGGGTATAAATGGCTTTCCCTACCGGACGGTCCGCCTGGGCCATGGCCACCTTCTGCACATAGTCCACCGCGCTGGGACCCACCAGGTCAAAGACCGTGAAAGCGCTCAGGTCTACCAATCCGACCCGCTCCCGCAGGGCCAGATGCTCGCCGAGCATGATATTCGACCACCAGCGGGAATCCCATTCATTTGTGCGCAGCAGGTCTTCCACCTCATCGCTGTATTCATCCAGCAGCTCCCGGTTGGATTCGTACCACTGCGGCCGCTCCCAGCCCGCGGTTTCAAAGAATTCCGCGCCCAGGGCCTTGGTTTGATCATAGAAGGGGCTCACCCGCAGCTCCCGGGCCGAGAGCCACTGCTCGCGGGGGTGAACGATGCCGTAGGTCTTATTGTAGCCCTCTTTGGCGCGTTCCTTCACGAAGTATTTCGTCCGCCCATACTCATAAAAGCGGTTGATGTTGGAAGAATGGGGATCAATTTCGGAATGGCCTTCCGTCATCCACTGCGCCATTAATTTGCCGATCCCGGGCCCTTCCTTGATCCACACCGCTGCGGCCGACCACAGGCCGCCCACATCCTGCATGGGTCCCAGCAGGGGGAAGGCATCCGGGGTGAGGGACAGCAGACCGTTGATGGCATGCCGCACACCCACATCCTCCCGGTCCAGAACTTCCGGCATCAACTCCAGGGCCTGTTCCATCTGGGGGTCAAAGTCTTCCTGGGTGAAGGGCAGTTCGGTGGGGGAAAGTTTCGATTCCTTAATGGAAGGGATTTCTTCCGGCTCATGGATAATGGGCCGGTGCGCGTACGAGCCGACTTCCATGTCGCTTCCGTTCTGGCGCTCGTACATGTTATTGTCCACATCGCGCACGATGGGATACTCGATCTCCAGGGTGGTTTCTTCGAAGAGCTCGATGGGACCGGCGCTGATCATCTGGTGCACCAGCGGAATGAGGGGGATAAAGGCCCCGGCCATGCGGGCGATATACGGGCTCCATACCCCGGCGGCAATGACCACCGTGTCGGTCTTGATGACCCCCTTGTCGGTGTGCACCGCGCGCACATGTCCGCCTCTCACTTTAATATCGGTCACCTCGGTGTTGGGCGCCAGGCTGAGGGCATCCATGTCCATGGCCCGTTCGCGCATGATGGTCCCCGCCCGCAGCGGATCGCACACACCTACCGTCGGGCTCCAGAACCCGGCTTTGATGACATCCGTGTTCACGAACGGGACTTTCTTTTTGACGTCTTCCGGAGATAGAATTTCCGCCGGTTCGCCCCAGGCTTTGGCGGACTGCACGCGGCGCTTGAGCTCCTCCACGCGCTCGTCGGTGCGCGCCAGCTCAAAGCCGCCGCTTTCCACAAAGACGTCCATTTCTTTAAACTGCTCCACGCTGTCCTGGGTCAGCAGGGTCATTTCTTTGGAATGGTCAACGGGATAAATAAAATTTGAGGCGTGGCCCGTGGATCCCCCCGGGTTGGGCAGCGGCCCCTTGTCCACCAGCACGATGTCCTTCCACCCCAGCTGTGCCAGGTGATAGGAAATAGAATTGCCGACAATGCCAGCGCCAATGATCACGACATTGGCCTGATCAGGTACCTCACTCATACGATGTCTCCTTTGGTCTCAGCAAACGATGGTTATGTTAATCCCAACCGAACGGGGGATGATGAAAGACTGTTGTTCCACCCCTATTGTGAATATATTCATGATATATCACAGATATATCACAGGTATTAAAAGCGAAAACCGGAGCGGTGTCAAGTTAATAGATTTTAATTGTTACACCGTGCTGGACACAAGGTCGATTCCAGAAATCTTTCGACCTTGTTTTCCCATCTTTCTCTCCTTATTGTAATCCATTAACCGGCGTCTCCCGGGCATCAATCCAGCAGCGCGGGACCTTTGGCCCCAGTCTACCTGAATCCTGCCGCCCGCTCCCATCCCGATATTGCAAAGGGACACCAACCTTGATACACTGGCAGAACAAGAATGATGGACCCAACCCGGCCAAAGGAGAGGCAGCCATGTACCGCAACAGTCACCCCCTTGTTCTTCTCACCATCCTGATGTTCCTGCTGGCAGGCTGCGGCGGGATCCTGGGCGGAGGCAAGTCCCCCCAGGCCATGCTGGAGGACGCCGTGGCCCAAATGAACAGCCTGGAGGGATACCAGTTCCAGCTGGCCCACAGCGGCTCCCCGGCCTATATTGACGCCCAGAACACTACCGAATTTCTAAATGCTTCCGGACATTTCGTGGCGCCCGACAAGGTGGAAACCACCATTAAAATCTCCCTCCAGAGCATTATCGCCGAGGTTTCCGTCATCAGCCTGGGAGATCAACAGTGGGCCAGCAATCCCCTGACCGGCGGCTACCAGGAGATGGATGACACCTTCAGCTACCGGCCCACCCTGTTTTTTGATCCGGAGGATGGTTTTTTCGCCACCCTGGGGGAAGCCCTCATCGACCTGGAGGTCATCGGGGAAGAAGAGCTGGATGAAATGCCCGGCCTCAAGCTGCAGCACCTGCAGGGATCGCTGCCCGGGGATGTGATCAACGAGGTCAGCTACGGCCTGATCCAGGTGGATGCCTTACTGGTCGACCTGTGGCTCGATCCCGGAGCGAACGAAATTCACCGCGTCACCCTGACTGATCCGGCCGCGGTAGACGCGGAAGAACCCGCTATGTGGCAGCTGGATTTCTGGGACTTCGGGATTACAAAAGTCATCGCAGCGCCCGAGGGATAATCCGTGCCAAAATGGACCCGTTCTCCCGGCGTGAAAGTTGCCCTGATCGCGCTGCCGATCTTTATCGGCGCCCTGGACCTGACGGTGGTTTCCGCCGTCCTGCCCCATGTCTTGCTTGATCTGCAGCTCCCCTTTCAGACCGGTTTGGACGACGCAGCCTGGATCATAACCGGCTACCTGCTGGCATATAGCGTTTCCATGACCTTCATGGGCCGCTTATCCGACCTGCACGGCCGCCGCCGGGTGTATCTCGCCGCTCTGGTTATCTTCGGTATCGGTTCCTATCTGGCCGCTGTGGCCCAGACCTGGCCCACCCGCCTGGTGCTCCGGATCTACTACCTGGTGGCCAGCGGCCGGCCGGACATTTCCTACATCTCCCTCTATGTGTTAATCGCTGCCCGTATGATTCAGGCCTTCGGCGCCGGAACCATGGTCCCGGTGGGTATGGCTCTGGTAGGGGACCTGTACCCACCAGGCCGGCGGGCCCGTCCCTTGGGTGTGATCGCCGCCGTGGACACCGCCGGCTGGGTGGTGGGCCACCTGTACGGCGGAATCATCGTGCGCTACTTTTCCTGGCAGAGCATCTTCTGGCTCAACCTACCTGTGGTTTTCGTGGCATTTGGCGCCATCTGGGCCCTGCTGGAACCGGACCCAGCCCGATCCCGGGGGCGGATGGACTGGGTGGGAGCCGCCCTGATTACCATCAGCCTGACCCTGCTGAATATCGGCCTGGGCTCCGGTGCGGAAGGATCCGGCGCCGCCACACTGGGTGAACTGCAAGGACTCCCGTCTTACGTCCTGCCGGCCGTTATCCTGTCCTTGCTCATCCTGGCCGCCTTTATCTGGTGGCAAAAACGGGCCCCTGATCCGCTCCTGGAACTGTCTCTCTTTCAGCAAAAAAACTATTTCCCGGCCAGTTTGACCAATTTCCTGATCGGCATCGCTCTTTTTATCGCCATCGCCAATGTGCCGCTGTTTATCAATTCCCTGATCGCCACCTCCCCGGAACAGGGGGCATGGGACAGCGGCTGGATGCTCTCCAGCCTGACTGTCCCCATGGCCCTGGCATCTGTGCCCGGCGGCTGGCTCAGCGACCGGCGGGGTTACCGGCTGCCCTCCCTGCTGGGCCTGGGCCTGGCCGTGGTGGGATTTGGACTGATGACGGGCTGGACGCAGGACGTAGGGTATGGGATCATGGCCCCCCACCTGATCCTGGCCGGGGTGGGACTGGGGCTGATCATGGCGCCCGTGGCGGCGGCGGTCATCAACGCCTCCCCGGCCGAACACCGCGGGACCAGTTCCGCCCTGGTGATCATCTTCCGACTGGTGGGCATGACCATTGGCGTGTCAGGCATCACCACCTTCGGACTGCGCCGCCAGCAGGTTCTGTTTTCAAAATGGATGCCCGCTGCCCCGGATGCTTCGGAAGTAGCCCACATCAGCGTTACTGTGGCAGAGACGGTGATTTCGGAAACCTTCCTGATCGCCGGGGCCGTCACCGCTCTGGCCCTCCTTCCCGCCCTGCTGCTGCGGACCACACAGCGGGATAAACAGACTGCAGGGCAGTAATCGATCCCCAGCCCCCCACAGAAAAACGGGCAGCGTCTGGAAAAGCTCCACAAGCTGCCCGTAAATCGGTTCCTGCAGTGCGGGTTTTCAGCTCAGGCCACACCCAACACCTGGCGCGCGCTTTGCTCATCATCCACGCCCAGCACCAGGCGGCTGTCCCCTGCCAGATACGCCAGTTCAATATTTATCTCCTTATCCGCCAGGCGGCGGGCCATATTCCCCAGCTCGCCGGGCCGGTCCTGGATATCCACCACCAGCACATCTCGCTCCCCTTCAACATCAATATCGTTGGCTTCCAGCGCGCGGCGCGTTTTATCCGCCTCGTCGACCAGGATATGGATCAGTCCTCTGCCCACGACCGTCATCCCGGCCACACCTTTGATGTTAACCTCCGCTTTACCCAACGCTTCCCCCAGTTTTGCCAGGGCGCCGGGCCGATCTTCAAGCAACACCGTGATATCTTTCATCATCCTGTCCTCCTTTGTGCCTAACTCAAGCTGATCTCCCGTTCTGGTTTCATTATATAAAACGCCCCACCAACTGGCCGATCTCCTCCGATGTCTGGGCCAGGATCGAACTTATCAGGGACAGCATCACACTGAGAAAGAAATAAGGCTGATAAATTTTCCCCTCTCCCAGCAAAAATGAAATGATCACCAGGGACAGAACGGGAATGAGATACATGGGAGCGACAATCTTCGGCGTGCTGACCCGGCTCGAACGCGCCCACCGCAGGGCTGTGGTCCAGGTGATGTAGGACACTCCATTCACCAGCAGCCCCATGGCCAATGCCACCATGACATGGTACAGGGTGACCGGCGCCACAGCAGCCCGTTCTGAGAGTCCAAAGGGCAGCACGAACACAAAACTGACCAGAATGGCTGTCAATAAAAAGGTGGGCTGTTCCTCCTCCGTCACCGTGCTGCTGAAGGCTGAAAAGGCCCCGTATGACGCGCCGGCTCCCAGGCCCCACACAACACCCGGCAGATTGGCGATCTGGAAATCCCGCACCTCCCCCTCCGTGGCCAGCAATAACACGGAAACCATCCCCGCTGCCAGCGACAGCGCCTCTACCAGCTGCACCTGCCAGCCGGTCCGTTCTTCCTGTCCCGCAAAAAACAGGCGCGAAAACAGGACCGTAAACACGGGCCAGGTGTAATTCAAAATCACGGTCTCGGAGGCGCGCCCGAAGGCCCGGAAACTCTGCGTGTTGGCAATCATGTTCGTGAAATACCCCATCGGCCCCCACAACAAAAACCACCACCGCCAGTGAAAGGCGGGCTTTTTTCTCCCCCACCGCGGACCCAATAAGAAGTACGCTCCCAGCGTACCCCCCGTGAACAGAAATGACAGGGTGACCAGCACAAACTGGGAGTGTACGGAGATCAAACGCCCGATATACCCCCCGCAGCTGAGAATGAGTACGGTCAACGCCACCAGCAGGGTGAGTCTGCCTTTCTCCACCATAGTGACCTCATTTTACTTTATCTGTCACGTTGTGTGGCCCAGCCCGTATTGGCCACAGTAAATCCGGCGTCCAGGGCATGGGGTATCCGCCCTACAACAACCCTGTCATGGCGCTTGTCCTGAGCAGCTGGAACACAGTGACAGCAGATCGAAGAGTACGCCAGCCGGTCCCCCCCTATTGTCATCCCGAAGTCAACCCGCAGGGTGTACCTGGGGAATCCTTGCGGCGGGCCACCAATTATGATCATGGCTAATAGGCTGAGGCCAAGGGCAGAGATCCCTCCAAGGATCCATCACTTCCTTCAGAATGACAGCATGACACAGATAGTCACACGTCCAGCAGTTCCTCCACTGAACCGGCCACTTCCAGACCCGCGCATGTCCCGTGCCCTGCGAAGATCGTCCCGGTGGCCCGGCCCTCCCGGTCCAGTCCCCGCAGAGTGACCTCCACCTCTGCGGTCAGGCTTTCCAGGATGCGCGGCGTCATTCCATCCAGTTCCGGGGAGGACAGCAGACCTCCTTCTCCGCGCCGGGCCCGGAGGTCTACTTCAAATCCGGGGGATCCATCCCGGGCGGTGCGCCGTGTGCCCCGCAGGGTCCACAGCACGTCCTCACCTGTCAGGCGCAGGGAGCGGATCTCCGATCCCAGATAGGTCGTGAAGCGGTACAGGCGGTCCTCAAGCCACAGCCCGACCAGAAAACCCCGGAACCAGCTCCCCAGCCAGGGGATGGTGGCTACGGAAGCCGTCAGGCACACCCCCTCGCGCTCAAAGTGATTGCTTTGCATCCAGATATAGGCCCGGGGAAAGGTCGTCCCCCAATCCTTTTCCATGTAGCCCTTCCCGCCGCTGAAATCGACCGGGGTATCATCGATGTTTAACGTGCCTTGTATTTCGTGATTCAGGCTCAGCACACCGTGGTAAGTTTGCATAAAGGGCACAAAGGCATAGGGCCCCATCACACCGGGGGATGTCAGGGTCACCGGCCAGGGCCGGGGGTCTTGAAAACGAAGCTCGCCTTCCAGGGAGTGTCCGCTGCCCACCAAAGAAAGGTTACAGGCCTGATGTGTAAAATGGTTCTCCCCCACCCGGACATCGAATTCCGCCCGCGAGGCACGGAAGGCTTCCCGGGGAAAACGGTGGTAGTCCACCGTACTTTCTACACCGTTCAAGACCTGGATAAAGGCGTGGCCCCGGTCAGGATCAGGATGATGGAAGATGCCGGGGATCACCGCCCAGCGCTGGCGCAGGTCCGGGCTGACCAGTTTCACATACCAGCCCTCGAAATAAATCTCCTGGCGCGGGCTGTAGTGATA
Organism: uncultured Anaerolineales bacterium; assembly: GCA_964539105.1. Taxonomy (GTDB): domain Bacteria; phylum Chloroflexota; class Anaerolineae; order Anaerolineales; family UBA11858; genus B10-G9. Next base: position 37,346 of record CAZIFI010000011.1, on the reverse strand, counting down.
AGCGCCCGGACGCCAGATAGAGGCCAACTTCTGCAAGAAGGTCATATCAAGCTCATTTTACAGGCAAGAGCAGCTCCTACTTCTGGTGCGGTGGGATGCCCTATCAGCACATTACCCCATGCCCCCTATCATCCAAAGCGATCCAATCACCTCGAGAGCGGTTTCTTTCCCGGCGGCCCGAAATAGCGCCAGGTTCGTTCTTTATAGTTTCGGTATTCTTCCCCGTAGACCTCTTCCAGATACCCTTCTTCCAGAGGCACATAGGCAGCAAAAATACCCCAGAACACCAGGGCCAGCAGCAGCGCCATCCAGGAGCGGCTTACCAGACCGATCCCCACTAAGATCAGGGCCCATCCCACATTCTGGGGGTGACGGCTCCAGCGGAAGACCCCCGAGGTCACTAGATCACCGGTTTCCAAGCCGACCATGAAGTTAATATTCCCTAAATGGAGCGTCCCCAGCACAAACAGGGCGGCCCCACCCAGGCCGATGACGACCCCGGCGATGATCGAAATCCTGTGATGGGATGAGTAGGACCAGAAGCGGGCCCAGGCAGCCAGGAGCTGGATGGCAAAATGCAGGGTGTACACGCCCAGCACGCTGGCCACGGTTTCCGGTTTTAACACCTGTTCTTCCCGGAAATCGCGCCGGACCTGGATCAGCGTCCAACCCGACATAAGAATTAGAAACAGAATTGCCAGCAGCACGACAAACATCGTTTACACTCTCGCTTCTCAACGGTACGGACCGCCCGGTGCGGAAGCAGGGGGAACAAATGGAACAATTACAAAACCCACGGATTAATGGCAGTATAGCACAGGGCGGGATGCCTGAGGTGGTGACTGCCCACAGGGTACGCTGCAGTCCCTCGCCGGGACCCCTCCTTCTCGCTATAATACACATCACAACAGCCGGGCTGCAGCGTGTCCCGGCGCTGCTTGTAAACCTCAAGCCCAAGGAGTACCCCGTGTCAAAGTTCTCGTATCAAGTCCTCCAGGAATGTGTTTATCCCTACACCGGCAGTGATGACGCTGATGTCATCCTGGGTGCATCCTTCGGAGAGGATGTTTCCCTGACCCGGGTCGGGGACCACATCCTGGCTTCTCATGTCGATCCCATCATCAGCGCCGTGGGGAACATCGGCTGGCTCGCCACGCACATCTCGTGCAACGACATCGCCACGGCCGGGATCCCACCCCGTTGGCTGCTGGCTCTGGTTCTCGTCCCCGGCAAAGAGGACACCGGACTGCTAAAAGACATCATGGCGGACATTCAGCGCGCCTGCCGGGACCTGAACGTCTCCCTGGTCGGCGGCCACACCGAATACTCTCCGGGAATCACCCGCCCGCTTGTAGCCATCACGGCCCTGGGCACAACCAGGGATCAGGAACCCATCTCCACCGGCGGCGCCCGGCCCGGCGATCGGATCCTGGTCACCAAAGGCATCGCCCTGGAGGGCACCAGCATCCTGGCCCATGATTTCGGGGACCAGGCCCGGCAGTTCGGACTCAGCGGGGAAGACCTGCAGTCAGCGCGGAACCTGATGGAAGAGGTCAGTGTAGTCCAGGACGCCCTGACCCTGGCCGAACACGGGGCCAGCGCCATGCATGACGTCACCGACGGCGGCATCCTGGAAAATTTGCTGGAGATGGCCCATGCCTCAGAAGCCGGGATTGAAGTGGACCGGGCCCAACTTCCCATCCCGGACATTGTGAAGCGCTTTGCCCGGGCCTTTGATTTTGATCCGCTGGCCATGATCTCCTCCGGGACGCTGACCGCCGCAGTCCCTGCATCCCGGGCACAAAGCGCCCTGGCCGCCCTGCACGCCAAAGGGATCCGGGCTGTAGAGATCGGACAGGTAGTGGAAGGCCGGGGCGTATCCATCCAGGACGGGGATGAGAAGATCCATCACACCGAACTGCAGGCAGAAAAGGACGAACTGGCCCGACTGTGGGAACTGCATAAAAATTAACCAAATAGGTCCCATTTTGGTTACCATGAAGAGCCCTTATCTCTCCGGTTCCAAATTCTTACAGGATCCTTAACGATCCCCAAAACCTCATTTCATGACCCTCCCCCGTGCTATACTGCCACCACAAACTTCCCAATCAACGGGACTGGATTCTTAGAGGCATCAATGAAACGCATCTGGATCTCCATCGTTATCATATTGCTCTCAGCCTGCGCGGCAGGCGGAAATATCTCCACGCCTGAAAAATCTGATCCGACTGCCTCTACATCCCCTCCAACCACAGTTACCCCCCCTCCCCAGCCCACCCTGATTAACTACGGCAGAGCCCCCGAACTGGAAAGCGAGGTGTGGCTCAACACCGATCAACCGCTGCGGCTGGAAGACCTGCGCGGGAAAGTTGTCCTGCTGGAGATGTGGACCTTCGGTTGAGTGAACTGCAAGAACGTGATTCCCTCGTTGAGGGAATGGCATTATGAATATAAAGATCAGGGCCTGGTGGTCATCGGTAATCACTACCCTGAATTCAATTATGAGGAAGACCTGGGGAATTTAAAGCAGGCTATCCATGAGCTGGATGTGCCTTACCCCGTGGCCCAGGATAACCAGGGGGTGACCTGGGATGCGTATAACAATCGCTTCTGGCCCACGACATACCTGATCGATAAACAGGGTTACATCCGCTACAAGCACATCGGCGAGGGAGCTTACGACGTAACAAAACACGCCATCCGCACCCTGCTTAACGAGGCCTATCCATAAGGCGATTGTCATTCTGGAACCGCCGACCCACAGCACACCCGGGGCATCAGGATCAGGACTGAACTCCCCCATCCCTAAATGCTCAACAAAAACCCCATAAACCCCAGTGTGATCAACGCGCTGGGGGCAAGCCCTATCTTGGCCCAGCTGCGAACAGAATTGGACGTTTCCGGGGACCGGCTGAAAGCCAGAAACATCAGCACCACGCTCAAGAAAGGCACCGGCAGGGTCAACCATGCGCTCATCAGGAGGCGTTTTTCCGTCTTTGCGGGCAGCAGGGTGCAGGTCAGATCAGGATGAATAAGATATTCCTTCTCGCACCGTGAACAGGCCGCCAGGATTTCCAGGTAGGTTCCCATCGGGATCCAGTGATTCAATCGCACTTCCGCCACCCGTTTCTGGAGCAGCAGATGGGCATCCTGCCCGCACAGGGGGCAGGGGCTGTTGACCTGCATGCGCTCTCCATACTGGTATTGATAGGTTGGGTAGACCATGGAGGTTATCCGGGCAGACAGCGGGACATGGTTTCCTGTTGATGCACACTACAGTCCTTTGAGGGAATTCTCCAATTCATTAAACATATCACGGGGCAAAACAGCATACGCCAGACCGAGGCCGTACACAAACGAATGCAGGGACTCCTTACTGTTTGTGCGGTAAATCGGCTCCCCTCCGCTTCTCACCACCCAATCCTCCCCATCTAACTGCACGGAGAGCCCCCAATCCAGGCGATTGGCTAATTCGATTCCACCCAATAGATCTCCCCCTGGAAAGTATTCTTCTAGGACAAGAAGATCTTTCATGAGGCAACCTCCTGACTACCAGTATTCATGGTCTTGATCAATGTTATAAAACCTTAGAATCGATAGATGTCCTGCGAACCATGAATGGGCAGCTGAAACGGCCTCAATTCCTTTCACCTATTATACATGCACTTTTCCCCCCTCAACTCCATACTCGGGAAACCTTACAATTCTGATGTTGCCCGCCCGGAACCGCCTTACAAAATTGAGAGTTCGCTCAAATTTACCAATCAGATCGCGCGCAGAAACACTTTTTTCTCTACTGCAAAACATTCCCGGCAGGGAGAACTCTCACCCACCATTAACAAAAGGAGGCATAGCCGGGCCGGTGTGGGATTTTGGAGCCCGGAGTTAAACCAACCAACCCAGCAGCAATACAACCAGGATAGACCCGGCCATAACCCACAGCACATGGATCTGGAAGAAGGAAATCAGGAGGGCGGCGCCGGTTCCGGCCAATCCTACCTCGGGGTGATCGGGATCCACCTCCAACACAGCGGGAAAGATCAAGGCCGCCAGGGCAGCATAGGGAATGCTCTCCAGCCAGCGCTGGAACCAGTCTGGAAAGTGGATGTCTTCCATGAACAGAGCCGGAAGCAAGCGGGGGCCATAGGTGACCGCCGTCATGCCCAGGATGAGCCACAACACTTTCATTCCCCCTCCTCCAGAATCAGGGCTCCCAATCCCGCCCCGGCAGCCGTGGTGACCACCACTGCCCATCCGGCAGGCAGCACCGACTGCAATCCCCAGTTGAGGGTCATACTGGCCGCCACGACCGCCCCCACACGCAGATCTTCCCGCAGGGATGGCATGAGAAGACCGATAAACAGGGCATACAGCCCCATGGTCATGGCTCCGCTGACCGCGGCCGGCAGCAGACGCACACTGAGGGTCCCCGCGATGGTCCCGCTCACCCATCCCAGGTACGCTGTGAGCAGCAGAGCCGCCGCCCGGAACGGGGTGCGCTGCCCGGACTTCCCCAGGGTAAGGAAGGCAAAGGTCTCATCCGTGATCCAGAAAGAGAGGGCTTTTTTCCAGCGCCCGGGCAGATGGTCCCAGCGCCGGTTGACGGCCATACTCATCATCACATGCCGCAGGTTGAGGAAAAAGGTGGCGGCCACAATCTGGACTGTGCCCACCCCGGACAGGATCATCCCTGCCGCCATGAACTGGCTGGCGCCGGCATATACGAAGAGGGACATGGCCGCCCCTTCCCAGGCCTTCAGACCGGCTTCCACCGCCAGGGCGCCAAAGGCAATGGCGATCGGAAAATAGCCTGCAGCAATCGGCGCCCCTTCCCGGATGCCTTTTTTGATCTCGTCCTGCATCGTGTGTGTCATATCCCTTCCTGACTCCCGGGTTCCACAAACCTGGGGTGATCATGTGGCGGCCGGGCGTTATGTCTTTCTAAAACCCCCAAAAAACAGGCAAGATGAGGACCACAACCGTCAGGGTGACCAGGGTCAGGGGCAAACCCACCCGGGTGTAATCCGAAAAGCGGTATCCGCCGGGGCCCATGACCAGCATGTTGGCCGGGTGACCCACCGGGCTCAGGAAAGCGGCCGAGGCGGAGAGGGCCACACCCATCATCAATGGGTAGGGGGAGACATCCAACTGGTTCGCCGCAAAGAGCGCAATGGGGGCGAGGAGCACGGCCACCGCCGGGTTGGGCATCACCTGAGATGCCAGTATGGAAAGCACACAAAGCCCGGCCAGCAGCACCCGGGGGCCCATATCTCCCACGAAGGAGACCATCCCCTCTCCCAAAAACTGGGCTGTACCGGTCGATTCCATGGCAATCCCCAGCGGCAGCATCCCCGCGATCAAAAACACTGCCCGCCACTCGATGGCCCGGTAAGCTTCCTCCATGGTCAGGCATCCGGTGAGCGTCATCAATGCCACACCGACCACCGCCGAGATGGCTATGGGCAGCCAACCAAGGATAACCGGGATCAATACCCCGGCCATGATCCCCAGAGCAAGGGGCGCCCTTTCAAGGCGGGGCGCTTCCTGTACCTCCTCGCTGAGAACCAGAAAATCATCTTCCTTTCCCAGCAGTCGCAGCCGGTTCCGGGGTCCAAAGACCAGCAGCGCATCGCCGAAACGCAGCTCCATCCCCTGTAAATTTGAGCGGTGAGCCCGTCCTTCCCGCCAGACAGCCAGCACATTCAGACCATACTTGATCCGGAAATCGATTTCCCGCAGTGTTTTTCCGGCCAGCGACGAGCGCGGGGAGAGGATCACTTCCAGAAAACCGGTCTCTTCGGTTTCCAGGGCATCTAACTCCCACCCTCCGGGGGTGTTGATCTCCAGGTTGCGCAGACCTTCCAGGGTGACCAGGTCACTCTGTCTGCCCTCCACAAGCAGGGTATCTCCGGCCTCGATCCGTTCCTCGGGACCTGGGATGAGTCGAGTTTCATCCCCGCGGAGGATCCCCAACACGCGCAGTTTAAACTTCTCTCCCAGCCGGCTCTCAGCCAGTGACTTTCCAGCCCAGGACGAGTCCTCCGGGACACGGGCCGCCATCAGGCGCTCCTCGAGATGGTAGGAGGCCAGGTCTTCAGGGTCAGAAACCAGCAGGTTGGGATCCTCGCGAAGGGCGTCCAGCGAGGTCCTTTGGCCCTGCACAAGCAGAATGTCATCAATCATCAGAGGGATTGTTTCCACCTTGGAGCGGGTGATCCTGCCATCTCTGCGAATGGCCAGCACCAGCGCACGATACTGCTGCCGGAAAGCGATTTCGCGCAGGGTTTGACCCACAATCCCTGACCCACGCTTGATCTTAACCTCAACCAGCTCGATCTGGGCGGAGACCAGATCAGAGATGGGCAGCTGGCCCAGGTCGACAGCGATGTGATTCTGTCCTGAAATCTCATCCAGGTCTTCCAGCCTTCCTTCGACCAATAACTTATCCCCCGCCTGGAGAAGGAAATCCGCCTCCGGCGCCAAACGGGTTTCTCCACCGCGGATGACAGCCACCACGTTCAATCCCAGCACCGAACCCAGCCTGATCTCGGCCAGTGTTTTTCCGTCCAATTGAGATCCCTCAGGGACATGTAGAAAGGACATCCGCTCCCGGAGTCGGTACAGGCGCTCGATGTCCTGATCGGCCCTCTCTGACAGTTCCTTGACCACATCCCGCGACGGCAGCAGGTGCCTGCCAGCGAGAACCATAAAAACCGTCCCCGTGAGAAGCATCACCATTCCCACCGGGGTATAGTCAAACATCTCAAAGGGCTGCAAGCCCGCCTCTCGCAGGGCCTCGCTGATCAGCAGGTTTGGCGGGGTGCCGATCAAGGTGTTCAAGCCGCCCAACAGGGAGGCAAAAGCCAGGGGCATCAGCAAACGCGAGGGTAGGCGGTCAGTACGGCGGGCGATGTCGATCACCACCGGAAGCATCAGAGAAGCCACACCGATGCTGTTCATAAACCCGGACAGCCCGCCTGCTGTGAGCATGATCACCACCAGCAGGCGGGCCTCCCCGTCACCCGCCACGCGCAGCACCAGGCGCCCCAGCCTGCTGGCAACCCCGGTGCGGGCCAGGCCGGCGCTGAGAATAAGGACAGCCCACACCGTGACCACCGCCGGACTGCTGAACCCGGACAGCGCCTCGCTCGGTGTCACCAGCCCGCTCAGGGCCAGGGACCCCAGCACCAGCAAGGCAATGAGATCCATCCGGATCCATTCTGTGATGAAAAGAAATATGGCGGCGGCCAGGATGGCCAGAGTAGCGGCAATTTCCAGGGTCATATATGCAGCTCCGGGGCTTCAATATCGGGGGATCGGATACCGGCGGGCGATATTCCCCGTCCATAGTCGTGGAGCAGGAAGATGACAAAGATGCTCCCCTCATTATAGCCCAATTGAGCATGTAAAAAAACCTCCGGCTTTGTTACCGGAGGTTACAATGTTGTTGATAAAGTTTCCTTATTCATCAATGCCCAATGGCTGACACGGATTTACAAGAGCACCTTCATAATCAACTCAAAGGCCGCTGCGCCGGCCAGCTCATAAGACAGCTCATTGGCCACTGTGCTGACTAGCGGCCAGTATTTCTTTTTGATGTTGGGGAGCAACCCTTCCACAGCCTCGAGATCCTCATATTCTTCAGATCTCACCCATGCCTCAACACTCTCTTGCGATTCTTCCTGACCGACTGCCACAGTAATTTCCCGTGTGATCCAGTGCTCAAAGCTGGACGAAAAAATAGTGTAAGTACCGGTATCCTCCACCTTCAAGAGCAACCCCCGCTTTATGAGTTCAGGGACATCGACATGGGCCCGGGAATGAATATTCGCCAGATTATCCAATGTAGGCAGGGTTTTCGGTGATGGTTTTTGCTGTCCCAATGTCAAGGTCGAGAACATGGTGATTTTTTCACTCTCTGAAGAGTGGGACCAGAAATAATTAAAATGGGGCTCCGCCTGAGTGGCAAATTGAACCTTCAGCTCTGAAAGAACCTCATTCTCAGTCAATCCCTTCCACTTTGCCTCCACCGTGTAATAACCCGCCATTTGCACAAAAAATGGATACCCCCCGCTCAAGCGAATAATCGTCTCCCGCTCCAGTTGATTGAAGGCAGCACCTCCACCGCCTGTATAATCCTCCAGCATACGGACGATATCCTTTTCAGAAAAGGGTCGTAAAACAAGGTTGACAAAGATATTGAAGAAGGGAGAGCCCTTGATTTCATCCGAATGGCACAGATCGATCAACTCCCGCCGGGTGCCGGTGATCAAGGGCAGGTCGCGATGGATGGCCAGCGCCCGCAGACCACCAAAAAAGTCGGACCCGAAATTGGGGTTCTGGGTGACATACTCAAACTCATCCATCAGCAGGACCGTAGTTATTCCCGTGTTGGATATATCTCCGAAAAGGTCTTCCAGGTCGAAGAGGTCAAAGTTCTCGCGCTTCCTGAGCTCCCGGATGGCCGGGACCAGCTCCTGATTGCAGATGGAGTCCTCCATCTTGCGCAGCACCCGCTGCCAGAAGCGGTGGGGGGTGATGTCCGTCAGGCCCTGAAAGTCAATATACACCAGACAGAATCTTTCCGGCGGCAGCCCCAGCAGGGAGGAGTTATTGGGATGGGACAGGAACTTCAACAGCGAGGTCTTCCCGATCCGCCGCTCCCCCACGATCGAGGTGCTTTCCCCGGCGCTGAGCAGGCGGCTGATCACCTGGCGGATGTCCCCCTCGCGGCCGAAGAATTTATCCCGGGTGAAGACCGGGTTGCCGAAGCTGAAAGGGTTGACCTGGATGTTGTAAGCTGACTCCTCTCTGATCAGTGACTGTTCTTCTTGCTTAGAGGGCGGATCCTCTGTCTGTATTTGCGCCCGAACTTTTTCCGATCTGCCCAGGTTGGCCGGCTGGGGGACCTGCTCAGTGATCTCCTCCGCATCCTCCAATTGCGGATCCGAAACCAATAATTGCCGGACCACCTTCACCAGTCGCTCGATGTGGGCTTCCAGGGGAGGTGAACTGGCATCCAGCCACTGCTCCGGCCCCAGGTAGTAGGCCATGGAGCCACTGGGCTGCGCCTGTTCGATCAACACAGGCAGGATGTCCAGGTCCCGGGCGGCGGCATGGTCGATCTCCCGCAGCACCTGCCGGGATTTGTTGGATGCATCCGAGAGCAGGAGCAGGAAGACCCGGCTGGCGTCGATGGCCTGGAGGATGGTTTCCCCGTAGGGCTTGCCGGGCTGGATATCGCGGGGCGCCATCCAACAGCTGAAGCCTACCCCCTCCAAGGCCGAAACCACCGCTTCGGCAGCATCCTTATTTTCAGTGGAGTAGCTGATGAACAATTCGTGAGTCATGGTTTACCAACCAAACGGCATCACGACGGATCGGCAGCGTTATTCCGACACGTCCCAGGCCCAGACGCTGCCCTCGTCATCGCCTACCAGCAAAGTGTCGCCCGCGGGGGACCAGGCCAGGCGGGATGGTATGCTGTCTATATCAAAGCGCAGGATGGCATCAAACACCGTACTTGCCTTAGTGTCTTCAAATCCGGACCAAATGCGTACCATCCCTTCCTCGCCTGCAGAAGCGAGGAAGTCACTATCCGGGGACCAGGCAATATGCGTTATTCTTCCATGGTGAACAACCTCACTGTCCCCCGCAGATGTCCCCGATTTCATTCTGCTTTCCAAATGCCAACCACCGCTGAACATGTCCCCCGGAAAATTCTCTCCCACAATATAGTACTCATCTTCCAGAGACCAGAGGGCATTGCTTAAATATATTGGTTCCGGATAACTCATCCGTCCCGTCTGCCACTCCCTGGACGTCAGTGAATACCACAGCTGATGATCCCAGTCCTGGATGGCATCTTTGACGATAACAATCAATTCATCCGTCTGGAGCGCATTTTGCGGGAAAGAGATCGAGACCAATCTGCCGACAGAGATGTTTTCGAAATCAATGCGTGTCGGAAAAACATTGATCCTGTAGGGCTGGGAGGCGGTATTCAAAATGGCAAGGTAACCATTTTCGTCCCCCACCGCCAGTTGGTCTCCCTCCGGCGACCAGGCCAGGCTGGTGATGTCCCCCAACTCGGTGTCCACCTCATCCAGCACTTCCCCGGTATCCGGGTCAAAGGCGGCGATCTTCCCCTGGTCGTTGCCGGCGGCGATCACCTCCCCGTCCGGCGACCAGATCAGGATGTCCGTCTCATTGGCCACCCACCGATTCAATACTTCGCCGCTGCTGCCATCCACCACCCGCACGCCCCGGTTGTCCGCGCTGGCGGCCGCATAGCGCACCCCGGAGGGCGACCAGGACAGGCTGGTGATTTCCTCATCAGCCACTCTGACTTTGTATAAAAGCTTTTCGGCCTGGGCCTGGGCCGTGGCCGTGCCCCGGGCCCGCTGGGTGGCGATCAGCGGCTCGACCGTGGGCTGGGGTGTGCCTGGTGCTTCCGTGGGGGAGGGGGTCAACGTTGGAGCGGCTGTGTTTGTCGGCTGCTTCGGGGTACTCGTGGGCTGGAAAGCCGCCGGCACACCTGCTGCCTGGGTCTCGCCAGCAGCGGGGGTAGGATCTCCCGCTGCGCCCGCGGAAAGTCCGTCCAGGATCCGCGGCCCCAAAAACACGCCCACAACCGCCATTACAGCCACGCCAGCTGCCCCATAAAACCAGGCTGTCTGCCAGAACGGCTTCCGTTCGCCCCTGGCTTCCACCGCCTCCACCAGCAGCCGTGAGGTGGCTTTGTAGGTCGGGTCCTGGGCGATGATGCCCTGCAGCAGCTCCACCGCCTGGCCGTATTTTTGGGACCGGATTGAGACCTGGGCCTGCTGGTAATCATGGGAGATCTGGCGATACTTTTTTGCCCGGGCCAGAGCCGCTTCCGCCTGTCCCACATCTTCCGGACCATAGGAGAGGTATTCCTGCCACTGGTTGACGGCATCCTCCCAGCGCTCCTCCGCCTCGGAGGCCTGGGCCCGGGACCGCAGGTCTGCCAGCCTATCCTGGCGCTGGTGCTCACTGAGGGTTTCGATTTCCTGCTCCACCTCCGTGGCTGCAGGATCCAAAGCCAGATATCCTTCCAGCGCCGCAATGGCTTCACCCCAGGCCTCTTGTTCCACAGCGCTGTCCGCATGGGCCCGATACTGCGCCAGCTTGGCCTGGAAGCGCTCCTTTTCCACCTCTTGGATCCTCTCTTCCCAGGTGGAATCCTCGGGGGTAATTTCGGCGGCCTGCCGGTAGGCGAGGATGGCTTCGTCCCAGGCCTGCTCCCTGCGGGCTACTTCCGCCCGCTGCAGGAGGTCGTCGATCTCCGCCTGCCGCCGTGCTTCTCTTGCTTCTTTCAGTTGTTCCGCCAGGGCGGCATCTCCCGGCGCCAGCTGGATCGCTTTTTGCAGTACCTTGATGGCTTCATCCCAATTCCCGGTTTTCCGGGCTTTATTCACCTGCTCCCGGTACAATCCCAGCTGATACTGCCGGGCGGCGTCCTTTACATCCGTCAGGCGTTTTTGAAGCCCTTCATTTTCCGGATCGATTTCCAGCGCTTTCTCCACCGCCTCGGCCGCGGCTTCCCACTGCCGCCGGCTGAGGGCTTTATCCGCCTTCTGCAGCCAACCGCTGATCACCTTGGCTTTCTTTTCAGACAACAAAACTTCATAGCGCCGGATCAAGGTTTCATCATCCGGTGTGTAATCCAGAGCTTGTTTATATGAACTCAGCGCCAGATCGTCATTTTCATCCGTGAGGTGGCCTTCCGCCTCCGTGCGGTAGATGGCCGCCAGCTTTTCTCGCGCATCCTGGTGGGCCTCATTGAAAGTTAGTACCTTCCGGAAATATTCTATTGCCCCATCTTCATCCCCATCCTTCCAAGCTTTTTCTCCCAGCGCCAGATACGCATTGCACAACCCAGTTCGGGCCGGGATATCTTCAGGATCGATGCTCAATGTCTGCTCAAAGGCATCGATCGCTTCAGGGTAATTCTTTTTTTGAAGGTAGGTCTGAGCCAAACTCAAATTTGCCCGGAAATTTCGAGAGTCCGAATCGAGGGCCTGCTTATAGCTGTCGACTGCACTGCCAATATCACCCCGGTCCCGGTACTCATCCCCGATCTCGATAAAACGATTGGCAATGGGATTAACCTCAGTCAATTCCTCTCGCACCCGGTCCAGAGGCCGGTTTTGCGTCAGCCACAATCGCATAAGATGAACCACAAAGGAATTATCGCTGTCGAGGACATCCTTTTCCCGCAAATGGAGGACGGCTGAGTTCATGTCGGATTCCACGAACCGCACCCGCTGGTCCCGGAGCAAGGATGCTAAATCCTTGTTGGAAACCCCTTTCTCGAGTTGAGCCAGACAGGCTAGAACCCACTTCTCCAGATCGGAGGCTTCGTCCCATACAAATTTGAGGTTGACCGTTCCTCGTTCTATGACATCCTTAGTAACTGCCTGCACATCCCCCAATCTGACAACGCGAGTATTATTTTTCTGGCACAGTGAGAAAAGTTCATGACAAGTCAACTGCGTGAAATATGGGTGCCCGGCTGTGATCTCGTAAATTTTCTGTACCGCTTTCCGATCGTACTCAATGTCCCCCTCCACCGGTTTGGTGATCAGGCGCCGGCAGCTCGCCTTGTCCAGGAAACTGATTTTACGATACAGGGCAGCCTTGAAGAAATCAGTGTAAGACGCCTGCATGTTTTCCAGCTTGTTACCGGATGAACCAATTGAATAAATAAAATTCAATCTATCGACATCCATCAAACGCCGCAGATAAGCAATCAATGGCCTAGCCAGTGAGTCTTGAATGTCCTCCCGGGCCAGGGTGTCAAACTCATCAAACGTCAGGAGCAGTAACTGACCATCCAGCTGGTTTAAAACATGTGGGAAATATTGCGTAATCAGCTGTTCAGCATCATCAGAAAATATATCCTGGTCTGGCTGAGGGACATCCAGTTCATACTCTTGCCGCAGCGTCCGGGATGTTTCCCGGGCCATCCAGTACAAAAACCGCTCCAGAGTCGAATTGACCCGACCCTGGAGATCGAAAAATACCTGGATATATTCTTCCCCCAAAAAGTTTGGAATTTGCTTCAGAACAGACGTCTTACCTACACGCCGTTGTCCGTGAATTACCAGAATGTGGTCCACATACTTTCCGCTCAGGCTGCGTTCAATCCAGCCGAATACATCCTCACGTCCAAAGAACATGCTGGACTCAAGGACCGGAGCGCCGGCGATGTAAGGATTTAACAGCTTGCCCATGACAACAGTAGTGTCAATCGATTGTTGGATACACGTCTTGCTAGGGACAGATTATACTATATTTTAATCTTAGATTAACCTTACAAGGTTGTAGTCCAAAACCACCTGCAGCACCAGGCACCCCAGCCGGCTGGCAACCCCGGTGCGGGCCAGGCCGGCGCTGAGAATAAGGACAGCCCACACCGTGACCACCGCCGGACTGCTGAACCCGGACAGCGCCTCGCTCGGTGTCACCAGCCCGCTCAGGGCCAGGGACCCCAGCACCAGCAAGGCAATGAGATCCATCCGGATCCATTCTGTGATGAAAAGAAATATGGCGGCGGCCAGGATGGCCAGAGTAGCGGCAATTTCCAGGGTCATATATGCAGCTCCGGGGCTTCAATATCGGGGGATCGGATACCGGCGGGCGATATTCCCCGTCCATAGTCGTGGAGCAGGAAGATGACAAAGATGCTCCCCCCATTATAGCCCAACCCGGAGCCGGGACAGGATAAAATCGCGGGCCGATATCCCCGACAGGCATCAAAGTATAAACGAACCCCAAGGGTACGTCCCGGTATTCTGACGCTATAAGGAAAAGATGGCGCTGATCGACAGCGCCATCTCCTGAAACGAGTAAAAGTTGTTGATCTATTTCCGGTGGTTATGCCCCGTTTTGAAAATGGTCCAGGGCCTCCATAGCAGCGGATCCGTAAACCACCGACGGGCCCCCGCCCATCATCACCGCCACCCCGATGGCATCCACAATCTCATCCTTGCTGGCGCCCGCTTCCAGGGCATCATGGACGTGAAAAGCAATACATCCATCACAGCGCACGGTAATGCCGATGGCCAGCGCGATCAATTCCTTGGTCTTGGCACTTAAAGCGCTGTCTGTGGTAGCCGCTTTATGCAGCTCCTGAAACCCTTGCATCACATCCGGGTTGGCCTTGCCGAATTCCCCCATCGATTTCTGGACTTTTTCTAACAGTTTGGGATAACTCTCAACAGACATGGGCACCTCCACCTGTAATTTATGTGAAATCTTTCACTATTATTGTACCGGATCAGGGTGGAGAATGGGGCGGAAAAAGAGATTCTAATATGTTTCTAATATTGTGAAATATATCACAAATTAATGGGGGCTCCCGTCTCATTACCCGGAGTCTATGCTTGTTACCCCCATGTTTTCATGCTCACCAATGCATATCCAGGTCGCCACGGCCCAGGACCAGGGCTTCCGCTTCCCGGTACTGGCGGTTCATGGCTGCAGTTTCCAGGTAGGTCATCCACAGCCGTTCCACGGGCACGGTAAATTTGACCAGATAGGCGTGGCGGTACTTATTCCCCCGTTCGAACTCGGCAAACGCCTGCGCCACCTCCAGACTGAAGGTGCAGGACAGAAAGGTCCTGGGTCGTTTATTCCACGCCCCTTCCGTGCTCATCCCCCGGTACAGCACCACTTCATCCCTGCCCAGCAGCTGGAAATAGGCCCGCACAAAAGCCAGACGGTGGGCCAGGTATCGTTTGCGGTGGGATTTGGACATCTCCCCCTGGAAGATATCCGGGGTGCGCGGGATGGTGCCCTGAAAATCCGCCAGGCCCATCTCTGCCAGGACGATGAGCATGCCCTTCACCAGCTCTCCCGAGCGCGGGTTGAGGACGACGTTTTCCGCCGCGCGCTCCTCCAGGTCCCGCAGTTCATGATCTTCCATATAGTTCAGCAGATCCTGTGCCAGGGCTGGCGGCCCCTGGCGGGCATCCAGGTCAAGTGTCGTCCCCTCATTGAAAAAGCGAGAGTGCTCCGTCAGCCAGGATTTCGCCCCTCCGGTGAGATAGATCACCGCTCGCTCGGTCACGTTTCGCGTGGCAGGATCAGCCCCGATCACCAACGGCTGCTGGAAACGTTCAACCTGCTTTTCCAGGTCGCGCACGGCCCTATCATCCAGCTGTTTACTGTCCGGCTCGAACTGGAAGCGGCGCACATCTTCTGCCGGCAGATCCCAGGTTTTGCCCTCATCCTCGAAGTCCGAGATGCGCCACGTGAAGGTGGCATTCTCCGGATGGTAGGCCTCAATCACACCCGGCGTGCGCCGCCCGTCCAGCAGGCGGCAGCGATTGCCGGGCACCAGGAAGGCCAATTCTCCCGGGACGAAAGCGCTGTCCGCCTGGCGATCAGGATGTTGTTGGTGTATGGGCATTATGGTCTCCGATAATGATATTTCCCCCATGATAATTTCTTTATCGCATTCCCGGTAGGGGTACGCCAGGCTATTTTTACTTTTCGACCTGTGATGTCCTTTCCAAGAGATCCACCGCACGAATCAAAACCCCTGCGGCTGCCGGCGGTTTTTAATCTCATCTTATTGGCCATCGTGATCATGTCAGGGCTGATGGGACCATCTCCTGGCCGCATCGGTCTACTCCCGTCACAAACTGAGGCTGATCAGCAATCCAATGAACATTAAGGCAATCAGACTGCTGGGCACCAGGCCGATGAGGGTCCACATCCGGGTTTCGTTGGCGGTGGGCGGCGTGTGTCGGAGAGTCAGGATCATCAGGGCCAGACTGAGGAACGGCATCGGCAGGGTCAGCCAGGCCGCTTTGTGCAGACGCTTTGCATGGTTGGACACTGCAAGGACCTGATTGAGATCCTCGTTGATCGGAAATTCCTCCCCGCAGCTGAGGCAGATCGCCCATATCTCCCGGTATGTCCCCATGGGAATCAAAAAATTAGCTTTTACTTCCACCTCCATATACCGCAGGTCAAGGGAAGTTTCCAATCCACACAGGGGACACTGAGCTGGGGCCCGTGTGCGCTCAAGCTCTTTAAATGTATACGTTGGTCTCATCAAGGTTCCTTAGATCACACCCGTGCAGCACATCTCGGGAGCTTGGATTGCCGGATTCGGCACTGACCTTCATCGGGCCGGGTGGCCGTCAGGACCGGGCGGACAGTCCCCTTATCATAGAACACTCCCGGGGTTTTTTCCAGGGAAGGTTGATATGATCAGGGCTCGCTGGTTTCGTGATGCGTGGTGGGAGAAGGGAAAAACACCTCTCCTAAAGCCTGTTAATAATTTATAAACGTCCCTTCGCCGGACCTGTTCATGGGCTCGCCCATCTGGTACACTGTACCTGTCAAGGAACGGAGATCCGGCCCTGCGCGGCCGGTTTTTTATTGCCCGACAACCAAAACTATGACAGTCACACGCAGCGACCTGCGCAACCTGGCCATCATCGCCCATGTCGACCACGGGAAAACCACCCTGGTGGACGGCATGCTGCGCCAGGCCCAGGTCTTTCACAAAAACAAACGCATCCGCGACCGGGTCATGGACTCCAATGACCTGGAGCGCGAGCGGGGCATCACCATCCTCTCCAAGAACACGGCTATCAACCTGCCCGACCCCGAAAGCGGGGACGACATCAAGGTTAACATTGTCGACACCCCGGGACACGCAGATTTCGGCGGCGAGGTGGAGCGCGTGCTGAACATGGTGGACGGGGTGCTGCTGCTGGTGGACGCCGCGGAAGGCCCGCGGCCCCAGACGCGCTTTGTGCTCCAGAAGGCCCTCAACCTGGGCCATCAAGCCGTGGTGGTGATCAACAAGGTAGACCGCAAATACGCCGACGCCGCCAGAGCCCTCAACGAGACCTTCGATTTATTCATCGAACTGGGCGCCAGCGAGGAACAGGCCGACTTTCCGGTCATCTATACCATCGCCACCCAAGGCCGGGCCGGGCAGGCGCCGGAGGACATCGGCCCCGACCTGAGCCCGCTGTTCGAGGCCATCCTGTCCGGGATCCCTGCCCCCGAGGTGGAGGTGGATGCGCCCCTGCGCATGCTGGTCACCACCCTGGATTACAACGAGTACCGGGGCACAACGGTCATCGGCCGCGTCTATTCCGGCCAGATGGAAGTGGAGCAGGATGTGGTGCGCGTCACCGCCCAGGATGAGATCATCCCCGAGGAAATCACCTTTATCTATGAGTATCAGGGCCTGGAACGGGTGGAAGTGCAGCAGGCCAAGGCAGGCGACATTGTCGCCCTGGCGGGGCTTGAAGAGGCTGCCATAGGGGACACGGTGGCTGATCCCGATCAGCCCCGGCCGCTGCCGCGCATTAAGGTCGAAGAGCCCACCGTGCGCATGACCTTCGGGGTCAACACCTCACCTTTCTTCGGCCAGGAAGGCAAGTGGAAGACGTCCCGCAAACTGCACGAGCGGCTCTTCCGGGAGGTGAAGAGCAATCTGGCCCTGCGCGTGGAGGAAACCGAGCTCGGCAACGCAGACGCGCTGCTGGTTTCCGGCCGAGGCGAGCTGCACCTGGCGGTTCTGATTGAAACCATGCGCCGCGAGGGCTACGAGTTCCAGGTCTCCCGGCCGCGGGTCATCACCAAGGAAAGCCCGGAGGGCGATATCCTGGAGCCTTTTGAAGAGGTAAAAGTGGAAATCGACCCGGATGATATCGGGGTCGTAATGGAAAGTTTGAGCGAACGCGGGGGAGAAATGCAGGACATGCGGGAAAGCAGCACCGGCACCATGCTGCTCACTTTCCTGGCGCCCACGCGGGGCATTTTGGGCTACCGGCACCACTTTTTGACGGTCACCAAGGGCACGGGCACGCTCCACACCCATTTCCACAGCTATCAACCCATGGCAGGAGAAGTCAAAAGGCGGGACCACGGCGCGCTGGTGGCCTGGGAAACGGGCACCGCCACGGTCTTCGGCTTGAAAAACGCCGAGGAACGCGGGACGTTGTTCATTGAACCCGGGACCGAGGTCTACAAGGGTATGGTTGTGGGGGAAAACAAGCGGCCCCAGGACCTTGAAATCAATGTCTGCAAGACCAAGCACCTCACCAACATGCGCGAGAACATCCGCGACATCGACGAGCGCCTCGAGACGCCCCGCGACATGAGCCTGGACCAGTACATAGAATTTCTGGGGGATGACGAGCTGCTGGAAGTCACACCCCACAACCTGCGCGTCCGCAAGCGCATCCTGGATCATAAAAATCGCCAGCGGCAGGACAAGCGCCAGCGGGAAGGGATCGCGTCGTAAGATTTATCCCGCCCTTACCATTCAATAAACCTCCGGGGTTGATCAACCCCGGAGGTTTCGCTATTAACTGGATCAGTGAGGGGCGAAGCAGCAACCCCACATGGCAGCCACGGAATTCGATTTCAGTCCCGGCTTGACAGGGCACTCCGTTAAGATATAATCTATTTGCAGTATACAAATATATGTAATATACAACTAATAAAGGTAGAGGCTATGTGCAAAAATCATCACCACGGACCGGGTGGCTGCCACGGCCGGGGCGGGATGATCCGGGGATTTGTCCGCCCCCGCCTGCTGCTCCAGCTTACCCACAAACCAGCCTACGGCTATGAGCTGGTGGAGGTCCTGGAAGAGAAAGACCTGCCCACCCCCGACCCCAGCACCCTGTACCGGGCCTTGAATCACTTCGAAGAAAAGGGCCTGGTAAGCTCGAGCTGGGATACCGGAGGAGGTGGGCCAGCCCGCCGCGTGTATCAACTGACGGATCGGGGACGGGAACACCTGCGGGATTGGGTGACCAGCATCCAACAAACGCGGGACCAGCTGGACGGGTTTTTGGATGACTACCAGAGTTACACGGAATCAAGCTTGAAAAAGGAAAGGAGTTAACACCATGTCTTGCTGCCGGGGACATCACCACCGCGGAGACCATCACCGGGACCACCATCACGACCATCACAATCACCGGGGATGCCGCTGCCGGGATCACAGTCAACAGGATAGAGACTGCTGCTGCGGGAACAGAGGGCATCACGGAGGAGGCCGTTTCCACCGCCGGTACTTCACCCGTGACGAAGAAATAGAACGCCTGGAAGAATACCTGAATGATCTTCAGGCCGAGATTGAGGCTGTCGAGGAACGCCTGGCGGCCCTCCGGGACAGAGCCTGACCAGTCGGAGAGGAGCACACCATGAATACTGCTGAACCTGCTGTCAAGGTCCAGGACCTGACCAAGTATTACGGCGAACTGCTCGCTGTGGATGAGGTCAGCTTCCGGGTGAGAGAGGGGGAGGTGTTTGGCTTTCTGGGTCCCAACGGGGCGGGGAAGACCACCACACAGCGCATGTTGACCACCCTCCTGGAACCCACCTCGGGGCAGATCCACATCCACGGCCACGACCTGGCCCGGGACCCCTACCCGGCCAAACGGGTCATGGGTCTGGTCCCTGAGGAATCCAACGTCTATACCGAACTCACCGCCTGGGGGAATTTAATGTTCACCGCCCGCCTTTACCGGGTGCCGCTTGAAAAGCGGGAATCCCGGGCCCGGGAACTGCTGGAGAACTTTGGGCTGTGGGAAAAACGGGATGTGAAGGTAGAGGAGTTTTCGAAAGGCATGCAGCGCCGGTTGAGCATCGCCATGGCCATTATCCACCGGCCCCGCCTGCTCTTTTTAGACGAGCCCACACCGGGGCTGGATGCCCAGAGCGCGCGGACCATCCGGGACCTGGTCCGGGAGATGAACGCAGAGGGGACGACCGTCTTCCTGACCACACACCAGATCGAGGAGGCCAACCAGCTCTGCGACCGGGTGGCAATCATCAATCACGGGAAAATTGCCGCTATCGATACCCCGGAAAAATTAAAAGCCGCCTTTCAACGGGTGCAGTCTGTGGAGATTGCCTTTGGGGATAACGGGGAGAATATTGAAGGGGTTTTGGGAAACCTACCCCAGGTTTCGAAAGTGGTCAAACGGGGCGACAAGTGGCGCCTGTACACCGAAGACCCCCCTGCACTTCTACTCCAGGTGACTGACCTGGCCCGGGAGCAGGGCCGAAATATCGTCAGCCTGAACACCCTCAGCCCCAGCCTTGAGGATGTCTTTTTAGAGATCACGGGGCAGGAGATCGGCACGATCCGCCATGACCGTCAGGCAGGGACAAAGCAAAAACGACGCAGGATGAAAAAGTAACAGGAGAAATCTATGTGGAAACGAGTACGCGATGAAACAGCCCAGGCGTGGGCCGTGGCGCTGAAGGATATCAGGGTCTATTATCTCACCCCGCCCATGATCATGTTTGGGCTGCTGCTGCCCTTTTTTCTGTTCTTTTCCTTCTCCATCAAACGCGAGATCGGCATGGAGGTCGGCCTGGCCCGCCTGCTGGCCCTGACCACTTTCTTCACCGCTTCCTCGGCAGGCCCGGTGATCATCCCCATGGAGCGCCGGATCGGGACCTATGACCGCCTGCTGGCTGCGCCCATGTCCCTGGTCACCCTGCTGCTGGGAAAGACCCTGGTGGGGGCATTCTTCGCCAGCGTGGTTTCGTTAGTGCCGCTTATGGTCGGTTGGCTGCTGCTAGGAGTGAGCCTGGTCAACCTGCCCCTGCTGCTGGCGGCCATCCTCCTGGCCAGCCTGGCTTTCTCCGCCTTCGGGCTGGTGTTCGCTTCCATTCCTACCCGCTCGGTAGGCAGCATCATGATGCCCAGCACACTGGTGCGCTGGCCGCTGATGTTCATCAGCGGCATCTTCATCCCTCTAGAGGAAATGGCCCCCTGGTCCCGGGTCCTGGCCTATGTGTCACCTCTGACCTACGCCCAGGACCTTTTCAACCATGCGGTCTTGAGCAGGGGATTCCTCAACCCCTGGCTGGACCTCCTGCTGCTGCCCCTCCTGCTGGTCCTGTTCTTGATCCCGGCCTACGGTCTGCACCAACGCAGCCGGGTGCTGGGCGTGTAGCGTGGAGTGGTATAAACCGCTGGGAACTACGAGCTCCCAGGTTACAAACGGGGCATCGATCCTTCGCTAACTACCAGATCCGTTGCTATAACGGGCGAATTCCACTTTTTCTCATTCCCTTCATCCAATTGATCATACCGGCATGCATCTCCAATTTGCGTGCAAATTAGACCCGCGCAGGGTTAACCAGATCTTTTGTGTCCTGGACCCAAAAAGGTCTGGCTGGAACCTCTGTCCCTGCCCTGAGATGATCAGCATCCTATATAATGTTAGCTGGTATGCTGCCGCAACCCCCCTCTGAAATGCCTGCAGGAGCTAACCTACATGGAAGGACAGGAAAGCCATTCAAGGGAACGCATACGACCCAGATTGTGGGAATTGGTATTGCTGTTCGCAAAACTGGGATTCACCGCCTTTGGCGGCCCGGCCGCCCATATCGCCATGTACCGCCAGGAGGTGGTGGAAAAGAGAAAATGGCTCGATGATGAACATTTCCTGGATTTAATCGGAGCCACCAACCTCATCCCTGGACCCAACTCGACCGAGATGGTGATGCACATCGGTTATTTACGGGCCGGACTCTCCGGGCTGGTGGTGGCCGGGGCCAGCTTCATCCTTCCCGCCATGACCCTGGTGACCGCTCTGGCCTGGACTTACAAGAAATATGGGGCCACCCCGCAGGCGGATGCTCTCCTGTACGGGGTCAAGCCGGCGATCATCGCCATCATCGTCCAGGCCCTGGTGGGATTGGGCAGGAAAGCGCTCAAAAACCCGGGGACAGTGACCGCCGCCGTAAGCGTGGTCGTGCTCTATTTTATGGACGTCAATGAGTTGATCCTCCTGGGTGCAGGGGGGCTTCTGGTGATGTTGATCAGCAACGCCCGCCGCTTACGGAACAACCCGGGAATCTTCAGTGCCCTTCCCCTTTCGGGGTTTTCCCTCTCCTCTCTGGCAGGACAGGCCGTCAACCTTCCAGGGCTGTTCTTCACCTTCGTGAAGATCGGCTCCGTGCTGTACGGCAGCGGCTACGTCCTGCTGGCCTTCCTGCGGGCGGACTTTGTGGAGCGGCTGGGGTGGTTGACCAATCAGCAGTTGATAGACGCCGTGGCCGTCGGCCAGCTCACCCCCGGGCCCTTGTTCACCACCGCCGCCTTTGTGGGTTACCTGGTATATGATTTATCCGGGGCCCTGACAGCCACCGCGGGCATCTTCCTGCCCTCCTTCATCCTGGTGGCCGTCACCAATCCCATCATCCCCCGCCTGCGGGAATCCCCCTGGACCGGGGCCCTGCTGGACGGCGTCATCGCCGCCTCGCTGGGGTTGATGGCCGTGGTGACCTGGGAGCTGGGGCAGGAAGCGCTGGTCGATCCCACAACCATCGGGCTGGCATTGCTTTCCGGGGGACTGCTGTACCGCTTCAAGGTCAACTCAGCCTGGCTGGTGATCGGCGGAGGGGCACTGGGCTTATTGAAAACCATCGCACTTTAGTTATCCGATCTTTGATGATCCTTATGCGGGTATACCTCCTGGAGCGTCCATCCCCTGTCCTGGATCCTCATTCCTCGGAACCGGCCTGCCGGTGTGGCCCTGGAGCAGATCGGCATCTTTTTGAACCCTGCCTGTATCAAGCCGCCTAGAAGCACCTCAGGGTCGAGCCCGGCAGCCGCGTGCTGGAAAACTCCTGGCTTCTATTGATAGAGCAGCAGCTCACATTATCTGGGATGCAGGGCGATTGCCCTTTATATCTCCGGATACTTTAAATTCCGAAGACCTTCAAACTCATTTTATGGCCCTGCTCGTCATCCTTCCCAACCCGCATTACGAATATACAACGGAGATAACAAAATAGCAGATACCCACAAGGCCTATTGAGAATGATCTCATTCTTATGCTGAGCCGGAATAACGCAATAGCAGTGGAAGGAATAATCGCTCAAACCGTCGAGAGGTTAGATTCTACCCTTGAAATTCAAGAATATGAACAGGAGTACATAACATGGGGCCACAACGGAAAACTAAAGACAAGTCTTTTGTTTCCTGATGACAAAACCACTTCCAGCAGACTTGCTCAGCATCCTGCTTTGGCCTGGAAGATACAAAACCTGAGGTTGATCAAAGATCAAAAAATCCGCACTTTCTTTTCACTCATCAGTTACCCCACACTTCTGATCAGATGTCATCCGGCTGCAAATATTCACTTCGCGGACGACTGGATACCAGGGAGAAAGGACCGGGCACCTGCGTCGCAGTATGATGTAAGTTGTATATAGGAAGCAGATACCCACCGGAACGTTACTACACGTAATACACTACAAAACAATTCCCCTGTGTAAATAACACATCATATCTGAGCTGTCTTCTATCAGGTCGCTGTTAAGCTCGTGTAAGGCGCTTTGCTTCTAATTATGTTTTAATTAAGGGGAAAAGATTAATAGAGCGGATTCCCGTATTAGAATAATTTAATCAGTATTGGAATATTTCTGTTGGTATTTAGGATTTCAATCATGGAATCGAAATCTATCAAGCTAGAAAACGGTTTTACCTTAGTAGAACTGCTGGTTACCATTGCCATCCTTGCGTTACTGTTTGGTATCGTCTCTCTGTCATTAACCGGCGTGGGATCTACTGCGCAAACAGATGCCTGCACCGCAGAATACCATGTTGTTCAGTCCGCGATAGAAATTTACATGGCCGAAAATCCAGATGTTGACCTTATCCCTGGTACAAATACAACAATCAGCAATGGTGATGGTCAATTCGCTGATTATCTCAGAGGCACCACTGAGGGTTTGTATTCCTGGACTTCTGATGGAGATCTGACTGCCGGAACATGTCCCGCCCCGGAACCCACTGATCCCTGGGGCTGCGGAACCACAGGCGGCTGAGCCCATCTGGGCGGTCGCTCCAGACAATCCCGCTTCGTCACCTCTGACAGGCCTAATTTCCATTCACATCGTTTCGCAGAAAAGGACCACGTGCGCCCAATACTATTTATTATCTCGGGAACACCCATCTATGCCTCACCTGTATTTCTGGTGCTGGCGTTGGTCACTGGTTTTTTTGTCGGGCGAAACGAAATCCGCCGCCGTGAAATTCCCCTGAAAGTATATTACCTCTACTGGGTATTGGCAGTTCCTGTCGCCCTTTTTCTGGCGGCGGCCAATTCAGCCTTATTTCATCAGCGCTTGTTTCATGTCCTTTCCCACCCGGGTGAGCTCACTTCTACCGGGCTGGTATCTTTTGGTGCCGTGATCGGAACATTGGGGCTGGGTTTCATCATCGCCAAGATCTATAAACTGCCTGTGGGCCAGATACTGGATGTGATTTCGATCATCCTGCCCCTGGTTCTTGGCGTTTACCGCGTCGGCTGCATTTTGAACGGCTGCTGCTACGGCCTGGAAACTGATGGGCTGTTTGGCGTATATCTCCCGAATGTATCCGGCCAGTGGGCAAACCGCTATCCGACCCAGATCATGCTGCTGGTCTTTGATTTTGTCCTGTTCTTCTTCCTGTGGAAATGGAGACTGCGCAAACCCGCTGCTGGAAAAACCACCCTGGTCTTCCTGCTGTCCTTTTCAATTTTCCGCCTGCTGCTGGACAGCTTCCGGGATCTGCCCATGATCAATGACTGGCTCAATATCCTTCAACTGGGTTCAATCACCCTCTTGCTGATCACTTTTTATGCCCTGATCATGATCCGGCTGAAAAAATCATCCCAGAGAGACTGACTTTTTTGATAAAAAATGGTCCCGGAATTTGATCTGCCCCCGGTAACTGATCCGGATGGTTCGTCAGGACTAGTGTATACAGAAGAGATAAATGGTAGTAAAACGCATTCGCTATCCATCACAGAAGATCGTATTTAGCCCCAGTACTTACCGATTAAATAACCCGCCTTGCTGTCAGACGCCGGCACTTTTTCGATACCAGTAACCCAACGACCTGATCGAATGTCAGACCACAGCTTCGAGATTCGCTTCGTGAACGACTTGAGACCGGAGTCGGCCAACACAGGAAAGGCGCAGCAGGCAGTGCTTCGGCATTCAGCAAACCAAACAGTACCAGTCCCCGCTCGATGTATAAATAAATAAGAAAATGACTTCTGCGTACAGATTTATTGTTTACTTCCATAATTCTGATAATCCACTGCAAAAACTTGAAATTTGATTTCCCGCCAAAGAACCGTTTTTGAAGGTTGATGGCTTATGAAGACTTAGAGCCTTTTACTGAAGGCGTTCATCCATCTCGATCATCACCTGTCAAAGAACACAATCCAATCCATAACCTTAATCTGCATAATCCAGGTATCCTAAAGTCTACAGATTGATTTTTTTTACAGCCTGTACTGTGACAAGAGATTACAATACGCCCACTGGATTGGGGCGATAAGGCTATTTGAGCAGCGAGCCACAGGAGTCTACTGATGATAACTGTCGATGAATTTGATCGGATCAAAAAAGCTCTTCCGTTCCTGGGTAAAGCCGACCAGCAGCTGGTCCGCAGCTTCCGTAGGGAAGCCTATCTGGCGAATCTGCCGGCCGACAAGGATATCTACCTGCAGGGGGATATGGTGGACAACATTGCCCTGCTTCTTTCCGGATCAGTTCGTGTCTTTAAGATTGGCGGTACCGGCCGCGAGATCACGCTGTACCGCTTTGGACTGGGGGAATCCTGCGTGCTGACCGCGAATGCCATCCTCAACCAGAAAACTTTCCCGGCCATAGCGACGGTGGAAGAAGACGCCGAAGTGGTGCTCGTCCCGTCAGATGTCTTCCTGTCCTGGGTCAATAAATATGACCTCTGGCGCGAATTTGTCTTCCAGCTGCTGGCAGACCGGCTCTCTGCCATCATCGAAGTGGTGGACGAGGTAGTTTTCAACCGCATGGACCAGCGTACCGCTGCCTGGCTGACCAAAAATCAGGAAGGCCGGCCAGTGATCCAGGTCACCCACCAGCAAATCGCATATGATCTGGGCAGCTCCCGGGAAGTGATCAGCCGCCTGCTGGAGGATTTCTCTAAAAAGGGCTGGGTGATCACCCGCAGAGGAAGCATAGAGATCGTCAAGCCCGGGGCCCTGGAATCCCTGGCCGGTATGTGACTTAGTCACAGACAGACTGCGCAGCGCCTGCTAGAATGGGACCAACTTACAGATTTCATTCAAAGGAGTGAACCAATGAAACGCAATATGTCCAATCTGGATCGGATCATACGGATCGCAGTCGCCGCAGTCTTTGCTTACCTGTACTTCAGCGGCACCGTGACTGGTGTGCTGGGAATTGTCCTCCTGGTCCTGGGCGCGGTCTTTGTGCTGACCTCGTTCGTAGCCTTCTGCCCGCTTTACGTTCCGTTCAAGTTCAGCACCCACAAAGAATAAATCGGGGTGAACACTGCTTCTAACGTAGTTTCCACAACTTAGGCAGCATCAGGAGAAAACATCTACTTCTCCTGATGCTCCAGTATATCCAGCTCACAGTCCCCTCGACGTCTTCCTCATCACCGCCCGCGAAACGCAGTGAAGTGCGGTGACCTTCCACCCACCCCGAAAAATCCTCCCCCGTACACTCAAAACACGCGAACTATCCTATACAATAAGGGTAGTATTGTATCTTATTTATTACACTACCTGAAAGGGAAGGGAGAAAGGATGAATGACGCACTCAAATTCGGGTTGAAATCATTTTTCGCGGGTTTTCTGGGCTGTCTGGGGGGGATCGTTATGGGCCTGCTGGCGATGGCTGTATTCTTGTTCGCCTTTAAATCCCACATCCAGGACTTGCAGGCTGAGGTCAGCCACACCCTGCAGACATTCCCCGAAAAGCTCAGCGAGGCCATGCCAGACATGGAACCCGGTGTTCCAGGACCGGCCGGCCAGGTATCCGGCACAGAAGGTGAGGGTTCCACCCAGCCCTTGCAGGGCAGCGGGCAAGAGCCGGGTCTGTTCGTCTTCCTCACCGAAGGGGAGAATCCAAACGGACAAAAAACCGACACCTTCCCCCGGCCCCAGGCCAAGAACGTTGCCATCTGGGTCAAATCCCCACCGGAAACCCCCATTCAATTCCGGCTGGAGCTGACCATCCCGGACGGGACCGTGTATCCCTTTGGGGAAAAATACCAGACGGACCCCTCCGGAAAGCCAGTCATGTGCGGGAAGCTGGACGCTCCGGACCCACCCACCGGGACCTACATGATCAAGGCCTTTCCCCAGGGCAGTGACACCCCGGCTGGCGGCATGCAGTTCACCATCACCGAGTAGCGGGCTGTCTGGAGCTCAGAATTTGGGTAAAAACCCTTCGGGGATAGATGCAGTCCCCTCACCGCTCAGAGCTCCATAAGTCGTCTCCTCCCCCGGCTGCGGGTAAAGCGGCCCACCTGGCTAAAAACGGGCAGGCCCTGCGTGATCTGGCCTATTAAATTCCTTCCCCGTCCGGGCGGAGGATCCATCCTGCTTTATTCATCTCCTGCCATGGGGAAACCCGCTTCTTGCCAGGCGCTGTATCCTCCTTCGAGGTTATAGATCTTCGAGTAACCCAGCCTCAGCAGCGTCTGGGAAGCCGTTTTGCTCATTCTGCCGCCGCGGCAGTAAAGGACAATCTTGGCATCTTTGTCCGCCGGCAGCCGGTCCAGACTGTGCTCGATCTCATGATAGGGAATGTAAAGATCGGTGCCGAGAATATACCCCTGGAAGGGGACATAAACGTTGATGACCGTGACATCCTCCTCGTCCAACATGTCTTTCAATTCATCGGGGGAGATATTGGTAAACGTTCCGCCCTCGCCGGACACCTCCTCTGCGGCATCAGATTCTGCACTTTCCGTGATGACCGGGCCGCTGCAGGCCGCCAGGAAAAGTGCTCCAATCAGCAGAATCATTCGCCAACCTTTCTTCACATCACACCTCCAACATAGATATCTCTCACCCACATCACGCCTGGCAGCGAAGCCCAGAAGCGGGGTACGGCAGCGCATTGATATTGGGTAAGCATCAATACGGATTTCATAAAGACAATCGGTAATCTTCCATCCCTTGGTCGTTGAACCCATTGGGGCAGGGACAACTTGTCACAGAAAGACATGGGGGTTTTCTCTGGTATCAAACCGCCAAAATGCGCATCAGCGCCACAAAAGCCGGGACCGTCACCACGCTGGCCAGGGTGCTGACAAGGATGGCGCGGGAGATCAGATCCACATCTCCACCGATTTTTTCAGCCACAATCGAACAGGACACCGCGACCGGCATGCCGGCTATCATCACCAGGATCATGCAGATCTCCCTTGGCAGCTGTAAGCCGGCTGCACTCGCCAGCCCCAGGAGCAGCATGACCAAGGAGGGAAAAGCGAACAACCGCATGACGCTGATGCCGATCACCCGGCCCTTCCAGGCGCCCCGCATCCCCGCCGCTGCCACCAGCGAGCCGGTGACGATCATGGAGAGAGGCACGGTGATGCTGCCCAGAAAGGCCATGGCCTGTACGATGATGCTCAAAACGGAGAGGCCCGGACTGAGCCCGGTGACATCCGCTCCTTCCAGCGTCCGGCTTACGGGGAAGGCCAGGGCGGCGACGATGCCCAGGACAGTGGCCAGCAGGCCGGGGTTGAGCAGGGCACGCCGCAGGGAACCCCCGCCGGGGCTGCCTCCCTGCAAAATCCACACCCCGAGGCTCCAGAACACGAGCAGGGCCCCGAGGTTGAAGAGGAGCACGATCCTTTCACCTGCCATGCCGAAAAGGGCCGCGGCCAGCGGCAAGGGGATGAAGAGCCAGTTGGGCGTGCCGACGGCAAAGGCCGCGGATCCGCGGCGGTCGGCCCCCGTCCTGCCGAAAAGCGGGGAGGCCAGGTAACCGGTGCCCATCGCCAGCAGCATGAGGATCATGCCGGCCAGGGGGACATACCAGCTCCCGACCAGGGCCTCAGGGTTCGCGCTCCTCAGCATGGAGGTGAAAACCAGGACGGGAAAGGCGATGTCGACCACAAATGTGCTCAGCTGGTTGGTGGTGTGCCTATCGAGGACCTTGTTTCTGCGCAGGACGTACCCCGTGAAAATCACCAGCAAAAGCATGAGGGTGGTTTCCAGCACAAGAAGTACGTCAGCGCTCAGAATGTCTGCCATGTTATATCGCTCCAGGTATAGACCTGAAAAGGAACAAGCCGGGCTGGGGAGGAGATCGACCCTGATCCTCAGGATGCAAGGAAGTTGCTCGACCCCGACCTTCACCTTAGTTTACCAGGACTCAGAGCAAACGGTAGAGGAGCCTTTATTCTAGTTCCGTGTTCACAGCACACCCGAGGTTTTTCATGGGTAGTATTCCCCAACCTGACAGGTCTTCTCCCCTGGGTCCCACCTCCCTGGCTAAGCCTTCTCCCGGTCGTGAAGGGATGCTATCCGCACCCAACAGCTCTCTATGCCCTCTCGCCCTTTTGAATTGAACGCCGCTGTCGTTTTCAGACCATGATCGACGAAGCGTTTCTCCACGTTACAGAACCCCCTCCTTCCAGCGGGTCCATCGGCAAAGGGTGCCGGATAGAAAGATATCACATTGAACCCTTCGTCAGATCCGGACGGAGGGTCGAATTCGAAACGCCGGTCACCGGTTAACACCCCATTCAAGATCCCACCACCGTCCCACGGGCGGTTACTCCCAGTGGGGAGGACGTCACGGGGATCAACGCTGAAATCGGTTTCAGCGATCTCGAGCAGCATACGCCGCTTCACCCTGCCTCCGGTGACCAGGACAGGAAAAGTATCGAAAAATATAACGCGATTCCATTCACGATCTATACTGCCAGCCGTCCAGATCTGGTATATTGACATTACGGATACAGAAAAATAGTTTTCTGTGTTCCAGGGAAGGCCAGTCATTTTGTGAGGGTCCAGCCCCACGAGTTCTTCGTTATTCACACCCACAGGAGGTGTACAATGGCAGTTGCAAAAGTTATTGAACTCATGGCAGAATCCAGTGAGAGCTGGGAGGACGCCACCCGTCAGGCTTTGGCCGAGGCATCCAAAACCGTTGACAATATTCGATCCATATACATCAAGGATCAGCAAGCAATAGTGGAAGGAGACGAAATCACCAGGTTCCGGATAAATGCCAAGGTGACCTTTGTCGTCAAGTAGCAGTAAGCAGCATCGTCCTGAATGGACGCCCTCAACCCTCCGGGGATTCCGAATCTCCGGAGGTATTTTATTGTCCCCACAAATCCCATGTCAGTCCCAGGATCAACTCCACCAGCAATCCGTGAGACGTTCATCAGACCGGGTATCATGGACGACAGGCAGTGTCCTGAGCTGCATATTCCCCTCCATCTTCCTGCCGATGGTAAGATTAGAGTGAAAACAAAAGAAAATCACTAGAACAGGAGATCGGCCCTATGCAGTACCGCCCCTTTGGAAAGACGGACATAGACGTTTCAGCCCTCGGCTACGGCTGCATGCGCCTGCCCACAGACGCGGGAGAAGCAGGCGCCATCCGCGAAGATGAAGCAGCCAGCATGCTGCACTACGCTATCGACCACGGCGTTAACTACCTGGACACCGCCTACCCCTACCACGATAAGCAGAGCGAACCTTTTCTGGGCCGGACACTCAAGGGCAGGTACCGCGATCGGGTCCGGCTGGCCACCAAGCTGCCCTGCTGGGAGGTGGAAGAAAAGGGCGATTTTGACCGCCTTTTAAACGAACAGCTTAAGCGGCTGCAGACAGAGCAGATTGACTTTTACCTGCTTCATGCCCTCAACAAAAAAAGCTGGGACAAAATGCAATCCCTGGATGTGCTCCCATGGCTGGAGCGGGCCCAGGACAGCGGGCGGATCGCCCACATCGGGTTTTCCTTCCATGATGACTATCCGGTCTTCAAGGACATTATCGATGCTTACAGGGGTTGGGACTTCTGCCAGATCCAGTATAACTACATGGACATCGACTATCAGGCCGGACGCAGGGGCTTACGTTATGCGGCGGACCGCGGCCTGGCTGTGGTGATCATGGAACCCATCCGCGGCGGCCGCCTGGTAGATCCCCCCGCCGCCGTGCAGCGCATCTGGGACCAGGCCGCCGTGCAGCGCTCCCCGGCAGCCTGGGCCCTGCACTGGCTGTGGGACCAGCCGGAAGTGTCCCTGGTGCTGAGCGGAATGAGCGCCCTCAGCCATGTGGAAGAAAATGTGGCTGCAGCATCGCTGTCAGAGGTGGGATTTTTGAGCCAGGCGGAAAAGGACATCATCAGGCAGGCCCGGGAAGCCTACCGGGAACTATCCCTGATCCCCTGCACCGGCTGTGAGTACTGCCTGCCCTGCCCCAACGATGTCGCTATCCCCCGCATATTAGAAATTTACAACGACAGCATCATGTACGACAAGCCGGACTACGGGGTCAAAACCTACAACAACTTCCTCCCGGAAGAGAAGCGCGGGGACCGCTGCGAAGACTGCGGCGATTGTGAAGAGCACTGCCCGCAGGACATCCCCATTCGCGAGTGGTTGACAAGAATCCACACCGAACTGGCTGTATAAAGAGACAGGCACCCGAACTGACCCCGTCATCGAAGGCGAAGGATGGCCCCCTCGCCGGGGGCCTAATATAGGCTGCTCTTCTCCCAGACCTATCAGCCCCAAAAAATATTAACTGGAACCAATCTCTGCGTTGATCGCCAGGGCAGCCGCTTCCGCGGCTTTAATGCCGTCCACCGCCGATGACAGGATGCCGCCGGCATAACCCGCCCCTTCCCCGGCCGGATACAGGCCCGGGAGAGACACGCTTTGAAACGTATCTCCGCGCACGATCCTCACCGGCGAAGATGTCCGGGTTTCCACCCCGGTCAGCACAGCCTCATTCATGGAAAACCCGTCAATTTTATGGTTGAAGGCCGGCAGCGCCTCACGGATTGATTCCACGACATACCCGGGAAGGCAGGCGCTCAAATCTGCCGGCTGCACGCCGGGTTGATAGGTGGGTTCCACGGTGCCCAGGGCGGTAGAAGGCCGGTCAGCCAGGAAATCAGCCACCAGTTGGGCCGGAGCATGATAATTCTTCCCGCCCACATCAAAGGCCAATTTCTCCCAGCGGCGCTGAAAATCAATCCCCCCCAGGGGGCCGCCGGGGTAATCCCGTGGGTTGACCTCGCACACCACGGCGCTGTTGGCATTGACCGCGCTGCGCCCATACTGGCTCATCCCGTTGGTAACCACTGTTTCCAGCTCAGACGCCGCGGCCAACACGCTCCCGCCGGGGCACATGCAAAAAGTGTACACCGAGCGTCCACTGCTGCCGTGGTGCACCAGCTGGTACTCGGCCGCCCCCAGCCGGGGATGTCCGGCCTGCGCCCCATACTGGCTGCGGTCAATCATCGATTGGGGATGCTCGATGCGCAGGCCGATGGAAAACGCCTTGGGTTGAAGCGCTACCCCGGCTTCTTGAAGCATCCGGAAGGTATCCCGGGCGCTGTGCCCTACAGCGAGAATGACATGCCTTCCCGGCACCTCTTCCCCATCCTCCAGCCTCACCCCCTGCACCCGGCCGTCCTGTACCAACACATCCACCACCCGGGATCGGTAGCGGTATGTGCCCCCCAGCGCCTGGATCCTTGCCCGCATTTTCTGGAGCAGCTTGACCAGCCGCAGGGTCCCGATATGGGGTTTGTTGAGATAAAGGATCTCTTCCGGGGCCCCGGCCCTGACAAACTCACGCAGCACCTTGCGGTCCCGGTTGGCCTGATCCGATATGCGGGTGTTCAATTTGCCGTCCGAAAACGTCCCCGCCCCGCCTTCCCCGAACTGCACATTAGATTCCGGGTTCAATTCGCCCTCCCGCCAGAATCGGAAGGTATCCGCCGCCCGCTCCCTGACTTTCTTCCCCCGTTCAAAGAGGATGGGTTTAAAGCCCATTTCCCCCAGCACCAATCCGGCGAATAATCCGGCAGGACCAGTACCAACCACCAGCGGGCGCTCGCTGCCCCCGCCGCGCGCGGTGGTAACCGGGCGATAGCCCAGGTCCGGGGCCGGCTTAATCTGGGGATCCGATTTGACCTTGCCGGAAACCGCGCTCTCCTCTTTGACTTCCACCAGCACAGAATACACCAGCTTGATCCGGTTTTCTCGCCGGGCATCGACGCTGCGCTTAAATATAGAAACCTCGACCAGCTTCTCACGGGATATTCCCAGGCGGCGGGCGGCAGCTGCCGCCAGTGCCTGATCATCGTGATCGAGCGGGAGGCGAATATTGTGAATGAGAAGGGTCATAGGCATCTCTGTTCTGCTCCGGCATATGAATTTTGAGCAAAATCATTGTACCAGCCGCAGAAAAAACAATCTATGATGGGATGTCCTCCATACCCACAAACGCTGATCGTGAGCGGAACCAGGTGCAGTGCGGCGATCGTTTGCCAACCCCAACATCCGTCAAACCTCAGCACTGTCATCCCGTGTGAATTCCAGCACCCCCTTCACAATATGCAGGGGATCTCGTTCTCAATCGTAATCTCTGACAGTGAAACCCGGCAGGTGTGGGCCCGCACCTCCACTCCCCCTTCCTCTGCCTGCCTCAGGATCTGCGCAAACTGCGGATCCACCCTGTGGTGCGGGGAGAAGGACTCCGCATCCGCCCGCTGCACCACAAAGACCACCGCTGCACCTTCCCCTTTTCTGGCCGCATCCAGCAGTTCAACCACGTGCCGCCGCCCGCGGCGGGTAGGCGCGTCCGGAAAGAGCGCGATGCCACCCTCCACCAGCGTGATGGATTTGGTCTCCACCCAGCACACTCCCTGCGGTCCCTGCAGTTTGAAATCCAGCCGGCTTTCCCCCCGGGTCACTTCACGCTGGATCTCAACTTCACCGAGACGGTCGTCGAACCAGGTGCCTCCGTTCTGTAAATACTCCGCAAAGAGGGGGTTGGGCAGGCGCGCATCCACGGACACCAGCTCCCCCGCGTGTTCCACCAGCTTGAGGTCGTACTCCGTTTTGCGCCCCGGGGATCCGGCCGGATGCAGCCACACCGCTCGATCCGGTGTGAAAAGATCCGTCAGCCGCCCCGAGTTGGGCACGAAAACCCCGGTCTGCTGGCCGCCGACAAGTACGGTGGCCCGGAAGCGGTTGTCGCGCTGCACGAAGGTTCCTGGTACAAGATAGGGAATATCCATGGTTATAAAAAGAATAACGAAAAGGCCCCTCCCATTATAGTTGACTGTTCGCAGTAAGTCATGGAAGGGGCCTTCCGTCCGCTCCCGGGGCCCGGGACGGCGGACTGCCTCATCCACACCGGGAAGCTGGGCCCAGATCAAGAATACACCCCCCGGTTCCCGATCTTTTGCCTGCGGCAGATGCCGCTCCAGGGCGGCATCCATGGCCTGCGGGCGCTCCCTTCCAGCGCAGCGTAAGGAGCCGATGGCCTACGTATTTTGTAATAATAAGAGGAACCGGAGATCAGGAGAATAAGATCGGCAAGGCAGCAGCGAAATCAGCACGGATACCTGTACGCTCAGGTAAAAATAGATCTCAAGATTTAATCAAGCCGGCGGCGACGATCAGGTCCATCATCTCGTTGGTGATGGCCTGCTGGCGGGACAGCTGGACTTCCATTTCCAGCTCCTCGGTCAGGCGGTCCATGTTCTGGGCCGCATCTTCCAGGAGGTAAAAACGGGCGGCATGTTCCGCGGCAGAGGATCTCAATAATAACCGGTACAGGTTGACTTCCAGGGCCTGCCTCCGGATTCGCTCCCGCAGCCCCTCTGGATCGGTTTCCAGGATGGGCGGAGGCCAGCGGTCTTTTTCCCCCTGCCCTTGAAAATTCGCCAGCTCCAGCGGCAGCAGCTGCTCCACCGTCGGACGGATCCGGTCGGCCCGCACCTGACGGTTAATGACGATCAGGACTCTGTTGAAGCGATCCTCCCTGACCCCGGACTGGATCTCTTCGGCCAGAGTGTAAGCGTGCTGAAAATCCGGCACCGAACCCTCCGCGAAGCGCTCCCCACGGTCAGGCGTGATGTCCCTTTCAGCGAGGGCAATCCTGAGCCGCAGTCCCCGGGCCCAGATCTCAACCCTGCGCCCCCGGCCTTCTTCCTCCGCGAACTGTTCGGCCAGAACTTCTACCACATCATGGTTAAAAGTGCCGCACAGCCCCCGGTCGCTCCCCAGGACGACCAGCAGGGTCCTGTCCTCCTCCCCCTCCCCAAGAACACGGTCCGGGGGTTCTTCCGGCAGCCAGGAAGCCAGGTCCAGCAAATCGCGTCCGTAACGCAGCGCCCCCTCTGCCTTGCGCCGCGCTGTCTGCATACTGGCCTGCGATACCGTCCGCAGAGCGCTCAAAATCGGCTCTACCGATTCGATATTTTCCAGCCGCTCCTCAGCCCGTTCCATACCCGCCATCGCTCAACTGGTCTCCACTCGATCAATATTCCAGATAAAGACCACCCGGCCGCTCTTTCTGATCTCATTGCTCCCTACGGCCTGGTGCTTCCGGACCTCTTTCCCCTCATGAACGATCTCCAGCACATCCTCCACCCGATCTTCATCGATCACGATAAAGACCATTTGCTGGGACTGACGGAGCATCCCGCCCCGGCTCTCGGTAAAAGTGGCCGAAAAACCCGCCTCTACCAGGGCCCGGAGGATGTCCTCTGCCTGATCGCGGGGCACCACAACCATCACCATCTTCATCATTCCCTATCTCTCCTTGGCTCTTCCAAACGAGAAAATTCCTCCAATAATTCATCCAGGCGGTCCTGCATCTCCTCGTTGAGGTCCTGTTTCAGTTCGATTTCCTCCATCATCTCCTCATGTTCACTCCGGAAGAAATCCAGCAGCCGGGCTTCAAACGCCGAAACTTCTCCTACTCCAAGCTCTTCCAGCAGTCCCTGCTGGACAGCATAAAACAGGACCACTTGCTCGCTGAGCTGCATGGGCTGGTGGGGCGGCTGCGTTAACACCCGCTGCAGCCGGGTGCCGCGTTCGATCTGCTGGCGGGTGGCTTCATCCACCTCGGTGCCCAGGCGGGCAAAACGGGCTACTTCCTCATACTGAGAAAGCTGCAATCGCAGCTCACCGGCGACTGCCTTCATGGCCTCGGTCTGAGCTTCTCCCCCCACCCGGGAGACCGAGAGGCCGATATCCACGGCCGGCTTGATATCCCGGTTGAATAAATCGGCATCAAGCACGATCTGGCCGTCGGTGATCGAGATCAGGTTGGTCGGGATATACGCAGATAGGTTGCCCCGCTGGGTTTCAATCACCGGCAGGGCGGTCATCGACCCCCCTCCAAAATCCTGGTTCAGCTTGCCGGCCCGCTCCAGCAGGCGGGAGTGCAGATAAAAGACATCCCCGGGATACGCTTCCCGGCCCGGCGGACGCCGCAGCAGCAGGCTCAATTCCCGATAGGCATTGGCATGCTTGGTCAGGTCATCGTAAATAATCAGCACATCTCGCCCATGATCCATCAAGTACTCCGCTATGGTGCAGCCGGCATAGGGCGCCAGATAGCGCAGGGCGGGAGGTTCATCCGGGGTCGCCATGACCACGGTGGTGTACTCCAGGGCACCGGCTTTCCGGAGGCGATCAATCACATTGAGGATGGAGGACTTTTTTTGCCCGACCGCCACATAGACACAGGCCACATTGGACTCCTGCTGCTGGAGGATGGTGTCCACTGCCAGGGTGGTCTTGCCGGTCTGGCGATCACCCAGGATCAGCTCCCGCTGTCCCCGGCCTACAGGGAACAGAGCATCGATCACCTTCCAGCCAGTGTGGAGCGGTTCCTTGATGGGAGTTCGAGTGGTGATGCCCGGAGCTTCCCGCTCCAAAAGGCGCAGGTCGGAGGGCTCGGGAACGGGTCCGCCATCCAGCGGTTCGCCCAGCGGATTGACCACCCGGCCAAGCAAATTAGGGCCGACGGGAATCCGGAGCCGCTCCCTGCGGGACCGGACCACATCTCCGCCGCGAATGCCCTGGTCTGAACCCAATAAAATCACATCCAGCTGGCGCGGCTCCAGGCTGAACACCAGCCCGCGTACGCCCGTCGGGAAGACGACCATATCCTCAGTGTGGGCGCGGGGTAAGCCGGTCAGGGTGGCCACCCCATCCCCGACATGGTGGACCGTGCCGATATCCTCAAAATGAACCCTGCTCTCAAAATCCGCGCTGACCTCACGAACCGACTCGATCAGCAGCCGGAGCGGGCTCCGGACGGGTGGGGCTTCGGGCAGGCCTTTTTCCAGGTCTTCGATCAGCGTGTTACACTGATCTTCCAGCTGAGCTACCTCTTGCTGGATAGATTTCCGGAACACCTGGATGGCATCCGGGGCCGTTTTGATCTCTTGATCAGACATGGTCCATCTTCTCCCCCATCGATTCCGAGGCCTGATCAAGGATCTTGTCCAGCTTGGCT
>CAZIFI010000010.1:0-60975 GCA_964539105.1 uncultured Anaerolineales bacterium | reverse complement strand
CCGTGTACGGCCGCTTGAAACACAACTGGGGGTTTCGGAGGTTTTTATTGAGAGGAAAAGAAAAAGTGAAGGTAGAGTGGGGGCTTTTGAGCTTGGCTCACAATTTGGCAAAAGTGGCGGTTCAATAGCCGCCACTTTTTTGTTTTTTTTATTAACCTCGATCCAGGTTATGAGAAAAGCAAAAGGGGCTGCTTTTTAGACAGCCCCTTTTTTATTCCCTGAACGTCAGGATTCACGCAGCAGGGAGACAACCAGGCTGAATACCCCCATGGAAACCAATCCAAGGATGACAAACCCCATCGGCAAACCCGTGGACCGGATGGGACTGGTCGGCGAATCATAGGTAGGGATCACGACCGCAGGAGCTGGTGTGAAAGTAGGCTTCCTGGTGGGAGGGATTTCCGCCACAAATTGTGATGCCAGTGTGGGATCAATGGTCGGTGTGGTGACCGGGGTCGGGGTAGGAGGTTTGGGGACCACAGGAAGTTCGCCCCTGACCCGCACATAAGGAGCATATACCCAGGCTTCCCCTGACTCCACTCCAGGATAGGCGATTTTAACCCACGTTCCACCCACCGTTTTCGCCAGCGCAGGGACCTCCTGGCGGTTAATTAAGACACCGATCTTAGGGTAGAAGACATCAGGGCCTGAACGAACGTTGATTTGATCTTCAGGATCCGAAACGACTAAAGCGGTGGGCCCGGTGGGCGTTCCGGTTACCGTTGGCATGGACACCGTCGGCTGCTGGTTGTAACCGGAGGCTTCCACCGGGATGGACGTCACGACCATACCGGTTAACCCTACAACACAAACCAGCAGAATCCCATAAATCATCCTTCTCTTTCTTTCAGCTTTCATATTTTCACTTCTTTTTGCCGGATTTATTGCTTATCATTCAGTTTGCCCAGGGCAGCTCTGACATAAATCAATAAGTCTTCTTCCTGAGTTCGTGTTTTTTCAGACAGAAAAGGCATATGTGTCTGATCAACATGCTGAGCCTGTAGCCTGTGCAGTAAATGCTTCAAGGCCGGTATCGTATCGATAAAACCCACCTGCCCGCTGAAAAAAATGGCTTGCTGTCGAATGTCCAGGGGCATTTTTCGGTCCATAATCAGTTCTGCAAGGGCTTCACCGGCATAGGAACACAAATTCAGGATGGCAACCACGCTCTCTTCCGCTGCCCCAAATTGATGGGCAACCTGTAACAGGGAGTAAATCTTCCGCTTCCGAAGATGTGAGATATACCCCTGAAGATGGTACCGAACCTCTTCGGGGGTAGGATCATCTCCATCCCTCAGGAGGAGGACCTCCCCCACAGCCTGTACAGCCTGAAAGCGGATTTCAATACTTGGATCCCCCAACCGGGTGGCCAGTAAATACGCTACCAGGGGAGAATAACGATGAGCATCCAGCGACACCAGTTCTTCCAGCGCCTGCATCCGGACATCATCCAGGGGAGAAGTCAAGTTTTCAGCTGACTCCCAGACCTGGGGAAGGAACCCTACTTTATTATCCGGTGTACGTTCCTCAGGAAAAAGCATCCGTAGGTTTGTCTGGTCTTTCATGATATTGGGAATGTTGTGATTTTGCTGATAACCCGACCTCAGCACAGGGCAAACAGCACAAAAATATTCCTAAACACAATAATCTACAGCTGTGGATTCTCCTTATCTTCGATGGCCCGAACTTTGCTCACGCGCCGGGCATGCCGTTCCTGCCCCGGCTGGTGACCCACAAATGAGGCGCCCAAAAATGATAGCACGATTTCCCGGGCCAATTCAGATCCGATCACCCGGGCTCCCAGGCACAGCACATTCATATCATCGTGCTCCACACCCTGGCGGGCGGAATACGAATCATGGCACAGGGCCGCATATATTCCCTTCATTTTATTGGCAGCGATACACACCCCCACGCCAGATCCACACAGAAGGATCCCTCTTTCCGCTTTTCCGTCTTGCACGGCCAGTCCCAATTTTTCCGCATAGTCAGGATAATCAACACTTTCCGGGCTGTCTGTCCCCAGATCCAGAGCGACATGGCCTGCTTCGGCAATGGCTTCTAAGACAGGTTTTTTCAAATCATAACCACCATGATCGGTGGCGACAGCGATATTCATGACGTTTCCTCCTGAAGCATAACCCGCACGTGCTGCATCACATTGTCCACAGTGAACCCATATTCTTGGAAATTCCGTGCTCCGGGTGCACTGGCACCGTAACCTTCCACTGAAATCATGTCCCCTTCCGGACCCAGCCAGCGTTCCCAGCCCTGGGACACGCCTGCTTCCACAGCCAGACGCTTTTTAATAGCAGAGGGTAAGACAGACTCCCGGTAGGTTTGATCCTGTTTTTCAAAGAGCTCCCAACTGGGGAAGGATACCAACCGTACAGACACTCCTTCTTGAGCCAGCTTTTCTCCAGCCTCCACAATCAGATCAACTTCAGAGCCAGAGGCCATCAGCAAGCATTCCGGGTCACCATCGCCCACATCAGCCAGAACATAGGCGCCCTTTGTCAGCCCCTCTGCAGCAGCATAGGTTTCCCGGTCAATCACCGCCTCATTCTGGCGTGTCAGTATTAAGGATACTGGCCCTGCTTTATGGCTGATCGCTACTTTCCAGGCTTGGGTTACCTCATTTGCGTCATGGGGCCGAAGCACAATCATATGCGGGATGGCCCGCAGCGAGGCCAGATGTTCGATAGGTTGATGGGTGGGACCATCCTCTCCTAGCCCGATGCTGTCATGAGTGTACACCCATATGCAGGGGATTTCCGTCAGGGCCGAAAGGCGAACAGCAGGCCGCATGTAATCCGAAAAGACCAGGAATGTACCCCCGTATGGGATCAGGCCGCCGTGTAATCCCATTCCGTTTACAATGCCCCCCATGGCATGCTCCCGGACGCCGAAGTGAAAATTCCGACCTTCATATTGGCCGGGCTGGAAATCGGGGCTACCATCAATCCAGGTTTTGTTGGATGGGGTCAGATCTGCCGACCCGCCCAAGAGCTCCGGCAGCTCCGGAGCGATGTGATTGATTACCGTTCCCGAAGCAGCCCGGGTCGCCATGCCCTTTTCATCCGGATCGAATGTGGGCAGCACCTCCTCCCAACCTTGTGGCAAATCGCCCTTCAAGCGCCTTTCTAATTCGCGCGCTAAATCCGGATAAGTCTCCCGGTAGCTGTCAAAGCGTTCCAACCAGGATGTTTCCAGTTCCCGGCCCCGATCCCGGGCCTGCCGGAAATAATCCAGCACATCATCCGGAATATGAAACCGGGGTTCAACCGGCCACCCCAGATTTTCTTTTGCAGCATCCAATTCTTCATCTCCTGGAGGTGCGCCGTGGGCTTCAGCGGTGTCCTGCTTCGTCGGCAAGCCGTAGCCGATATGGGTGCGGACCAGGATCAGAGACGGACGTGGATCTTCCTTGGCTGCCCGAATGGCCTGATCCACGGCTGAAACATCATTCCCATCCTCCACCCGTAGGATATGCCAGCCGTATGACTCAAAGCGCAAAGCGGTATCTTCCGTGAAGGCCAGATCCGTGCTGCCGTCAATCGAGATGTGGTTATCATCATAGAGGTAAATAAGTTTACCCAGCTGCAGATGGCCAGCCAGAGATGCGGCCTCCGATGAAATCCCCTCCATCAAATCCCCATCCGTGACAAGGGCATAAGTGAAGTGATCGATGATGTCATGACCGGGCCGGTTAAAGACCGAGGCCAGGTGGGCTTCTGCGATGGCAAACCCTACCCCATTCGCAAATCCCTGCCCGAGTGGACCAGTTGTGGTCTCTACACCGGGGGTGAGATGGGCTTCTGGATGTCCCGGTGTCTTACTACCCCACTGCCGGAAATCCTTCAGCTCTTCTAATGTCAGGTCATATCCTGTGAGATGCAGCAGTGAATACAGCAGCATCGATCCATGCCCGCCAGAAAGCACAAAGCGGTCCCGATCCGGCCATCCCGGATTATCGGGATTGAAGCGCAAATGCCGGGTCCAGAGCGCAAAAGCCATGGCTGCTGACCCCATGGGAAGCCCGGGATGACCCGAATTGGCACGCTGCACGGCATCGGCGGATAAAAAGCGGATGGTGTTTATGGCTTTTTCTTGCAAATCTGCGTCAGGATGTTTCATGAATTGCTCCCCATCACCTATGTTAGACTATGTCGATTAATCCAAGTATACATTTTACCGCACTGGAACCCAATTTTGTTGATTCAGGTATATAGATGCGGAGAGGCACTCAGATCTTATTTAGGAATTCAGGAAAAGGCAAAATTCGACCTGAGTGGGATGAAAAGGGTAGAAATCTCAGCCCCTTTATCTCAGAGGGCACACACCCTTCG
Source organism: uncultured Anaerolineales bacterium (assembly GCA_964539105.1). Lineage (GTDB taxonomy): Bacteria > Chloroflexota > Anaerolineae > Anaerolineales > UBA11858 > B10-G9. The sequence continues at coordinate 56,626 of CAZIFI010000010.1, read as the reverse complement.
CCAATCAATGAAGAATGTTCATCATTTCATGATATTAATCACATATACCTTGGTATATTTCTGATATACTTAGGTTGACTTAGCTTGTGCATATTTTAACAATAGCTTTTTCTCTCAAAATTTTACAGTGTTTTTACTGTGATATACCGAAAACCCGATCTAATTAGAATAATCCACCCACGCGCCAGGAGGCTGATATGACTCAAACCCAATCTGCTCGCGCCCCCTCACTTTTTGAGGAAGTCGTCGCAGAGACATCAGGACTTGGGGAGAACCTCAATATATGTATCCAGTGCGGTACATGCGGGGGTTCCTGCCCTTCCGGGTCCGATATGGACCACACCCCGCGGCAAATTTTTGCCATGATCAACGAAAACATGAGAGAAGAGGTCTTAAGCAGCAATACCCCCTGGTATTGCGTCTCCTGTTATTACTGCATGGTCCGCTGCCCGCAGGATATACACATCACCGACATCATGTATGCTTTGAAGCGCATGGCGATCAAGGCTGGACACTACCAAAAAGAGGGCAAAGATAAAGCGCCTGAGTTCTCTGAAACGTTCATTGATTTTGTAGAAAACAACGGCCGCAGCTTTGAGTTGGGCCTGGCAACCCGTTACCACCTGCGTTACCATCCGGTGGATGCTTTCAAGATGGCAACAGGGATGGGATTGAAAATGTTTAGCAAGGGCCGGATGGATCTCACCCCGCCCAAAATTGAGGGTGTGGATCAACTGAAAGCCATCCTCAATAAATCAAAAGAGCTTGGAGGTGAAGCATGAAATTCGGATACTACCCAGGCTGTTCAATGGAACGCAATGCTCGCTCCTACCATACATCCTTAATGGCAATTGCTGATACGCTTGATTTAGAGTTTACAGAAGTGGATGATTGGAACTGCTGTGGAGCGACAGAATACTTCGCCATTAACGATCTTCCAGCATATGCCCTGGTAGGAAGAAACCTGGCCATCGCTGCACAACAAAATGGCCAAAACAAACTGGTCGCTCCCTGCAGCGCTTGTTTTTTGAACCTGAAGAAGACGGATCACGTGATGGGGGAACATAAGAACATCAACCAAAAGGTAAACACGGCTCTCGAAGCCGGTGGACTTAATTACCAGCCGGGGTCGGTCAGCGTGCATCACTTGCTGGAGATTATCTATAAGGACGTGGGGATCGAGGCCATTGAAAAAAACATCGAGCGCCCTTTGTATGAACTGCGCATCGCCCCTTATTACGGATGCCTGGTTCCCCGACCAGCGGACATGGAAAGTTTTGATGATCCCGAGCATCCCACATCATTGGACGATTTGATGAGTGCACTAGGCGCCATCGTGGTGGATTATCCCCTAAAAGCGCAATGCTGCGGGGGTCATATGACCCAGATCAGTGAAGACACCGCCCTGGAACTTATTCGCCGCTTGTTGAAAAACGCCGATGATTATGGCGCGGATGTCATCAGCACTCTGTGTCCCATGTGTCAGCTCAATCTGGATGCCTATCAGGAAGCGGTCAACGCCCGCTTCGGGACGGATTACAACATCCCCATCTTGTATTTCACACAATTGATCGGGCTCGCCTTTGGCATCCCTGAGAACAAATTAGGCTTTGGAAAGGAAATGGTCTCTGCAAAGGCCGCGCTGGACAAGATCAGCGATGAAGCGCCCCAGAAGAAAAAGAGGAGACGAAGCCCACGGAGAAGGACTGGCCTTCCGATGCCAACCATGACGGAGGAGGGTTAACCCATGACAGAAAAGAAAGATATCCAGGAACAACAAGAAAAAGTCGGTGTGTATGTCTGCCATTGCGGCACCAACATCGCAGGTACCGTGGATGTGGAGGATGTCGCCAAGTGGGCAGAAGGGAATCCCAATGTGGAAGTGTCCCGCGAGTACGAGTTTATGTGCTCTAGCACAGGACAGGAACTGATCGAAAAAGATATCAAGGAAAAGGGGCTGACCCGCGTGGTTGTGGCCTCCTGCTCGCCGCACATGCATGAAAAAACCTTCCGGGGAGCAACGGAACGGGGCGGTCTGAATCCCTTCCTGTTTGAGATGGCCAACATCCGGGAACACAACTCCTGGCAGACCAAAGATAAAGCAGCGGCCACCCAGAAAGCAAAAAGTTTGGTCAACGGCGCCATTGAACGGGTCGTCCATCATGAACCGCTGGAGAAGATTCCGGTTGAGATCAACCCCAACACCCTGGTGGTGGGCGGTGGTATCGCGGGGATCACCGCAGCGCTGGAACTGGCGAATGCGGGCAATCACGTATTTCTGGTGGAAAAAGAAGGCACGATCGGCGGCCACATGGCCCAGATTGACAAAACCTTCCCCACGCTGGACTGCTCGGCTTGTATTTTGACCCCCAAGATGGTCGATGTCGGACAACATGACAACATCACCCTGCTGTCCTACAGCGAGGTTGAGAAAGTGGATGGGTACATCGGCAATTTTGAAATCTCCGTCCGCAAAAAAGCACGCTGCGTGGTAGAAGAACTGTGTACATCCTGCGGCATCTGTGAAGAAAAATGCCCTGCCCAGGTCATAGATGAAGACTACGGTGCCGGCCTCGGCTACCGGAAAGCGATTTACCGCGCCTTCCCGCAGGCCGTTCCCGGTTACCCGGTTTTAGATAAAGAAAACTGTATTTACTTCCAGACCGGAAAATGCCGCGCCTGCGAAAAATTCTGTCCCACGGACGCCATCGATTTCGAGCAAGAAGACGAGATGCTCAACTTTAATGTTGGCAATATCATCATTGCCACGGGATACGACCTGTTCGATCCCCGTCAGATACCGCAGTACGGTTATGGCCGGCTGGAAAATGTCTTCACCAGCCTGGAATTTGAACGCATGATCAACGCGTCCGGCCCGACCGGCGGGCACATCGTCCTGCGGGACGGAGAGACGGAACCGGAACGGGTGGCAATCGTGCATTGTGTCGGGTCCCGGGATAAGAATTACAACGAGTACTGCTCTAAAGTATGCTGCATGTACTCATTGAAATTTGCTCACCAGGTCCATGAACACCTTCCGGAAACGGAAGTGTACAACTTCTACATCGACATGCGCACCCCCGGTAAGGGTTACGAAGAGTTCTATAACCGATTGTTGAAAGAAGACACTCACTTCATCCGGGGCCGGGTGGCCGAGATCACGGACGCCGACCATCAACCGGGCGAAGAAGGAAGACTGGTAGTGCAGGCTGAAAACACACTGCTCAGCAAGCAGCAGCGCATCCCGGTGGATATGGTCATCCTCAGCGCAGGTATGGAATCACGCGAAGACGCTGATGAAGTCTCCAACCTGTTCAAGATGGGATGCGACTACGATGGGTTCTTCAATGAACGTCATCCCAAACTGGCACCGGTGGCTACCATGACCGAAGGCGTGTTCATCGCCGGGGCCTGCCAGGGACCGAAGGATATCCCGGAATCCGTGGCCCAGGGCGGCGCAGCAGCCTCCCAGGTTGCCAGCCTTATCGGTCAAAGAACGGTGATGCTGGAACCGGTGCGGGCCAGTATTCGGGAAGAAGACTGTTCCGGATGCCGGATCTGCAACAACCTGTGCCCCTATAACGCCATCGAGTTCGACGCGGAGAAAGAAGTTTCCGAAGTGATCACAGCTCTGTGTCAGGGCTGCGGCACCTGCGTGGCAGCCTGTCCCAGCAGTGCCATTGATGGCGCTCACTTTACAAACACCCAGGTCATGTCTGAACTACAAGGCCTGTTGTGGGATGTACAATCAGAGCCTGAAAAGGTGACCGTGTAGCAGGAGGATATAAATGAGTGAACAATTCGAACCTGTCATTGTAGGATTTTTGTGCAATTGGTGCTCCTACCGGGCAGCCGACCTCGCCGGTACATCCCGGATCAAATATGCACCAAACATGCGTGCCATCCGGGTCATGTGCTCCGGACGGGTTGACCCGCAATTTGTGCTCAAAGCCCTCCGCAACGGAGCGGATGGAGTGCTGGTCGCGGGCTGCCATCCCGGCGAATGTCATTATGTTAATGGCAACATCAAAGCGCTGCGCCGCTTCACGTTGATGAAAAATACGCTGGACCAGTGGGGAATCGAGGATGAACGCGTGCAATTACTGTGGGCCTCAGCCTCAGAAGGAACCAAACTGGCCGAAAAGGTTGACAGCATGACGGAAGAATTACGAGAGTTGGGACCGCTCCGCTGGCACGAAAAAGTTCTCGGCGGCAACGGGGCTGTTCCTGTACCCGTGAAGGAGGCTTAGTATGACAGAAAACGGAAAGCCAAAACTGGCTATGTATTGGGGAGCTTCATGCGGCGGTTGTGAGATTTCAGTCCTCAACATCCATGAAAATATCCTCACCGTGGATGAGATCTTTGATATCGCCTTCTTCCCGTGCATCGCAGATTTCAAATATAAGGATGTTGAAGCTTACCCGGAAAACTACATCGATGTCTGCCTCTACAACGGGGCCATCCGAAACTCAGAAAACGAAGAGCTGGCCCACCTCCTGCGTGAGAAATCAAAGGTTCTCGTGGCTTACGGGTCCTGTGCCTATGAAGGCTGTATCCCGGCTCTTTCCAACCTGACCACCAAGGATGCCACCTTTAATAAGGTGTACTTCGATAATCCTTCTATTGATAATCCCAAAAAGACATTGCCGCAACCGTCGACCCATGTCCCGGAAGGGGAATTAACCTTACCGACCTTTTACAATACGGTAAAATCCCTGGATCAGGTTGTGGATGTGGATTACTACCTCCCGGGCTGTCCGCCTGAACCTCCCCAGATCTGGGCTGTCCTCCAGGTGGTGGCCGGCGCTCTCACAGAAGGCAAGGAACTTCCGCCAGCTGGATCGATTTTAGGCGCCGGAAATACAGCGGTGTGTGAGGAATGTGACCTGGAAAAACGAGAAAAGACCATCAAACGATTTTACCGCCCTTACGAAATCAACCCCGATCCCGAGCAATGCTTACTGGAACAAGGGATCATGTGCATGGGTCCTGCTACCCGTGATGGCTGCGGCGCATTATGCCCCTCTGTCGGCATCGGCTGCCGGGGATGCTATGGTCCCCCCGATGGCGTTGAAGACCAGGGCGCAAAGATGCTCTCAGCTGTCGCATCCGTAATTGATGTGGGAGATGAGACCATGGAGGAGGAGGAACTGAACACCCTCATCCAGGAAGCTGTAGATACCATCGCCGACCCCTCCGGCACCTTCTACCGCTTCAGCATGTCACATTCGATTCTACAACGCGTCAAGAACGGGAAAGGAGAAGTCTAATGGATCGAATCACAATTGACCCCATCACCCGCCTGGAAGGACACGGAAAAATCGAGATCTTCCTCAATGACGAGGGAAATGTCGACAACGCTTACCTGCAAATACCAGAACTGCGTGGGTTTGAGCAGTTCTCTATTGGCCGGCCGGCGGAAGAAATGCCCCGCATCACCAACAGGATCTGCGGTGTTTGCCCGGAAGCCCATCACATGGCCGCCACAAAGGCCCTGGATGATCTGTTCAATGTTAAGCCATCCTCGGCTGTCAAAAAACTCCGGGAGCTGTTTTATTCCGCATTTTATGTCACGGACCACACAGTGCATTTTTATGCTCTGGGATGACCTGACTTTGTGCTCGGCCCTGACTCTGATCCAGCCCAGCGCAACATTCTGGGCGTGATCCACAAAGTTGGTGTGGAAATCGGAAAACAGGTCATAGAATGCCGGAAACGGAACCACGAAATCATCCAGATGCTGGGCGGCCGGGGTATCCACCCTGTGGCTGGCCTCCCGGGCGGCTGGAGCAAGGCCATGACAGCGGAAGAACAGGAACAAATCAAAGCCTGGTCCCAGGAGAATGTTGAATTTGCCCTTTTCAGCCTGGATCTCTTTGATGACGTTGTGCTTGGCAACCAGGAATATCTGGACCTCATTCTTTCGGATGCCTTCACCCATGAAACCTACTACATGGGCACCGTGGACGAAAACAACCAGGCCAATTTCTATGATGGTGACATCCGCGTCGTTGGTCCGGATGGAGAGGAACTCGTAAAATATCCTCCCCGGGAATACGCGGATCATATTGCCGAGCGGGTAGAGCCCTGGTCCTACCTGAAATTCCCCTACCTGAAAGATGTAGGATGGAACGGTTTTGTTGATGGCAAAGACAGCGGAGTGTACTGCTGCACGCCCCTCTCCCGATTGAATGCATCGGATGGGCTGGCAACGCCCAAAGCCCAGGAGCATTATGAACGCTTCTATGAAACCCTGGGATCTGAAAAGCTCAACGGTCGCTACACCCCGGTTCATCACCGGCTGGCAACCCACTGGGCCCGCCTCATCGAGCTTCTTTACTCCGCGGAGCGCATGCTAGAGCTCATTGATGATCCGGAGATCACCAGCCCGGATGTCCGCACCGTGGTTACCAACACCCCGGATGAAGGCATCGGCAGTGTGGAAGCTCCGCGCGGGACGCTGACCCACCATTACAAAGCTGATGAGAATGGCATCCTGACGGATGTCAACCTGATTGTGGGCACCACCAACAACAACGCCCCCATCGCCATGTCCATCAAGAAGGCAGCACAAGGGTTGATCAAAGACGGTAATGTATCGGAAGGGCTGTTGAACACCATCGAAATGGCTTTCCGGAATTATGACCCCTGTATGTCCTGCGCCACTCACTCCCTGCCCGGGCAAATGCCCCTGGAAGTGACAATTTTCGACGCAGATGGCAACGAGGTCGAATCCCGGCAGCAATATATCGACTAAACAGAATGGGTCCGGTACAATACGTAGAGATACAACTGTAACCAGTTGTCTGTGGTTCCCCACTGATAACTGGTTACTTTGTTTAGAGGGCTGCGATGAAAACACTGATTATTGGCTTGGGAAACCCCATACTCACGGATGATGGCGTGGGTGTCAAGGTGGCATACCGTTTGATGGAAGTCATCGACAAAGAAAAACACCCGGCAATTACGATCCGGGAAGCCAGTGCGGGGGGATTGCGCCTGATGGAAGCCATGCTGGGGTATGAAAGGGTGATCCTCATTGACGCTTTTTTGCTGGATGAAAAGACCACCCAGCCTGGCAAAATCCACCGCCTGACACTGAATGATCTCCAGGAGCTGAGCCCTACCCAACACAGCGCCAGCGCGCATGACACCACGCTGGTCACCGCCCTCGATGCCGCCCGGGAAATGGGTTATGCTGTTCCTTCTGATGTAATTATATTTGCCGTGGAGGTCGAGAATATCCTTGAATTCAGTGAAAACCCCACACCAAAAGTAGCCCGGGCTATCCCCCGTGTAGTTGAGATGGTCCTAACAGAACTCAATCTGTAGTCTATCACCACCCAATATCCCGCCATCTTCCTGAAAAAACTGGCCTGGATGCCAGTTTTTTCTGTTTAACTTGACAATGTTAAATTAGCACGGATGTTCGATTGTTAATTGTGGAAAAATGAATAAAAATAGGTAACGCCCTTCCCCGTTAGAGAAAAGGAGCGTTACCTTGAATTATTCTAACCGAAAAAGACAGCAAGTCAACGGGATTTCTGACACAAACAGGAAAGACTTTGAACGTTGGGGCATACCCTACAAGGCGGTGGCGGACTTGGGAGAAAGGTTGCACAACCTGCACAGGCGATTTCGCGATTGTTTTGCGACCCAGACGAACAACAAAAGTGGCTATGCCCAGGTATACCTGCGAGGTCTGTTGTGGCTGGAAAGCAAACGCAACTACGCCAATATAGCTCGCCGGGTCATTGGTCCGGAAGATGATGGACAGGGTCTGCAGCACTTCATGTCGGATTCTCCCTGGTCTGGTGAGGAGGTCTTTGAGCAAATTCAAAAAGAGATCAAAAGGCGGCCAGAGCTATATGGAGGCATGTTGAGTTTGGATGAAAGCGGCGTGGCCTGTTCCGGACGACAAAAAGCGGGGGCGGCCTGGCAGTATCTGGGCAGAGAAGGTAAGGTGGATCTCGGCCAGGTGAGCGTGGGGTTGAGCTATTACAAGGGCGGTCTGTGGTCTTTGGTGGATGCTGACCTTTATCTGCCGAAAAAGTGGTTCAGCGAGGAGTACGCGGATCTGCGTGATCGCTGGCATGTTCCTGAGGATCAAACCTTTCAGCGCAAAACAGCGCTTGGGTTAGAAATGATCAAGCGTGCCCAGGAGAGGGGATTACCCTTCAAAACCATCAGCTGCGACAGTTTATACGGCCGCGACAGCCAATTTCGGGCAGATCTAGACCGGGAAAGGCTGATCTATATGGCAGATATTCCAGAAAACGTGAAAGTGTACCTCGAGGAACCGGTGGTTGGGGTTCCCCAGACCCCCGAGAAGAAAAGAGGGCGGCCGTACTCCAAATGGCAGGTCCTCAATCGTATTCCAGCCATCCCGGTGCGCAACCTGGAGCAACATCCCAGCATGGTGTTCCAAACCGTGAAGGTGAGGTATACCGAACGCGGATGGCTGGTTTATGCCTGTGCTGTAAGAATGGTCTATACGATCACAGACCGTGGACAGGTCAGAAAAGAGTGGCTGTTCATGCGCAAAGAGAAAGATGGCAGCACGAGCTTCTCACTGAGCAATGCACACGCCGGGATTTCCTTGCACACCCTGGCTCTGTGGCGCAGTCAGAGATATTTCGTTGAACGGACTTTTCAGGATGCAAAATCGGAGGCTGGATGGGATGAGTTGGTGGCCAGAAAATACCGGGCGTGGAGCCACCACACGGCCCTGGATGCGCTAGCGCTCTGGTTTATCACCGAGACGAAGCTGGACTGGTCTTTAGACAATCCTCGCGATCCGGAACTTGCCAGGGAACTTGAAGTGGATGTATTACCCTCTCTGTCGATGGCCAATATCCGGGAGCTACTGCGTGCAGTCCTTCCTTTGAGACGACTATCGCCAGATCAGGCGATCAGGTTGGTGATCCAACAGTTGATCGACCGTGCCCGGTCCACACAATGCCGATTGAGAGCACAACGGAGGAGCGGCCGGAAGGGTTTTGTTACCTGATTTTTAGAACATATGTTTTAATCTAACAATGTCAAGTTAATAAGAAACCATTTATGCAGGTGAACAAGTATATGAGAAAATTCCGTTCTTGGGTTACAAATGGCACATGAAAGCGGTTTTTAAGTATGTTATATATTCCTTATTCCAGGTTGTTTGACCATTCCCAGGGGACGATATACCAGCTTTCATCAGCCATGGAACGCACAAACAATTTCCAGCACCGGTCATCCCTTGAGCTCCCCCCTGGAAGTCATCGGCCGAGCATCTTACAAATCATCCCTGAGGTGAACGATGAAAAAATTGACCCGTCGTTTGCTGTACTTCACCCTGGCCCTCTCCGTGCTCTTATTCAGCGCTGTGGCTGTCCATGCGGTGACCGCTCCCCAACTGGAACCGTCCCCGGGGTCCTCCCTTCCCGTGAATCCAGCGGCTGTGCGACCAGAGCCTGAAAAAGATACCTGCTTTCACTGCCATGTCTCCGGCAGTTTTGTAAGTTTATGGACGCCCCTCAGCAGATGGATCGTATTTGGGGCAGCCGGGGTGGTGTTTTTGTTCGGATTTACGCGCAGCATCACTGTCTGGCAGTCACAATCCGCCTGGAAACCCATCCCATCCCGGATAATGGCCTGGATCGATGAGCGCTATCAATTATCCGGTGCCCTGCAGCCCATTCTCAGCAAACCTGTCCCAAAATGGCAGCAAAGATGGTATTACTGCCTGGGCGGATTAACGTTTTTCTTCTTTGGCATTCAGGTCATGACGGGCATCATGCTGGCTTTCTACTACCAACCCACTCCAGACGCTGCCTACGCCAGCATTCTCTTTATCGAAGAGGAAGTGTTCCTGGGCTCCGCAGTCAGAATGATCCACCACTGGTCAGCTAACGCCATGATCGTCATGGCTTTTGCCCACATGCTGCGGGTGTTCATCATGGGCGCGTACAAACCACCCCGGGAATTGAACTGGGTCAGCGGTGTCATCCTCCTCACAGTAACCCTGGCATTCGGATTTACCGGTTACTTGCTGCCCTGGGACCAGCGTGCATTCTGGGCCACCACCGTCGGAACGGACATTGCCGGGAGTATCCCAGTAATCGGGAATTTAGCTCTGGTCTTTCTGCGTGCTGGCTGGAACGTTACAGAACTTACGCTAAGTCGATTCTACGCCCTGCATGTCCTGATTTTACCCCTGGTAACGGTGATCAGTATGGGATTGCATTTCATCATGGTCCGCCGCCAGGGCATCATGGAACCGCTCTAAAGGAAACCCAGGGCCGCATGCTGAAGAGCCGAATTGCATGGGAGATGGCTATGACAGAACAACAAAAAGAACAAAAATCCGTTCCATTCTATCCTGATCATATCGGTTTGGAGGCGAAGGTGGCTCTTGCCTTCGGGATTCTGGTCGTCGCAGCCGGAGTGTTTGGCATCATTTCCCCCCTTGGTGTGGGAGATCCTGCAGATCCTATGAACACGCCAGCCCATGCGAAACCGGAATGGTACTTTCTTTTCCTGTACCAGGTATTGAAATTTATCCCCAAAACCATTGGAGCCACTGCGCCGGTGATCGGTATCCTGATTATCGCTATTTTGCCTTTTCTGGACCGGAAGCGGGACATCGAACCCAGGGGAATCAAAATTAGATTGGCAGTCGCTATCGCGACTGTACTCCTCATCGTCGCCCTGACCGTGTGGGGGGAGGTTAGTTAAATGAGTAAGCTCACCCGGCGTGATTTTCTGAACATTATCAAACGCGTCCTGGCTGCCACTGGACTTACCGCCCTCTTTGCTCCTGTGATCGCCTTTTTTTACCCCCCGGACCTGGAAGAAACCCCTTCGGACCCGGTGCGGGTTTCCCCCCTAGACGACATTCCTCCCGGTGCCAGTATCACGGTCCCCTTTGGCCGCTACCCGGCTATCGTGGTCCATACCCCACAAGGACTGCGGGCGTATTCAGCGGTGTGCACCCATTTTTCGTGCATCGTCAAGTGGGATGAAAAGGATCAAGTCATCCTTTGCCCCTGCCATGACGGATATTTCAACGCTGAGGATGGCAGCGTGATTTCCGGTCCGCCCCCCACTCCCCTGGAGGAATTAAGTCTGACCATCAAGGACGGAGACATTTACATCGGAGGAAAGGCATGACGACGTCTAAAACCAGCGTTGGCACGACCTGGTGCCGTGTGAAAGATGTCCTGCTGTATGCCGTGGGGCAGATTCGAACCGTAAAAAAAGTGTATCCAGGCATCATGCACACCATGATCTTTTGGGGGGTAACGATCCAGATCCTGGGTACGGTGGTCAAGATGCTGCAAATGGGATTATTTGTGCCCTTCACCCTGCCCCTCTTACCCCAAAATGGATATTTTGCCTATGAATTGGTGATGGATCTGGCCGGTGTGGCCATCATCCTGGGCGTTGGCATGGCGGCAGTGCGGCGTGCTTTCCTTCGTCCGTGGTATATGGAAACCTCGTGGGACGACATCTATGTCCTCATCCTACTTTTTCTGCTTCCCAGTGTGGGCTTTGTCACCGAGGGTTTGCGCATGCTCTCGTTTCAGCCAGCCTGGGGAGAGTGGGCACCTGTAGGCCAATTAGCAGCCAACGCATTTCGCAGCTGGGGAATCTCCCCACAAACAGCGGACGCTGTTCATCCCTATTTTTTCTGGGGCCATGTCGGCATCGGCTTGACGTTTTTTGCCAGCATCCCTTTCACAAAGCTCCGCCACCTGCTGGCAACGCCGATCCATATTTTCTCCAGGACAGACCGCGAAACTGGAGAGGTAGAAACGATTCAGGATTTGATGGAGGCAGAGGTCCTGGGTGCAACCCGCGTGCAGGACTTTTCATCCCTGGACCTGCTTTCCTTTGACGCCTGCCTGCAGTGCGGTCGATGTGAAGAGGTATGCCCGGCCACCATCAGCGGCATGCCCTATTCCCCGCGCACACTGCTTCTTGAGCTCAGGGAAGAGATGGCTGCTTCCCTGCTTACACCGCAGTCCGGTTCCGGAGAATCTCTTTCACCAAACCTGCTGGAAGAAGAAACGCTGTGGGCCTGTACTGCCTGCGGGGCCTGTCTGGATGTGTGTCCCGCCTTCATCCGCCCTCCGGAACGGGTGATTGATATGCGCCGCGCCCAGGTGCTGATGACTGGGGAAATGCCCTCCTCTGTGGGGGAAACCCTGCGCAATATCGAGCGGCAGGGCAACCCATGGGGCATCCCGGCAGCCGAAAAAACTAAATGGGCACGAGGACTGGATGTCCCTGTTTTAACCCCGGGAGACGAAGTGGATGTCCTATTCTTTGTGGGCTGCGCCGCAGCCTTCGATGATCATAATCAAAAAGCAGCCCGGGCTTTCGTGCGTCTGCTCAACCGCTTAGAGATTGATTACGGCATCCTCGGCCCCGGGGAAATGTGCTGCGGCGAAACGGCCCGCCGTATGGGGAACGAATACCTTTTCCAGGTTTTTGCAGAAGACAATATCGCCGCCCTGGAGGAGATCCAGTTTCAGCGCATCGTGACCCAGTGTCCCCACGGATATAACACCCTCCGGAATGAATACCCCCGTTTTGGAGGACACTTCAAAGTGCAGCATTCCACGGAATTCCTGTCAGAATATCAGGACCAGCTTAAAGCACTATCCCAGGAAAACGGTTCTTCTTACGGCACGATTACCTACCACGACTCCTGCTATCTGGGTCGCTATAACAAGGTCTATGATCCACCCCGCCAGTTGATGAAATCGGTGCGGCTGGAGCCTGTTGAAATGAGGAGGACGAAAGCAGACAGCTTCTGCTGTGGAGGGGGAGGCGGAGGAATGTGGGTTGAGACCGATGCTGAAACCCGCATCAATCACGAGCGCCTGAAGGATATTCAAGCTGCCGGGGCTGACACTGTGGCTTCAGCCTGCCCCTTCTGCACAATCATGCTGGAGGATGCCCTGCGCTCAAAAGGCATGATGGAAGAGGTCCGCATCCTGGATATTGCCGAAGTGTTGGACGCCCAGGTGAACGGTTCCTGATATCCCACAACACACTGGCCCCACAAAAACAGCCCCGGATTAGCGGGGCTGTTTTTGTTCATCGATTTCTGTCCAGGATTTGTTTTGAAATCCAGAAGAAGAGGACCACCCCCATGGCCGGGATCATCCCCGCTGTGAGACATAGTAAGCCAAGTACTGCCGCTCCCATTCCATAAAAGAGATAGATCAACCCATCTCCCACCACAAACAACAACACTAAAAACCCTATCACCAGCCGGAGATTAGTCTGCCGGGCGTATTTGCGGATCTCTGATTTCATGTCGTTTCCCAACCTTGCGCCACTGGGCCTGAAAGGTTTTGGGGCAACCAAAATCAAGCGCTGGCCTGATCCGGGAGCTCATTTCAGGGTAAGGCGGGCCAGCTTCTCCGGCATATGGCTGCCGAGGATGCGGATTAGTTGTGCCGCAGAGACTCCATATAGCCCGCAGCAGCCCACAGTATCAAGGTCATGATCACGGCTGAAGTCAGACACCAGGCACAGGTGGCACCGATTACAAAGGGTTCTAAAAACGTCAAATAGATTGAAAACAGGGTTCCGACCAGGCTTAGACTCCACATGGATATCCCCCACCAGCGCTGCAGGTGTCCAGAGGAACGCTGCGCCACAACCCAGGTGATCCCTATCCCGATATACCCCGCAACCCCCAACACGCTTACAGGGATCACACCGCCAATCATGGCGTAATGACTCGCCTGCACGGTATGGCAATCCCCGACGGGTCCACAAATCGCGTCCGTTTGAGTGAATTCAATCACCGAAAGGTAAGCAGCAATCGCCATCCCCATCCCACATAAGGCGGGGATGACCCACCTCGGCCAGGCATCCCCGCTGTCCTTTCCAAACAGCATCCCGATGATGATGCTGATCACGCTGGCCACCATTCCGATCAGGACTAAAATGGCGATCAGGTTCGCTGCCAGGTCCTGTTGGATATGGCCCATCATAGTGGCCGGCCTGTCAAAAGGACTCCCGCCGGGTTCTCCATTCTCTACCTCAGATCCAGACACATCAGGCAGCGGCGTGGCGGTAGCCGTGGTTGGAACGGTTGATGTCACCATAACACCAGCCGGTGGGGATACCGTCTTTGTTAGTTGCACTGCAGCCGTCCCGGACGGTACGACACTCGGGCTGGGCTGCCGGGCTGCGTGGGTTGCTGTGGCCGGCAGATCAGCCTCTTCCAGCAGATATTCCATGCCGGGAAAATCTGGCCAGGCAATCCCCCCCTGCTGCACGCCTTCCTCAATACGCTGCGGTAGTCTTTGGGGGATTTCTGCCCCACCGACATACACATCATCCCCGATCACCAGCAGGGGCACACCCTGCCGATTTTGTGGGATTTGATATGTGTCAACGACAGCCCAAAAGGCGTCTTCTCCTCTCTCCTTTTGGACGTTTACATACAATAACTTAAGCTGGCTGCCATGCTGGTCTAACAACGGAGGCATTACCTCATTCAATACATAATGGCAGTGGGAGCAGGAAGGTGAATAAAACAATACCGCATGTACCACACCTGTTTCGGTCACGGTCTGACTGGAAACAGTTGGCACAGGGGACAAGCTGAGTAATAGTAAACCAAGCACAAGAATCAGGACACGCTTTTTCACCGGGTCTGGCATCCCTTTCACCCCATAACTAGATCACCTAAGTGGGAATTTTATCACAATGAAATCTGTGTCGAGGTACAAACCTCTAAGGAAGGAAACGACGTAAACCACGCCGAGAACGTTTCAACTGCAGTAGATCAGGAAGGGCCTCCTGCACAGCTTGATCCCCCCGGGCCGCTACTTCCACCACATCTACCTTATCAAGGATTCCAATTTCCACCACATCAGGACGGATCAACACATCCGGCTGTTCCAGCGCCAGTCGTTTTTCGGACAACACATGGGTCATTAACTCCGTGGAACGCACAAAGACATCAAAAGCTTCCGCCACTCGCAGACGTTTGATGGGTTTCAAAATTGGGTTATCCGAAAATATGGCAGGAGCAGATATTTCCTTCCATTTCTCATGGGCAGGGGAAAGGGTGACAGCAATCACCGGCAGCTTTGGTGCCATGGACCTGGCCACGCTGACTGGAACCGGATCCAGCACTCCGCCGTCCACAAGCTGACGTTCTCCCCAGCGCTTGGGAGGAAATACCCCCGGGATCGCAATAGTGGCCATCACGGCATCCAAAACGCGACCTTCCGAGAGGATCACCTCCTGCATTTCTTGGATGTCAACAGCTGTGACTGCGCAGGGCATCCTCAGATCATCGAAGCTTTCCTGGTCAATAAATTCTTTCAACGCTTTGATGATACCCTTCACCCCCAGTAAGGAACGGCCGTTTCCAAAACTGAAGAGATCGTCCTGGTTGATGCGGCTGAATTGATCAATGATCTCCTGGGGACTGTGGCCTGCTGCGTACACCGCAGCGACCATGCCCCCTGCACTGGTGCCCGCAACCGCCTTAATATTAAATCCTTCCTGCTCCAGGGCCCGTAACACACCCAGATGAGCGCTGCCGCGGGATCCTCCGCCGCCGAGAGCCAAGGTGACATCCATTTTTTATACCTCCTTTTGTTCCTTCAATTCCGGAGGGACGAAGAACTGCCGTTGGTACAAATCAGCGTACAACCCATCTAGCTCCACCAGATCTTCGTGGGTGCCCGTTTCAACAATTTCTCCTTCATCCATAACATATATCTTATCAGCATTTCGGACCGTGGACAGGCGGTGCGCGATGATAAAGCTGGTCCGGCTTTTTAAAAGGTGATACAGAGCGCTTTGGATCAACCTTTCTGTGCGTGTGTCTACACTGGAGGTAGCCTCATCAAGAATCAGGATTTTTGGATCCGCAAGAATGGCCCGGGCGATGGATAACAGCTGGCGCTGCCCCTGACTCAGTAACTCGCCCCGCTCTCCGACTTGCGTTTGGTACCCATCCGGAAGGCCGGTGATAAATTCGTGAGCATTAGCTGTCCTGGCTGCCGATCGTACCTCTTTCTCACTGGCATCCAGATCTCCATAGCGGATATTATCCATCACCGTTCCCGAAAATAAAAAGGGATCCTGGAGGACCATGCTGATCCCGTCACGCAAGCTCATCTGGGTCACGTTCCGGATATCATACCCATCAATTCTGATCGCGCCCTGATTTACATCAAAGAAGCGAGGAATGAGGCTGACTAAAGTACTCTTGCCGGCGCCGGTCGGACCAACCACGGCCACAGTCATTCCAGACTCAACCTTGAGGTGTATGTCCTTAAGAACAGGTTGATCGTCTTCATACTGGAAATTTACTCCCTGCTCATTCCCATCGGGTCCAAATATAACCTGACCGGTAATGGTATCAAGCGCAATGGCATCCTCCCGGTCTGAAATATCCACCGCTTCATCCAGCAAGTCAAAGATCCGTTCGGCTGCGGCCAGCGAGGATTGGGCCAGGGTCCACAGTTGGCTGACAGTCTGAACAGGCCGGGTAAAGTTGTTGACATACTGCAAAAAAGAAACCACCACGCCCACCGTGACCGAGCCCTGGATGGCCAGGAATCCTCCCAACCCGGCGACAATAGCAATATCCAGTGTGCTGAGCAGGTCCATGACAGGAGAAAATGCGGAGGTCACAGCAGTTGCATTTACATTTGCGTCTCGATTGGCTGCATTTCTCTCCTCAAAATCAGCGATATTTTCCCGGCTTCTGCTGAAAGCCTGGGCCACTTTGACCCCCTCCAACTCTTCCTGCAGGTCAGCTGAAACATCTCCGATCGTTTCCCTCGTTTTCCGGAAGGCGCGCCGGGACCAGGTTGAAAACCATCCGGTAGCCAGGAGCATGACCGGAACGATGCTCAGCGTGGCTAGAGCGAGTGGGACATGCAGAAAGAACATGCCGACAATGATGCCTAGAAGTGAAAAGACCGCCCCGATGGCCTGCACCAATCCCTGACTGATGAAGGAATTAATGGCATCAATGTCATTTACCAGGCGGCTCATCAGATCACCGGATTCTTCCCCTTCAATATATTGAATGGATAAGGATTGGATCTTCTTGAAAACGTCCATCCGCAGATCAGCCAGCAGTTCTTGGCCAGCTTTGGACATAAGGTAAATTTGAAACCGGATTGCCACCATGCTCAAAATATACACCCCGGCCAGAAAAAGCATGGTTTGGGCCAGACCGGTTTTATCTCCTGCTGAAATAAATTGGTCCGTGGCTCGTCCAATCAAGATCGGACCCAGAGCCTGTGTCCCGGCATTGATGAGCACAAACACAAACGCACCGGCAACCGACCAGGTATACGGCTTCAAGCGCCGGATGAGGCGGAATACAACACGCCGCTGGTTCTTGGCCTGCTCTTCCTCACTCTCTGCAATGCGGCGCATGCCGTGACGCATCATCGGGCCAGGACCTCCGCAGAGTCAAACTGTGTTTCTAAAATATCGACATACAACTCGCTCCGCTGCAGGAGTTCATGGTGTGTGCCTGAGGCAGCCAGCTGTCCGCTGTCCAGGAGCAGGATGGTATCCGCCTCCCGCACCGTGCTGATTTTTTGCGCGATGACAAAACTGGTTCGCCCCACCATAAGGCCCTTCAATGCCTGCTGGATTTTGTACTCTGTTTCCGCATCCACCGATGAGGTACTGTCATCCAGGATCAAAATACGAGGGTCCACCAGAAGGGCCCTGGCAATCGCCACCCGCTGTTTTTGACCCCCGGACAAACCCACCCCCCTTTCTCCCACAACCGTATCGTACCCTTCCGGAAGCCGGGAAATAAAAGTGTGCGCCTGGGCGGCTTTAGCTGCAGAAATGACATCTTCCTGTGAAGCATCAGGCCGGCCATAGGCAATGTTTTCCCTGATCGTCCCCGAAAAAAGATTGCTCTCCTGCAGCACAATGCCGATCTGGGTACGGATAGAATCGATCGTCACATCCCGGACATCATGGCCGTCCAGTTTGACAGATCCCGAAGTGACATCGTAAAACCGGGGAATTAGGTTGATGATGGATGATTTTCCCGCGCCTGTCTGTCCCAGAATAGCAACCATCTCCCCGGGTTGAGCTTCAAAGGACAAATTCTGGATGACGTTCTCCTGTCCACCCACATACCGGAAACAGACATTTTCAAACGTGACCCGGCCTTGCAGGTCAGGTAAAGGCCGGGCATCAGCCTTATCCTTAACCTCCGATTCAGCATCGATCACTTCAAAGATGCGCTTCCCCGAAGCCTCGGCTCGGGACAGCATTGCTCCAATCATGCCCATCATAAAAACAGGCTCCAGCAGGTAACTGATATAGCCGATAAAGGCAACCAGGCTCCCCAGGGAGAGAGTCTCACCGATGACCAGCAGTCCACCTACCCATACCACCCCTACCGTAGTAAAATTGGCTGTCATAAATATGAGGGGGAAAAGGGTAGAAGTCAGTTGTACCAGGTGGATGTTTTCATCCAATAAAGATTGATTCTGTTCGTTGTATCGTTCAATTTCATACATTTCCCGGGTGAAAGCTTTAACGACCCGTATCCCGGCTAAGTTTTCCTGCAGGATGGAATTCAGAGTCGATAATTTTGCCTGCACGCGCTGGAAGACTGGCATGATGCGGCGGATAAATATTGAAAACAGCAGAAAAATTGCCGGCAGGATAAGAAATACAACCCCGGCCAGCTTCCAACTCATGCTGAACATGAACCCCATGGTTCCCAACAGCATCAACACCGCGGAGAGAAACATAACAAATCCTCTTCCCACGAACATGCGAACCATCTCCACATCGGAGGTCATACGCGTCATCAATTTACCCGTCTGGGATTGATCGTGGTAAGAAAAGCTCAGCGTCTGAAGCTTTTTAAAAATGACATTCCGAAAATCAAAGGCTACTCCCTGGGAAGCGATTTCCGACCAATATCGCTGCAAGAAATTGAATCCGCCGCGTACCACAGCAGCGATGACCAAACCACCCACAACCATCCACACAACCCGCATGTCCAGGGGTTGGATGCCCTCATCAATCAGAATTCGGAGCAGCTGGGGGGTGAATAAATTGGCGGTATTAGCCAATAAAAGAGAAAACAAGGCTCCCAGGGTAGGCTGCCAATATGGGACCAAATACCCTAAGGCTCTGCGGACATTCTTCATACTAAACGTGTGGCATTTGGGGTTGAGATGGTTTAATGCCGTTCCAGAAAAAGTCTACCAGCAAAGCAACATCCTTTTCTCCGATCATCTCATCATTTCGTACCCAACAGTAGACATTCAGTCCATGGATCATACCGATTAATATCGAGGCTCCGGAATAGTTTTCGGGAAACGTTCTCACCTGTCCATTCTTAATGGCATCTCGAAATACATCTTCAAAGGGTTCCAGCACATCCCCCAACATATCAAATAACTGCCTCTGGTCCTGCTTCTTTTGCAGGCCCTTGGCACGGTGGCGGACAAGAAACATGAGCGGCCGGTGGTTAGAAACCTGCTCCACATAAGCCTGGGCCATGGCGGTAATCTTAGCCTGGGGGTCCTTTTCACCCTCCCCGGCCAGACGGAGAAGCTCCTTCAAATTCCCGGTATGGCGTTTCATGACTTCCGCAAACAAGGCGGATTTATCATCAAAATGATAATAAAGGGCTGCGTTTGTTACCCCACAGGCCTCAGCAATAGAACGAATAGAAACAGATTGATATCCCTGTTCGGTAAACAATTTTTCAGCCTGCTCAAGTATTTTTTCTTTTCCTACGCGATTGCGCTGACTACTCATTAGAACCCGTCTTTAACTCACTTACTGAACGATTGGTAAGTAAGTATATCCTGTCTTTAACACAATGTCAAATAGCTTGATGGGATCATTCCCCACCCTGCATTATTCCGTGTTTGGGGCAAAACTTCCACGGAAATATGGATATACGCAACGCATAAGGGAGAGATTGGAACAGGCTGTGCCTAAACCCCCGTCTCCTCACTGGTTGAGAACCTGCACAATTTCAGCCATGACCGCGATCGCAATCTCCTCAGGGTCCCTGCCTCCCAGATCCAAGCCGATCGGAGCGTGAAGGCGATCCACATCTTCCTCACCCAGCCCGGACGCCAACAACCGTTTTCTGCGTTCGGCCTGCGTTTTCTGGCTGCCTAATGCCCCGACATAAAATGCGTCACTGGTGAGGGCAATTTGCAGGGCTGGATCATCGATTTTTGGATCATGGGTCAGCATGGCAACGGCGGTGTACTCATCCACCTGAAAGGTATCAAAAGCATCCCTGGGCCACGAGGTCAGGAGCTGATCGACGTCTGGAAAACGCTCCGGGGTGGCAAACAGCTTGCGGGGATCAATGACCACAGTGCGATACTTGAGGGCTTTCGCCATTTCCATCATGGGAATGGCGATGTGCACCCCCCCTACCGCGACCACAGTGGGTCGGGGAAGATGTACGTGGAAAAAACAATCCATGTCTTTTCCATGGCCGGGATGGGGGATCTCCAACAGGTGCGATTCTTTTCCATGAATGGCCTCCATGGCCCGGGCCCGGATCTGGTGCGCTCCATCAATATTCAGATCAGGCCCTAACACGTCCCCCTCGGCAGTGATCAGCGTTTCGCGTCCTACCAAATTATCGGGGCCGTCTACGATCATCACCCGGCAAAACGCCCCCTCAATCTCCTCAGCCTTCTTCCACAGAGCAACATCACCCTTTTCGATGGGTTTGACGAACACATCGAGTTCTCCCCCACAGGCTAAACCGACATCCCATGCCGTCTCATCGGCAATTCCAAAATGGGTGTTCTGCGGAAAGCCGTGTTCTATCACCTTTCGTCCAACTTCAAGGACTGCACTTTCAACACATCCCCCACTCACTGACCCGGTTATTTCCCCCCGGGATGTGACCGCCATCCTAGATCCTAACGGGCGCGGCGATGATCCCCACGTTCGAATAACCGTTGCCAGAGCTATCTCTCGACCTTGTTCGAACCAGTGAGAAACTTTTTCTAGCTCCATTTGTTGCTTGATCCCTTTTCCTATTGAACTCGAATCCCATTAATCATCAAAATAACAGCGGCCTGACTCCCGCTCCCGCCCATCCAGATCCCCATCCACTACCTGGTAGGTGTATCCCCCCGGCACCGAATCCCCTGCCTGTAAGTGCCGCTGCACATACTGGCCGCAGTTTGATCCGATTTCATTCTCTTCCAATTCACCGACACTGAGTATTACCTCATACCCTGCAGACCGGATTCCATCCAGGAGCGGATGGTTATCTGATTGAGGTCCCTCAAAATAAGAGGAAAGTCCGTAATCCTGAGCCTGATAGGTTGGATTCAAGGGTGTGATTTTAATCAAGAATAGATCGGGGTCGAAGTAAGCTTTTAGGACGTCGATCTCAATGGGGCTGTTTTCAGCCAGAGCAAAATTTAACGTAATTTTGCGGTCTCCATCGCGGTAATATCGCCGGCCAAAATCTGCCATATGGCTGAAATCCCACGTCCTGACCGGGACCAGTTCCTGGCGTAATGCTTCATCGGTGGTGTGGATGGAAAACTGGAATTGAAACCGGCCCTGGGGATATTTATCATTTTTTAGCTCGGTCAAACGTTCAAAGAAATCACCCCGACCGTGGGGGGCAACAGTAGATAATGACGGCATCAAGCCCGGTGCTGATATCCGCGTGGGCAGCATTTCTAACAGGTCTAACACCTGCGAGTTAAGTGCCGGCTCTCCCATCCTGGCAAACTGAATTTTAAATTGCTGGGAAGGAACATGACCATCGGGATAACGGGTGGAGATCAAATACTCGATCTGTGAAGCCATTTCCTCCACACTCAATTTGCCGCGATAGTGCCCCCCAGCGTCACACATCTTACAACCGATGGGACAGCCAAATAACGTTGAGATCATCAATACCCATTTCTCTTCCCGCGGTACCGGGGGTTGGACGGCTTCAACGCACTCCACGAGTCGGCCGTCAAAATCAACCACATAAACCATGGCGATGTCCTTGTTTCCTGTTGAAGCGACAATGTTCATTATGTTCCCTCTCCAATATTCCCGCCGATCACCATGGCTGCTTTTATCCCATCCCCCACTGCAACGGCTGTCTGCCTGAAACGGCCGTTTTTCACATCTCCGATAAAGAATAGTCGTTCCTGATCCACCAGGCATTGTACATCCCTCTGTAAATGCATGTCAATAAAGTCTACCGCAGGCCGACGGCCGATGGCAGGGATAATAAAATCGCATAAAAAAGTTTTTTGTCCACCAGTTCCCCGGGTCACGACCTGCACGTTCTTGCTGGGACCGATAGAGATCCGGGTTATCTTGCGTTCCTGCTCGTAGGTGATGCGGGGTTGCTCCTGAACCCGCTTCCAGAGCAAGGATAACCCCTTCACTTCCTGACCACGGTTGAAGAGCACCACTCGATTGTGGGGAGCGAGATGAAGGGCATAATCCAATGCGGCATCTCCCGCGCCGACAATCAGGACCCGTTTATCCTGTGCATCCCAGATTTCAGCCACTTCATATATTACCTTGCTCCGGACAGTATCCGGGATGTCAACATCCGTATAAGGAATCGGTTCTGTCCCCGTAGCGATGACAACAATACCCGACGCTCTCGGTCCCTGATCGGTCTGCAGGATAAACGCATCATCCCTGAAGCCCAAAGAATGTACAACAGTTGCAGTGATTTCTACACCAATCCGTTTAATCTGGGCTTGAAATAACTTCACCAATGATGGTCCGGAAATCCCCTCAGGGAATCCGGGATAATTCTCGACCCAGTTCGCGTTATGAAGCAGTCCCCCCGGCCGGCTCCGCTCCAGGACAAGCGGAGTTTGCCCCTGGCGGGTCATCTGCAGCGCGGCCGCCATCCCGGCTGGACCGGCGCCGATAATTGTGATCCGAGACTGGTTCATGAGACGCCCTTTTGCATGGCTCGTTCAACGTCCTGACAGGTCAGGAGCGTCCCGAACCCGTGACCGATGTTCCGCAAGGAGGACATGTGAAAAGTGCGATTGTAGGTGGCTGTACCGTCCACCAGGAAGAACACATCCCAGCCTCTGGCGAAGGCAGAACGGGCTGTCGTTTCACAACATAAATGAGTCATCACCCCACTGATAACAACCTGCTCAACTTTTGCCTCCTGTAATTGATCCTCCAGATCAGTGTGGTAAAAGGCATCGTACTGCGTCTTAGTGATCCGTGTGTGACCCTTTCCCACAAAGCCCGGGACTAACTCGCTGTAGGGATGATCTTCCGTGATCAAGTCCCGCCACCAGCGCTGCATGCTACCAGCATCCTGGGGAGTGTTGAGATGTTGAGTGAAAAAAAGGGGTCGTCCCCGGTTCTGAAAGATATCAACCAGATGGAGAAGTTGAGGGAAAATGGCAGGGGCACTGGGCACATAAGCATGTGAATCCGGATTTAGAAAATAAGCCTGCATATCCAGAACCAGAAGTGCGCAATGTTCAGGATCGAGTGCCTTTGCTTTACGCTGACCGTCAGGATAGAGCTCTTTCAACATGTCCTGCGCGCAGGACACAATGGATGCCTCAGAAAAGTATGCCTCTTTCATGAGAAAAATTGTAGCACACAACCCTCCTGAAACTCATTATTCCGGGGCTTGCAAAACTGAATTGAATTCAATATGAGACACAAATTGGATCCCGATGTAATTGCGGCTGCAGCCTTGATTGGCAGTGATGCAAACCGGTATCAAACATCACAGGGCGCTACCCATTGACATGTTGAAACGCTTCGTGGACCGCGCCCAGGGTATGATCGATCGCCTCTTGATCGTGAACACTGGATATAAATCCGGCCTCAAATTGAGAAGGAGCGATATACACTCCCCGCTTGAGGAGCTCCCGGAAATAGGTCCCGAAGCATTCTTGATCGGATTGGCTGGCCGTTTCCCAATTCGTGACCGCTTCTTCTGAAAAATAACCCGCAAACATCGTCCCAACCCGGGTCTGGTACAGCGGTACACCGGCCTCGCTGGCTGCTTTCCCGATTCCTTCTGTGAGGGTTTTTGCCGCCTGCAGCGTGTCTTCCCACACCCCTTCCTGTTTCAAGATCTGCAGGGTAGCAATCCCGGCTGTCATCGCCAGGGGATTACCGGACAGGGTCCCGGCTTGATACATGGGTCCCGCCGGGGCCACCATTTCCATAATTTCCCGTTTTCCCCCATAAGCTCCAACGGGCAACCCTCCGCCAATCACTTTACCCAGGGTGGTCAAATCAGGTTCAATGTCATACAGTGCTTGCGCCCCACCGGGGTGAACCCGGAATCCAGTCATGACCTCATCGAAAACTAACAGGCTTTCATGTTCGCGGGTCACTTTTCTCAGCCCATCCAGGAACCCTTCCTGGGGAGGAACCACGCCCATATTCCCGGCTACAGGCTCCACGATCACAGCAGCGATGTCTTCCGGATAGGACTTATAGAGGGTCTCAACAGATGACAGGTCATTATACTCCGCAACCAGAGTATTCTGCACAGTGGCCTTTGGCACACCCGGTGAATCGGGCAGACCCAGGGTCGCCACGCCGGAGCCGGCCTGCACGAGAAGCAGGTCGGCGTGTCCGTGATAACAACCCCTGAATTTAATGATCTTATCGCGTCCGGTGTAGGCACGGGCCAGTCGCAGCGCGGTCATGGTCGCTTCTGTGCCGGAGTTGACAAAGCGCAGCATCTCTATGTTTGGCATGAACTCCTGCACCAGCCTGGCAAGCTTATTTTCAAGAGGGCTGGGCGCGCCAAAACTTGTCCCTTCTTTTACAGCCTTCTGCAGTGCTTCGACAACTTGAGGATGAGCATGCCCCACAATGAGGGGCCCCCAGGAAAGAACGTAATCCACGAAGCGGTTGCCGTCCACATCATAGATGTATGGACCTTCGCCCCGATCGATGAACAGAGGCTGGCCGCCTACAGATTTAAAAGCCCGTACCGGAGAATCAACGCCCCCCGGCAGCAATCTTTTTGCCTCTTCAAAGTACGAAACGGATCGCTTGATGTCCATCAATCCCTCCTGGTATTTCCTAATGAGTTAATTCTGCTACGATTTGACGGGCAGCTTTCTGACCGGAATGGATGCAATCCGGTATGCCGATCCCGCGATAGCCGTTCCCGGCCAGGGCCAAAGCCGGATAAAGACCCAGGGCGCGGTCGATATTATCCAACCTTTTCTGGTGTCCCAGATTGTACTGCGGCATGGCTTTTTCCCACACATAAACGCGACTTAAAACAGGCTCAATGTCAATAGACAGGGTGCTGGCGATTTCCCGGCGGGCAACATCCAGGAGATAATTTTCTGTCCATGAAATATGCTCTTCCTGTCCAGCCCGTCCTATAAATACCCGCAGCAAGGCATGATCATCCGGTGCCCGGTGAGGGAACTTGGAGGATGTCCAGGTACAGGCCAATGCCTCCCTGCCCTCCTCCCGGGGGATGACGTAACCTCGCCCATCCAACTGCCGTGGCAATTTGTGCTTGGGATAAGCCAGGGAAACGGTCGCTGTGGACACATAGGGGATGTCCTGAAGGGTTTGAGCCAGAGTTGGATCTTCATCTTCCAGAATGTGGCCGGTGACATAAGCTGGCGTAGCTAGAATAACCCCATCCGTTTTCATGTCCACTCCCCCTACAGTGTAAAGACGGTAATGGGAGTTTTCCCGGGTCAGAGACGTGACGTTCATCCCCGTCAACAGTTGAACACCACCCATCTTTAATTTAGCCACGAGGGCTTCAGTAATTTCTGCCAACCCGGACGTCGGGGTGCGGAAGATGCCGCTGCCGCGCCCATTTCCGGAATACTTCCGTCTGGCCTCAGCCCGCTTCCGGCGTACAGCTAGAGCGCCTTTAATCAACCCACCATGCTCTTGCTCTAATTTCCGGAGATATGGAAAGGTACTCATCAAACTCAGTTCATCCCCATCACCGGCATAAATCCCGCTCATTAAGGGTTCGATCAGGTTTTCATAAGCGGCTCGACCCAGCCGGCGGCTGACAAAGTCCCCCAGGGTTTCATCCTCATCCGGTTGCGCAGGTGGAATGAAAAAGTCCAGCCCCATGCGCATCTTCTCCGGCCAGGAAAGCAAATCTGTCCGGATCATGGGCATAAATCGGGAAGGGACCATCATCGTCAACCCCTCCGGAAGGGGCTCCAGGACACCCTCATGCAGGACGAAGGTGTCTGCATTTTCCGGATTGGTTCCATGCAGGCGATCTTCCAGACCCAATTCCCGGCACAGCTGCAATCCCCACGGTTTGGTAACGATAAATGTGTCAGGCCCGCCTTCGACGACAAATCCATCCACGCGCTCGGTTATTATCTTTCCTCCCCAGTAACCCGCTTTATCCAGGATGGAGATTTGAATGTTTTCCTGGTGTTTGTGGGCTTCCTGAAGAGCATAATATGCTGCTGATAATCCGGCGATACCGCCGCCAATCACCGTCAGCTTCCTTGTTTTACTCATCAGACATCCCCGCACTGATGTCATGGACCATGTTCACCGCCTGGCGCACTTTGCCAGGATCCGTATGGCGGTTGATGCCGTGGCCCAGGTTAAAAATATGGCCCGGCTTTCCTCCTGCCCGCTGAAGCACATCGCGTATCTTTTCGCGCATAACCTCCGACGGAGCAAATAAAACCATCGGATCCAGGTTACCCTGCACGCCGACATCCTGACCTACGATCTGCCATCCCTCATCCAGCGGTATCCGCCAGTCCAGACCGATAACCGTTCCTCCGGCTTCCTTTAGCAAAGGCAGCAAGGTAGCGGTATTCGTGCCGAAATGGATCACTGGCACATCTGTATCTTCCAGGGCGGACAACACCCGCTGTGAGTACGGCATCACATAATTCTGGTAATCCACCGGATTCAAAGCGCCGACCCAGGAATCGAACAGCTGCACCGCCTGGGCGCCGGCTTTAACCTGGGCTTTCAAGTATGAAATCAAGCTGTCTGAGATCAGCTCCATAAACTGATGCCACACCGCAGGCATCTGGTACATCAAGCTTTTTGCCTGCCGGTAGGTCCGTGATGACCCCCCTTCAACCATGTAAGAGGCCACCGTAAAGGGGGCTCCAGCAAATCCAATCACCGGGATTTGTTTTCCATCCAGTTCGGACCGCACAAAACGTATGGCTTCCATCACATATCCTAGATCTTCTTCAGCGACCACGGCCCGCAGCTGGTCCACATCCTGTTTAGACCGAACCGGATTATGGATCACAGGACCGACCCCCTTCACAAACTCCAGATCCAATCCCATAGGTGTCAACGGCAGGAGAATATCCGCAAAGATGATGGCTGCGTCAAAATCAAAGGCATTGATGGGCTGCAGAGTAACTTCCGCTGCCAATTCCGGGTTCGAGGCCACGTCCAAAAAGGAATATTTCTCGCGTATCTCGCGGTATTCTTGCATATACCGGCCCGCCTGGCGCATAAACCACACCGGCGTGGCATCTACTGGCAAGCCGTGGCAGGCACGTAAAAATCGACTTTGAGGTTCTTTATTCATCAACTCTTTCCATTCCCCGGGATCCGGGCCTAATCAGTTCTTTTATGATCCTGGCTGATACACGCAAGCTGGATCGGTCTCTAAATAATCACCCGTGACGCCATAAGCCCGGCCCCGCTGACCCCCACACACATCCTTGAACTCGCAGATGCCGCAGCGCCCTTTGAGTTTGCTGGCATCGCGCAAATCACGGAACAGAGAATGATTGCGGTACACATCAACCACATTATCTTCCCGGACATTCCCGGCTGTGATCGGTAAAAATCCGGAAGGCATAATATCACCCTGATGGGAGATAAACAAGAACCCATTCCCATCGTTCACACCCCGGGTGGGCCGGTTCAACCCATCATCATACTGGAAACCGGCCCCCTGGAATGTGACCTCTTCATCCTGCCCGACTTCCTGCCTGCGGCGCTGGATGGCTACCCGCCTGTACATGGGTGCCGCCGTCCCTTTGATGTCAAAGGGTGCTTCTTTGGAAAGGTCATACAGCCAATGAAAGAGGTCTTCGTGTTCCTGGGGGGAGATCATCCATTCCACTTCAGCCCGACCGGTGGGAACCATGAAAAACACCGACCACTGCACCGCAGATACCTCTTCAATGAACGGCACCATATCAGGCAAAGTATCCAGGTTAAAATTTGTCACGGTGGTATTAACCTGGACGCTCAACCCTACTTCCTGGGCGTTATGCAAAATGTTCATGGTCCGCTCCCAGGAACCCTCGACCTGGCGGAAATCATCATGGATGCTGGGATCCGAAGAATCCAGGCTGAGAGCGATGCGGCGAATGCCTGCTTCCTTGACTTCCTGGAGGCGCTTTTTGGTGGGAAGGGCTGTGGCAGTGGGCGTCAGAGAGCACCGCAGGCCTTTCTGTGTGGCATAGGCAATTAGATCGGATAGATCTCGACGCATCATAGGGTCACCCCCGGTGAAAACCAGGATAGGATGCCCAAATTCCGCCATGCGGTCAATCAATTCGTACGCCTCTTCTGTCGTCAATTCATCGGGATGCCGCCGGTGTTGGGCATCAGCCCGACAGTGTTTGCAGGCATAAGCACAGGCGTAGGTGACCTCCCAGGCAATCACAAAAGGTGCCCGGTTGAAATCTGAACGCACCATGCGCTGGTCATGATATTTACGTTCTGCTGCCGCTGGTTTCGATAATTTTTTTTCTGTCATGGGTACACTCACTTGCTACGAATAAATCGTTTATTTCCCACCACGCTATTCAGCCAGCCATTGGGCTGCTTCTTTGGCGTGATAGGTAAGGATGATGTCCGCACCCGCTCGCTTGATTGCGGTCAAGGTTTCCAGAATGACCTCCCGCTCATTCATCCACCCCCGGGACGAGGCTGCTTTCAACATCGAAAACTCTCCACTCACGTTATACGCAGCCAAGGGCATATCAGGAAAGGTTTGCCGGATCCGGTAGATGACGTCCAGATACGGCAAGGCGGGTTTTACCATCAACATATCCGCCCCCTCCTGGATATCCAGAGCTGCCTCTTGCAGGGCAGGCCGGGCATTGGCAGGATTCATCTGGTGAGATTTGCGGTCGCCAAATTGGGGAGGAGACTCGGCCGCGTCCCGGAACGGCCCATAGTAAGCGGAAGCATATTTCACGGCGTAAGACAGGATGCCCACCTGCTGAAAATCATGTTCATCCAGGGTCTCCCGCAGGGAGCCAACCATGCCATCAATCATCCCGCTGGGGGCCACCACGTCTGCTCCAGCCCGGGCATGGGAAAGGGCCACCCTATCCAGAACCTCGAGGGTGGGGTCGTTCAGGACATATGCTTCCGGGAGCTGAGGCCTGGGAAGGGGATCCCCGACATTGAGTACACCGCAATGCCCGTGGTTGGTATACTCGCACAGACAGACATCTGTGATCACCACCATCTCCTGCGCGGTGTCCTTGATGATCCGGATAGCCTGCTGCACAATGCCGTCCGGGGCAAAGTTTTCGGATCCGACAGCGTCCTTTTCCGCTGGTATACCAAATAAAATCACAGCGGGAATACCCAGGGATTGAATGAGTTCTATTTCCTGGGGCAGGCGGTCGATTGACCATTGATAATTGCCGGGCATGGATGGGATTTCCCTGCGGATGCCCTCTCCGTGGCGCACAAACAAGGGGTACACAAAATCTCCGGCCTGGAGATGGGTTTCCCGCACCATCTTCCGCAGGCCGGGGGTTTTTCGCAGCCGCCTGGGTCGACGGGCCATCCGCCGGCGCTGCTGCAGCGCCTGGCTGTCATCTGAAAGAGCAAAGGCTGACAAATCAAAGCTCATGAGGAACGTCCTTCCTGAAAATAGTTTTGGAGCGCATCCAGCAAGCCTTCGATGGTGTATTCCTCCGCAACCACGCTCACGTTAAATCCCGATTCGCGGGCAGTTTGAGCTGTGATGGGACCAATACACGCCACAATGGGATTACCCCGGAGATTATGGGGGTCCAATGAAACGGATTCCAGGAGATGGATAAAGTTTCTTACTGTCGAGGAGCTGGTGAACGTCAAAACATCAGCTCCTTTCTTTAGCGCCTCCAGTTCTTCTTTCCTGGGCTGGGGGGGTACGGTGTGATAGGCTGCAATTTCGTGGGCGATACCGCCTGCTTCTTCAATTAAATTTGAGAGGGCTGGCCGGGCTAAGTCAGCTCTGGGAAGCAGCACCCATTCCCCTTCCAGATCATCCAAACCGGGCATGATGGCTTCCGCCACATATTCATCGGGGACAAAGTCGGTCTTTACACCACGTTCAAGCAATGCTTGATCTGTTTTAGGGCCAATGGCCGCCACTTTGAGGTCCTCCGGCAGGGTTGTCCGTTCCAAATCCTCCAGGCAATCCCACACCGCCCGCACACCATTTACACTGGTCAGGATCATCCAGGTATAGCAATCTAGCTTTTTCAGAGCCCGCTTCAGCGCCAGATGGTTTTCAGGGATGGTAATTTCAATAGCCGGAAATAGGAGGGGTTCAGCCCCCCAAGCTCGCAATTTTTCCTGAAAGGATTTGGCTTGCCGCCGGGGCCGGGTGACAACGATACGTAAACCTGCTAGTTCAGACATCCAAAAGCTCCTTGGCACCCTGATCAATGGCGCGATGGGCTGTTTCTTTCCCAACCCGGTCAGGATCCATCCCCCGGCCCTGAATGCGGATGACACTGGTGCCATCCACTGCCGCAACGACACCCTCAAGTTGGATTTCATCGGTCCGCTCATCCACCACCCCGTAGGCCCCTACCGGGAGGGTACATCCCCCACCCAGACTGTATAAAAACGCTCTCTCAGCTTGCGTGGCGCGGCGGGCATTGTGGTCTTCTATAGGCAATAAAAGGGACAATACCTCACCTTCTGTCCGGGTCTGGATACCGAGGGCACCCTGGGCAGGCGCAGGCAGCATAACT
Source organism: uncultured Anaerolineales bacterium (assembly GCA_964539105.1). Taxonomy (GTDB): domain Bacteria; phylum Chloroflexota; class Anaerolineae; order Anaerolineales; family UBA11858; genus B10-G9. The sequence continues at coordinate 25,666 of CAZIFI010000010.1, read as the reverse complement.
TCCAACGGCAAATATTGTGAAATGTGTTTTTCAAGACCGGAGCGCAGGATCCCGGCAGCCGCCAGGACGATGGCATCATAGTCATATTCCTCCCTGTAGGTTTTCTCCACCCGGGTATCCACATTCCCCCGCAGAGGGACAATTTCTAGATCCGGTCGGTACGCTTTTAACTGGGCTGTCCGCCGCAGACTTGAGGTACCCACTCGGGCATTGCGGGGCAGTTCATCCAGGGTCAGCCCCCCTTCTGAAACCAGCACATCCCGCACGTCCGCTCGCTGGGGTATGCCTCCAACAACCAGCCCCTGTGGATTTTCTACAGGCAAATCTTTAAGGGAATGAACGGCACCATCCACCTGCTTTGAGAGCAGGGCCTGTTCTAATTCATACGTAAAAAGCCCTTTGCCGCCAATTTCGGGCAAAGGTTTATCAATCACCTTGTCCCCCCGGGTAGTGATGACTTTTTTGGCAAAGGTCCTTTCCGGCCAGGCCGACTGTAGAGCCTTGATGACCCATTCCGTTTGCCAGATGGCCAGATCGGAAGGACGGGTAGCGAAAATAAAATCACTCATGATCTTGTGAACGCTGGCGGTCCAGCTTCCAGTCTGCACCATTCAGGCCAAATAAATTTTTCGTGATGGTAGTATAATCAACGACTTCCGTCCCACCAGCCTCCCGCTTAAGTTTCTGTATGGGGAGATGGAGGAATTTTTTGACGATCGCTTCTGTCATAGCTTCCAGGAGTTTCACATCTTCCGGATCGACACTGTTTAATCGATCCAGCGTGCGTGTCAGCTCCTCCTCCCGGATTTTCTCACAATACTGGTGGAGTTCGCCAATCAGAGGATCAACATGCAGGGATTTTAAAAACTCATTAAAATATTCCTGCTCTTCCTGGATGATGCCTTCAACAGCGGGGACTTCTTTCTTGCGGTGCGCCAAGGAATCTTGCAAATGTTCGTGGATATCATCGATGTCGTACACAGAAACACCGTTCAATTCCCGGACATCACTTTCCACGTCCCTTGGAACGGCAATATCCAGAATGACCAGAGGCCGATCTTCCCGTTGAGAGATAACCTGTTCGACCTTCGATCTTCCAATCAGTGTATGGGGGGCCCCAGTGGAACTGATGAGAATATCTGCCTGCACCAAAGCCTGGGAAAGATCTTCAAAAGTCATCACGTTCGCCCCCCACCCTTCAGCCAGATCCTGGGCCCGTTCCCTAGTGCGGTTAACCACCGTGATATCCTTTACCCCGCGTTTTCTAAGCCCCTCAACCGCCAGTTCTGCCATTTCCCCCGCGCCTAAAACCACAACCCGAGATACCGTTAAATCCGGCACGATGCGGGATACAAGGAGCACCGCCTGGGATGAAACAGAAGCCGGATTGTGACTTATTTTTGTTTCCGAATGTGCCCTTTTTCCAGCATGGATCGCGGTATGGAACAGTTTGGTCATCACTTTCCCTACTGTATTCTGGCTCCGAGCGAGGCTAAAAGCGTCAGTGACCTGGCCCAGGATCTGAGGTTCGCCAAGGACCATGGAATCTAATCCAGCAGCCACATGCAACAGATGGTTGATGGCCTTCTGGTTTTGATATTCATATAAGTAGGGTTGAAACTGCTCGAGAGGGACTGATGTCACATCGGATAGAAAAAGAGCCAGTTCTTGAAAAATTTCATTGGGAGCAATGGCATACAATTCCACCCTGTTGCAGGTGGACAAGATCACCATCTCTTTTACCCCTCCTGGTTCGAGATCAGTGCCGCATCCCAACCGCGCCAGGGCAGCCCGCGTTTGATCCCCAGTCAACGCAAGCTGTTCCCGTGAACTGACATCCGCTGTTTGGTAATTTAGCCCCATACAATGAATGTGCACCCGGAATACCCTCCAAGAATGTCACCGACCATATCCAGGATAAGTTTATTATGCGGGGCGTTTTTGATAAAGGGAGTATTCTTATTTTTTAGATGAGCGTTTGTTAAGTAAATTTTTCACAAATAATATGATAGAAATGAAGGAATCAGGGAAGGATGTGCCCCTGTACTCCTTAACTATCTCCTGTCACGCCGATGTGGCGTGACAGGAATTCATGCTGCGATATTAAAAAAAGACATATTCCTCGCGAACACGACCGATACCGATCTCATCCTACCGGGTACGGCAATGGCTGCTTACACAGAAGCTGCCTGGTGTTCGCGTTCTTTTCTCGACAACAGTTTCGACACTGTCTGCGTAAACTCTTCCCAGGATGTCAGGGAGCGGATGATAGTAACAATCATCACTGCGGCGCCGACAATGCCGCCTGCAACCAGGATCCCTTTCTTCATTTTTCTGACCCGAACGCGGCGATGCATGGCACCATCCAGTTCAAGCCTCAGATCAGAAACAAAAGCAGGATCCGGCTTGACAGGCGTGAAATGCCTGGCGAGCTTCCTGTCAACCTTGCGCATGGACCGATCCATTTTCTCTTCTTTCCTCATTTTATAAAATCCCTTCCCCTGCCGGGTAGGCGACGATTCCGATCGTCCCTGGTCCAAGATTAGCCGCAATCCCCGTAGAAACTTCTTCGATAAATAGGTTATTAATATTCAATTTGGCGCGAACTTTATCAGAAAAGGCCTGGGCTGTGACCAGGTCATGAGCGTGCATAACCGCTGCATTTACCAGCTGGGTGTTAAGCCGCCGGCCCACTTCCTGAAGGATAAATTCCAGGGATGATGCCCGTGTGCGCACTTTCTTCAGGACCTCAAGAGTCCCATTTTTCAAGTTGATGATGGGTTTAATTTGCAGCAAAGAAGCGAACAGCGACTCAATCTGATTCACCCGGCCGCTTTTATGAGCGAACTCTAGCGTATCCAGGGCAAAAATCACCTCTTGGTGATCGCGGATGTATGCCAAGCGCCGCAGGATGTCCTCTACACTCGCACCCTGGCGCGCCATAACCCGGGCTTCACAGCACATATAGCCCTGTAAACCGGTTCCGGACATGGTGTCAAATGGGATAACATCAAACTCTTCATTCCCCAGTTCCCTGGCAGCGATGTGGGCGGACGCAAAGGTTCCGGACAGCTTGCTAGTGAGATGAATGGAAAGCACCACATCTCCCGGCTCCGCTATCTCTCGATACAGGCGCTTGTATTGTTCCGGTGTGGGTTGAGAGGATTTTGGGATCAATCCCGTTTTCTGGATCCAGTCATAAAAGAAATCAGGGGTGAGATCAACCCCTTCCAGAAAAGTCTTTTCTCCCATATGGACATTGATAGGTATGACCTCTATGTCGTACCTCTCAATCCATTCGGCCGGCAGATCACCGGCACTGTCCATAACTATTCTTATCATTTCAATAGGTCCTAATCCAGCACACCGTATTCGTCCCGTAAGGAAACCAGTGTCCGGTGATAAAGGGCTTTGATGGCCCCTTCCGTACGCTCCATGATCGTGCCAATTTCCTTATTTGTTAACCCCTCGACATGCTTGAGGATGATCAACTGCTGCCGATCGTGAGGAAGCTCCTGGATGATGTTCATCAAACGTTCTTTTTCATCCTTTTTGAGGAGTCTTTTCTCCATCACTCCCTGAGTGGAGGGAGGTGGAAATTGGTCCACCAACGGCACTTCTTCATTCCGATCATTGTCGCGGTACCAATTCACAACCAGATTATGAGCGATCCTGTACAACCAAGCAGAAAAAGGGTAACCGCGATCTTCATAATTGTCTATGTGTTTTAAGGCCCTCAAAAAAACCCGCGATGTGAGGTCCTCAGCCTCTTCCGTATCACTCGTCCGGTAGTACACATAGTTGTAAATATCATCTATGTACTTCTCATACAATGCGCCAAAAGCCTGGGAGTTACCCTGGGTAGCAAGCTGTATGAGTTCGCTCTCTGATTGTTCCGTTTCTTGTCTACTATTCATAACACCAAACATAAAGAATCGTTACTCACTTTCGGAAAGTATAACATAACAGCCCTGTTAACCTATCTGAACGCCATCTGCCCTGCCGAAAACGTAAGAAATCGCCCTGCAGGGGATTCATTAATTATGAATGCTGTTGCAGAAAACCTTCCATCGCTCACAGCGGGCTTGTAAAATTTCAGCCAGCCCCAAACCTCGATGGACAACAACATCGAAAAGGAGAATCACCATGATCCAGAGCATGATTTTTGACCTGGACGGCACATTAGTACAAACGGAACGCCTCAAAGCCCTTTCATATGCCCGTGCGGCAACCGAACTCTGTCCGGACGACATCAGCGAAGAAGATGTCCTCCAGGCTTATAAAGATGTAGTGGGACTGACCCGCATGCACGTTGCCACCCACCTGACAGACCGCTTTAATCTGGAGGAACGAGCGGCTCAGCGCAGGGAAGAATTTGGAGTAAACCGACCCTGGCAGGCTTTTGTCCAGGTGCGACTGACATATTACCATGCCATGCTGGATGACCCGGACATCATTCGCCGTAATCAGTGGAAGCACACAATGGACCTGCTTGATATCGCCCACAAGCAAGGCTGCCCGATCGGACTGGCAACCATGTCCCGATGCGAGCAGGCAAACCACGTGATCGAAATTCTGGACCTAAAAGATGCCTTCAATTTTATTGCCACCCGGGATGATGTCGAACGTGGGAAACCCGATCCAGAAATTTATCACCTGGTAGCGGAGGAACTAGACACACAACCAGAGAACTGCCTGGTGATTGAGGATTCCCCCAGCGGCGTGCAAGCCGCTCTCAACGCAGGGATGCATTGTATTGCGGTAGGAACACCCTATACCAGCGAAACTTTGCATGAGTCCAATCTCCTTCCCGCCAAGTGGATCATCGATGATCCGGAAGATCTGATTCCAATGGTCAATGAATTATTCCAGCTCCACAGTAATCATCCTGGAAAGGAAGAATTTTAGGGTTATAATGATGTTTGATATTTGTTATGGCCATCATCAGAACGTACCCGGACCCTGATATTCTTGCCACAGCTGTGGCTGACCACATTCTGGACACCGCCCAAGAATCGGTATCCAGTCATGGCATGTTTGCCATCGCCCTGTCCGGTGGTTCTACCCCACTACCCGCCTATCGGTTATTGGCAAAACCGCCACACAGCGAGCATATGCCATGGGAATACGTCCATATCTTTTGGAGCGATGAACGGACTGTACCACCAGGACATGATAAAAGCAATTTCAGCGCTGCCAACCGGGCTTTGATTGAACCCCTTTCTCTACCGGAACAAAACATCCACCGCATCAAAGGGGAGCTCGAACCGCAGCAAGCGGCGGATGAATACGAACAGGATATCCGGGACCTGGTAGGTGGACAACCCCCTTCCTTTGACCTTATCTTGCTTGGTTTGGGAAGCGATGCTCATACAGCGTCGCTCTTCCCCCACAGCAGCGCATTGATCTCTCCGCCCAGGTCCAGGCTGGTAGTCCCAAATTATGTTGAAAAGCTGGACAGCTGGCGGATCACCTTTACTCCGCGGTTGATCAACGCAGCCCGCCATGTGGCCTTTGTTGTCACAGGCGAAGAAAAAGCAGACTGCGTCTACCAGGTCCTGGCAGGACGACACCAGCCGGTTGAAGTCCCGGCTCAGGCAATTCGCCCTGATAACGGGGCGCTGTCATGGTACTTGGACCAGAAAGCAGCCCGTCATCTTCATCATTGAAAAATAGGCCTGAACCTCATCTCCCCCAATAGAACCTACCCTTCCAGAATCTCTTCCAGGGCCTGTAATTCCTCTTCTGACAACGTCCAATCTGCAGCTCGGAGATTGGCCTGAATATGTTCGACCCGGGTCGCTCCAGCGATCACCGAACTGACCTGGGGTTGGGCCATCAACCAGGCAATGGCCAATTCATTCAGTTCTCGATCTGCATCCTTCGCAAAATCTTTTAGCTCTGAAAGAATGCGGTATTTTTCGGGCGTCATATAGGATTGTACATAGGTGCTGCTTTCTCCCCGTGAGCCTTCCGGTGCCGGTTGGCCCTGTTCATATTTGCCGGTCAAAAAACCGCCAGCGAGGGGAAAATAAGGCAGAATACCAATGTCAAAATAGATACAGGCCGGGATAAGCTCATTTTCTACATCACGTTCAAACATGTGATAATGAGGTTGAATGGAAACAAATTCTGACCAGCCCTGGAGTTCAGCAATGGCATTGGCCCGAGTCAGCTGCCAGGCTGAAAAATTAGAAGCCCCGATATAACGAACCTTTCCCATTCGAAGCAAATCTTCCATGGCGCGCATAGTTTCCTGCAGCGGTGATTCAGGATCCCAGCTGTGGATCTGGTACAGGTCAATGTAATCTGTGTTCAACCGTCTGAGACTGCTTTCCACCGCGCCGAGAATGTGTTGGCGTGATCCACCACTCTGATTGGGTCTCTCCCCGGTGGGATGACGGAATTTGGTGGCAATGATCATCTCATCCCGCCGCCCCACAAGGGCTTTCCCGAGATATTCTTCTGAACGCCCTTCCTGATATACATCAGCGGTGTCGATAAAATTTACACCACCATCCATGGCAGCGCTGATGATTTCCTTGGTCAGCCGCAAATCCACCTTGCCGCCAAACTGATTTGTACCTAAGCCTACGACTGAAACTTTTAATCCTGCGCTTCCTAATCGGCGATACTCCACAGGCACCTCCTTCCTTATACATTTCCGAACTTCATTGTAACAGAGAAGGTTGATGATAGAATGAACGAGAACAACTCCATGGAATAACGTCATTACCCTTTTCTCAACGGGACCCATGAACGCTGTTACAAGTTCCATCTCCTATCCCAGAAATCACCTCAAGCGGAGCCTGGTGCACACCCTGGGCCATCTTCTGCTGCCGCTGCTGTTCCAGGTTAAGATCACCGGAAGGAAGAATTTCCCCCATAAAGGTCCCCTGATCGTGGTGGGCAATCACACCGCCGCCATGGAAGCGGTTTTCATCAATATCTACACACCCTGGCAGATAGAAATGCTCAGCGCAGCGGATATCCCTGCCGAACCTTTTGTTGAATGGATCAGCCAATTCTACGGCGTGATCCCTCTCCATAGAGGGGCTTTTGATCGCGCGGCACTCCGGAATGCCCTCAGCGTGCTGGATCAAAAAGGGGTGGTGGGCATTTTTCCGGAGGGCGGTATCTGGGAAGAGGGAAAAAGAGAAGCACAAACCGGCGTGTCCTGGCTCAGCTACCGGAGTGCCTCGCCTGTCTTACCCATCGGCTTCAGCGATACCACAGGCAAACTAAACGCAGCCCTGAAATTGCAGGGCCCCGAGATGGTCATGAATGTCGGAGAAATCATCCCTCCAGCCCGTTTACCGGACGACCAACCCCGCAAAATGTACCTGAAATCCTATGCGAATCGGGTTATGGTAGAAGTGCATCAATTGGTCCCTCCCCGGGACAGGGTCTCGGAACCACCGCTCGTAGATGAACAATATACGCTGGAGATCAAAGTCCTGGATTCCGACCAGCAGCCTGTCCCTGTGCCTGAGGATCTCGCCATCCAACATGCCGCCGCTGTGGCAAAGATGCTGCACCGACCGGCGATCCTCAAAATTTTCCGTGTCAACCTGGACATGCCGGTGGACGCCCTGGAGCATCTGCATCAATCGCCTTCCCCCGGCGCACTGCTGAAGGGACTACACCCCATATTGGCCTATCTTGACGACGAAAATCCATATTTACTCACTTATCGCTTTGGCGCTCGAGAAGGTTCCGATATGGAACAGGGGCTGCAGGAGCTGGTTGATCTTCTTTCCTGGGCAGAACCCAATCACTACCGGGTGCAGATCATCCCAGAGCGAAGGTACATTGACACAAAGACAGGCCAGAATGTCGTCCAGACCAAACAGGGCTCCTTTCAAAACTGGATGTAATTGCCAATGATCTTCATCCAGTTCCGGGACGTTAGTCATCCTCGCTCCTCCCTGGAAAAGAACCTTGATCAGTAAGATATGTTAGAATCAGTGACGGACAAAACGCATATATAATGAGGTTTTCATTACATGAAACGGAATGACAAATCAAGCGTCATAGAAGCAGCTGGCGGGATATTGTGGAGAGAAAGAAAGGGAAAAAAAGAATTAGCTGTCATACATCGACATCACTACGATGATTGGTCATTACCGAAAGGAAAACGAACAGGGGATGAAGACTGGAAAAGCACCGCCCTTCGAGAGGTTCTGGAAGAAACGGGGTATACAGCGAACCTGCAGGATTTTGCTGGCACGCTGACATACACCATCGATGGCAAACCGAAAGTCGTCCTTTTCTGGCACATGGCAGCCCAGGAATACCGGCCCCAGGCCATGAACGGGGAGGTTGATAAGGTACTGTGGTTGACCGAGAACGAAGCCATCGAAAAGATCAATTATGAGGATGAAAAAGCCCTGATTTTAAATCAAACCAGAGATCGGGTCGGGGGCACATAAGGATATGTTTGAAGTTCTCGTCCTGGGAGCAACCGGTTTTATTGGGGGACATATTGCAAAAGCGGCCTTACGGGCAGGGTGGAAAGTAAGAGGATTCCAGCGCAGGTCGGGAAGCACCGGCCATCTACAGGGCAATGAAATTGAATGGGTGCAGGGAGACTTAATGCAGCTTCCCACCCTGGAGCGGGCTATGGACGGTGTGGATCTTGTTTTCCACGCCGCAGCCTATTATCCACAATCCCAAAGTCAACGTACTTTCCAGGATCACATTGCAGCAGCAAAAAAAGAAATCCACCATGTCCTGACGGCTGCCGGGGGGGCATCAATCCGCCGCTTGATTTACACCTCCAGCCTGTCCACGATCGGCCTGCCCCCGCAGGATGAAGACCGCTTAGCGGATGAACGGGACATTTACCAGCCCGGCACTTTGCCAGGAAACGCCTATTATGAAGTGAAAAGCTTGATGGAACGCGCAGTACATACAGCGGTGGGAAAGGGTCTGAACGCTGTCGTGGTCAATCCCACAGTTGTCTTCGGTCCGGGAGATGTTCACCTGACCACAGGAAGGATACTGATCGCCGCAGCCCAGGGCAAGGTGCCCGTTGTCCCCCCCGGGACAATCAATGTCGTTGATGTGCGAGATGTGGCCCGGGAACAAATCGCGGCAGCCAGAAAGGGCAGTACCGGAGAACGCTACATTCTGGGTGGCCATAATCTCCCCATCCCTCAAGTCATGAAGCGCATTGCCGAGATTGCCAACGCCTCCCCCCCGCTGTTCACCATTCCGAAGGCTGTGCTGCTAGGGTTGGTCCCGATCTCTGAAAGAATACCATTTTTATCAGTACCGGACCACCTGCAGGCGTATACCCACTGGCAGGGGTATAATACACACAAGGCGGAGGAAACCTTTGAATTATCTCCGCGATCGTTTGACAAAACCATCCAGGACAGTCTCAACTGGTATCAGGACCACGGGATGATGTAGATGGTGCAACGCATATTAGTCGTTGAAGACGAACCCACCCTGCAGGAAACTTTAAAGTATAACCTGGAACGCGAAGGGTATCAGGTAAAGGTCATCGGTGATGGCGTCAAAGCTCTGGAAAGCGCCCGGAATACTCACCCCGATCTTATTATCCTGGATATCATGCTGCCCGGCATGGATGGGATCGAAATCACCCGTATCTTGCGTCATGAAAGCAGTATTCCCATCATTATGCTTACCGCAAAAGACGAAGAAATTGACCGCGTCCTGGGCCTTGAAATCGGCGCGGATGATTACCTCACCAAACCATTTTCGATGCGTGAGCTGGTAGCCAGGGTGAAAGCACAGCTGCGGCGGGTGCGGATGGTCAAGAACACATTACAGCAGCCCGGAACGGATGATGATCATATAATGACCTTCGGGAACCTGACCCTGGACCTCAACCGGCGGGAGGTCAGTAAAAACGAGCGCACCCTGTCGTTTAAGCCCAAAGAATACGATCTGTTCCTCTACCTTGTAAACCATAAAGGTCATGTATTATCCAGAGAACAAATCCTGGAAAAAGTATGGGGGTGGGACTTTCATGGCGAGAGCCGCACCGTAGATGTCCACATCCGCTGGCTGCGTAAAAAAATTGAGAACGATCCCTCCGATCCCAAGCGGATCGTCACAGTCCGAGGTGTGGGCTACCGATTTGAGGGATAACATGTTCAACAGCATCCGGTGGCGCATCGCAGTCCCCTTTATCATCTTTATCATCCTTATCACGTTTGGCGCTGGCCTATATCTCACCGACTACGTCCACAACCTGTATATCGAACAGACCCGGGAAAATCTAACCGACCAAGCCCGGTTGCTCAGCAATAGCCTGTCGGCTGTGGATCTCTCACAAGCGCCATCACAAATGCTGACCGAAAACACAACCCAGTGGAGCCAGATCCTGCAAGCCCGGATCACAATTCTCTCCAGGGACGGAACGGTTGTGGCGGACTCTGAAGGGGATCCCGCTGAGATGGATAACCATCTCAATCGGCCTGAAATACAGACCGCTCTCACCCATGATGTAGGTCAGGCCATCCGGTACAGCAGAACCCTGAAATTTAAACAACTATACACGGCGGTACCCATCCGGAGTGAGGGAGAGATCTCAGGTTTTGTGCGCATCTCCATCCCGGAATCCCGGATTATGGCAGCTCAGGATCGTCTCCAAAATACCATCATCTTTACGGCCGGGGTATCTGCCCTGGTGGGGATCCTGCTGGCCTATGTCATCGCCGCACAGACCACAAAACCTTTGATTCGGCTAACCCGGAACACACGCGAGTTAGCGAGCGGCGCGGTGGATGACCTCCTGATGTCCCGGGGGGATGATGAAATCGGGCAATTGACACGGGCATTTAATGGCCTGCTGCAGACCCTTCAGAACCAGATCCAGGCTTTACAATCAGAGCAGGGTAAGCTAAGCGCTGTCCTGGAACAAATGACAGACGGGGTAATCATCGTCGACAGCGACGAACGCATTGAACTGATCAATCCCGCTGCTGAAAAGATATTCAATACCAGCGCTCACCAGGCACAAGGAAACAGCGCCACTGAAATTTTGCGGGTTCATCAATGGATCAACCTGCTCCACACCAGCCAGAAAGAGGGTAAAGAACAGGCCCAATCGCTGGAGATTCCCGGAAAAAAAACCTTCCTGCAGGGGATTGCTATCCCCCTCGGTGAAGCGCTGCCCGGCCATACCTTGCTCCTCTTTCAAGACCTGACCCGAATCAGACGTCTGGAAACAACCCGCCAGGACTTCATCAGCAATATCTCTCACGAGCTTCGGACCCCACTGGCATCGCTGAAAGCCTTAACCGAAACCCTGCAAACAGGAGCCTTAGAGGATCCTGGGGCAGCTAAAAAGTTTCTTTCCAGAATCGAAACTGAAGTCGACACACTGGCGCAGTTGATCGCCGAGCTGCTCGAATTATCCCGCATTGAATCAGGCCAAGTCCCTCTGGACCTGGAAGAGGTATCGGTGATTTCCCTTGTGGACGATGCCGTGGACCGCATGCGCGCCCAGGCAAAGCGGCGCCAGATCTCCATCAAACAGGATATTCCTCCCCATCTTCCGAGCGTAAGGGTCGACCCACGGCGCATCGACCAGGTGCTCGTTAACCTGATTCATAACGCGGTAAAGTTTTCTAAGCCGGGACAAAACATCCAGGTAGGGGCCAGAATTGAAGACGATCAAATCATCTTCTTCGTCGAGGATCACGGCATGGGTATCCCCCCTCGGGACCTACCGCGCATCTTCGAGCGTTTTTACAAATCCGACCAGGCCCGAACCAGCGGGGGCACCGGGCTGGGATTGGCGATATCTAAACACCTGATTGAGGCACACGAGGGCAAAATCTGGGCAGAAAGCGAGCTGGACCAGGGCAGTACATTCTATTTCTCCCTCCCCGCGGCTTAGGAAGTGTTCAGCGCTGAAAGCATATATGATATGATGGCTATACGAATCTATAGAACCGAGTCAACGAGGTGCCGATATGCAAGATCTTACTCCCACACTACAGGACTTACAGGACAGCCAGAAAGAAATCATCCCGCTGCTGCAAGCGGGAGCTTCCACCCCTGATTGGTCACCTGGTGATGACCGTTGGTCTTTCCGGTTTGTAGCAGCTCATCTGGCAGCGACCGAAAAAGAATGTTTTCTGGAGCGAGCCAGGCAGTTTCAGACGGAGAAAAACCCCACCTTCTCCTATTACCACAACTCAGATCGAGATTTCAGTCAGCATACTATCCAGGACTCAATTGATGGCTGGAAAAGCTCCAGACAGGCGCTCATTGATCTCGTACGAGACATGGAACAGGCATCCATAAATAACATCGCCATCCATGAGCGCATGGGAAAGATGGATGTGCCGGACCTGCTGTCCCTCATCCTTGATCATGATCAGGAACACAAAGCAGAACTCATCAACTACCTAAATTTGCGGGATGATCGGTAATGGTTTCCCCCCGGGATTTGCGATCGGTCCTTGCATGGGGTATGACAGCAGGTCACCTGCCCCGCTTTGAACTTCTACCTCAATATCCAGCCCGGAGGTCCACCTGATTGGGTACGTCTTCATTTCGGGCTGCGGCATTAATTAACCGTGCCAGATGGTGGATCCGCAGCTCTTCCGTCGATAATGTGCTGCCGCCTCGGTGGGGGCTGAGAACCACATTCTCCAGTTCATGAAAGGGAAATTCCGCGGGCAGCGTTCTTTCCCGATCCTCTTCCTGGCCGGGGTAGACATACCACACATCCAGGCCGGCTCCGAACAGGCGGCCTTCTTGCAATGCCCGGTACAGGGCTTCCTCGTCCACCACAGGTCCACGTGAGATATTAATCAGCACAGCCTTTTCCGGAAGCAAATCGATCTCCTCCTGTCCAATCATACCCTTTGTCTCATCCGTCAGCGGTACCGTCAAAAAAAGCACATCGGTTGATGGGAGCAGGTTGTGTAACTCGCTGGGTGGGAAAAGAGAGATCTCACTGCGTTTTATTTTATCTATATGCTTCCGGATGGCATTCACCCTTAAACCCGATCCACGCAGCCGCTGACCGAGCTGGCGGCCAATCTCTCCATAACCGAGGATCAAAGCCTGTTTCCCATCTAGAAGCAAGGAATGTCCCCCTTCATACCGCGGCCGCCAATCTCCTTTCCGTAAAGCCTGGTCCAGGGGCACAATGCTTTTCGAGGCCGCAAACATCAGCGCCAGGGCTGTTTCCGCGGTGGGTACCGCGTTGTGATGTAAATTATGAAGCCGGATATGTGGGTATTCAAGCAGCAGGTCACGGGTCATTCTGGATACGCCTGCCCAGGGAATGATGACCCGCTCCAGTTGATCTAATGACTCCAACATATCTCGTTGAGGACGTCCCGCCACCAGAATGTGAACTTCTCGCGTTTGAGGGAGGTCTTCCCCCACGGTTAAAACCACGCGCTCATCTAACTCAGAGCGGAATTTACTTTTTACCTCTTCCGGGAAAGAACGCATCACGTGAACATGCAAGTTATTCATACACAACCGAACCCTCCTGTTTAATGCGGATGATCATGATCGCCTTCCCGTGAAACCGGTCCCAACCAGCCGGACCACGGCCCCCACTGGCTGCCGTGGATCACCATCACAGCTGACAGCAAAGTCGTCATCGGGACAGCTGAAATCAAGCCCAGAGACCCCACCATAGTCCGCACAATCTCTTCCGTCACAAATTCTAGATTTAATAAATAAGATACCTTCTCTCCGGAGAGGGAAAACAGCAAAAACATGGGCAGGGCAGCACCGGCGTATGCCAGCACCAGGGTATTCACGGTGGCAGCCACATGATCCTGACCCACCCGCATGGCACGGCTGTACAGTTCCCTCCATGTCAGATCCGGGTTTAGACCATATAACTCAAACACCACCGAAGCCTGGGTGATGACTAAATCATCCAGCACACCGAGGGCACCGATCAACATCCCCCCCAGGACTAGGCCCCGCATGTTCAGTTTGACTTCTGACTGCTGGATCAAGAATAAAGCATCCTCACTGCCAAAACCAGTCAGGCGGGTTAAATTCACAAAATAGTCCGCCAGGAAAGCCGTCAAAACGAGGGATATCAACGTTCCCAGCACTGCCGCATGGGTTTTCAGAGTCCATCCGTACACCAGGTAGAGGGTCACGGATAGCAAAATAAAGGCGCCGCTGACACTGACCAGGACTGGGTTTTTGCCGTCCAGGATCTGAGGGAGAATGTAAAACAGGATGACCGCAATGCTGAAGGCCATGCCCAGTAAACCCCTCACTCCTTTCCATCCGCTGATGGCAACACTGAAAACGATAAAGGTTCCCAATAAAATCAACAAAGATCGGGTGCGCACGAAATCCAAAAATCTGGCTGTCACATTCCCCCCCGGACCCTGACTGACATTGAGTATGACCCGGTCCCCCTGAGAGAGATCCAGCCCGGCAGGACGGATCTGACGCCTGCCAAACTCTATTTCAAATTCTTCCCCGGCATACTCGCCCTCCAGGACAACAACGCGCAGCACCTGATAGGTTTGTTCCACATCACCCAGAGTGATGGTTCCTTCTTCGACCACTTCCAACACCCGGCCCTGAACCGTACCCCCACCGTAAGACTGGCCCACGGGGTCACCGGTATCCCTACCCTGATACACGGCCAGTAAGTCAGGCAGCAGCGTAAAAGATCCCACAGTGGTGATGGCAATTAATACCAACGCAACACCGATAAAAATGACTGTGTCTCGCTCCATGAGCAGAAAACCACCTTTTTAATTGCGTTAACCCATAAAACTTATATTACACACATTCAGCCTCAAAGATTATACCGAACGCATCCATCTCTGTCCCGCTTGGTACATATTTTTATTCCCAAGGGAAAGAATCGAGGGGATTCAATTATATAAAGGTCATTTAAAGGTCAATTTATAAACTTTCAACAATTCCTTGACACAATCTTCCTCCCTTCTTAATACCATGATATTAAATTTTCAGAATCGAAGTTCGTTCAGGTGAAAAAGCTCTCATCCTTTCTCCTTAATTAACCCCTCAGTCACCAAGCCTTGACACCTGTACCTATGCAATTAGGTACATCCCCATCTACACAGTATTTCTCTGAAACTGTACACTACCTGTGTAAGATTAGGTTATTCAAGACTACAAATTACCCTAAAGGAGAGGGATCATGTCTTCTACAACAGGTTTTTCACAACAAAAGTCTAAATTAAAGGACCCACCAATTGCCCAGACCTTATTCAGCGACAAACGCGCTGCCTGGTTGTGGTTTGTGGTTCGTGTCTGGTTGGGCTGGCAGTGGATCCAGGCCGCACAACATAAAGTTACCAGCGCTGCCTGGGTAGGGAACGGCGCTGCCTTGAAAGGATTCTGGACAGGTGCAGTTCAGGTCCCAGAGTCTGGACGACCCACAATCGCCTTCGACTGGTACCGGAGCTTTATTCAATTCATGCTTGATATCGAGGCCTATACCTGGTTTGGCAAGCTGGTAGCATACGGCGAGATGGTTGTCGGTATCGCCCTGGTCCTGGGCGCCTTCACCGGGTTTGCGGCTTTCTTCAGCGGCTTCATGAACTGGAACTTCATGATGGCTGGTTCAGCAAGCACCAACCCGGTTTTGTTTATGGCAGCTGTTGGGCTCATTCTGGCCTGGAAGGTTGCCGGCCGAATCGGTGCTGATTATTTCCTGCTGCGCTGGCTGGGGACCCCCTGGCAGGCTCCCCAAGGGTTTGAAGAAGGGGATGAGATTCCTGCAGAGCAACCTGCATACGCTCAGGAATAGTTCAGTAGGCCAAGTTCAGAGCAAAATCTTATTGGTAGAAAAAAGAAGGCAAGATAAAGCGTCTTGCCTTCTTTTGACTTTAACCTTCCGGCCTGAGATAATCTTCAAGGTGGTGTTTCACTGCGAATGTGGCTAACTCAACACGGTTTTTTAGATCGAGTTTATCCAGAATATTACTGACATAGTTCCTTACCGTCGTCTCGCTCAGGTTTAAGGACTCGCCTATCTCACTGTTCGTTTTCCCTTGAGCGACTTCAGCCAGAACATCCAATTCCCTTGCTGACAAATCCTTAAAGACGCTCTTTTCCGCTTCTTCTTCTAAGTGCCGCAATCTGGCTAAAATTTTATTCGTCGTGGACGGATCCAGAACCGCCTCTCCCTTTGCAGCAGCCTGGATGGCATTCAGCAGCTCTTGATTTCCCACCTGTTTCAATACATATCCCTTGGCCCCTGCCCGCACTGCCCGAAATATCAACTCATCGTCAGCATAGGAGGTTAGCATCACCACTTTGGTCTCTGGAAACCGATCCGAGATCTCTTTTGTGGCCTTTATTCCACCCTCGCCGGGCATGCGAATATCCATTAACACGACATCCGGAGCCAATTCACCCACCTTTTTTACAGCTTCATGTGCCGTCCCGGCCTCCCCCACCGTTTCCATATCCGGTTGGTCATTGATCAACGTCATCATACCCAAACGAACCACTGAATGATCATCCACCAATAATACACGTATCTTATCCATGTCCATCATCCTCTATTGGGATTTCCAGGTTGACAATTGTGCCTCCACCCTGCGATTCCTGCACCTTGAGCCTCCCTCCCAGGATCCGGGCCCGGTCGCGCATATTTCGAAGACCATATCCCGGTTCTAAATGGTCCGGTAAACCTTGGCCGTTATCCTTGACCTGGATCACTAACCGATCCTCCTCAACATGCCCTGACAGCTCCACTTTTGAAGCCTGGGCATGGCGCACGATATTATTTAATGCCTCCTGAACAATACCCGTGACATGATCACAACGCATGGGAGACAAACAGAGGTCACCGGGTATATTCAACTCTTTTTCGATGTCAACAAAAGTTTGAAAGCGGGGATCCTCAACCATGGCCTCCAGGGCTTCAATTAATGACTGTTCCCGGGCAGGTTGATATAACTCCGCCAGATTGCTCCGGAGATCTTCAACGGCATCGCGCAGGACGTTTTCTACCTTGTCCAATCGATCGGCAACATCTGCGGGTTGCGTTTGTGCGATACGATGTGCGGACTCGACAAGTAAACCCGCGGTATATACTTTTTGGATCACACCGTCATGTAATTCACGGGAGAGTCGATTTCTTTCAGCTGCCCTGATCTGCTTCTGTTCCATTTTCTCCAACAGGCGGTCAATTTCAACATCGAAGATTTCTAATACACGGATCACAGTTAAGGTCAGACCGATGCCAATTAAAGTCCGGAAAACTGGAGTTGGAAACACCAGCCACTGCTTTACATTACCGTAGTTGAGGAGGCTTCCCGGAAAGAAGGGGACAGCAGGTGTAATAAGCCCCGAGAAAATACCATACAGGACAAGTCCGAACCCGGTCAATCTGAGCATACGCATGATGAACGGGACATCGAGAGATTTAATTCTTTGATGGGTATGGACCCGTAATCCAAAAGCTGCCAGTATACTGCCAGGAAATCCAATAAAATACCGGGCCAGGGTATTGGTTATATCATGCCACACCATAAATTCTGGATATCGTTCCGCCAGAGGGAAAAAACACAAAAAAAACCACACCGCCAGGGTTCCCCCGGGGATCAAATGCAGCCATTCTGGATAATCAACTGTCCGCAGCAGGGCTACACCAAACTCCATCAGACAAGCAAAGGAAACGCCCAGGATGATGAGGTGCAAACGGTGCAACATCTGGTACGTAAAGTTACTGACATATCCCTGTTGAATGGGTATAAATACATCTCCCCATTCATGGATACCATGGACAAAACCAAAGGCAGCCAACCACTTGAGTGTGCGCGCCAGGTCAAGACGTGTATATTGGCGGGATTGGAGGGCGGTGGCCAACCCCAGAACAAAAAATGATAATCCATATACAAAGTACAGGTTGCTGCGGTTGACCTCAAAGAAAGTATGGATGACTTCCATATAAATTTCACATCATCAATAAATAAGCAGAAATTAGACTGCCGGGGAGGATATAAGATGGAGTTGTTCTATCCTTCCCCGTGCATATTATATCCAACAATCGATTCCTTCAACTGAGCTGGGGATTAGTATTCAGGAGCGGTAAAGCTGGTTAGTTATCACGCAATATACGAAAACCCTTTTAAGATCCCATGAAACGCCTGTCGGGCATCCTGGAGGGCTTTTTTGTACCAGGATGCTTGCTGTGGATAATATAAGTTCACATAATCTCGGTGAACTTTCTCAGCGGTTTTGTCGTGTTTCACACCGTGCCAGTATAGTTGATTTTCTAAGACCATCGTCCGCAGGCTGCGGACCGCGGCAACCAGCCCTTCGCCAACTGTGCCAAACTCGAAAGCCGTGCCAAAATAGGACCGCTGCGGATACTCTTCTCCGGCGATGCTGTAAAAGCAATCGATCATATCGCCTTCAATGCTGTAAAACTCCTGTGGATCAGCGGCCACTACCCGGGAATACTCAAACCGTTCCGCCAGCAATGATGGGGGCTGAGGTTCAAAGGGAGAATTCACCAGTGTCATGTGATCCCGGGGACCATATCCGGTGTGAACATCGATGTGTACCACTTTTTTATACTGTTGAAGAGCGTTATGGAAGAGGTCAAACATGACCTCTGTTTCAAACTGGTACTCCTGACCCCCGAAATATAACCCCCGCGGATACTGATACTGACCCAACAGGGTGGCACTTTGCAGCACATCCCGTCCCATATTCAGCCAGGTATCCATTAATCGAAACAGAAAACCAGCCTTCTCTCTCCAGTAAACGCCCAGGGAGCGATCCGGATTGAGAAAGTCTTCCAGACGCTCATATCCGGGGTTGGTCAAAGACCGGAATTGTTTCTCATTCCGCACAAAATTGCGGTTGAGATCCACGCTGAGGTGGTTGATGCGCCGTTTATGTTTCATGCCCCAGGGATTGATCGGGTGAACTACAACCAGGCCTGTATTGCGGGGATCCAGCTTGGGCAGGAATTCATCCATGAACAGGTTGAGCACCACCGCCCCGACATACCCCTCTACCCCGTGTTCCCCTGTGGTGAGCAGGAACAGCTTTTCTTTCTGCTCCACAGCATCCGCCTGGACCCAATCGATGGTCACATCCTCATCAGCTGGATGGGATGCCAATTCCAGGCGGGCTCTGTCCCAGTAATTCTGGATCCGATGCAGATAGGACCGGAACCGTTCACGTGAAACCTGATAATTAACTGGAGGTTGAAAGTTCATACACGCCTTTGACATTACATCGGACCGTAACCAACAGCAACCGCTAATCCCAGAAATAGCACCGTCACCACCAGAATAAGGCCCCACAAAGGCAGCGTCCACCGCAACCATTTGGGATAGCTGACCACGGTTAATCCCAGGACAATCAGCAGGATGGGGTTGGTGGGATAGATGGTGTTTGAAAACCCATCCCCGAAGCTGTAGGCCGTCACTGCCACCTGACGGGTAACCCCTGCCAGATCTGCCAGGGGCAGCAAAATGGGCATCAGCAAAAAGGCCTTGGCAGATCCGGAAGCAACCAAAAATTCAACCGCCAGAGCCAGACCGTAAATAATCATAGCGGACGCAAAGGGACCCGCTTTTGTGAACGTGCCGGATGCGCTGTGAAGGAGGGTGTCCATAATGCCCCCCTGGACCACGATGTGCTTGATGCTCACCGCCATCAGGATTAAGAGAATGCCGGGGGCAATGCCCGCCATCCCCGTCCCGAGAGCCTGGAAGACCCTTTTCTTCCCGGTGTTCGACAACAGTCCGGCGCCCAATCCAGCGGAGAAAAAGAGTAAGCCAACGACGGGCAGGGCATACGACGCCAGGACCGGGATGAAAGGCGCACTGATCAGCGTACACAGAATCAAACCCAGGAAGACCCCCAGCCACCATACCGCTTGCCCGGGAGGGCTGTCACTGGCGTCCAGCAGGGAGGGGTCAGAGTGCTGATGTAAATATGGCTGGCGTTGTGTTTCTTCAAAAACCAGTGATCGTTCTGGATGCTTTTCTACCCTCCTGGCATAGCGGGTTAAAAAGACAGCGAAGACAAGATAGATCACCACAAAAATCGGGATCCGGAACCAGGCTCCCGAAAACAGCGGCAGCCCGGCCAGTTTCTGGGCCACACCAATCGTGAAGGGATTGGTGATGGCAGCCGAAAATCCCATATTGGTGGCCAGGATGCTCATCCCC
Organism: uncultured Anaerolineales bacterium; assembly: GCA_964539105.1. Classification (GTDB taxonomy): domain Bacteria; phylum Chloroflexota; class Anaerolineae; order Anaerolineales; family UBA11858; genus B10-G9. The sequence continues at coordinate 5,513 of CAZIFI010000010.1, read as the reverse complement.
AGGCCCACCAGGGGGTCCCAACCCAGGTATGCGGAGAGAGCCAGCGCCACAGGCACCAGAGGCACCACCTCTTCCAGGATACCGAAGAAGGCGCCCAGAATCATAAAAAAGAGTGCTACCGCCAGCAGCAAGGCATATTTGCGGTCTCCAAAGGCCTGCACCAAACGGTTTAATCCGGCCCGCAGCACACCCACTTCTTCCAGAATAGTAAATGACCCGCCCACCAGCAGGATAAAGAGGATGATGGTGATTACCGTCAGGGCCTCTGGCCCCCATAAAACTTCGATGGGAGCGGTCAGCCAGCGCCAGACCGGATAATCCGGCTTGTCCACGAACCGGAACGAATCAGGCTGCACCATTTCTCGGCCCTCGATGGTGATCCTGTCGTATGAACCGGCGGGCAGGACGCGGGTTAGAGTCCCGGCCAGAATCATAAATATAAATAGAATGAACACAGACTGAAGGAATGCCTTCCGGGTGATGTACGTACTGGATGGACTAGACATAACTTCCTCCTGGAAAGGGGTCACCCCAAAGTCTATCACAAAGTGACATGACTTCTCAGCAACCGCATGGTCCAGATTTAATTAATTTAGAGTGGAAATTATTTAATAATCTTTAAGATACAAAGGTTTACATTTAGTGTAAGATAAAGAATGCCCAACAAAATTGTAAGTGGGTGTATCAGGCAACGGCCTTCAAATATCACACGTGAGAAAAAAATTGAATAAGGAGGTGAGTAACTCACACGTCAGAAACTCGGATTCCCGTATTTACCATTTCCGCAGGAGGAAAATTCACCCATGAAACGCATCTTGAGTTTCGTATTCATCTTGTCCCTTGTCCTTGCTCTTGTCCCGAATCAAGCAAGAGCTCAGGCATCTCCAGAATCCTATCTCATCCTTTCGAAAGGCAATAAATTACCCAAGGGGTTAGCAAAACAAGTTGAACGAGCTGGGGGAGAGATCACCCGGCAGTTCGATGGGATTGGCCTTGCTGTGGTTGAGTCCGATCAAGACAACTTCAAAGGCGAAGCGGCCAAAATAAAGGGTGTGGGTTCTGTTGTCCCCAATCTTTCATTAAAATGGATCGATCCTGTTTACAATATCTCCATTGATGATTTCGGTAATCCTCCCACCAGCGGTGATGACGACTTCTTTTTTGATCTGCAGTGGGGGCACGATGCAGTTGACGCTCCTGAAGCCTGGGACGCCGGTATGCGCGGAGCCGGAGCCCGCGTAGCGGTGCTCGATACTGGATTTGATATTGACCACCCCGATCTCGCACCCAATATCAATTTCGCGTTGAGCAAAGATTTTACCGGTGAAGGCCTCGGATATACTTTACCGGATACCTTCAGTCACGGCACACATACAGCCGGAACCGTAGCTGCGGCTGATAATGCCTTCGGCACCATTGGTGTAGCTCCGGAGGCGGAGCTAGTTCTGGTGAAAGTCTTAGGCGATGCCGGCAGTGGAACATTCGCCGACGTGATCGCTGGGATCATGTATGCAGCTGATGTCGATGCCGATGTGATCAGCATGAGCCTTGGTGCCACCCTCCACAAAAGCGGTGAGGAAGGCATGTATACCGCACGTGAAGCAAATGAGCTGAAAAATGCCATTTCTCGCGCTGTTACCTACGCATATCAGAGCGGCTCAACCGTGATCGCGTCTGCTGGAAACGACGCACGGGATGGAGATCATGATAAAGACGCCATTCATCTACCCTCAGACGCCCCTCACGCGCTATCCATTTCAGCTACCGGTCCGGAAGGGTGGGGAGTGGACCCGACAACCGACCTAGACACCCCGGCGTTCTATACCAACTACGGCCAGTCGGTGATTGATTTTGCCGCACCCGGCGGAGATGTCGACTTTGATCTCTTTGCCAGCGGTGATATCTGTACAGTAGGCATTGTAGCTGGTGTTCCGTGCTGGGTCTTTGACCTGGTCTTCAGCACTGGCAACGGCGGCTGGTACTGGTCCGCCGGCACGAGCATGTCTGCACCTCACACATCTGGAGTCGCGGCGCTGATCATCGGCGACAACGGAGGGGATATGCATCCTGCTCAGGTAGAAGCTGCCCTCCGTCACCTGGCTGACGATCTCGGTAAGCCTGGAAAAGATGATTTTTATGGCTTAGGCGCAGTGGACGCAACAGATATCGTTGAGTAAACAATATACCCTCTGAGCATAAAAGACCTGTGGGACAACCCACAGGTCTTTTTTTCTTACTTATTTTTCACACAGCACGAAATGCCCGAGGTCATCTGTGTGATAGTCATACTGGGTATCCTGTGCTTCCAGGATGATCTGGTAGCCGGGGGTCAGGACCTGGGCGTACATCTCGCCCGGCTGGGGGCAGCCCAGAGAGGCATCGTTCCAGGTCACCGCTTTCGCACTGACCACGGTGATCTGACCCTGGCTGATTTCGAGGCGTGAAGCCAGATCGGCCTTGACCGCTGCCACCACTTCATTCTTCGGCATCTGTTGCTCCTCTGCGGGCGTTTTTACCACAGGCTCCTCTGTTTCTGGACCTTCTTGTGTATCAGTCGGTACTACAGTTGCAGAAGGAACATCCATGGGATCAGCGGTCGGCTGTGCGGTTTCTGGAGCTGGCTCCGTGTCAGTCCCCACCGGGGTTGGGGTTTCTATTGTTGCTGTCTCCATCGGCGGGGTGGTGGAAACCGGCTGCGGGGTTGATGCACTTCCACAACCAGCGATGAGGACCATCATTATCACCCCAAAACTAACAACAAGATATGTCATCGACCTTTTCATTTGTGTAGACATCTGAATTCTCCTCTCCATCCTATTTTTTACCTCTCATTTGGTTATATGACGGATATAGATCGCCTTTTGTTCCCGTATTAGTGGGAAAAGTACAACTTTTACCCTCTCTATCCGTAAATATAGGTAGAGGATCAACCACTCACATCATAAGATAACTTCAATCCGGTGCAAAGCAGTTAGGATAGGAACAATAGTTATTTTCATATTACTTCAAAAGAACAACACGCTGACAGTCGAGGATGAAAACCATGACTCTAGCCCTTTCCCCCGAACAGGTGTGGGATGTCCTCCAGGATGAACTATTCTGTGTGCTGGGCATGGTTAACCAGCAAAACCAGGCCCGCACGGCAGGCGTGGTGTCTGCAGTGCAGGATCGCAAGCTGTACGCCGGGACAGGCCTTGACACCTGGAAGGCAGAGCATATCCGGGAGAACCGACATGTGTCGGTCACAATCCCTATCCCCAGGCGGGTGCCCTTCCTGCCCTGGATCAAAATTCCCCAGTCCACGATTACCTTTTCCGGTACGGCCACCGTCACCGATGCCCGGAATATCGATAAAGATCAATTACAAGCGGTCTTCCGGCACAAAGCGGACGATCCTACTTCCGCGCAGGACACCTGCGTGATTGAAATTGCGCCCCGCGGAAAATTTGTGACCTACGGGGTGGGGAGTTCCCTGATGAAAATGCGCCAGCCCGACCAGGCCCGGGGACGAGCGCCAGTGACTTGATCCCGACCTATCCGTTGAAAATCACTAACTGGCTGGTGATAGTCACAAAAAATTGTTGTTACTGAATTCAATAATGGCTATACGAATCTACTCTAGTCGCCAAAGGAATGGTTTTATGCCAACCCGGACATCAATTTTGCTTACCTGCATGCTCCTTCTGACGCTGACTGCCTGCCAACCGGGAATGCAATCCTCACCCTCCTTTACACCCACAACCCAGCCCGCCACCGTCACTCCTCTGGCAAATCTGCCCGACACGTGGACGCCGCAGCCCACTTTTACGCCTTCCCCCACATCCCCCACCCCCCTCCCACACAGCCCGACCCCGTCACAAACAATCTCAACCTTGAAAATCACATCCTCCCTCCCCGCCATGACCCCTGTCCGGGTCACCCATGCCCCACAGGTCGAAATCCCCGCAGAATGGCAGCGGGTCGAAGCGGAAACAATTTCCTTTCGCCTTCCTCCCTACCTGGAAGTCATGGATCTGGGTTCAGGGATGGGGGAACTCTTCCAGCTCTTCATCCAGGGCTTTGCGGAAGGCTTCAGCGACGTGGCGGAAGAGTTGGGGCAGGAGTTCGGCGCCACGCCGCAGTCCACCCCGGATCTCTCCCAGCTGGACGATCTGCCGGCTTTTGATCTGGTCATGGCGCTAGACGAAACCCAGCTGGTGGCAATGATGATGACCGGTGAGGAGATGGAAGAGCCCGTCTCCCTGGAAGAAAGCCTGAACGAAGCCCTGTCCAACGTGGACACCGACTTCGAGCTGCTCCGGAAAGAAATCGTAGACAATGCCCCTCAGCCCACAGCCCGGGTTTTCCTGACCGTGGACGACGAGGAGGAAGGAAAGGGCAAGCAGGTGCTGTATGTCATCCAGGAAGGGGACATGCGCTGGACCTTCTATTTCGCCTCTGCACTGGAAACCTTCCCGGACTATAAGCCCGATTTTGAAGCCGTGATTGACAGTGTGGCCATCAATCCGTAGATTGGTCCTGATCAACCATCTTTGACGGGGATGATCTAACCGTTCAATAATCATTTGGTAAACATCTGTTAACATCTCCTGAGGAATTCGCTAACCATAATTTGATACGCTTGGGATGGATCTGATTTTGCCAGTTATAAGGAAAACTGATGCAAATCAAGAACACTTCCCTGAAAGCCAGACAGCGTGCTGCGGGCATCTGCCGGGACGTCCTCGCCCGCTGGGTTTCCACCCTATTCAGTCCACTGGTGATAATTATCGGTATGTTGTGTATGATCACCCTCCGCGTTGGAACAGCAACAGCCTGGATGTGGAGCGGAATCGCCATGGGCATCGGGGTCGCAATACCTCTACTTTATATCTATACGCAAACCAGGTGGGGGAAGATCTCAAATTTAAATCTGAGTATCCGCAAGCAGCGCATCCGGCCCCTGCTCCTGTAACCAACCTCCCCAACCGAAGAACCCATTCCCCGGACAATCCCTGATCTATAAACCTGCCATCCCCCTATCCTTTCTATACGAAAAGAATGACATGCTTTAACGTCCTGTTAACCAATCCTTGACCCGTTGTTAAAGACTCATTTGTGGTTTGTTAAATTCCGGCTGTTAAACTCACCTTGTAAACCAAGCTCATATTTATCCACTAGGAGGATAAGAATGAAACGCTCTTTATTTAAGATCCTGTCGCTACTGCTTCTAGCGACGATCGCCCTCACCGCCTGCGGTGGGCAAGATACAGTCGCCCCCCCGCAGACGGAACCCACTGCGGCTCCGCAAACCGGTGAGAAGGAAGTGGTGGAAGAAGAAGCGGATGAGGAGATGGCAACATCTGAACCTGCCCAAGAAGCAAAGGAACCTATGGCAGGAAATGAAGGTGTGCTGCCGCCCGTCGATCCCCTTTCTTTGGAAGGTGACGTGGTCACCGCCGGAAGCTCGACGGTCTTCCCCCTGGCGGAAGCCATGGCCGACCGCTTCGAAGATGAAGGCTTCTCCGGCCAGA
>CAZIFI010000009.1:0-63388 GCA_964539105.1 uncultured Anaerolineales bacterium | reverse complement strand
TTCAGTGGACGACATGCTCCGGATTTGGTGGACGATTTCCCCCGGATTATGCAGTCTGGACGGTTGCCGGGTGGGATGTGTTGGGCATCGCTGAATATGCCTTTGACATCATGCGCCTGGCTTATTTACCCCTCCTGACCTATATCCTTTTAACTTTCGGAGAGACCATGCTTATCATGCAGGCCAGTCTCCGGGAAGTAAAAAAGTCTGAATATATCAAAACGGCCCGCGCCAAAGGCTTACCGGATTCGTTGGTGCGGGATCGGCATGCGGTGAGGAATGCCATTTTACCGGTATTGAGCCGCCTGGTGATTTCCCTGCCCTATTTGTTGACCGGGGTTGTGATCATCGAAAGTTCCCTGGATTGGCCGGGGGTGGGGACCAACATGTGGAATTCACTTTACTGGCAGAACATGCCAGTGGTGATGAACACTTTGCTCCTTGTGGGGATATTGTCCCTCGCAGCTCGCTTGATCCTGGACCTCCTGGGCGCGTACCTGGACCCCCGCATTCGCCACCGTGAATCAACAATCAACACTGGATAAGGTTTTATGGACAACAATAAAGTCATACAACGTGCAGAACGGTTGATCAAAGAAGGTCGATCTCAAGACGCACAGGGTACGCTGGTTGACGTCTTGAAGGAAAATCCGAGGAATATTGAAGCCTGGCGGCTTCTGTATGAAACGGTTACTGAACGAGACCGAAAAGAGTTTATCCTGAAAAAGATTCTTTCTCTGAACCCGGATGACCCGAAAGCAAAGGAAGCACTGGGCGGTCTTGCCCAAAAAGGACGGGATGTCTCAGATAGTGAACACGCTCAGGAGAAAAATGATATCGGTCAGCGCTGGGACTCTGGCTTTAAGCCTAGTCAGCGATTTAGATTCCGGATGATTGTTCTCGGGCGGCGATTTAAGATCAACTGGGCTCATTTTCGGGAAAGCCGTCTGGCCATCCTGGGTCTGGTTTTGATCGCTATCTTTGGGTTGATGGCCATCATGCACCCCATCTTGATCAACACGGTCTGGCCCCGTTCCGTGTATGATCCAATTACCGGCTTTGACACTCAGGTGTTCCCGCACCCGGCCCCACCCAGCAACCGCCATTTATTGGGAACGGACATCCTGGGACGGGACGTGTTAAGCAGGCTGCTGGCAGCCACTCAGCCCACATTTCTGATCGGTTTGACGGCTGCTCTGTCCACAGCGGTGGTAGGGACGTTTCTGAGCACTGTGGCAGCCTATTACCGGGGTTGGGTTGATTTGCTGATTACCAATGTAGCTGATGTATTTTTATTGTTCCCGGCACCCATGATTATGGTGGTAATTGGGGCCCGCTACAATGATATCGGGCCTGTGTATTTAGGATTGATATATGGATTGGTGATGGGAGCTGGGGGCACGGTGCTGGTCATGCGTGCCCAGGCGGTTCAAATCGCCTCAAAGCCCTTTATGGAGGCAGCAAAAATATCAGGTGGAGGGGCGTGGCATATCATCACCCAGCATCTCTTGCCATCGATCATGCCCCTGGCTGCTCTCCAGATGATGATCTCAGTCACCGGGGCTGTAGTGGCTGATGGATTCATATCCTTTTTCGGCATTACCCGCACAGTGAATAACTGGGGCACGCTGATTTATGATGCTTTTGTATATGGAAGCCTTCAGGTCGGGATCGATTCTACCTTGCATGTGCTCATCCCGGCCGCAGCCTGTTTTACCCTTTTTGCCCTGGGATTTTACCTGGTTTCCAGGGGGCTGCAGCGGGTTGCCAACCCGGAACTGCGCAGCGATCGCTGAGGGTGTGGTCAGGGCTGTGATTAATGCCGGTGTTCTTGCTCCCGCAGCTGCGGGTTCAAAATGTCATCCAGGGCCCGGCCTACCAGATAAAAAGCACTGCAAAAAAGCATGATGGCCATGGCAGGAGGAATGATCGCGGTCCATTGCCCGCCGCGGTTGAACCAACGGAAGGTCTGACGTCCAACCCAGATCATAGAACCCCATGTCATATAGTCATGCGTGCGGCTGAAAAAGGACAGCAGTGATTCAGTCAGCACAGCACCGACAACGGTCATCACGGCATGGACGATGGCCAGCGGCATCAATCCCGGCAGGATGTGGGTGCAAAAGATGTGTAAATTACCCCCTCCTGAGATGCGGGCAGCTTCGATGTACGATTTTGTCTTCATAGACAGGGCATGGGATTTGACGACAATCGACTGGCTTCCTAACCCCATCAGTATGCCGAATATCAAGGCAATACTCCACCAGCTCAAGCGGAATAAAGTGCCCAGCAGTAAAAGAACGATCAGGCCGGGTAAGAGGATAAACACATCCGAGATGCCCATCAGGATGGCATCAACAATTCCTCCGAAATAACCTGCGATCCCACCCGAAAAGGTAGAAAGGGTCACCGCGGTAATTGCGGAGGCGATTCCCACACTGAAGGACATTTTCGCACCGTACATGAGCTGGCTGAGTACGTCCCGTCCCATGCCATCCGTGCCCAGGGGATGACGCCATGTTGGCGGTGTGGGATGAATTCTGGCCATCTGATCAAAGCCGATGTAAGGATCATAAACAGAGGGATTCCAGACCGTATTCATTAACAGCGGATGGATGAGGATCATCAAGAAAAATAAGAGGATCAAGGTCAGACCGATCATCCCCAAGGGGTTAGACCGGAACTGATCCCATCTCTCCCCGAGCAGCGTGAGTCTGGCCCAAAACGTATTTGCTGCCAGGTTCCACCACTTAAACTGTGTCTTTTCCTGTGGGAGTTGTTTCATGCTTCACTTACTTCCAGGTTTCTCAACCGTGGGTCCATGTAAACATGGAGGATGTCCAGCAGGATGTGACCCACAAGGACGAGAACCCCGACTACGGATAACGTTCCCATCAGCAGGGGAATGTCCTGAAATTCAATGGCCTGAAAGACAGTGATCCCCATGGCTCGCCAGTTGAAGATGATTTCAATCGCCAGGCTGCCTGTGATCACAAAGGGCAAGTTTAGGATCAGCCGGGTCAAGACGGGCATGAAGGCATTGCGGGCAACATGTTTATCCCTGATCATGCGTCGTGAAAGTCCTTTTGCCCTGGCCATCAAGACATACTTTTCGTTTAACAATTCCAACATGGTTGTTCTCATCAAGAGCATGGTTTCACCAAAAGATAATAAGACCACGGATGTCAGGGGCAGGACCAGGTGGTACAGGATGTCCAAAGCCAGCTGTCCATGCCCCAGGATGTTCCAGGTCACCCAAATGCCGCTGGCGATCAGGATCAGGGAAATCCCCCGTATACCCCATCTTGTGATGGGGGATTGAATCCCGGTCGTAAATCGCAGGGTCAGTCCCAACAAAATGGCGGAAATAATCCCACAACCCACGATCCATGTCAGGACATAACTAACGGTGACTGGGGAGTCAAACCACACATTGTGGTTCACCAGACGTTGATAGGGAAACCAGCCCAGATAGCGCCCGAAAATATTGAGGAGAATGAAGGCCAAAAAAGGAGCAAAAGACGTGTAACTGGCTACTCCGCCCAAGGTAAGGGAGAATTCAAGCCATCCACCCCGGTTCCAGGCAATGACTTTACCCAACCACATCCCCAGAAAGTAGGCCAGGATGGATGCCGTCAAGAACAGAACCAGGGTTCTGGGAGCTGTACCCAGCAGGATTTCATTGACCGGAGTCGGCCAGGCCAAAAAAGACTTACCAAGATCTAACTGGAAAAAATTGGTCAGCCATTGAATATACTGTTTCCACCAGGGTTCGTTTAAACCCAGGGTGTTTTGAGCCCACCGCCTGGATTGAGGGGAGAGGATCATAAAGGTAGTGAAATCATACGGGAGAATCTGGATTAACCCGAATAACAAAGTTTGAAAGGTAATCAGGGTCACCAACCCCCGCAGCAGGCGTTTCAGGATATATTTGACCATAAGTGGATCCGGTTGTTGTCCTTTCATCCTATTATAAATTACAGGATATATTTTGCTGTTAAATTGGGAAAACACTCAAGGATTTTTAATCCTATGAAGTTTGGCAAGCAGTGCGTCAACCGGTTTGAGGGGACCGGCCACTTGACATATGTGTAAATATCGCTTCCAGCAGTTGCCCCGAGGGTTTGAGTGACATTAAAAACTTGTAAGCCGGAATGGTGGCTGTGAAATATGATTTGGAGGGTGTGCGTGTTAGAATGAATTTTATGAGCAAAGAACATCGTGTGTTGATCGTTGATGATCATAAAGAGGTGCGGACCACATTCCGCGCCAATCTGGAGGCGCTGGAAGCGGATCTGGAGGTCGTGGACGTGCCCTCGGGAGAAGAGGCGATCCTGGAGGCCGCCGGTGACCGGATTGATCTAATGATCGCTGATGTGGGTTTACCCGGTTTGTCTGGCCTGGAACTTCTTGAGACGATCAAAACACGTAATCCACACACAAAGATTATCCTGGTGACCGGATTAGAAGATGAAGATATTCGCCGGGAAGTCGCGGATGCAGGTACAGAGGCATTTTTCATCAAGCCGGTCCGCATCCCGGAATTATTACAGACTGTCAAACGTTCTCTGGGTTTGAAAGAAGAACCGCAGGAACCCGATCCGCCCCCCCTTGAGGTTGATTTGCTGGGTGAGGATATCTCGGAGAGGATCGCTGACCTGCGCGGTGAACTGGGAGCGATTTCCATTGTCCTGCTCAGCCGGAAGGGAAAAATTGCCGCCAAATCTGGAGGTCTCCCGGACGCGGTATATGAATCCCATGTCATGGCTGAATTGTTGGATACCTACCACAGTGTGAACGTCATCTCATCCTTTCTAAATCAGGATCAACCTCGCAGCCAGTGGTATTTTTCGGGTGAGAAGTACGATCTGTTCTGGTCTCATGTCGGACAGTCCTTTGGGTTGCTGGCGGTCACAAATCCTATCCTCCAGAATACGGATCTGACATGGGTCTTGACAACCATCAACCTTGCGGTCCGTGAAACGTTAAAGTTGATTGAAAAAGCTGACAAAGGGCTCGCACAGCCTGATCAGCTTACAGGCGCGGACATCGCGTCACAGGTCCTCGAGCACAGCGAGCCTTCCGGACAGGATGATGACCCACAAGATGAGAAGGGGCAAGAAAAGCGCCCTGTTTCTGATGGTGAGAGAGAAGCTAAAGAGAAAACCCCTCCTGAAATCTTAGGCGAGAGGGTCGATGTAAAGAAATCTGAGGCTGACTCGTTCTGGGAACGCGCAGCACTGGAAGACGAGGAGGTGGAGAATCCAGATGCGTTAACCTATGAAGAAGCCCGAAAACTGGGCTTTATCCCCGACAAGGAAGGTGAAGGGGCGTAGGACAGGTCCGCCGGTTCTCCGGGATATTGCCATCACTTTCAGGTTATGTTACAATTTTCGAGACCTTGGGGAGTGGTGCAATGGTAGCACAGCGGCCTTTGGAGCCGTTGATCCTGGTTCGAGTCCGGGCTCCCCAGCTAACAGGTTTGAGCCGAACCCCCGCATCAGGAAAATTGTCGAATTCGAGAAAATGAACAAATAGGATAGGACGGTGGTTTCAGCGAGCATGGCTGGAAGGGGACGCAATCCATGTTCGCTGTTTTGTTCTCTCACGAGTGACAGCAATTCTCCTGTCTATGTTTGAGGAGCGGAATGATATGAAATGTGCAGCAGTCATCCTGGCAGCAGGGGAAGGGACCCGGATGAAGTCCAAGATTCCCAAAGTGCTTCACCCCATCCTCGGAAAACCCATGGCTCAATTCGCGATCGATGCTGTGAAGACGGCGGTGGATCAAAAACCAATCATGGTGGTGGGTCATAAAGCCCAGGAGGTGCGAACAACGCTGGGAAGTCAGGTCCGGTATGTCATTCAGAATGAGCAGCTGGGAACGGGCCATGCTGTGCAGCAGGCCCAATCTGCTGTGGATGAATCCTCCCAATTGGTCTTGATCACCAATGCGGATATGCCCCTTGTCCGTTCTGAAACGCTGGCGGAACTCATCGAAGCACAGCGCGGTCATCACGGCCCCATGACCATGTTGACCGTTGAAGTGGATGACCCCCGCGGGTTTGGTAGAGTGATCCGGGGCGATGACGGGTCCGTGCAGGCCATTGTCGAGGAGGCCGACGCCACGCCACAAGAGCTTGTGGTGAAAGAGCTGAATGCTGCCATGTACTGCATCCGGAAAGACTGGCTGTGGGCTCACTTGCCTGAAATCGACCTTTCTGCAAAGGGGGAATATTATTTAACGGACCTGGTGGAGATGGCAGCTACTGAGGGAGAAACGGTGCAGGCGGTGCGGGTATCGGACCCAGATGAACTGATCGGTATCAATAATCGGGTCCACCTGGCAGAAGCAGCCCGGGCGCTGCGCGTGCGGATCAACCGGAAATGGATGCTTTCCGGCGTGACGATCACAGATCCGGAACGGACGTATATAGAACCCGGTGTAAAGGTGGGGCAGGACACGGTCATTCTTCCCAACACGCATTTAAAAGGGGACTCCGTGATTGGGGCAGACTCGACGATTGGCCCGGATTCAACGATTATCAATTCCCGGATTGGAACCGGCTGCCTGGTTGAATCATCTACCCTGGAAGATTCCATCCTCGATATGGGGGTGGATATCGGCCCCTACAGCCACTTGCGAAAAGGCGCTCATCTCGCTCAGGATGTGCATATCGGGAATTATTGTGAAGTTAAGGAATCCTATCTGGGACGGGGCACAAAAATGGGTCATTTTTCCTATATTGGCAACGCCCAGATTGGAGAAAGGGTCAACATCGGGGCCGGGACCATCACCTGTAATTACGACGGTAAGCAAAAACATGTCACGACTATTGAGGATGGTGTTTTCATTGGCAGTGATACCATGCTGGTGGCACCTGTTCATGTGGGTGAGGGGGCTCGAACGGGAGCGGGATCCGTGGTGACCAAAGATGTCCCACCCCGTTCGTTGGCTGTCGGGGTGCCAGCCCGCGTGATCCGCAAACAGAGTGGGATGCAGGGTGGATAAAAAACGAAAGCCTGTGGATCTGTTTACACCCTGACACAGCATTTTTTCCGAGGAGTAGAAACGGGATGAGACTTAGTGCGGATCAAAAACAGCGTCTAATTAATCTGGCCCAGGAAGCGCGGGAAGCGGCATATGCTCCGTACTCCGGTTATGCAGTGGGAGCTGCTTTATTGACTGCCGGGGGCCAGGTTTTCACGGGAGCAAACGTCGAAAACGCGGTTTATCCGGTCACCATGTGCGCCGAGCGCGTGGCGGTTTTCAGTGCTGTGGCCTCGGGGGAACGAGAGTTTGACGCGTTAGTGGTCGCCACCCGCAATGGGGGGACCCCCTGCGGATCCTGCCGGCAGGTGCTGGCCGAGTTTGGGCTTGACACCCGGGTGGTGATGGTTGATGATGAGAATCGACTGGCGTTGGAGACGACGGTCAAGGAACTGCTGCCGGAGGCCTTTGGAAGCGGGGATTTACAGGATTAGGGTTCCCAATTCGGGGCTGGCGTAGCGACTTGAATTGCACTCTCTAAGACCCACCCTTCAAGCCCGTCTTCAAGCCTGACAAAAATCCAGTTTCTTCCAATGTCATCAATCGCCGGTGATGGATCGAGGATTTCCAGAAGCCATCCATTGCTGTACGTCTTTCCGGGACTATCACTCGTGGGTTCTGTGCGGATGATCGCTCCTCCCCATTCCTCCGGGGCTGCGATTACACCATAAACCGGGGTCGGTTTGGGCGTTAATGTGCTGGTGGGGGTGGTGGTCGGAGAAGGGGTTGCGGTGGGCACCGTGGGTGTGGGGGTAGCGGTAGGTGGAACGGGAGTGTTGCTGGCTGTGGCTGTGGGGGGGACCGGTGTCGGTGTCATTGTCGCAGTGGGGGTTGCCGTGGGCAGCGCTACATTTCCTCCCACAATGGCACCCGCGCTGCTTAACCCGATCAATGCGATCACGCCCAGTATTGTGAACACACTCCCCAGGGTGTAGCCCAGGAACGTCAGGGGGCGAAAACCAAGAATAAAGAGAATTGCTGTACCCAACAGAGAAACCAGTGCCAGATGGGTGGCATACACCACCAACCCATCAGGGAACAGGTGGGGCGTTCCGCTGCCCAGTCCAAATCCAGCTATGGTCAGGGGGACATACAACTCATAGGCCAAAGCTACACTGGGAAGGATGGGACTGGACCGTTTCTGTACCAGGGCAATGGTGGTGAAAATTGTCCCCGCCACAAGCAGTAGAATGTGGGGCCATGCCACCTGGGCATGGTTGATGGACAGGCCCAGATCGGTTTCGGGGTAGGCCCGGCTGGCATATCCTCCCAGGATTCCGACCAGAAACACAAATCCGCTGGCAATTGTGGATCCAATCAGCCGGCGGGCAAAAAACTTAATTGATCCTGTCACTGCTCCTAGTGAGATTCCAATTAAGGGGGTCAGGGGGGGCGCAGCCAGCGCACCCAGAACAAAAAGAGCGGGGGAATCGAATATCACCCCCACGGCAATGATGGCAGAGGAAAACAATGAGAACAAAAAGAAGTCAAACGAAGGGGAGGTCTGGTGGGCAACCTTTTCAACCCCTTCCGCCTCATCCATTAAATCATCCGGGATCAGGTTTCTTTTCGCCCGCCGCCGTCTGGCGGGCGGGAGGTTATCGTTATTGTCAGGTGATTTGTCGGTTTTTGGGATGGACATGTGGTGTTTGAACGGTGGGTGATTCGCTAATCCCGTAAACTCGCTACCAGACGGATGGGATTTTCTATCAGGTTTAATGCGGAGAGGATATCCGGCACAACCAGGTCGGCATTCAGCAGGGTCTGGAGAGCGGTGCCTTCCTCTGATAAAAGACAAATACCGATAGCTGCAACTGCCATCATTTTAGCATCATTTGCACCCTGACCGAAGGCGATTGTGTGATCGGCACCCAGTTTGTTTACAAAGTCCTCTTTTTGTTGTGCTTCCTGCCCTTTTTCGATGATCGTGGCCTGGATGGATAGCGTGCGGTCAATATCTTCCTGGGCTCCGTGAGTATTCGCCGTCAGCAGATATACTTCAAGGGTGTCCCGGATGGTTTGAAAGGGTTTTTGAAGGCCCTCGACCAGATCTCCGTCAACAGCCAGGGTGCCGTTGACATCAAATACGGCGTATTTTAGTTCTATTTGATCGCGTCCGGGGATTTCTAATCGAATCATAATGCTCCTATTATACTCGAACTGTAAAATGGATCAAAAAGATAGTAAAATAAAACCCACTTTGCCAATTTCGGAGGAAAGAAAAGATTGTTTATTAAAGACATCAGATTGATCACCATATTTATTATATTGTTTCTCGTGGGTTGTGCGTCACCTGGTCTGTTAAAAAGCCCGACCGTTACGGTGGAAGTGACACCCTCTCAGGAACCCACCCGGACTCCACCTCCTGCCACGGCGACAACTCTCCCTGCTGTGGGTGCTTTTCTTGCCGCTCCGGAAGCGGATGCGGACCTTGTTGGTCATATCAAACCTCAGGTGTCAGCGTGGGTGAGGGAAGAAGGGTACCGCTTTCAATCCCTGCAATCTCTCTCAATGCAGGATCTGGAAAGCGAACTCCACAGCGTTGTGGTGGCTGTTTCTCCCCAGCCCAATATAGCCTCTCTAGCTCAAGCGTCTCCCCAAACCCGGTTTCTGGCAGTAGGGTTTTCGGACCTGGACACAGCCCACAATCTATCCGTGATCCCTGCCGGTCAGGAGCTTTATGATCAACAGGGGTTTATGGCCGGGTATATCGCTGCTATGGTCACGCCGGATTTTCGTACCGCTGCGATTGGCATTTCAGATGATCCCGCTGCCCAACAGGCCCGGGAGGGGTTTATTGTGGGCAGAAAGTATTTTTGCGGCTTATGCCGGCCGGATCATCCACCCTGGGAATTTCCATTATATGTGGAACTTCCCCGGGACGCGAACGCTGCCCAGTGGCAATCAACCGCGGATGTCATGATCAAAAAGGGGATTGAAACATTTTATATTGTTCCGGGAGCGGGAAGTGAAGAGCTGGTGCAGTTTCTTGTCGATGCCGATAAACTGATCCTATCAGACGGAACGCATTACAGGGAGGAGTTCGAGGATAGTTGGATTGCCAGCCTGGATTTTGATCTCCTGACCTCCTTTGATGAGTATTGGCCGGTCTTTGTGAAGGGGGATGTGGGTCAAGAGGTCCCGGTTCCACTCACGATCAGCGCTGTCAACCCGGAGAACCTTTCCCCCGGACGATTGAAAAATGCTGAATCGATATTGCAGGATTTGTCTCAAGGTTGGATCACACCATCAGAAGTAGATTAAGTGCGAGCGGTTGGTTCCATACCGGTTTGAAAATGTGTTGATCGCATGAGCTCTGATCCTCGAATAGGATATATATAATTCAGCTCAAAGGTGTAGATGAAAAGAATATTGAATGCCGGGGGCGTTTATGTTAAACTCGGTTAGCCTGAAAAACCGAATTTTTTTGTTTTCACCCTTATTAAAATTGGGTTCATAATTTAGAAGAGGGACCATCCATGTCATCTGTCTTAGAACTTCGTGGAATTACAAAGTCTTTTCCGGGGGTATTGGCCAATGATCATATAGATCTGACCCTGGAGGAGGGTGAAGTCCTGGCCCTACTGGGCGAAAATGGCGCTGGAAAAAGCACCTTGATGAACATTCTTTATGGTCTATATACCCCGGATGAGGGAGAAATCTTCATCCGCGGCTCTAAAGTGAAGATAGAAGACCCGAATGATGCCATCCGGCTGGGGATCGGTATGGTTCACCAGCACTTTATGCTTGTACCAGTCTTAACGGTGACGGAAAATGTAATGCTGGGCAATGAACCAGTTCGGAATGGAATGTTCCTGGACAAGAAAAAATCAGCCGCAAGAATCCGGGAAATTTCCGATCAATATAAATTGAATGTGGATCCCAATGCCTACATCAAGGACTTGCCTGTTGGTGTGCAGCAGCGCGTGGAGATCATTAAACTCCTCTACCGTGAAGCCGATATTCTCATACTGGATGAACCCACAGCAGTGCTGACGCCGCAGGAAATTGAAGAGCTATTTAAAATCATCCGCACCTTGCTGGAAAGAGGGAAATCGATCATCTTTATTACTCATAAATTAAACGAGGTGATGGAAATTGCGGACCGAATTGCCGTCCTCCGGGTAGGACGGAAGGTAGGAACAGCCATCCCCTCGGAAACAACTGAAAAAGAGCTGGCATCCATGATGGTGGGAAGAGAGGTTGTCTTGCAGGTGGATAAACCCCCCGCTCAACCTCAGGATAAAATTCTGGAAGTCATGGGTATTGAGGCGTTGAATGATCAAGGAAATAAAGTCGTTGACGGGGTTAGCTTTGATGTCCAGGGGGGAGAAATCTTAGGAATAGCCGGTGTGCAGGGCAACGGGCAAACCGAGCTTGTTCAGGTGTTGACGGGTTTGCGGAAACCAAGCGGGGGCCAATTTTTGATCGATGGCCGAGACATGACAGGCGCATCCCCTCGCAAGATTTTAGATGCCAAAGTCGCCCATGTCCCGGAGGACCGCCAGCATGATGGGTTGGTGTTAGGCTTTCCGGTGGCTGATAACCTGATTCTCAACACCTACGCAAAACCGCCCTTTACCAGGCGGTTTTCCATGCAGGAAAAGGTCATTCAGGAAACCGCCCGGGCGCGTGTAAAAGAATTTGATATTCGTACCCCGGGGATTATGATTCCGGTCAATAACCTGTCAGGGGGTAACCAGCAAAAAGTGATTGTGGCCCGGGAATTTTCCCGGCCTATCAAACTCCTGATCGCGGCTCAACCCACGCGGGGCCTGGATGTGGGATCCATTGAGTATATCCACAATCGTTTAATTGAAAAGCGAGAAGATGGTGTGGCTGTTTTATTGGTCTCTACCGAGTTAGAAGAAATAATGAGTTTGTCTGATCGCATCGCGGTCATGTACGAGGGGAAGCTCCTGAAAATCCTGCCAGCAGATGAAGTAACAATTGAGGAACTGGGCTTATTGATGGCCGGTGTGACAGAGGAGGTAGATTAGGATGGCTCACAGCGAAGAACAAGCGTTACTTGTACTCATAACCTATGGTGATGACATCACAGGTGGCGGATTAGCCCGGTATGCCTATCAAGGTGTAAATCGTGTTGCTGAGGAACGGAATCTGGGTGTTGTCGTCATCGACTCAGACGACGAGCGAAAAATACGGGAAGAATTTGATGAGCTGTTGGAGCAGGATGTTTCCTCGGTTGTGTCCACAAGTTTGCACACGGGCCAAATTGTTGAGGATTATGCTGAGGATCATCCTCAGGTCACTTTTGTCACGGTCAATTATCATCCACAAGTTGATATTGCAAACCTGACGGGCCTACCGGTTGAACTTCATCAGATTGAGGAACTGGAAGAAACACTTTCCGCCCATTTAATCATCCAGATTGAAGCGGGAGAGGGTGGGTTTATCCAGAAATTGCGTTTGTCACTTCTCGAGTGGAACTTTCAATCCATCCTGATCCCGACCCTGGCGATCCTGACGGCTTTGATTGTAGGCGCATTTTTCATCGCCGGGTTTGACCCTGAAGTATGGGCAGCATATCGGGAAGGCCTGCAGCCCGGCTTTGCCGCTGCCTGGCGCTCTGTGGTTAAAGCTTATTCTGCCTTATGGAATGGATCTATTGGAAATCCGGCTGAACTCGCTGCGGCGATACGAACCTGGTTTGAGACCGGGGAAACGGAGCAGCTCGTACAAGCCTTCAGCCCTATCATGGAAAGCTTACGCATCACAACTCCCTATATTTTCACGGGATTGAGCGTTGCTTTAGGGTTTCGAGCAGGACTTTTCAATATTGGGGCAGAAGGTCAATATTTTATCGGGGGTCTGACGAGTGTTTTCGTTGGATATTCCATTCAGGGTTTGCCCTGGTACATTCACCTTCCCCTGGCAGTGGGTGCCGGCTTTTTGGGTGGCGCGTTATGGGGCGGGATTTCCGGCTTTTTGAAGGCGGAAACGGGTGCCCATGAAGTGATTACCACTATTATGCTTAACTATATAGCCTATAACCTGGCGGAGTTTTTACTCCAGGTTGGTGGCCCCATGGCCCGTCCGGATGACCCCAGACCCATCAGCCCTGATATCGTCCCCACTGCGAAACTACAACAATTTTTCCCCAATAATCCTGCCATCCGGATCAATATCGGATTATTCTTGGCCTTCTTTATGGTGTTTTTCGTTTGGTACCTATTGTTTAAGACACCCGTGGGGTTTGAATTGCGCACGGTAGGTTCCAGCCCCCGGGCGGCGAAGACAGCGGGCATGAATATCGGTTGGAATTATATCCTTGCCATGGGGTTGGCCGGAGGATTGGCAGGACTGGCAGGTGGACATGACGTGCTCGGCGTTTTAGGGTATATGCCCAATTCCTTCCGGTCCGGTTATGGGTTTGATGCGATCGCATTAGCTTTGCTGGGCAAGAGTCATCCTGTGGGTGTGTTGTTGGCTTCCCTTTTGTTCGGAGTCCTTCGCGCTGGTGCTGTACAGATGCAAGGGGCTGCAAATGTGCCGGTAGACATCATTTCTGTCTTACAGGGGTTGATCATTGTCTTTGTTGCTGCCCCTGAAATGATCCGAGCTTTGTATCGTCTCCGGGATACCGGGGAAGAAGGGCAGACAGTCCTCACGACAGGATGGAGTGGGTCGGAGTAAGAAGGAGATTTTGATGACTGCATTGACGACGCAGAAACAAAAGTCGAGACAATCTATCACAAGAAGCCAGATTTATGGTTTTCTATATGTTATCGTAGGTCTGTTTATCATCGTGGTCTTTGCCCGGGGAACAGGGGGAGACCTGATGACGACCTTTGGTTTGACCCCTCCCCGGGCTGACAGCCTTCCGGTCCCTGATCTGGTGTTTCCTACCCAGATCAGCCTGTATGTATTTGCGTTAATTTCGATCTTTATCGGGGGATGGCAGTTGGCAAAAGGATTTGAAAGGATCAATATCGCTCTAACAGTGGTGGCGATCCTGTTTGTGATCGCTTTTCTGGCGTGGGCAGCCAGGGGGCGATCTTTGAATGTTACCTCGCTGATGGCCAATGCTTTTCTACGGGCCACACCCATCGCCCTGGCGGGTTTATCAGGGGTACTGTGTGAACGGGCCGCGGTGATTAATATTGCCATCGAAGGCATGATGTTGAGTTCAGCCTTTGCGTCGACAGTTGCTGCCAGTGTAGCAGGCAATATTTGGGGGTGGTCCCGCGCTTTTACCCTCTCATTCGGACTGGCCGCCGGGCTCTTGACCGGGGCTCTGTTAGGGCTGCTGTTGGCGGTGCTGGCTGTAAAGTACAAAGTAGATCAAATTGTGGCGGGAACGGCGATCAATATTTTTTCGACCGGTATCACAAGTTTTATGGTCTCCAGAATTCTGGTTGAGTTTCAAAATCTGAATCAAGCCCCCATATTCCAAAAAATTTCCCTCCCCCTGCTTTCAAAAATTCCCATTCTGGGTCCGGTTTTGTTCAATCAGAACTTGCTATTTTATCTGATGTTCGTCGTGATTGGCTTGATACATGTGATGTTGTTTTTCACTCCCTGGGGATTACGGACCAGAGCCGTTGGTGAACATCCAAAAGCAGCCGATACGCTGGGGGTTAAGGTGTATTTCACCCGCTATGTGAATACAACCCTGGGCGGCATGGTTGCCGGGTTGGGTGGATCCTTCTTAATTCTGGGTTCTGTGGGGCGATTCGATGAGGTGATGACGGCCGGGAAAGGGTTTATCGGTCTGGCAGCCATGATTTTCGGAAAATGGATGCCGTTTGGAACTTTCGGAGCAGCCGGGATTTTCGGGTTTGCTGATTCTCTGCAAACGAAATTGGCCATCTTGAATGTCCCCATCCCCTCTCAGTTCCTGTTGATGGCGCCTTATTTGATCACCATCGTTGTGCTGGCCGGGGTAATTGGGGAAGCGACACCCCCTGCAGCGGATGGCCAACCGTATATCAAAGAGTAAGATCTTGATTTGCAGGAAGAATATAGAAAACACCGATGCTGATGTCCAGCATCGGTGTTCTTTTTTTATGGATCCCAGATTTGATTCTATCTCATAAGTACTTGCGGGCTGCTTCGTCTAATCCCAGGCTTTTCAGGGCGATCCATGCTGAGCGATCACGGGATTCCTGGAACACTTTTCGGACCCGGCTCAAGGCTTTCTTTTTTTCTTGTTTATGTTTAGCAAGTAAAGATGGTCCTTTTTTATCCGCCAGGTAATCAGCAGCCAGGGAAACATCGCCCTCGGCATGATTGAGTGCTTCAAGGGCGTATTCCTCAAGATATTCTTGGAACAGGTCGTGATTCATTTTTTTCCAGGTCACTGAGCGTGTGACCCTCTCCCAGTCATTCGATTTGAATCAAAGCCTGGACTTCCGGCCTGATAAAGAGCAGCACCACCCCCAGGGATAAAATCCCGATGCCTGTCGTTGCTGCCAGGCTTGGTATGAGAGATAGAGAGTTGAGACCCAGGAAATGCTGTCCGGACAGGCTGAGGGAAGCCGCAAGAACAGTGGCGATAGCTACCCGGGTTAAGGTCGATTTTAAACGAGGTTTTTGGGCGATGGAACGGTACAGCAAAAAAAATAACAGCAAAGCTTCAGCACTAAAAGCGATAGAGTTGGCCAGTCCGATGCCCGGTGCTCCCAACCATAAGGATAGGGGAATGCCCAGGGCGACAAAGGAGATCCAGGTCAGCCCTGACGTAATCAGGGGGATGCGGGCGTTTTGCTGGGCATAAAAGGATCGGGACGCGACTTCCAGGAGAGCGTGTCCGATCAGTCCCGCCATATATGCCCGCGATGTCCACAGGATCAATTCCGATCCGACAGCGTCGAGATCCAGCAAGCGGATGACGGGGGCCAGAAGGATGGAAAGGATCACGGCCAGTGGTAGGGTAAAGCTGATTATGATCCGGATTGATTTTTCCAGTGTGCTCTGAAAATTTTCATGCTCCTGCCGGGAAATTTGTTCTGAGAGGGTGGGCAATAAGGCTTGTCCCAGTGCGGTTCCGATCAGAGATTCCGGCACCTGCATAAACAGCCAGCCGTAAACCAGAGCGGTAACGGCGCCCGTTGCCAGGCGGGAGGCCAGGTTATCCTGCGTCACAAAAATCATGTGAATGAAGAGAACGGTCAGGACACGGGGGCCCATCAGGCGCAGTACTTTCCGGACTCCGGTATGGCGCAGGTTAAGTTTGGGGGTCCAGTGGAACCCGAAATGAAACAGGGCCGGAATCTGCACAATGAAAAATAGGGCAGCGCCGATGATCACGCCGTATACCAGGCCGTGAATGCCTAATCCCAGGGCTGGCAGCGTGATAGGACCAAACCGATAGGGCTGTTGGGGAGCCAGGATCAGGATGCCGATCAGGGTGCCCACATCATACATGCTGGGGGCGATGGCCGGGAACAGAAAATGCTGGTGGGATTGTAAACCTGCGATGGCCAATCCGCCCAGCGAAAAGAAAAGGGTGGCAATCAGGTTGAGACGCATCAGTCCGGTGACCAGGATTTGCTGTTGGGGATCAAATCCGGGGGCAATGCCTATCTCCCACCTGACAAGCCAGTGGGCTCCCAGGGCAATGAGTATGGATAGAATCCCTGTGGCCAGGAAAATGAAATTGGTGATCTGTGAAAATAGGGCCCAGGTTTCCTGCTCCCCTTTTCCTTCTCGGTATTCCGACAGGACAGGGATAAAGGCCATGGCCAGTGCTCCACCTGAGATCAGTGCGAATAAAAGGTCGGGGATATTATTGGCCGCGTTATAAGCGTCCAGGTTGGGAGAAAGTTTGAAGGTACGGACGACCATCACCTGGCGGATGAAGCCCAGTACTTTTTCCAGGCCAAAAAATACAGCGATAATCAATGTCGAGCGGGCGATGTGTTTCATGTGGTCGAGTATAGCACAGTTCCAGGCAAGGATTAATTGTGAGTGTACAGGTATGGGGCTCGATTTTTGATGGTGGGTACGCACCCCGGATCCGGGGTGTGTGATGGGGTTCTGGCGTCAGCGCGAGGCTTTAGAATCCGGCAGATCGGTGGTATGATATGTCTGGAAACTTAGGAAAAGTACAGCGAGTATTTTAAAGGAGGAAATCTTTGCGAACGGTTACCTGGGACGATGAAAAAGATGTCTTGCGCATGATTGATCAGCGCCTCCTCCCGGCGGAGTATGAGGTGTTGGAATTTGATGATTATGGGGATGTTGCGTTTGCCATAAAAGATATGGTGGTTCGTGGCGCCCCTGCCATCGGGGCAGCTGCCGGGTTTGGGCTGGCAGTGGCAGCGTTTCAGTCCTCAGCGACATCCATCAAAGCTCTCCGTGATGATTTGGAGGAGGCAGCCAGTGTGCTGGGAAAAGCGCGCCCGACGGCAGTGAATCTATCCTGGGCATTAAACCGCATCCTGAAAAGGACGAAAGATGTCACCGGCAGCGCAGATGCGTTACGGCGGGCTGTGTTGGAGGAGGCCAAACGCATCGCAGATGAGGACGTTGAAATCAACAAGCGGATGGCAGAGCATGGTGCGGCGTTGATCGACGACGGGGACACGATCATCCACCACTGCAACACAGGAGCGCTGGCAACCGTTGACTGGGGTACTGCGCTGGGTGTGATCCACACTGCCCATGATCAGGGGAAAGAGATCCATGTCCTGGTGGATGAAACCCGTCCCCGCCTGCAGGGTGCACGTCTCACAGCGTGGGAACTGGAACGTTACGGCATCCCTTATGACATCATCAGTGATAACAGCGCCGGTTATTTCCTGCAAATCGGCCAGGTTCAAAAAGTGATCTTCGGGGCAGACCGGGTGGCGGCTAATGGGGATGTCGCCAATAAAATCGGCACCTATATGCTGTGTCTTGCGGCCCATGATAACAACGTGCCTGCTTATTCGGTCGTCCCTACCTCGACAATTGATCTTTCCCTGGCCTCTGGAGATATGATTTCCATCGAAGAGCGGGAGGTGGCAGAGGTTCTGGACCTTACTCTCAAGGGGCAGCCAGTGGCACCGGAAACAGCGAGCGCCAGAAACCCTGCTTTTGATATTACTCCCCACCGGTTGATTACTGGAATCGTGACTGAGAATGGCGTGGTTTCTCCGCCTTTCGATGTAAATCTGCCTGGCGTGGTTGAAGAAGAATAAAGGACATCATCCATACCTGGAGTATTATGAAAATTGCACTGACAGGTTCAATCGCTTATGATTACCTGATGTCGTTTCCTGGCAAATTCGAAGAACATTTTTTACCGGATAAATTAAATTCGATCAGTCTCTCCTTCCTGGTTGATGGTATGGTCAAGCGCAGGGGAGGTGTGGCGCCCAATATCGGTTATACAATGGCACTTCTGGGCGGAAGACCGCTTTTGATGGGAGCCGTGGGTGAGGATTTTGCCGTATACCGTGAGTGGCTGGAGGAACACGGTGTGGATACCCGAGGAGTGGAAGTCATTCCCGATGAATTTACGGCGTCATTTTTTGCGACGACGGATGAAACCAATGCCCAGATTGCCAGTTTTTACCCTGGTGCAATGGCTTTTGCATCTCAATTAAGATTATATGATTGGGAGGAAGAGCAGCTGGACCTGGTGGTTGTTTCACCCAACGACCCGGATGCCATGATCCGCTATGTCAATGATGCAAAGGATCTGGGGATCGCCTATCTTTATGATCCCAGTCAACAGATTGTGCGGCTGGAGGGTGAGGACCTTAAAAAGGGCGTGGAAGGCGCTTTTGCCCTTTTTGTCAATGACTATGAATTCGGGTTGATTAAAAAACGGACCGGGCTATCGCGGTCTGACATACTATCCCAGCTGGACTTATTGGTAATTACCTGCGGCGAAACAGGTTCGACGATTTTTGCTGATGATAAAGAGATTCACATCCCCGTGGTTCCACCTCAAGAGATCATCGACCCCACCGGGGTGGGTGATGCATTCCGGGGAGGTTTTCTCATGGGTTACCATCATCAGCTTTCATGGGAATTGTGTGGAAAACTGGGTGCTCTGGCGGCGACCTACTGTCTTGAATCTGATGGTCCGCAGGGCCATCATTTTACGGTAAAGGAATATTTGCATCGTTTTCGCGAACATTTTGATGACAAAGGAGCGTTACAGGTTCTGTTGAATTAATATCGTATACGGTCATTGATTTTTGTTGGAACGTAATGAGGGAGCTAAGCATGGATACATTTGACATCAAAGATAAACAGTTAGCGGAAGGCGGGCGGCGGCGCATCCGGTGGGCTGAACGGGAAATGCCTGTCCTGCGCAATATCCGGGAACGGTTTGAAAAGGAACGTCCCCTGGATGGGATCCGGATGTCTGCCTGCCTGCACGTGACCACCGAAACCGCCAATCTGATGAAAACGCTTCAAGCAGGTGGGGCGGATGTGGTTTTGGTGGCATCCAATCCGCTTTCCACACAGGATGATGTGGCGGCATCTCTTGTGGTGCACGATGAAATACCGGTTCACGCCATCAAGGGCGAGGACCGGACGACGTATTACAAACATATCAATGCAGCCATAGACCATGAACCCCATATCACGATGGATGATGGTGCAGACCTGGTGAGTACGCTGCATCAAGACCGCCGGGAGCTGATTCCCAATATCATTGGTGGGATGGAAGAGACAACCACCGGGGTGGTACGCCTGCGGGCTATGGCTGAAGATGGTGCGCTGGAATTTCCGGTCCTGGCTGTGAATGATGCCCTCACAAAGCACTTTTTTGACAACCGGTATGGCACAGGTCAATCCACAATGGACGGCATCATCCGGGCTACCAATGTCCTGATTGCCGGAAAAACCTTCGTCATCGGGGGCTATGGCTGGTGTGCCCGGGGGCTGGCCATGCGAGCCCGGGGGATGGGTGCCAATGTGGTCGTCACAGAGGTGGATCCCCTGAAGGCCTTAGAAGCGGTTATGGACGGATTCCGGGTCATGCCGATGATTGATGCAGCGCCGCTGGGAGATATATTTTGCACCCTGACCGGGGACATAAATGTCATCGACAAGCATCATATGGAAGCCATGAAAGATGGCGCCATCATCTCAAACTCCGGACACTTCAATGTCGAAATTAACATCCCCGCTTTGGAGGACTTGGCGGTAGAAAAACGTCGGGTCCGGCCCATGGTCGAACAATATATATTGGAAGACGGGAGAAAGCTCAACCTGCTGGCGGAAGGCCGCCTGGTGAACCTGGCAGCTGCAGAGGGCCATCCGTCCAGTGTGATGGATATGTCCTTTGCGAACCAGGCTTTGAGCGGCGCATATATGGTGAAACATGCCGACCAGCTGGAGAAGCGGGTCTATGAAGTCCCGCGGGAAATCGATGAAGAAATCGCCCGGCTGAAACTGGAGACGATGGGGGTGGAAATTGACCAGCTCACTGAAGAACAGAAGGAATATCTGAGTTCATGGCAGGCAGGGACGTAAATCCGCATTAAGCTGTGATGTACTGTACCTTTCCCGGGGAGCTCTCCCCGGGAATTTTTCTTTCTGCAGGAAGGTGTGCTGACCTTTCTCCTTGCGTGTCTGTGATTGATGGTGAATAAACTTAAGAGCATTGATACGTGTTCCTGATTGAAACGGGTTGTAAAATAAGAAAACAGGGTTGAAATTCGCCCGCCTTCCGTCTGATAGAAAATGCAGCGAAGTCGAATACGCACTTTTTGTGTGGTGTCTTGATATACGAGGGAGGGATGCTGTGAGGCATATATCCCGTAGAGATTTTATTCAGTTATTGGCAGCAGTATTGAGCTCTCTTGGTTTGGGAGCGCTGGTGGGATGCAGTGACCGGGAGAAAGTGCTCTCAAAACCCTCATCCACCTCCAAACGGGGGACCCTTTCACCAACCACAACTTTGCCGCCTGAACCGACAGGGACCCCCCCTCCCACGGCCTCTGTTTTGCGACCCACATCAACGGCACCACCCTCATCCACGCCTGATTTACCTGACGTGGTTGTGGCCCGTCATGGATCGCCAGACAAAATGGTGAAAAAAGCCCTGGCTGCGCTGGGAGGAATCGAGCGTTTTGTGGATCAGGGGGATGATGTCATCATCAAACCCAATATCTGTGTGGCATATCACAGTTACGAATATGCGGCAACTACCAATCCCTGGGTGGTCGGAGCACTGGTCAAATTGGCCCTTGGTGCAGGAGCCCGCCGTGTTCGGGTGATGGATTTTCCCTTCGGGGGGAGCGCCGGTCAAGCCTATGTCCGGAGCGGAATTCAAAAACAGGTGCATGCGGCGGGGGGTAGAATGGAAATCATGTCTTCCTATAAGTTTGTGGAGCGTAAGATCAAGGTCGGGAAATCCCTCACACAGTGCCGCCTCTATGACGATGTCCTCAAAGCGGATGTATTGATTAATGTTCCGATTGCCAAACATCACAATCTGGCCCGCCTGACATTGGGTATGAAGAACATGATGGGGGTGATGTATTACCGGCCCCAGATGCACAGTGACCTCGGTCAGCGTCTGGCGGATCTTAACCGCCGGGTAAAATCCCATCTGGTTGTGGTAGACGCGGTGCGGATGTTGATGCGCCACGGTCCCAGCGGCGGTAACCTTAATGATGTCAAGAAAGCGGATACGATTATCGCTACCCCCGATGTGGTTGCCGCGGACAGTTATGCTGCGACCCTGTTTGGTTTGAACCCCAATGACCTTTCCTATGTGCGGGCTGGAGCGGCAGATGGAGTAGGGAGCAAGGATCTGAACAGTCTCAAGATCGAGGAAATCCATGTTGGTTGATCGGGTTCAGCGCGCTCTGAAATGGACGTCCCAATCCTGGGTCAGGCTGCGGAAGATCATCCAGCTCCTGGCGTTCTTGTCCTTTTTGTACGCTTTTATCAGCCTGCAGCATCCGTCCCTGACCGGAGAGTTATCCCGTGCCAGGTGGAAGGTGTTTGTATCGCAGATGCCGCTGCAGCTTGACCCACTTGTGATGCTGGCCAATGCCCTGGCCAGCCGCCAGTTTTTATCCGTTTCGCTCCTGGCTCTTGTTACGATCCTGGGGACTCTGGTCCTGGGACGGGTGTGGTGTGGTTGGTTATGTCCTATGGGGACCCTGCTGGACTGGTTCAGTTCCCGAAAAAGTGCCGGGTATGAACGGAATTTCGCTCCATCTTGGCGGAGCGTGAAGTATGTGCTATTGATTGCCATTCTGATGGCGGCTGTATTTTCAAACCTGACGCTGTTGATCCTTGATCCCATCACACTGCTGGTTCGAACTTTTTCAACAGCACTGTGGCCCGCACTCGATCAGATCATCACTGCGGCCGAACGC
The DNA here is from genome assembly GCA_964539105.1 of uncultured Anaerolineales bacterium. Classification (GTDB taxonomy): domain Bacteria; phylum Chloroflexota; class Anaerolineae; order Anaerolineales; family UBA11858; genus B10-G9. Next base: position 41,035 of record CAZIFI010000009.1, on the reverse strand, counting down.
CTGTTGTACCGGATCCCGATTGCTCAACCGGTGGTTGGGTCCGTGGACAGTATTCTCCGGCCCCGGGTTCTGCCCTTCACTCCGGTGCAGTATCAACATGCTGTGCTTTACGCCGGGATTTTTGGGATTGTATTGGCGTTGAATCTGATTACTGCCCGTTTTTGGTGCCGATATTTATGTCCTCTGGGTGGGTTGTTGGGATTTCTGGGGAAGTTCAGTGTCTTGAAACACACCATCTCCGGACAATGTTCGGGTTGTGGTGTATGTGTTACCAAATGTCCTACCGGGGCGATTTTTAAAGAGGGTGAGGGTGTGAGCAGCGATCCTTCTGAATGTACTGTGTGTCTGTCCTGTGTCTCAGATTGTCCAAATCAAGAGATCGGATTTCGTTGGCGGCTTTCGGTTGCAGATTGGCAGCCTTATGATCCGGGCCGCCGTCAGGTTGTGCTCGGTATGGGGGTATCGGTTCTCGGTGTGGGGTTGATGGGTGCGGATGTGTTTTCAACGCGCACCTCTCCCCATCTTATCCGTCCCCCCGGGGCCCAGGGAGATCGTTTCCTGAAAGAATGTACGCGATGCGGTGCCTGTGTTCATGCCTGTCCTACTGGAGCCATCCAACCCGCCCTTCTTGATTCCGGGTTGGAAGGGTTGTGGACGCCTGTTCTTGTTCCACGCCTGGGATACTGTGACTATTCCTGCCATGCCTGTGGGGCGGTTTGTCCGGTAGAGGCCATTCCTGACCTGTCTCTGGAAGACAAGCGCAAACAAGTGCTGGGGAAGGCGTATATTGATCGTGACCGGTGCATCGCCTGGGCTGACGGGCAGGACTGCATCGTGTGTGAGGAGATGTGTCCCATCTCTGACAAGGCCATTATTCTGGAAGAGATCAATCTGCCAGACGGGCAAGGGGGTCAAACCACAATTCATTGTCCCCATGTCAGGCGTGAGATGTGCATTGGCTGTGGAATTTGTGAATATCAGTGTCCGGTAGCAGGACCGGCTGCAATCCGCGTCTTTACTTCCTCAACCTGAATCCGAAAAAATGCTGTCGGTTATAGCTCAGCATTCTCGTTGTGGTTTCCCCCAACCGCCGCCGCCTGGTGTTTTTATCACAAGGATATCTGCGGGTTTGACCTGCAGGGAGGCCTGTGCCCCTAATTCTTCCGTTTTTCCATCCCGTATCAAGAGATTGGATCCCACCTTCCCCGGCTTTCCGCCCTGCAATCCATAGGGGGGATGGGTCCGTCGTTCGCTGTTGATGGTCACCTGCGCGGGTGCCAGGAATTTATACACGCGCTGGATGCCTTCTCCTCCCTGATACTTTCCCTCGCCTCCGGATCCCTGATGAAGGCTGTACTCCATAATTTGCACGGGAAGATCCTTTTCAATGGCTTCTACCGGGGTGTTTCGTGTATTCGTCATATGGCTGTGGCGGCCGCTGAGCCCATGGCCAGCGGGCCCCGCACCATGTCCGCCGCCGATTGTTTCATAAAACACAAAGCTTTTTTTGTGCTGCACTCCGCCGAAGGTGACATTATTCATCGTGCCCTGGCTGGCAGCCGGGATCCGGCCGGGGAGGGCTTTGGCCAGAGCGCCCAGGACGACATCCACGATGCGCTGGCTGGTTTCCACGTTGCCAGCTGCCACCCCGGCTGGAAAGTCCGGATTTAACAGACTGTGATCCGGGACAATTACCGATACAGGTTGGAAGCAGCCCTGATTCATGGGGATATCTTCGGTGGACAGGAGTCGAATGCAGTACCAGGTCGCGGAGCGGACCACTGCACGGACCGCGTTGATGTTGCCGGTAACCTGAGGGGAAGTACCGCTGAAATCAACCCGCATATTCGAGCCTTGAATGGAGAGGGTGGCCTGGATGGAGATCGCCTCTTGTTGATTCCCGTATCCTTCCATCTTGTCCTGAAAGCTGTACTCTCCTTCGGGGATTGACTCAATCACGCTTTCCGTCATGTGTTGTGAATATTCCATCAATGCCCGGGCATGAGCTTGAACCAAACTCTCGCCGTGTTCACTCAGCAAGGTTTTCATCCTGCGCTGTCCGACCTGCTGAGCCGCCATCTGGGCTTTGAAATCCCCCTCGCGTTCCCTGGGTGACCGGGTGTTGGCGGTGATCAACCTCAGTAAGTCCTGGTTGACGTTACCTTGCCGCACCAGTTTCATGGGGGGAATAATCAACCCTTCCTGATACAGGTCAGTGCTGAGCGGCAGGGATCCCGGGGCCATCCCCCCTATGTCTGCGTGATGGGCCCGGCTGGCAAGTATATACTGCAGATTTCCATCGTGAAATACCGGGGAGATCATGGTTACATCCGGAAGGTGAGTACCTCCATGGTAGGGATCATTGAGCACCACGATGTCTCCGGGATGGATGGCGGATATGGCGTCTACAGCACTTTTCACGGAAGCTGGCATACTTCCCAGATGAACAGGGATATGGGCAGCCTGAGCCACCATGCGGGCCTGGTCATCAAACACGGCACAGCTGTAATCCTGGCGCTCTTTGATGTTGGGGCTGAAGGAGGAGCGCTGCAGGGCAAGGCCCATCTCGTCTGCGATGGAGGCGAATAAATTGCGAAATACAGCCAGGCTGATAGCGTCTACGGTCATGATTCCATCTCCAGGATCAGGTTGTGGTATCCATCGACAGCAGCCTTCCAGCCGGCGGGGATATAGGTTGTGGCGTCCATTTGGACCACCAGCGCGGGTCCGGAGAAAGCCGCTCCCGGCTGAAACTTATTTCGCTGGTAGTGAAGGAGGGGGGAGGTCATATCGGGCGGCGTTGTGCGCTGTATGATGGCTGAGGAACCATCGTTCTTTTGTGCCGGGAGGGCTGCGGTGTCCGGTTTGGGAATTAACCCCACACCTTTCACGCGCAGGTTGATGATGTCCACGTCTCGATCGGGGAAGGCGTGCCCGTATTGCTCTCGATGGGCGCGTTGAAAATCCTGCACCAGAGTATCAGAATACGGCAAGGTGAGTTCGAATGATTGTCCCTGGTAGCGGATATCAACGGACCTTTCCACGGTGATGCTTGATGTGCTCAGTCCATCTTGAGTCAGTTGGGCGATGATGTTCCTTTCCATGTGCTTGAAATGGGTTTTGATCTCATGCTGTGTATCTTCGTTGAAGATTTTCAGGAAGGATTGGCTTTCTTCCAGGATAATGTCCGCCATCAATAAACCATGCGCACACAACACACCGGGGTGAGGAGGGATGAGGACCCTGGGAATGCGTAAACGTTGCGCGACCTGACAGGCATGCAGGGGTCCTGCACCTCCGAAGGCGACCAAAGTGAAGCGGCGCGGATCATATCCGCGGGCGATGGAGACTTTCCGCAGCGCCCGTTCGATGGAAGCATTGGCTATTTCCAGGATCCCCTGGGCCGTTTTGGTGCTTGTCAGGTCCATCTTTTGAGCCAGGTCCGATAACGCGGATCGAACGCCCTCAAGTTGGAGGTCCATCTTTCCTCCCAGAAAGTGGTCGGGTGAAATCCGCTCCAGCACTGCATGGGCATCGGTGACGGTTAATTCCGTGCCACCTGTGCCATACACCATGGGGCCGGGGTCCGCCCCGGCACTTTCAGGGCCCACGTGCAGACCTCCGGCAGGATCGAGTCGGGCGATAGATCCGCCACCTGCTCCGATGGTCTCGATGTCGAGCATCCTGGCCCGGGCTGGAAGCCCGTCAATTTCCGCGTCTTTACGGTGAACAGGTTGGCCCGGACAAAGGGATACATCTGTGGATGTTCCTCCCATGTCCAGGGTGATGACCTGGTCATATCCAGCCAGTTGAGCGACATGATTGGCGCCGATCACGCCAGCGGCGGGGCCGCTCAGGGTCGTGTGAACGGCTTTTCGCTTGGCCCGATCGGCGTCCATCACACCGCCCTCAGAGTTCATGATCAGAAGGTTGCTGTGTTGTGGAAGAGATATTTGAAGCCCGTCGATATAGCTGCTCATCACAGGCCGGACATAAGCTTCCAGAGCCACGGTGCTGGTTCTTTCATATTCCCGGAATTCTGGCAGTACCTGGCTTGAGAGAGAGATGGATCTCTCTGTAAGGATGCCCCTGTCCAAAATTGCTTGTTTGACTTGCTGTTCGTGGCCTGAATTCAGGTAACTGTATAAAAACGATACGGCAACGGATTCGATGGCATTTTCTTCCAGGGCTTGCAGTGCCTGATTGAGTTCTTCCTGATCCAGAGGTTGAATAACCTCTCCCCGGTGATCGACGCGACCCGGGATTTCAAAACACAGGTCGCGCGGGATGAGGGCCTGGTCCGCCTGCGGCTGGAGGGCATAAAGATCTTTTCTATCCTGTCTGCCAATGGCAAGAATGTCTCTGAAGCCCTGGTTGGTGATCAGCGCTGTGCGTGCACCTGACCGCTCTAATATGGCGTTGGTCGCCACAGTGGTGCCATGGGTCACACGAGTGGGTACAGGGTGTCCCTGGGTTTGAAAATGCCTTAGACCCTCTAATAGTGCTTGAGATGGGTCATGAGGTGTGCTGGGCAGTTTATGGATGTGCAAATTCCCATCTACACTGCAGATAAGATCTGTAAACGTGCCCCCGATGTCAACCCCGACGATCATATTGCCGTTTCCCTACTGTTGTGCGGAACCTTTGTGCCCGGATTTTTTGGATACTGGAGCTCTGCCATGGACAACTTCTTATACTCAATGTTGGTTAGGTTTGAAATCGCTTCTGATTATAGCCCATCCGGCGCGGGGGAGGGAATGGGGAGAAATTAAAGCGTATCGGGTTTGATTCAGGGAAAGCTGGGCTGTAGGTTGGTGTGGAACCGGATCAAAACTCGGTCTTGACATGGGTTGATAAATAGTGTTAGAATTACCGGCGTTAAAATTAAGATAAGGAGGCATTTCACATGATGATCACAGCTATAGCTCAGATTTTCCCCATTGTCCCCTCCGCTGATGGAGAGGTGAGGTAACGGTGAAGTGCGCCCTGCAATAAAGGCAATCATGTAGGTATTTTAGCCCCGGGTTCATTTCACGGCCCGTGGCTTTTTTCTTTTAATGTAGTTGTACCGGCCATGGGTAGAGTATGCCCTGGCCGGTTTTTGTTGTCTGAGACCACCCAGGGCGAAAAGAGCAAATAAGATGGACTGAGGTGGAACCATGTCCCTGGATTGGTTAGATGTATCGGACTTAGATTTTCGTAATCTGCTGCTGTTAGAAAGGGATCAGATCAGCTGGTTCCCTGGATGGCTGCCTGAAGAACCATTGGCCATTGCCCTGAAGGCAAACCCCTGCGTGGCCTGGTTTCTGGGTAAAAAATGTCCTGAAGTTGGGCCGTGGGTGGAGCATGTCCTTGCGAAAAGTAAACAGCTTCCATCTCCGGAGGTCGTGAGAAAGGCTGAGGAAGAAATTATGACCTCCCTCAATGATCTTCTGGTGTATGCCATCGACCCTTCCCTTTATGACCGCCTGCCATTTCTGGCATGGGATAGCGAAGAATTGTCCGGTCTGGTGGACTTCCAGAATGATCTCGTGGTGGATGTCGGGGCTGGAACGGGACGCTTAGCCTTTGTGGCAGCCCAAAAGGTTGCCCGGGCTGTTTTCGCAGTCGAACCTGTGGAAAATCTGCGGCGATATATGCGCCACAAAGCACTCCGAAAAGGGCTGAGCAATGTCTTTCCGGTGGATGGGTTGATTACAGCCATCCCGTTCCCGGATCAGTTTGTGGATGTGTGTATGGGTGGTCATGTCTTCGGAGATGATCCTGAACGTGAACAGGCCGAAATGGTCCGGGTTACAAAACGGGGCGGTATGGTCATTCTTTGCCCGGGTAATAACGATAAAGACGAAGGATGGCACGATTTCCTTGTCAGGCAAGGATGGGTGTGGGACAGATTTGAAGAGCCAGGGGACGGTTGGAAGAGAAAGTACTGGAAAAAAGTGTGAATAAACCGTTCTGGTTTATAGCATGCTCTTTTATTCCTGGAGCAATATCATGAGTCAAGCAATAGTTGATGTAAAAGACGAACCACTAATCAGTAATGTTTTGAAGCTATTTATGGCAGCTATGGTGCTGGCGAACATCGCCGGTAACATGTACGGTTCGCTGCTGCCGTTGTACCTGAAATCTCTCAATGCCAGTGTGGTCCAGGTGGGGCTGTTTTTCACGCTGTCGAGAATCCTGCCCCTGGTGCTGCAAATTCTGGGTGGATGGATTTCCGACAGTCTGGGGCGGCTGCGGAGCATTGCCATGGGCAGCATTGCAGGCCTGTTTTCTTATGTGGGGTTGATCCTGGCGCCAACCTGGCAGTGGGTGCTGCTGGGTGAAGGATTGGGTGCAGTGACCCGGTCTTTGATCGGGCCCAGCTTCAGCGCCTTTATCGCCGAGCAATCCTCGGAAGAGAACCGGGCCCGCGTATTTGGAATCACCGAAAGCATTTTTATGCTGGTGGTAGTGATTGGCCCACCTCTGGGGGGCTGGATGGCAGATGTCTATGGATTCAAGGTGATGCTCATGGCGTCTGGCGTTCTGTATTCGGTGGCTGCGGTAATCCGTATCGGCATGGCCCGGAACGCCGCCAGAGGTCCCGAAGCCCATCCAGAAAAGTTGTCTGTGGGGAGCCTGAGGACAAAGCTGAGTGCCATGAGCGGATTGCTGCTGGCCGGCGGGGTGATGACCTGGATTCTGATCACAGACGGAGTGCGGGATATCGCTTTCACCATGTCCTTCACGCTGGAATCCCTGTATCTGGAAGAAGTGGGTGGATTGAACCTGCGCCAGATCGGGCTGCTGAGTTCGGTGTTTGGCATCTTTAATATGATGACCACCATTCCGGCCGGGAAACTGGCGGATGAAAAAGGGGAACGGGTGGCAATTGTCGGTGGGTTCTTGCTGACCTTTGCGGCCTTGCTGGTCTTCTTGCATGTGGACACCTTTGCGGGATACAGCCTGTCCTGGGCTCTGTTCGGTGTTGGTGTAGGTTTGATGTCTCCTGCCTATCAGTCCCTGACCAGTAAAGTGGTACCGGAAAAATTGCGGGGTACTGCCTTTGGTCTGCTGCACAGCAGCCTGGGCTTGTTCTCCCTGCCGGCACCGGCCATCGGGGCTCATTTGTGGGATCGGTACAGTCCCCGCATGCCCTTCTATATCACGGCGGTGATCTCGATTTTCACCGTTATCCCGGCCTGGCTGAAATTCCGGATCCCGGAAGAAGAGGAGCATGCCAGCCGGGAGGGAGGTGAGTAATGAAAAATGATGTTTGCGTGAGGTTTTAAATGATAGCGATACTGAATCAACAGAGAGCAGAAGGAGATTCCCGATGAGTACGACGGTACATGTCAGTTCCGAACAGGCTTTTTCCTATTTCCCGGATATTCAGGGTGTAAAGGTCCGTTTCTACCAGGGTAAATCGGATCACAAGCACCTCCAGCATGTATTCAATGCCTGCAAAGATGTGGATGGTGTGGAACACACATTGACAATCGAGAGTATTGACAACCACTTTCAGCACCTGGAGTGCAGTGACCCCTTCAAGGACATGATCTTTGTGGAACTGGAAAGCGAACCCATCGTCTATGCCAGGGTAGGTTGGTATCCGGAAGATGGCGGTGATCGGATTTATTATTCTCTGGGCTGGGTGGTGCCCGAACACAGAAAGAGGGGCATCGGCACAGCCATGCTGACCTTTTGTGAGCGGCGGCTGCGGGACATTGCGGCTGAGCATCCGGAGCAAGGTAGGAAATTCTACCAGTCCGGATATGATGAGGGTCAAAAAGATCAGGAACGCCTGTTGAAAAGAAGCGGCTATGAAGGGGTGCGCTGGTTTTTTGAGATGACCCGCCCCATTGAATCACCCCTGCCGGATGTAAACCTTCTCTCGGGGTTTGAGGTCCGGAAGGTCCCGAAAAGCAGCTATTGCCAAGTGTTTGAAGCCCACAGTGAGGCCTTCCGCGATCACTGGGGATACGTGGAACCAAGCGAGGAAGATTATCAAAGCTTTCTGAACGAGCCCACCTTTGAGCCTGACCTGTGGAAAGTGGCCTGGTACGGAGATGAGGTTGCCGGGATGGTGTTGAACTTTATCAACCGGGAAGAAAATGAAGAGTATGACCGCAAACGGGGTTACACCGAGGACATCAGCGTCAGAAAACCTTACCGCCGTCAGGGTCTTGCCCGCTATCTTCTGGTGCAGAGTATTGTCAAGTTCCGGGAGATGGGGATGGAGGAGACTGCCCTGGGGGTGGATGCGGACAATCCCAATCAGGCGCTCAACCTGTACGAGAGCGTGGGATATGAAGTGGTCAAACACAGTGTAACCTGCCGCAAACCGCTTCGGATGTAAGGTGCCTTGAATGAAGGAGAAGTTGTGAAAGACCTCCGCACTCGCTGCGGAGGTCTTTGTTATTTTTTAAGGTACAGCCCCGTTGATAAAGGCGGTTAGATCCTCCTTGATTTGCGCCAAAGAGGGGGGGTGGATATACATCATATGGCCCGCCTGGTAATGTTTCATGGTGATGTTCGATTCCAGGCTGGGGTCAATCTGTAAATGGTTGAATGTGTACTCCGTAGCGAAATAAGGTGTAGCCAGATCGTAGTATCCGTTGGCGACAAACACCTGCAAGGAGGGGTTGAGGGACATGGCCTTTCTCAAGGTTTCCGCGACATTGACATACTGATTGGCGAACTCGTCGAATTCCCATGTTTCATACAGGTTTGTGAGAATCTCGTAGGGTAAATCGTGCTCGAAGGACAGTTCCCTGCGGATGATGTCGTTCAGCACTGCGGTGAAAGGTCCTTGAATGGCGCTGTAGCTGGGGTCGAATTCAGTTTTTTCGCCGGCGGCATCCCGGTCTAACCCTTTAAAGCGAGCGTCCAGCCTGCCTATTGTCCTGCGCTGGTCTCGCAGCAGTTCTTTGACAAAGCGGTGGATATTGATCCGCAGGTTGGTGGCTTTTAGATACTCTTCTGAAAGGCCAGTGAAGCGGGACAATTGTCGTGAGATGTGGGTTTTATCCTCTTCGGATAGGGCAGAACCCTTCATCAGGGCTAAGGCATACTCATCCAGGGCAAAGGATTCGACTTGATCCAGCGTGTTGTGCAGATCCTCCTGTAAGTCCTCCGGCAGCCGCTGGTGGTACCAGGCGGCTGCAGTGTATGTGGGCAGGAACAAAATGTGGGGTAAATCGTTACCGGGATTGAATCTGGTGCTCTGAAAATTGAGGACTGTGGACACCAGCATAATGCCGTTGAAATACATGCCGTGCCTTTCCTGCAAATATCCAGAGAGTTCCGCAGCCCGGGTAGTACCGTAGCTCTCACCGATGAGAAACTTGGGTGAGGACCAGCGCATGTGCCGTGTCGTAAACAAACGAATGAATTCCCCTACGGATTTGACATCCTTCTTGACACTGAAAAACTGCTTCGGGTCCTCCCCTGGAACGGGCCGGCTGTAACCGGTTCCGACCGGGTCGATAAATACTAAATCGGTTTTATCCAGCAAAGAATATTCATTATCAACTGCCTGATAGGGGGGAGGTAAAAGATCGCCAGCATCACCCATGTTGACGCGTCTGGGACCCAGGAGGCCGAGGTGCAGCCAAACAGATGAGGATCCTGGCCCACCATTGAAAGAATAGGTCAGGGGGCGTTGTGAGGGATCTTCCACCCCGTTCTTTGTATAGGCGATGTAAAATACAGAAGCTTTTGCTTTTTCTCCCTCCTCCCCTTCCTCTTTGAGGATCATGGTTCCCGCTGTCGCGGTATATTGCACTGTTTTTCCCTGGATGGTGATGGAATGCTGGGTTTTCGAGGTAATCTCTTCGGGGGTGACTGGAGCCGGTTCTTGTGAATTTTTATTGTCTGTACCCTGGGGGGAGGCTGATTCTTTCATATGATTTTCCTCTAGCGATCGTCTTCGTCCAGCTTGGCGTCATAGGTGTGTGCTGTGCGTTCTTCAGTGCGGTCCGTTGCTAAGGGGGGAGTGGGAGAAAGCCGGGATACTTCATGGTAAAGATCCGGGGTCATGTCCACCTCGGCGGCTGCCAGGGATTCCTGTAACTGTTCCACGTTGCGGGCGCCGATGATGGGAGCCGTCACGGCGGGATGGGCTTTGACCCAGGCTACTGCCAGTGAGGCCGGGGCATACCCGTGTTCCCGGGCCAGCTGGCTGAATTGGTCGGCAACCTGGTAATACCAGTCATCCCCGTAGCGGGTTTGATACATGTCATTCTCAACCAGCCTCCCCGTATCTGGACGCTGATCTGGACCGTATTTTCCGGTCAGTAAACCTCCGCCCAGCGGGCTGTAGGGGATGACTCCTAATCCTTCTTCTTCGGCCAGAGGCAGGATTTCCACTTCTGCCTGACGTTTGACCAGATTATACATGGGTTGAACACATGCAAAGGGTGCCAACCCTTCCCGTTTGGAAATTCCCAGAGCGGTGGCAATTTGCCAGGCGGCGAAGTTGCTGACTGCCGGATGGTGGATTTTTCCGCTGGAGACAAGGTCGTCGAGGCCGCGCAGGGTGGTTTCCAGCGGTGTGTGGGGGTCAAAATGGTGGATAAAGTAAAAATCGATATAGGTAGTGTTCAGGCGCCGCAGGCTATTTTCTACGGCGGTCATCATATGCCGGCGCGATGCGCCCCGGGCATTGGGATCATCTCCCATGGGAAAGTAGAATTTACTGGTGATGACCACTTCGTCCCGGCAATCCTGGATGAGCTTGCCCAGAATTCGCTCTGATGTCCCACGCTCATAAACGTTGGCGCAGTCGAAGAAGTTGATTCCGGCTTCGCGGCAGCGGTGAAACATGCTTGCCGAGGTTTCTTCATCAGCTATTCCGCCAAAGGACATGGTGCCAAAACACAATTCTGACACCTGTATCCCTGTGTTTCCGAGATAGGTCATGTTCATAAGAAACATTTCCTCCTAAATATCCAATATTGAAGGCTGGCTGCCGTCTTCCGGCACAAGTATGGTAACACGGTTTACAATACGGCGGCCAGAATTCAGGAATGAGGTTGGAAGAATAGGTTACAATCAGGGCAAATAAGCGGTTGGATGGTCAGGAAGAGGCGTGAAATGAGCAGCAGACATAGATTACCGATCAAGGAATCAACGCGGGAGTTTTATCAGGAAGGGAAAAAGATTGACGGGTATTCCTGGATGGACTTTTTGCACGGGTACGTATATGGGCGCTGGCCGTACCTGTATATCGGCGTAGGGACAGGTGAACATCCCTTGGCTGAGTGGTTAAGGCCTCTCTTTAATTTTATAACCGGATTGATGGGTACCAGGAAATCCGGAGATGGTAAGGGGGTGTCATTTGCGGATACCTATCACGGGAAAGTAGTCCCGCCGGAAGCAGCGCGAGAACTGGTGACCGTGGCGGAAGATATCACCCTGACTGATCTGGAGCCTATCATTCCGTATGCCAGAGCGAGAGACATCATCCTGAAGCACCCGGATCATATCGTGGCTTTAGATTGCCCGTGCCGGAGTTCCCGTGACGAACCATGTCTGCCGCTTGATGTTTGTCTGATTGTGGGAGAGCCCTTTTCCAGTTTCATTCTCGATCACCAACCCCAACGTGCCCGTGTTATCAGCCCCCGGGAAGCGCTCACCATCCTGGAGGAGGAGCATGAGCGGGGCCATGTCCACCATGCCTTTTTCAAGGATGCCATGCTGGATCGCTTTTATGCCATTTGTAACTGCTGTTCATGCTGCTGTGGGGCGATGCATGCCCAGCGGAATGGCACACCGATGCTGGCATCATCCGGGTATACCGCCAGGGTCATTGAGGAATTGTGTATTCAGTGTGGAGATTGCGCTGAGATGTGCCCGTTCGAGGCTGTTTTGGTTTTTGAGGGGGAAATCAAGATCTCAGAGGAAGAGTGTATGGGCTGTGGTGTATGTGCTGGCCACTGTGAACAGGATGCGATTGAACTGCAGCTGGCGCCTGAGAAGGGGGAACCACTTGTGCTTCACACCCTGCTGCAGGAATCAAGGTCCGCTGTTAAAATATCGCGCTGATCAGGTCACAGGAATGACCTTTCCGCCTGTAGCCCGCTCTAAATCCGCAGGCAGAATACGGAATACAGCATGGGGGCTGCCGGCGGCCGCCCATATCTCCTTACATTCAAGAAGATCCTGATCGATGTAGGTGGGAATATCCTGCTTCAAACCTACGGGTGCCACACCCCCGATTGCAAATCCCGTTTTTTGGCGCACGAACTCCGCATCCGCAACCTGGATCTCCCACCCCAGCAGACGGCCTACAGCTTCTTCGTTTACGCGGTTGGCTCCGCTGGTGATAATTAACAGGGGCTGCTGATTTCCTGCCCTTTGAAAGATCAAGGATTTGGCAATTTGTTTGACGTCACACCCCACTGCCTTAGCTGCGTCAACCGCTGTCCGGGTGCTGTGGGGTAGTTCCCTGACGTCGGTTTCAATTTCCAGGGTTCGTAATGCCTAGCGGACCCGGCTGACACTGGAGCTGGTTTGATTCATCTTGTTTCCTTACCCTCCGTTTGAGGAGTCGTCTGCTACCACTTGAATATCAACAAAAAAGGGATCGCCAAACCGCTTTCCTTGAGGATCAAAAGCCTGCCAGGTACTGGTGTGCTGCCCGGGGTCTTCGGGGGCCGTGAGGATCATTTCAATGATGACCTGCTGCCCGCTACGGGCCGGAAACAGTCTCTGGGAGCGAGGCGCCTCCAGGTCGGGTCCTGATACAAGATTGACCGTATATCGTTCATCCCAGTTGCAGGTACCGGCATTGCTGACCAGCCATTGTTTGACAATTGATTCTCCAGGTTCGACTTCGGTGCCGTCGGGCAGCGTGACATCCTCCTCAAACTGGAGCCGATTGGTGCAGTTCTGGTCCTGTGTTGGCGTGCCCGAGGGGAGGGGGCTATGGGTCGGAGTTGCGGTGGGACCGGATGTGGGGGGCTTAAATAAATCAGTCTCCTGGGCAGGAGGGGAGTTTGATTTCCCACATCCAGCGAGATACACTGCGGTCAAGAGTACGATCCCCAGGATTGTCTTCCGCTTATTCTTCTTCAACCTGTTCTTCGTCCTCAGCCTCATCTTCGGCTTCTGCCCGGGGTTTCTGTTCGTTTTCGAATGCCAGGTCCCTGATCTCCTGTTCGATCTCTTGGGTGATGTCGGGGTTTTCAATCAGGAAGTCTTTGGCGTTCTCCCGGCCTTGCGCCAGGCGCAGGTCTTCCCCGTAGTAGTAATACGATCCCCGCTTCTCAATCACTTCCATGTCCACGCCCAGATCGAGGAGGTCCCCCTCGCGTGAGATGCCCACATCGTGCATGATATCGAATTCAGCCGTCTTGAACGGTGGGGCGACCTTATTTTTCACGACACGAACGCGAACGCGGCTGCCGATGATATCGGATCCAGACTTGATGGACTGGATGCGGCGGCAGTCCAGGCGCACGGAGCAGTAGAACTTCAGGGCCCTTCCGCCGGGGGTAGTTTCCGGGTTGCCGAATACCACGCCGATCTTTTCGCGCAGCTGGTTGGTGAAGATCAAGGAGGTGTTGGTTTGTTTGATCGCTCCGGACAATTTCCGGAGGGCCTGGGACATCAGGCGGGCCATCAAGCCCATGTGGGCGTCTCCCATGTCGCCTTCGATCTCTGCGCGGGGGACAAGGGCAGCGACGGAATCAATGACGATGACATCTACCGCACCGGAGCGGATGAGCGACTCGGCGATCTCCAGAGCCTGTTCCCCGGTATCCGGCTGCGATATGAGCAGGTTGTCAATGTCCACGCCGGTGCGTGCCGCATATTGTGGGTCGAGGGCATGTTCCATATCGATGAAGGCTGCTGTTCCCCCTCGCTGCTGGGCCTGGGCGACGATATGCTGGCAGATGGTCGTTTTTCCGGATGCCTCAGGTCCGTAAATTTCCGTAACCCTGCCTCTGGGTATCCCCCCCACACCCAGCGCCAGATCGAGCGAAAGTGTCCCGGTCGGAATCGCCTCCACTTCCAAGCTTTGCGCTTCGCCCAGTTTCATGATGGCACCTTCCCCAAACCGCTTTGTGATGTCTTTTAATGTTTTGTCGAGGGCTGCCTTGCGTGGATCATCAGCCATGATTCGCCTCCCTTGTGATCTTCTTCCCATCAAGCCTGTATATGTTTACCTATTCTAGTCTAGCACAAATGTTCTAAACGTCAAGGGGCTGGCGTGAATTTCACCGCTGGCGTGGGGGGCTGATTCAGAGTGAATCCTTCCCATAATTGGTAAGAAAAGTACGTGACCTCTCCCGGTCGAATTTCAACCACCTGATGGAAGACCCTGCCCACATCGGGCATGGGGATATTGATCTGGTATGTTCCCGCCGGAAGGTCACCGATGACCAGATTCTCCTGGTAGTAGGGATCAGGATTGATGGCTTGATTGGTGTAGGTCTGGGTGATCCAGTAGCGGTCCTTTTCCGTGTTTTGTTCCTCGGCGATAATATTTGAATGAAGGACCACGCGCTGCTTTTCCAGGGGCCGTCCGTTCCAATTCAGGACCTGTCCGACCAGAATACCCCAACCCTGGGGTGGGGCAAGCCACAAATAGGGATTATAAGTGGCAAAATAATCATCTTCCCCCAGCCGCACTTCAAAGTGCAGGTGTGGGCCGGTCGTGCGCCCCGTTTCACCCATCAACCCGATTTGATCTCCAGCCTGCACGTATTGTCCTACTTTGACGGTGGTTTCGTCCAGATGAGCATAGGCTGTGTATATATATTGATTGTGGTAACCAAAGGTATGCTTAATGGCTACGACTTTTCCATACGGGTCATCCAGCACGTTGGATCCCCCCCGGTAGTAACCGTATCCTGCCCAGACGATCTTCCCATCACCGGCAGCGTGAATGGGTGTGCCTATCTCTCCGGGGATATCGATTCCGGTGTGGACCACATTGTCAAAAAAGACGTTCCCGTAGCCGTAGGTGGTGGCCGGGTAATCGATGTCGGTGGCGTTTACAGGCCGGGAGAGATAAAAATGGTCATGATAATTCGGGGCCCAGGGAACCGGGTAGGCAGGGGGGCGCCAGGCAGTCAGGCGGGCTTTGGGCCGGGTGGGAAGGGAAAATTGCGGGGCTTTCGGTGTTGGAGTCAGGGTCGGCGTGTAACGTGGTTGTGGGGTGAGGGTTACCGTGGCGAGCTCGGCCGCAACCCCCCTGGTTTTTATGGGAGTTTGTGTGGGGGAGGGGCTGGGCGTGCCTACCCGCGGAGTAGAACTTGGTACAGGGGAGATCGTGGGGTCTGCCCCTGGTGCTTGACACCCGGAAAGGGCCGTGGCGAGGAGCACAAATGCTGCGGTAAAAAGAAGGTGTATTTGGGCAGGTGAAGATGGTGTTCTCGTCATAGTTCCATCATTCAGGGTGCAAGAGCAGGATCAGGGGTAGGTGTATACAAAGCTTCAGGTGGATAAATTTCCAGCATGGTTGACTGCCAGTCCATGCCGTTCATGAAAGCAAAGGTCTGATAACGGGTATGAGGGAATGAAGTTTGCCATGTGGGCAGCGCCGGCAATCGCTGCCATCCATAGGCCTGGGCAACACCTGTAAAATCCACCCAGTATCCATCCGGTACGGATGAGGACCAGGATCCTCCCCGTTCGTAGGATTGCAGTTGCCCGTCGTTCCGGGCATCGAAATTCCAATGCAGGTTCTGGAGTGGTTTTCCCTGACTCCCGGTCTGGGAGAGGGCTTTGACATATATCCGCCAATAGGTTTGACCCCCGAAATCCTCCCTGCCGAGCACCAACCAACCTGCCTCGAAGGGTAAGGGATTGATGGCGATACCCCGCCCGGTATAAAGCCAGTTTTGTTCCGGGATCGGTTCGGATGGATTGGTCAGGGGCAAGTAGGCGTTATCGAGGGTAGCCAGGAAATCCCATCCAATTAGACCAGCAACTGTGCTTCGCAGTTGGTTAAAGGAGGGTGCGGCAATCTCACTCAATTTGGGATAAGGAGCCTGTACATCTTGCAAGGTCATAAGCTCGGCGCGATCTTCAGGATTTGTGGGACGGGTCGTTGCCCATAGTGGTGTCGGCGTAACCGCCGCAGCGGGTCCAAGAACCCCTTCCAGGTTGAGGTTTTCTCCCCATGTCAAACCGTGCACAGTTCCCGGCATATTGACGGCAGGAAGCATCACCTTTAATTCCTGGGTGTGGGTTGGATAGGCTGTGAGATATTGTTCATGAGGGGTTTCAAGTACGGTGAATAGCAATTGGCCATTTCCGCTCCACTGCGGCCAGTCACCACTACCGGTGGGTTGGGGGTTGCGAGCAGGATGCTGGCTGTCCCATGTGAATAAACGATGAACTCCGGTGCCGGTGATGCTTCCCCAGGTCAGGTAGCGGCCGTCCGGGGACCATGTGGGATGCTTTACGCGCTGGACTGAGCTATCGTGCAGGGATACGGCCCGGGCTTTTTCCGGCTGGTTCAGATCCACAACCCAGATTTGGGATGTGCCGTTCCGTGTGGACACAAAACTCACTTTTCTCCCTTCAGAGGACCAGCTGGGGGAGTGATCTGTAGCGGGGTGATTTGTGAGGTTAATAGGAGCGTTTTCCTTGCCCAGGTCCTGGAGGATAATCTCCAGATTATTATTTTGATAGGCTTCAAACGCCAGCCAGTTCCCATCCGGAGACCAACTGGGGTGCGCTTCGTATTGTTTGGAGTCTGTAAAGCGCTGCAGTTCGCCGCTGATTAAATTAAGGAGATATATATCCCACACCCCGCTCCGGTTGGAAGCAAAGGCCAATCGGGTTCCGTCTGGGCTCAAAGCAGGGTTGATATCCTGATGGTTTCCTGATGTCAATCGGCGGAGAGGCAGGCCGCTCAGACTATCGCCCTGTGGTTTTAAAACCGGGCTGTAAGCAAATAGATGGCTGTGTACTCCTTGCTGAATGGATAAAATAAGCGTGCCGAAATCCGGGGAGAATTGATAGCTGTAGGGGGTGGCGGTGATGGTAGGTTGAGATGTCTGGGAAGGGGCAGGGGTGGATGAGGGTTTCCGGGTCGCTGTGGGGGATGTGGTGGGGGTGTGAGTTTTCGTTTGTGTCGTGGTCGGGGTGTGAAAATATGGTAGCGCTGTTTTCGCTTGGGGCCAGGCCAGGAGCCCGAAAGCCGCAATGATGACCGCCAGAATGATGTAAAAATGTGTCCTATCGATGGTGATCGAGGATGCGTTCTTTCTTTTGTGGTGGTTGTTATCTTTCATAATTCATGCCTGTTAGATATGGCTCAACCAGCGTGGGGAATGACTCTTAACCTGATCGCTGCCGCGCTTACCCCATCCCAATGGGTATTGATCAATTTTAACCACCAACCAGCCATCTTTTCCGGGAGCGTTAATGGGGACGCCGCGTAAGTACCGCAGGGCGCGGGGATCCCCTTCTGCTAGGGTTACGGCATTCTGAAACGCCTCGGGTGGAAGTCCCATGGCCAGTGCGTGAGAGGGTTGAAATTGTTGGCCCTGATAGGTACCCAACCACCAGCCCCAATGTTGAATCCGGAGCCCATTCAGGCCCAAATTTTCCGGGGGGATGCAGTAAAGTCTGTCACCCCGGCGGATTAACTGGCCATTACCGGTTCGGGCGGGAGAAGGCAGGTGTTCCGGGAACAGTGTTTCTTCGATAAATGATTCGTACAACCTCCTGTCCTGGTCCGGTAGTTGTGGTGTAACGCGTTTTGTGGCGTGCCCTCCTTGGTGCTGCTCATTGGATTGGAGAGAAGCGATAAAATGACCTTCTCCGGGAGCTTTGTGAGGCCATATTCTGACGCACTTTTCCAGGTAGCTGGGCCCGTTGACCCATTCCGGTCGGCCTCTTGAAAATCCCTTCACCCTGGGGATTTCTTTGATAGCGTAGTCCCGCCGGGCTTCTAAAAAGCGGGCGATCCTGCCTTCATTCTCAGGTGGAGAAAATGTGCAGGTGGCGTAAATCAGCTGCCCTCCGGGCTTGACCAGTTGTGCCGCATACCACAGGATTTCATCCTGCTGATGCGTATATTGATCAACCCTGTTTCGGGACCAGTGTTTGACTGCGCCTGGATTCCTGCGGAAAGTTCCTTCTCCGGAACAGGGAGCGTCGACCAGGACGCGGTCAAAGATAGCTCCAAAGTGTTCTGCGAGCCGCTGCGGTGTTTCCTGGGTGATAACGGTCCGTTGTGTTCCCCATCGTTCCAAGTTCCGTGCCAAAGCCTGTATCCTGCCGCCATGGGGATCATTGGCAACCAGCACCCCGCTGTGTTTCATTAGTGATGCGAGGTGGGTGGTCTTTCCACCGGGGGCTGCAGCCAGATCAAGAACCCGTTCTCCCTGTTGGGGATTGACGATTTCAGATACGGCCATAGCAGAAGGTTCCTGGAGATAAAATAAACCGGCCGCATGCAGGGGATGTTGGCCTAAGTCTTGTTCTTCGACCACGAACCCGATATCGGACCAGGGCACCGGGCGCAATTCGAGTTCCAGCAGTGATGCCAACTCGTCGACCGGGACCGAGAGTGTGTTGACCCGCAACCCAATATCCGGAGTCTGGGTCCGGATGGCATCAAAAAATGCCGGGGACTCCTCGCCAAGAAGATCATCCATCTGTTCAATAAATGCCGGGGGGAGAGGTTTCATTTTGGGATCACAAAGGTGGTCTCAGCATGACCAATTATCGTTTTTTCGGGCTTCTTGACGGTCTCGGTTTCTTCCTCAGGCAGCTCATGTTGAAGGTAGTATGCTTCGGCTGTCACTCGGTATTGCCCTTGGGGTTCCTGCTGGCGGAGGTGGATGGTAATTTCTGTCTCAGGAACTATGGTTTCGATGATATTCGCGTTAGCTACCTGATCGCCATTTTGATCGAATACATGCACATCCGCACTGGGGTTTTGTTGAAAGGGGGTGAACGTCAAAGAAATGAGCACCCTTGTGCCATCTTCGTAGGGCTGGGCATGAAAACTGAGGATTTCAACCTCGTTAGGTGGTCGGGGTATATCGTCCGGATTTGTCAGGGATATATCTTCCATCATCGGTTGACACAGGTGAAGCGGCGAATGGTATCTTGTTGAATGAATAACCTGTTTCTTAGTGTACCATTGGAAAGAAAAAAGGTTCGAGGAAGCATCCTGCGAACCTTAATTGTAAGTTGATATTTCAGGAAGGAGAGCGGGTTTTTACATATCTGTTAAGTAGGCCAGTCCCACAACGCCGGGGCCTGTGTGGGTGCCAATAACGGGGCTGACCTCTGAGAGGTAGGTTTCCTGGGCAGGAACTTTTTTTACGGTGTTTTCGAGAATTTTTTGGGCTGTTTCCTCATTGTCGGCGTGGATTGTAGCCAGGCGCAAATGTCCGGCATGCTCGGTCCTGTCTACAATGATCTCTACGATCCGATCCAGAGCCCGGCTGTGGGTCCGGACCTGATCCAGGGAGGAAACTTCTCCATCTTCGAGGGTCAAGATCGGTTTGACGTCTAATAGCGTGCCCACAAACCGTTTTGCACCGCCGATCCTGCCTCCCCGGTGAAGGAATTCCAGGGTCTTTAGCACGAACACAACACCGGTGTTGTCACGGGCCTGAAGGGCAACCTCTTTACATTCCGCCAGGCTGTGACCGGCCTGGGCTTTTTCGGCTGCAGCCAGCACCTGGAACCCGGTGGCCATAGCTGTACTCTTTGAATCGATGATCTCAATTTTTGCTTCCCGCACTTCTTGTTTGGCTTGCAGGGCGGAATCAATCGTTCCGGATAATTTATCAGAAATAAGAATAGCCAGAATTTGGTATCCATCTTCATGCAGTTTGCGGAAGACGTTTATAAAATCCGCTGCTGAGGGTTGAGAGGTGCTGGGCAGGGAATCGCTGTATTTCAGCCGTTGATAGAATTCCTCAATGGTAATGTCCACCCCATCGGCATATGTCTTTTCATCCCAGATGACATTTAATGCCACGACATGAATGGGTAACTTTTCGAGTAATGAGCTTGGGATGTTCGGGGAACTGTCCGTGACAATGGCAACTTCAGGCATGGGTTTTCTCCCGGTGAGTAACTGAAGGGGATCACAACCTAAAACACAAAATAACTCACAGGGTTACGGGTGGATTTGATTTAGAGCTCAATAGAGGTTAGGCCGAGGATTTCATGATCGGCATGGCGGCCAGGGCCAGGGTGCCGGGTCCCACATGGGTACCGATAACTGGACTCAAGTCTGCCAGATATGCGTCAATCGGTGAGAATTTGTCCTGGACCTGGTCGAGAAGGGCACGGGCGCGCTGGGGCGCATTTGAATGCATGACAGCCAGGCGCAGGTCTTGTTCCTGCCTCATGGCCTCATCCATAAGCTGGATGATTCTGGCTGATGCTTTGCGCTGGGTCCGGACCTGGTCCACAGCTTCGATCTTTCCCTGCCGCATTTCCAGGATGGGTTTGATGTCGAGCACGGTTCCCAGGAAACGCTTCGCGCCGCCGATCCGACCACCGCGATGTAAGAATTCAAGCGTGTCAACAGCGAAATAGACCTGGGTTTTTTCTCTTGCTTGTTCGGCGAGGGATGTGCATTGTGATAAGCTTTTCCCCTGAGACGCGGATTCCGCCACCGATAGGACCTGTAATCCCATGGCCATTCCCGAAGTGAGGGAATCGACAATGGCAATTCGTTCCGTGCCCAGATCCTGTTTGGCCTGCAAAGCGGATTCCACGGTGCCGGATATGCGGGATGAAATTAAAATGGCAATGGTGTCATGTCCAGCGTGGATTTGCTGTTGAAAGATCTCTTTGAAGGCTTCGATTGAAGGCTGAGATGTACTGGGAAGTGTGTCACTGCTTTGCAATCGTTGGTAGAACTGGGAGGGCGTGATGTCAACGCCATCCTGAAAAGTTTCATCATTCCAGATCAAGGTGAGAGGTATGACAGCGATGTTGTATTTCTCTCGGATTGTATCAGGGAGATATGCCGTGCTGTCGGTGATGACCTTCACCTTATTCATGGGGGTGGTTACTCCTGTCGGGTAATCGTCGGGCTACTTTACCATAAAAGGGAGCGGATAAATCCGCTCCCGATAGCACCCTCGGCGTGATTCGAACACGCGACCCCTTACTCCGCAAGCAAGTGCTCTAATCCACTGAGCTACGAGGGCATGTCAACAGATAAATAAATTTTACAACGAAGGATGAAAAATGGCAATGGTGTCAGGGCTGGTCCGGGAAAAGCACTCTAAAAATAACCACAAATGGGTTGAGCGGGAGTAAATTTTCAAGCTGTCAAGGGTAGTTTGCATCCTGCGAAGCATATGTGATAAATATCACCTGTTCATGGTGAGTTTGTGCCGTAGAAAAATAGCCCTGGACTGATATTATGGGTGTCAGAGACGGGAGATAAATTACTCCCAATTTATCACTGTTTCCTCCTTTGGCGAATGCCTCCGCTAAACAGCCCTCACTGGTTAGCGGGGGCTTTCACTTTAAGGTCTGCTGTGAATTATGCGGTAGATTCAAGGGTATCCAGATCAACCCTGAATGGATTTGGCGTGAATCATGCTTCAGGTTTCGTGATCTCAAAAAAACCCAAATTCGCCAAGGAAATCGCTGTGAAATCGGCGATGGTTTCCGCGATTTTTTGATCGCCTCTTGTGAAAGACTGCTTTTCAATCCGGAGCAGGATCAACGTTCCCAAAATATCGTCACCAACAGAAACCGGTACAGCGAGCGCTGCTTTCCCTAATTTGGAGATTTCCTTTACACCGCTTTTAATTTCATCCATGCGCAGCGACTGTTCAGCTTCCAGTACCAGGGCAGTGATGCCATCATCCCAGGGTTTTCCTACTATTGAAGAGATGGATCGGGGGAGATTACGATAGTGCCGGAGGATGTATCTTGGATTGTGATATTCTCTGAGCATTATCCAGCCGCGGTCAGCACGGATAAGGTGGATGACACTGTCAAGGGACTTCCGAAAGATCTCCTTGGGGTCCTCCAAAGAGGTGAGCGTCTTTGCAATACGGATTACCTTTGTCAGATCTTTGATCCTCTCTTCCAGGTGGGCGATTTTATGTTTGGCCGCAGAGGGAAGAGGGCTCTTCTCTTCCTTATGGGGCTGGGCTAAGACCCGTTCTACTGCGGAGACCACTTCTGTTTCTTTAAGCGGAAGGCTCAGATAATCAACGGCCCCTAACCGGAAGGCACGAATGGCTTCTTGTTCCATACCTTCATCAGCCAGGAGGATGACGGGGGATTGAATTCCCTGGGATGCCAGGGCGATGAGCATGTCTTTTCCACTTAAGCCTGACAGATCAATGTTGGCGATAATCATGTGGGGGTTGATCTCCGCGGCTGTGGTTATGGCTTGAGTGGCGTTGTTCGTGATATAGACCTGATAGCCCAGGGGGCTTAGTATGTGCTTATCTAATTGTTGTTGACGTTGACGGTTTTCCTCAACGACGAGAATCTTTCCCGCTCGGTCAGACATATGGCAGGTCTCCAAATAGCATGAAGGGAGGATAATAAAATCATAACATGGTTTTTCGCTCCCATCCGGAACGCTGGTTGGCAGTATCGTGCCCGGATCATTTTCTGGCGGCACCGCTGCGTAAAATCATGGAGTGAATGCTTTACCTGACGTCAAAAAGTGTCCTGGCCTGGAGATGACATCCCATCAATCATTAACAATCTATAAAAGTGTACACTTGATCCCAATTTGGTTATATAATAGCGCTACAATTAAATGTAAGTTTGGACACAGGTCATCGGCTCAAAAATCCGGGTTAATCCATGTATGGTTTACATAGCCAGACTGGAGTAGTGTTATCTAGCGTGAAGGAAAGCTTATGGATAAGAAACTGAAGATCGTCTCATTAGTGGTTGTTTTTGCATTAATAACAATTTCTTGCGGATTGTTGCCGCAAGGCGCCCAACCAACCCGTGAATCAACCGCTGCTGCGGTGGTTCCCACCGAGACCCCTGATGTTGAGGTAGGGAATTTTCTCCAGGAGGTAGGAAGTCTCACTGAGCTGTACAAACAGGTCAATCCCAGTGTGGTGTCTATTCGCACGCTGCGGGAAAGGGATGAAGGGCCGGATCAAGGGGGGCTTGGAACGGGTTTTGTGTGGGACGAAGAGGGTCATATCGTCACCAATTATCATGTTGTTCGCCAGACGACAGATCTGGAAGTGGATTTCCCATCCGGTTTTAAAACCAGGGCGGATGTGATAGGTTCGGATGCGGACTCTGACCTTGCTGTTCTTAAATTAGAGAATATGCCCGAAGAGATCCTGCCATTGACCCTGGGATCCAGTCGAGAACTGGAGGTCGGACAGGTCGTGGTTGCCATCGGGAATCCTCGCGGGTTGCAGGGTACGATGACATACGGTATTGTTTCCGCGGTTGGACGGACGATGGATTCCTTACACGAAGCTCCCGGGGGAGGGGTGTTCTCGACCGGGAACATCATCCAGACAGATGCGGCGATTAATCCCGGCAACTCGGGCGGACCGTTGTTAAATATGAACGGGGAGGTCATTGGTGTTAACTCGGCCATCCAGACCAACAGCATTGACCTGACAGGACAGCCTGTCAACTCGGGGCTGGGTTTTGCGATCTCCATCGACCAGGTGAAAAATGTAGTGCCTGACCTGATTGCTACCGGATCGCACGCTTCGCCGTATGTGGGGATTCGGGTGCAGGGTGAGATTTCACTTTTCATGCAGGAGGAATTGGGTCTGTCGCAATCGACAGGGGTGTATATTATCGAAGTCACCGAGGACAGTCCTGCCGACGAGGCAGGTTTGGTGGGAGCCTTGGATAATGACCAGGATCTTCGTGGTGGAGATCTCATCATCGGGATCGATGGCGAACCTGTGCAGAACTTTGAAGATTTTATGGGTTATTTACTGGCATATAAAAATCCCGGGGATACCATTGACCTTACTATCCTGCGGGATGGGGAGGAATTATCGCTGGAATTGACGCTTGGCGAGCGTCCAGAGTAGACTGAGTATTGTAGCATCTGCAACTGAATAATCTAGTACCAGGAAAGGAGCGATTATGTTCACCAAAGAGGACTTGAACACTTTATTGGGTTATCGCCCACATGCGCCAGTGCTCAGTGTATACCTGGATACAAATCCGGCAGAGAGAACCGTCGATGATCATAAGCTTCAGCTGCGCTCGATGTTAAAAGGCATTGATTTGCCTCAGGATGTCGAAGCAGTCAGAGAATACTTTGATTACGAATACGATTGGCAGGGCCATCACAGTGCTGTGGTCTTTTCTTGTGCGGAGGACGAGTATTTTCAGGCCATTCCCATGGCGGTCCACATCAAAAATCGAACCAGAGTAGAGGATCAGCCATATATCAAGCCTCTGGCTAACCTGTTTGATACTTACTCCGGTTATGGGGTGATTTTGATTGATCAGCAAAAAGCCCGCTTCTTTTCATTTCACCTGGGTGAATTGGAGCGTGAAGAAGAGTTTACAGGTCAGGAAGTGCAGCGATTGAAACATGGGGGTGGATCCCAGGAAACGGGTAGAAGGCGGGGGGATGTAGGGGACGCTGAATACACAGACACGGTCAGCGAACGGAATATGAGGGAAGCCGCTAAGCGAGCCAGTAAATTCTTAAAACAGCAGGATGTGCGGCGTGTGCTGCTTGGTGGGATCGAAAATAACGTATCTACCTTCCGGGACCACCTGCCAAAAACATGGCAGAGCTTGATCATCGGCACATTTTCGTTGAACATGAATGCCCACTATTCTGAAGTACAAAAGCAAGCGCTGGAAATCGGCAAGGCAGCGGAAGAGAGACGCAAGATGAAACTGGTGGATACGGTCATCACAGAAGCCGCGAAGGGCAGAAATGGTCTATTACGGTTTGACGATATTCTCAGCGCTGTCCGGGAGGGTCGTGTCCAGACGCTGTTGGTTGAGGAGGGCTTCATTGAGCCCGGATACCAGTGCACGGGGTGTGGATACATCACAACCCAGGCGTTGGACAGCTGTCCTTTTTGTTCCGGATCCTTTGAAAAAATCGATGACGCGGTTGAAATGGCGGTCCGGGAGGTCCTTCAGATGGGAGGAGCCGTGGAGGTTCTGGAAGGGGAAGGGGAGTTATCCCAGCGAGGCGGTATTGGCGCCCTTTTACGCTATTAACGCCGGACAGGTGTTAACCATCTAACAGCAGCCGACCGGCTGCTGTTGTTTTTAAGGGGAACGTTGGTACAGGCGGCGATAGATAGAAAAGATCTCAGCGATGCCCTTAATATATTCCCTGCTTTCCCGAAAGCGGATACTTTCTAAAAACAGGTCATAATCACCGCCTGAGGCTTCCAGCCAGAGGGCGGCGTTTCCTGGCCCTCCATTGTAGGCGGCCAGGGCTGCGTACAGATTGCCATCAAAATAATTCCTCTGTGAATTCAAATAAGCAGCACCGAAGTTGATGCTCACTTTGGGGCGATACAGGTCATCGGGAGAGAACTCGGCGGGCCAGGATGCATTGTTTGCAATATCTGCACCTGTCGAGGGGATGATTTGCATCAAGCCCCGTGCGCCCGCTGAAGAGCGCACAAAACCCTCAAATAGACTTTCCTGGCGCATAACGCTGAGCAGGAACAGGGGGTGAAAGTCATAATTCTGGCTGGCGTCCAGCACCAGTTCACTGTAATAATTTCCAAAACGGATGTGGTTGAAATATGCCGGAGCATCCAGGGTTTCAGCATCGCTCATCCCGGCGTTATTTAGCACCTGCCGGGCGGCATAAATAGCAGAGCGATACAAGCCAAGTTCCCTGAGATAATTCGCCAGCCGGTAACTGCTTACCGGATCAAAGTCGACCTCTTTTCTGAGGTGTTCAAACTCGGCTCGGGCTGCTTCGTATTGACCCAGATTCCACAATTCCGTTCCTCGTTTCAGACGGGGATCTTCTGACAGCGGGCCCAGGGAAGATAAGTTGGTTTCCGGCGGGATGGAAAATGTCTCCCGCATCCAATTTTCAGCCTTTCTTTTCTCCTCTTCGATATCATATCCAAAGTCATAATCCTGGGGTGGTTGAAAAGGCTCACGATCCTGCAATAGTTCCCGGGCTCGTTCGCTGTAATACCCGGTCGGATCTGCATTGACAGCCATCTGCCAGGCAGCCCTTGCAGCGTCTTCATCGCCTGCCAAACGGTGGGTTTTTCCAATCCACAGGTGGGCCTGGGATTCCTCTTCCGCGTTTTTCGCAGTCTGCTGAAGCCTTTGAAAGCTCGCCAGGGCTTTTGTGTGGGAGGTCTGCCGGACGTGTGCCAACCCTTTCCTGAACAGGGATTGGTTGGCGTAGCTTGAGGTTGGGTAATCCGCAAAAACACGATTCCAGAGGTTGGCAGCTTGCTCCAGATTTCCATCGTATTCACTGACCCGGGCGGCATCGAAAAGAAACTCCGGTGCCCGGTTGTGGTAAGGGTTGTCCTCCACAAACTCAAGGAGAGTTTGCACAGCCTGCGGGTGCTGGCCCAGGTAAAACCACTGGGTGTACGCCGTAAATTCCCAGGCTTCATCCATATAGTCATGTTCTGGGTAATTATCAATGATCGCTTCCCAGGGGGTGAGAGCGGCCTGGTAATTCCCGGTTTTATAAAGGGAGAATCCTTTGTAGTACAGGGCGGTCCCTCGATCCCGGCTCTCGGGATCCGCCAGGTAGCGGTCGAAGGCCTCAATGGCCCGGCTGTATTGTCCGGCAAAATAATCCACCAGACCCCGATCCAATTCGTCCACGGGGGATCCACGTTCGACAAGTTTAACCAGGGCGCGATATGAGTCATAAGAGAGCGGGAATTGGCTAACTGCATCCAGATAGGCTTCCTGTGCCTCTTGCGGCATCTTTAGTGCGTCATAGGTTTGGCCAAGGAGGTAATCTGCGCGGGCTTTTGTGTAATCATTGTTGGTCTGGTCATAGACTTCTTGAAAAATGACCCGGGCGGATTGGTGGTCTTCCAGGGATTGGTAGCTCTGGCCAATCTTTAGTTTTAGTCCAGCTGCAGAGTCCAGGCCTGAAGATGCGATGGCAGCCCGGTATGCTTCAACAGCCGCCACATGCTGCCCTGCCGCCTGTAGGGCGTCACCTCTCTTTTCTTGGATATAGGCGTCGATTACACCGGGTTGATGATCAAGGTAGGCTGCGTAGGCTTCGGCGGCTTCTATCCGGCGCTCCAAGGCTGAATAGGTTTCAGCCAACGCAAATTGGGCTTCTGCAATGTATGAGGAATCCGGATAGGTTGTGATTAGATTTCGTAAACTTTCCAGGGACCGCTGATAGTTATTTTGTTCATAATAGGTTTTTCCTAAACCCAGGAGAGCCTTACTCCGTATTTCAGAATTTTCTGTGGTATTGATGGTGTCCTGGTAGGATTGAATGGCTTGTTCCCAATCTCCGTAGAAGAAATGTTTGTCACCCGGTATTTGGTTCTGGGAGGGAGGAATAATCGGGGTCGCAGTAGGCCGGGGTGTGAAAGTGGGAAGGGGAGAAGGAGTGGGCGTATCCGGCGATATGGGTTCAAAGGGTACAGACGTAGGTTGAGTCAGCAGATAAGCCACAGCAATAGCCACCGTTCCCAAAGCAATAATAAAGACCGCAAACCTGTAAAATCGTTTGTCCATTTTGGTGTGTGTTCAGCCTTAAGTTTCAGTCCATCATTCTTTATCCCCGGGGGTTCAGGGAGGGGCTATTCCTGATCATCTGTCGCTCTATCCTACAAACCCCAGATGGCTGGATCGGTTTCTATGAGCAGGAACCTATTTTACTATGAAAGATTGGGGGGTTGATAGGTGAATCAAAGTCTATCATGAATTAAATGGTCCATTCTCCGTGTACGACAGCAACCAGAACCCAATCCTTTTCATGACGCTCAAATACCAGACGCAGGCTTCGCCAGTCCATCCCCTCGTATTGGGGGTCTATCGTGGAAAAATGGTATTCTACAAAATGGGATCCGGGATATACATCGTGGATGTTGTTGATGGCGTTCCCGGAACCGATTTCCTGGTTGATACCTATTTTTTCTGGATTTGTGAAGTCGGCATCGTACACAAACTCTTCATAGTATTCAGAAAATGGCATTTCGATGGGTTTGCCGGATCCATCATACTGCCCCCACATATACTTATTGCTGTCCTTGAATATTCCCAACAAATCCTGGGGACAAAAGGTCAAATCCTGCGAATCCAGGGTGGGGTACGGGGAAAAGCGTAAGCATTTTGTGGGATGGGAAAATCCCGCAAGCACGGAGGTGTTTTTCTGTGCCAGTGCGTGGATGACCTGGTGGCTGACAGCTAGAAGCTCGGGATCTGGTTGACCGATCTGTTGTGCCAGAAAATGTGAATTTACCCATCCCTCATTATTCTGATATCGGATGGGAAACCAGATAGAGCCGTCGACCTCGACCCCTTTTCCGGTCTTTTCAATATTGATCCCGTTGGGAGGTATGGTGCCAGTAATGGGGTTTTCAACACCGGCTCCATCGCGGATATTTAGGACATCGTTGGCTTCTACACCCACCACAGCATACGGATGGGAGATCTCGGGTGTGGGCGAAGAGGGTTGTGATGTAGGGGTGCTGGATGGAGAGGGAGGACTTGTTTCAGGGAGAGCTGTAGGGCTGGGTGTCGGATCCTGCATGGTTGGCGAAGGGTTTACCACAGGGGTTTGATCTGGCGTGAAAAACGAACATGCTGCTGCGGTTCCAATCAGTAGGAGCAGGACCAAAAATCCAGACATCTTTTTGTCTAACAACATTAAACAACCTCCAAATAATCTCTTTACGTTTTTTCCATGCATAGATTATGACGGGGCAATAGGGGTAAATGTTCCCGGTTGTGTGAGAGGGATCAACAATATCTTTTAGGCCTGTTTTCTTAAAACCCCCATGACGTGCCCCGCAGGGTCAGCCTTTCTTCCGGGAACATATTGTCATGTTTGCGCCGCCTTCTCTTGATAATACAAACAAATATCGCTAAGTGGGCAGATTTCACATTGAGGGTTACGGGCACCGCATATTTCGCGTCCGTGCCGGATGATGTTCAGGTGGGCAGTATAAAATTGAGCTTCGGTAAATAGCGTTTCAAGATGTTTATGGGATTTTGAGGCGTTCATCTTTTCCGGGCGGAGCCCAACACGACCGCTGACGCGGTGGACGTGCGTGTCGACGGGGAAAGCGGGCATCTTCAGAGCGAAAAGGAGAACAATTGCAGCTGTTTTCGGGCCGACACCATTTAGGTCTGTCAGCCAGGCTTTTGCATCTTCTACCGACATATCTTCCAGGAAGGCTAAACTGATCCTGCCTTCCCGGTCGGTGATTTCCTGCAGGGCGTTCTTGATGCGGGGTCCTTTTTGATTTGCCAATCCTGCCACCCTGATGGCGTCAATAATCTCTTCTTGAGGTGCGTCGCGCACTTCCTCCCAGGTAGGATATTTTTTTCTTAAACTGTCAAAGGCCCGGTCCCGGTTCGTGTCGTTGGTGTTCTGGCTCAGGATGGTGGATACAAGCTCTGCGACAGGAGAAAGGTGGGGTCGCCAGTCCGGTTCACCATACTCATCCAGCAATCTCTTATACATTTCCTGCGTTCGTTGTTGAATGTCCATGATCCATTTAGTCCAATTCGAAACAAGGCTGTCCTCGGCCGATGACAATATTCCGGTAATTGATGAGGGGTTGGCCCGGTGCGTAGGATGAGAGTTCCTCCAGATCCTGTTCATCCAGGAATCCCAGCTGGCGTAAAAGTTCCATGACCACCGGTGCTTTGGCCCTCTTACCACGATCTCCATCGGATATTTTGAGTGCGATGCCAATCCCGCTGGAGATATCGAGAGATGGATCAGCGGAGATACCAAGTCCTTGATATGCTTCAGCCCCGGACTTCGATATCCATTTTCCCCGGCCGATTTCGATTAAATGGGTGTCCAGCCTGTCGGGCCCCGCCACTATCGAGGGGTGTTCTGTCATCGCGCGATATATTGTATGACAGGCATTTTTCTTTGATATGTTAAGGTCCTGGGGGTCTGCCAGCCTGGCCATGCCCCAGGCAGCGTTGTATAAAGGCATGGCAAAGGTCGGCACAGAGCATCCGTCTATCCCAATGTGGATTTGACTTTGATCCAGGGAACACATTTCGCCGATTGCTTTCAAAATCCGCTGCTGGACCGGGTGATCCTTTTCCAGATAGGATTGGATGGGAGCGCGGAGTAGCTTCGCAAATCCGATCATCCCTGTGTGTTTGCCCGAACAGTTATGCCTGTTTGATGTGGGGGTTATCCCATTTTCTTCCAGGCGTTCCCGGGTGGGTTTGTGATAGGGAGGATGAGTGCCGCACATCAAATCAGCCTCTGTGATGCCAATCTTGGTTTGCAAGCCCTGCAGGACGCGTACATGATCATCCGTACCGGAATGTGAAGAACAGAGGATGGCAATTTCATTCTCTGACAGGTCATATTCCTCACCTCCGCCTTCCTCTATAAAGGGTAGGGCCTGGAACGGTTTTGCTGTGGACCGCATGTAGGTAATTATGGATGGATCTCCATGAGAAGCCAGCAACTCACCCCGGGCATTAACAACGGCGAAGGCTCCAAAATGCGTTGATTCTACTAAATCTCCCCTGATAAACTGGTACAAGGGTGTATAGTCCATAATAGTTTCGGTTATCCTTTCTGTAAATGCGATTGGCCTGGATTGAGGGTGAGGACCCAGGCCATTTCAGGCTTTTTCAGGTCACGTTCCGACCAATTATTGATCAGGATGGGCATTGGGAGAGTGATTATTTATATAGTACTGATACAACCCGTGTTGTAAACGCTGCAAGTAGAATTCGCGGTCCTCCTTTACCGGTTTGAAATCATCCAGGAAGTTCTCCGCGAGTTCAGCCACGTCATCCGGGGACGTGTCTTTACTGGCTAATTTTTCAATCCGTTTGAAAATTTTGCGCAGGGTCTTACGCTGGTCTTTGATCAAGGTATGATCAATGATTCCGCCTCGTCCGCTGATGATGGTATATTTTTTGTAATTTCCTTTCAGGAGGATGTCCAGTGTGTCAATCCAGGCCTCAAGGTCTGCTTTTCCGAGGAATGGCGGTCCTTTCCGAACAGCCGCGTCCCCGATAAATACTACTTCCTGAGAAGGCACGATCACCCAGCTTGCCCCGGGGCGGGGTCCTGGATGATGTTCAACCAGGACCATGGGATCCCCCCAGTGGAATTTTATGCGGTTGGAGTAGCATATATCGGGCACAACCCACTGCAAGCCGGTTGTTTCTGGATATTTTTCCCATACGGCCCCGCTCTCCGGGAGTTGGCCGCGGAAAATGGACGAATATTCCTTCAAGGTGTCCGTGGCATCCCGGTGGGCCAGGATAGAGCAACCTAAACCGTTGGCCCCGATGGTCCTGTCCGGGTGGTCGTCGAGACAGATCAGCATCTTGTGGATGGTGCCACTGCTCCGATTTAACAGAGTCGATTTCCAACTGTGAGCATCCTCTGGTCTGAGGGGGGTGTCGATAAACAGCATCCCCCGGGACAGGAGGATAGCACCTATGGTCGGCCCTGGATAGGAGTCCTCGAAGTAGATTCCAGGTTTCACTTCCTGCATCATTGCTCCTTCGTGTCAACAGGTATGATTAATCAGAGGGTGAGGCCATGGGGATGGTAAAGCTAAATTTCGATCCGCCTTCGGGAAGGTTTTCAACGGAGATTTCCCCGCCGTGACCTTCAACTGCCATGCGGCAGAAAGCCAGCCCCAATCCCAGCCCTTTCACTCTTTCCTCCGTGTCAAGCCGGGTATATTTTTCAAAAATCTTCTCTTTTTGATCGTGATCGATGCCCGGGCCAGAGTCCTGTACCCAAAATACAGCATGGTCTCCTTCCACCCTGGACCCGAGTTCGATATCTCCCTGTGGGGGCGTAAACTTGATCGCATTTTGAAGCAAGTTGATCAGAACACGCTCCATCATATCCCGGTCCGCGGACACGGGACCCATATCCTCGGGTATCTGTAAAGTAATAACCTGTTCTTTGTTCTTGGCCTGTGTCATCAGGGCCTGATAAGCGCTTTTTGCCAGCAGATAGGGATCGACGGGTTCCTGTTCGGTGATGGGCTGGCCGCTTTCAAGCCGGTTGATGTCGAGAAGGGATTGTGTCAAACGCTGGATGCGCTGCGTGGAACGGTTGGCAATGTCGAACAGGGATTTGACCTCTTCATTTTGATCGGTCGGCAGGGTGGCTTCCAATACGTCCAGGCTGGAAACGACATTTGAAAGCGGGGAGCGCAGGTCATGGTAGATCATGGAGGTCAGATCTTCTCGCAGTTGATCCAGGTTTTTCCGTTCGGTAATATCCTGCAAGATCCATTCCATACGCGGTTGGCCAGCGATGTTGATGGGATGAACGTTGACCTGCACGGGAATGGATGTATTTCCAGCCTTTTCCAGGGTGGATTCGTAGGTGCAGGTCTTTCCAGTGGCCAGAGAGTCGAAATCTGAACCCACGGTGTCCCAGTTGATAGTGTGCAGGTCCTTGATACGCATGGACCGCAGTTCGGTCTGCGTGTAGCCTGTAGTTTTAATGGTGCGGTAATTCGTTTCCAGGATACGACCCTTAAAATCAGTGATGATGATTGGGTCGGCACTGTTTTCGAACAGGTCGTGGTAGCGGTTATGCGCTGCCTGCAGATCCTCAAACAGTTGAGCATTGTGGATGGATGAACCAGCCAGGCTGCCAATGCCGCTCAACACAACCAGGGCATCCTTTTCAAAATCATCATCCTTGGGATTGATGGCTTCCAATACACCGATGATATTGCCGTGCAGCCGAATAGGTGCGCAGGCGATGGAGAGCGGGGTGATTTCGGCATGCAATTTTGAGACAGTATGAAAATAGGAATGATTTCTGAGATCGTTGATCGTTTTTCCTGTGCCGTTCCTCACCACCCAGCCGACCAATCCCTGACCTTCAGGGATCCGCTTTCCAATCAGGGAAGACTCAATAGAAGGGTCGTCATAATTGGCGGCCCGATATTCCAGCTCATGGTGATCTTTATCGATCAACGCCAGGGCAACTGCTTCTACCTGGAGGGCTTTTTTGATTTCTACCAAGATGTTATCCAGCACATTTTCCAGGTTGAGTGTGGAAGAGATCACTTTGGCGCTGTTCGCCAAGGCAGTCATCACCCGTGCCTGGCGTTTACTCTCTTCGTAAAGCCTGGCATTTAAAACCGCTACACCGGCCTGGTCTGCGATGGCCTGAACGAGAGCGAGGTGATCCTTATTGAGATAATTGGGTTGAGGGTGGGCGACCGTGATCACTCCGATCAATGTCTCCCTGGTGCTGATCGGGACTGCAACGACTGATTTTGCACGTCCTTGATCCTTTTGGTCATCGGGTTTGATCAGCCACCGGTTGTCCTGCCGGGTGTCGGCGATGTAAGCTGATTCTCGATTGCGCACCACCCATCCGGCCAGACCGTCGTCCAGGGTGGATTTCAATTGTTTTGTTGTGTGATGGAGCACCTGGTCTTCAAATATTATGGCCGATTCAATTGGATGGCCTTCTTCATCGATAATGATGATGCTTCCGCTGATGGCACCGATGGTGTCAATAGAAAGAGACAGCACCCGCTGCAGAACGGTGGGCAGATCTAACGCCGCTGCCAGCTCACGGCTGACACGATAAAGGAGTTTCAGGGAAGCCTGGGTGTTTTCCGGGCTTCGATTATCTTGTTGAGCGTCTTGGGTCATATCACCCGCCTGGGGATTCTTCTTGTGTTTCGATGCCGCCGGTACCACCCGCAAAGGCTGACTTCTGCCTTGCAACCCCAGCTAATTTTTGACTTTGACCTATGGGAAGCATCTTTTTCCGATGATTTCTGTCCACACCAGGGTTGTCCGGGGGCGTCCGCCGGTTAAACACACGGTGTTCCTGGGAAGGGGCCGTTTGCAGGGATTTTTCTACGAATTCAGGTGCTAATTTCCATTTCTGTTGGCATGCTGTGAATTCCATGGTCATCAATGCCTGAATGTGAGGTCCGCTTGTTTGCGAACAGGGTATTCAGACGCGATTGACCGCCCGGTTTCCAGCCAGGCATAGATAGAGTATAGCACATTTGAGGGCGCGAAATTTTGAGGAATGGAGCAGTATGGAGCAGGGGGTGAACTACGCTGCAGTTAATGGGAAAAATTGATTTCGGGCAGATCCAGCATGAGCACCTCTGCTGTCAGCTGGGTGTTTGCATAGCGCATGAGGTGATGCAGTGCTTTATCCAGGTTGGATAAGGTCTCGCAGGCTTGATGCGGTTCCAGGCTTTGAGCGATAGTTTCTATTTCCTCTTTCCGGTCAATATTGTTCTTGGGTGTATGGGCGTTGCTGGCGGTGTGCATCACATCCCGCCAATAGGACTGCCAGACCAGGATCATTTCGCGCAGCGACTCAGAATCCTGGCGGTATTGCTTTACGTAAGAAAAGCGTTCCACCCGGCTGGCTTGCAATAAATGGTGATGGTCATCCAGCCATGCAATCCTCCGTGTTTCCAGCTCTGGATCTTGATGGAGCCGGATTGCATATCCCGGTCTACCACTGCAGATATGGGCCAGAAAATTAGCCCGGGTTGAAGGCATTTTGTAAAGATCTTGTAGGCCGTCCTCGATGGTCTGAACCGGTATGGGGCGGAGCTGGATTTCTTCGCATCGTGAGACGATGGTCTCTAATAGGTGGTCTGAACTTTCAGCCGTCAGGATAAGGACTACCCTTGGTGGGGGTTCCTCTAACGTTTTTAGCAGGGCGTTCGCTGCGGCATCATTGGCATCATCAAAATCTAATAACAGAGCAATCCGGTAAGGAGCTTCATAATTTGAAAGGGACAGGTTGTGTATCAGCTCCCGGATTTGATCGACCTTGATATCCAGGCTGTCATCCTGAGCCCGGACAGGAAAGAGATCGGGATGCTCCATCTTTTCAATGCGGCGGCAGGTTTGACAGGTCAAACAGGGTCCTGTGTGATGATCGCCGCTTGGGCAATTGAGAGCTTGTGTGAACCTCACAGCAAGTGTCCGTCTCCCGGTGGATTTCGGTCCGGTGATGAGGTAGGCATGCCGTGTTGCATCAGTTTTGATGTGGTTTTGGAGAAGATCAACCGCCCATTCGTGTCCGATGATGTTCCATTTCATGGGATGATTTTAAGTCATGGGCCGTGATTGTGCAATGTTGTTGACATGCCTATTGCCAGACATTAGAATTAGCCCAGTATGGATCTATTACAGGAATTAAATCCCCAGCAAAAAGAAGCAGTCACGGCGGGCGACGGCCCGGTCCTGGTCCTGGCGGGTCCCGGTTCTGGAAAGACTCGCGTCCTGACCCATCGCGTAGCTTATCTGATCAGCCAACTGAAGGTGCGACCCTTCCATATTATGGCTGTGACTTTTACCAACAAAGCTGCGGATGAGATGGGGGAACGGGTGTCAGAGCTGGTGGGCCGTCACACCCATGGCCTGACCCTGGGGACTTTTCATGCCACCTGTGCCCGCATTCTTCGCGTAGAGGCAGAGCACCTTCCGGTGGATTCGAACTATGTCATTTATGACAGTGATGATCAATTGAATGTGGTCAAGCGGGTGATGGAAGATCACAACCTTGATGATAAGCAGTATCAACCCCGCGCTGTGCATAATGCTATATCCGCTGCAAAGAACGAACTCTATTTACCAGAAGAGTATCCGATTAATACCTATCGGGACGAGGTCATCGCCCGGGTCTATGAGGGCTACCAGAACATGCTCTTGACCAGCAATGCTTTAGATTTCGATGATCTCCTGCTGTGGATGGCCACGGTGTTGTCCGATCATCCCCGGGTGCGCGAAAAGTATGCCCGGCGCTTTGAATATATCCTGGTGGATGAATTTCAAGACACGAATATGGCCCAGTATACGTTGTTAAAGCTGCTGGCTTCTCACCACAGAAACATATTTGTGGTGGGCGATTCTGATCAGTCGATTTATCGCTGGCGTGGGGCCGACTACCGCAATGTGATGCGCTTTGAGAATGATTTTCCAGAAGCTGAAGTGATCTTACTGGAACAAAATTACCGTTCCACCCAGACCATCCTCGATGTGGCCATGTCGGTCATCGATCGCAATCAACATCGCACACCAAAGCGCTTATTCACAGAACGGAGCACAGGGCAGCGTGTGATCGTGAAAGAGTTTTACGATGAACGAGACCAGGCCCAATATGTCGTGGAGCGGATCATCAACCAGGTGGACACCGGTCGTGCGGAGCCGGGTGATTTTGCGGTAATGTACCGCACCAATGCTCAATCCCGCTTGCTGGAAGAGGCATTTTTATCTGCCAATATGCCGTACCGTCTGGTGGGGGCGCAGCGCTTTTACGGGCGCCGGGAAGTGAAAGATATCATTGCCTATCTGCGTGTGATCTGGAACCCGGAAGATATTGTCAGCCTGGCCAGGATCATCGGCACCCCTCCCAGGGGAATCGGCACGAAAACCTATGCCCAACTGCGCACCAGGGCCCAGCAGCTTGGCCTGCCCCCCGGCGAGCTGCTGTTGAAGCTGGCTGAAAAAGATTCTCCATACCGGGAACGGTTTTCTACCCGCGCATCTAAGGCGTTGACAGGCTTTGGAAAGCAATTAGCCGCCTGGCGGAAAGATCACGATCAGATTCCGCCTGTGGAAATCGCGGATCGGGTACTGGAAGATATTGATTACCGCATGTACCTCGATGATGGTACGGATGAGGGGCAGGACCGCTGGGAGAACGTGATGGAGCTGCGGCGACTGGCATCCGAATACCAGACCGTTGGTTTGGGTAAATTTTTGGAAGATGTAGCACTGGTTTCTGATCAGGATACGATTGATGAGGATGTCGATGCCCCGACCCTGCTTACCCTGCATGCCGCCAAGGGGCTGGAATTTCCCCAGGTGTTCATCGTTGGACTCAATGAAGGGGTGTTGCCCCACCGCCGCTCATTTGAGGATCCGGAAGCCATGGAAGAAGAGCGCCGGCTGTTTTATGTTGGGATCACCCGGGCAGAAGACCGTCTGTATTTGACCCATGCCTTGAATCGATACACCTTTGGTTACATGGAGCCCACAGAGCCTTCCCGGTATTATCGGGACATTCCCCGCGATTTACGGCTGGAGGATGAGGAACAAAGTTATCAGCACTCAAACCGGCCGCAATCCCAGATCATCAAGCCCTGGAGTGAGGAAAAAGAGGCGCATGGTGAAAGGGTGAAAAGAGAACGCCAATATGATCCGGGAGCCAAAGTTGAACATCCCCAGTGGGGAGAAGGGATCATTCTCAACAGCAAAATCCAGGATGAGGATGAGGTGTTGGATATTCATTTCCAGAGCGTGGGCTTAAAGAAGGTAATCGCCTCGCTGGCCAACCTGGAACTCAGAAAATAAACGGTGATGGTAAAATATGCCTAGATTTTCTCACCTTTCCCGGATGTAAATATGGCCGTTATCGATCAGGGTTCCTTCGAAGTCATCAGCCGCAGTCCGGAACAAACCCGGCGTGTGGGGATGCGCCTGGGAGAGCTGCTGCAGCGTGGGGACGTGATCGGATTGGAAGGGGATCTTGGCTCGGGGAAAACCACCTTCGTGCAGGGACTGGCTTCCGGGTGGGGATCTTTGGATCCGGTCTCCAGCCCATCTTATGTGATTGTCAATGTCTACCGCCGTCTGGACGAGGGTAAATTATTCCATCTTGATGCATATCGGCTCCAGGATGCGGAAGAAGCGGAAGATCTGGATATCCTTACCATGATCGAAGAGGGTCCCCTGGTTGTGGAATGGGCTGACCGCATCAAAGAAGCCCTTCCAGAACGGCATCTTTGGATTTCCATGCGCTGGATCGCAGAAGAGCAGCGAGATTTCAAAGTATGGGCCAATGGGGACCGGCATAAAGAACTGATGAAACGCTTTCGAGAAGAAGTGTATGGAGTAGTGTGATGTTGTTAGCGGTTGACACCTCAACGCGTGCTATGGGCATCGCCATCTTTGACGGCCACAATTTACTCAGTCAGGAATCCTGGCAAACCAGCCAGCATCACACAGTGGAGTTGGCCCAGGCGGTAAAAAACAATATCAATCGGATCGGCATTTCGGTCGATGATCTCACAGCGTTGGGTGTTGCTCTTGGTCCGGGTTCTTTCACTGGACTTCGAATCGGGATGGCATTTATGAAAGGTATGGCCTTTCATCAGCAGCTGCCTCTGGTGGGGATCCCTACGCTGGATATCACGGCTGAATCTCAGCCGGTGAGACAAGGCGAACTGGCTGCCGTATTAAAAGCAGGCAGGGATCGTTATGCGGTAGGTTGGTACCGCGCAGAAAACGGGCGGTGGGTGTCCCGGGGTAGAGTGGAAAACTTTTCCCTCCAAGAGCTGGTGGAGAAAATCGAAGGTCCATTGCAGATTGCGGGAGAATTGTCTCAGGAAGCCCATCGTGAACTTTCAGATAATCCAGATGTCACGCTTTCTTCTCCCGTTGAATCCTACCGCAGCCCGGCTGTACTGGCGCAATTGGCGTGGAATAAGTGGAAAAAGGGGGAAGATGGCAATCCGGCGGTATTGTCACCCATTTATTTAAACCGAGATCAGCCCCTGGCCATTTAAAGGAAAACTACAGGACAAGGAGTGCTTCCAAGTTATGAATCCTGAAGACGTATTGAAGGACGTCGCACAAAAGGTGTCCGTGTGCGAAAAGTGTGATCTTCACCATTCCCGCAAGAAAGGGGTACCCGGTGAAGGTCCGGCGGATGCAGATATTGTCTTTATTGGAGAGGGACCTGGCTTTCATGAGAATATGCAGGGGCGGCCGTTTGTAGGAGCGGCGGGCGAATTTTTGGAAGAATTGTTGGGCACGATTGGCATGACACGAGAGGATGTCTTTATCACAAACGTTGTCAAGTGCCGTCCTCCGAGTAACCGCGATCCTGCCCCGGAAGAACTGGACGCCTGCAGCTCCTATCTGGACCGCCAGCTGCAGGCCATTCGACCCAAAGTCATCGTCACCCTGGGCCGATTTTCCATGGCGCGCTACATTCCTAACGCCAAAATAAGTGAGATCCACGGCCGACCCATCAAGGTTCGAGGTACGCTTGTCGTTCCTTTTTATCATCCTGCTGCAGCTCTCCATCGTCCATCCCTGCGGCCGGTGGTAGAAGAGGATTTTGCCAAGCTTCCTGAATTAATTAAGAATGCAGAGGCTGCACCCGTCTATGAGCGGGAAGAAGTGGTAGAAAAAAATGATCAGGCTGAACAATTGAGCATGTTTTAACGAGGAAAGAGTCCTTGTATGAGTAAAGAAACCCTGCTTGAAAAATTAACAACGCGAGAGGCCCATGCGGTGGTGCTGGGCCTGGGATACGTCGGTTTGCCCCTGGCAGTCGTCCTGGCGGATGCCGGGTACAGCGTGACGGGTGTGGATATTGACGTCGATAAAATTAACATGATCCAAAAGGGGGAGAGTTATATCCAGGATGTCACTTCAGACAGGATCAGTGAACACGTCGGACGCGGTAAACTTCACGCCACCACGGATTTTTCTGTTGTCCGGGATGCGGATGCAGTGAGCATCTGTGTGCCCACCCCGCTCCGCAAGACGCGCGACCCGGATTTATCGTATATTATCTCGGTCACGGAGGATATTGCTCCTTACATGCATCCCGATATGGTGGTGGTTTTAGAATCAACCACCTATCCGGGCACAACGCGCGAGCTCATGCTTCCCACCTTGAGCCGGGAGGGTGAGTTGGTGGTAGGGGAGGACTTCTTTTTAGGGTTTTCCCCGGAGCGGGTGGATCCGGGCCGGGAGGATTGGACCACGGTGAATACGCCGAAGGTCGTGGGGGGGATCACACCGGACTGCAGTGAAGTAACCTCAGCCTATTATGATCAGGCTATGGAAACCGTGGTCTCGGTCTCCAGTTCAGAAGTGGCGGAAATGAGCAAGCTGCTGGAAAACACCTTCCGGATGGTAAACATTGGGCTGGTGAACGAAATGGCCCTGATGTGCGATCGCATGGATATTGACATCTGGGAGGTCATTGAGGCCGCAGCCACGAAACCCTTTGGATTTATGAAATTCACCCCCGGGCCCGGATTAGGCGGTCACTGCATTCCCATCGACCCCTTGTTTTTATCCTGGAAATTGAGATCCCTCAACTATACAGCGCGCTTTATTGATCTGGCGTCGGAGATCAACACCAATATGCCGCGGTATGTGGTGAATCGCATCCAGGACGCGTTGAATGTATATGGCAAATCGGTGAAGGGAAGCACCGTGTTGGTGCTGGGCGCAGCCTATAAACCGGATATCGATGATATCCGCGAGTCCCCGGCCCTGGATGTGATCGGCTTATTGCAAAATAAGGGAGCAGAAGTGAATTACCACGATCCGTATCTTCCCCATATCTCCGACCGGGGGATTGAGATGGACAGTGTGGATCCGCTGATTCCCGCCGTACAGCAGGCAGATTGTGTGGCCATCATTACCGATCACAGTAATTATGATTACCGGAACATCCTGGAACACGCGCAGTGTATTATGGATGCCAGAAACGCCCTGGGGGATATCGGAAGAGGACATCCGGATGTGCATGTGCTGTAGCGGTTGGTATTGTCACAGGGAGCAGAAATGAGTATATATCTTGTCACTGGAGCGGCGGGATTTATCGCTTCCCGGGTTTCGGAGATGCTGCTAGAAGATGGGCACGAAGTGGTAGGTGTGGATAATATGAATCATGCCTATGATGTGCGCATGAAAGAATACCGGCTGAGACAACTTCAGGACCATCAACAATTTTCTTTCCAGAATCTGGATATCAGCGATAAGGATATTCTTGAAAACCCCTTATTCAAGAACCGAGATTTTGCTGCGGTCGTTAATTTAGCAGCCCGGGCCGGGGTGCGAGCCAGCCTGGAGGATCCCTGGGTTTATCTGGACACCAACACTACCGGAACTTTGAACCTGCTCGAACTCTGCAAACAGGAAGGGATCCCCAAATTTTTGC
>CAZIFI010000008.1:0-64428 GCA_964539105.1 uncultured Anaerolineales bacterium | reverse complement strand
AGGGATTACCTACAACTTTGAGACCCTCGTGCAGCGCCTGCGGGAAATGGCCTTTGTGACTCGTGCGGTGTATATCAAGTTTGTGGATGAGCGAACGGACAAAGAGATGAACTTTTATTTTGACGGCGGCATCACCTCCTTTGTGCGTTACCTGAATCGAAACCGCGAAAAACTTCATCCCGTTATCCATGTTGAAAAAGAAATTGATGACATTGTCATCGATGCTGCCTTTCAATACACGGATTCTTATGCCGAGTCAGTGTACGCCTTTGCGAATACCATCAATACCGTGGATGGTGGAACGCATCTCACCGGTTTGAGGGCAGCGGTCACGCGCACCATCAATAATTATGCCCGCAAGAAAAAGCTGTTGAAAGACAACGACCCCAACTTCACGGGAAATGACACCCGGGAAGGGTTGACGGCCATCATCAGCGTCAAACATCCTGATCCGCAGTTTGAGAGCCAGACCAAAGTGAAGTTGATGAACGCCGAGGTTAAATCCCTGGCCCAGCAAGTGGTGGGGGAGGGGATTGATATGTTCCTCGAAGAGCATCCCTCGGCTGCCAAGGCCATTGTCAACAAGTGTCTCACCTCCGCCCGGGCCCGGCGGGCGGCTCGCAAAGCCCGCGATCTGGTGATCCGTAAATCAGCCCTGGAAAGCTTGACCTTGCCGGGAAAACTGGCGGATTGCTCGTCTCAAAATCCGGAAGAATCGGAAATCTATATTGTTGAGGGTGACTCCGCCGGTGGTTCTGCCAAACAGGGGCGGGACCGGCACTTCCAGGCTATCCTTCCCCTGCGGGGGAAAATTCTCAATACCGAGCGTGCCCGGTTAAATAGAATTCTGGCCAATAAAGAGGTTAAAGCCTTGATCTCGGCCCTGGGTGTGGGAATTGGAGAAAGTTTCGACATCGAAGGCTTGCGATATGGCCGGGTGATCATCATGACCGACGCCGATGTCGATGGGGCCCACATTCGCACCCTGCTGTTAACATTCTTCTTCCGCTACATGCAGCCCTTGATCGAAGCTGGGCACCTGTATATTGCCCAGCCCCCGTTGTACCGGCTTTCCTACCGCAACAAAATCTATTACGTGTACACGGAACAGGAAAAGCGTGAGCTGGTGAAGGAATTGGGCATGAAGGTCGATAAAGCCCCCCTGCAGCGTTATAAGGGCCTGGGCGAAATGAACCCCGAACAGTTGTGGGAAACGACCATGGATCCAGAAAACCGGACCCTGCTGCAGGTTACGGTAGAAGATGCTGCAGCAGCGGATCGCACATTTGATATGTTGATGGGATCATCTGTGCCTCCGCGCCGCAGGTTCATCCAAACGCACGCCAATGAAGTTCGCAATTTGGACATCTAAATAAAAGCACAATGCTGTGCTGAGCCTGGTTTTGCTTGTGTTCATTGCCTCAGGTAAAAAAGCCAGGGTGCAGCCCGGAATACGGGGGAGAGACACGTCCCAATCCGTGGGGCTGTCCAGGGAGGAGAAGCTGGGTTGCCGGAAGAAATCCAGCCCAGATACTGCAGTACGTGAGTGGATGATATGCCCCTCGAACAAGGTGCGCTGCTGAAAAATCGATACCGGGTCATCGAGGTCCTCGGCCAGGGTGGTATGGGGTCCATTTTCCGGGCGGTGGATGAGAATCTGGGGGTTGAGGTTGCCGTCAAGGAAAATCTGTTCACGATTGAAGATTATGCGCGCCAGTTCCGGCGGGAAGCAGTCATTCTGGCCAGCCTTCGCCATCCCAATTTACCGCGGGTCACTGACCACTTTTCCCTTGAGGATCAGGGTCAATACCTGATTATGGATTATATTGAGGGGGAGGATCTCCAGGAGCGGATGGAGCGGGACATCACCGTTTCCGAAGAAGAGGTGATTGTCATCGGGGCCACGATATGCGATGCCCTGGCCTATATGCATTCCCATGATCCGGTCGTTCTCCACAGGGATATCAAACCGGGTAATGTGCGCATCACCCCCCAGGGGGAAATCTATCTGGTGGATTTTGGTTTGGCGAAAATCATTCAAGGGGACCAAACCACCACAACGGGCGCGCGAGCTATGACCATGGGCTTTTCCCCGCCTGAACAGTATGGCGCTGCCAGAACGGACCCCCGAACCGATATCTATTCCCTGGGTGCCACCCTTTACACAGCGCTGGCCGGGGTAACGCCCGAAGACAGCCTGGCCCGCACCATGGACCAGGAGCATCTGACGCCGCTCCGGGAACGAAATCCCAGGGTGTCCCGCCGCGTGGCGGATGCCATTGAACGGGCTCTGGAGGTGCATCCCAGTAATCGGTTCCAGATGGCAGCGGAGTTTAAAAATGAACTCCTCAAGGCCCAGAGCGGGAGATTTAACCTTGGATTTGGCCTGGATCTGACAGAGGCAGGGGACGGGAAGCAGAAAGAGGGGGAAAAGGAGGCTGGTCCGCCCCGCATCAAAACCAAAGACCTCAAGGATGAAGAAAAGCAAAAGGCTGGTTCCTCCCGAATCCGGCGCAGGTACGGCAGCAAATCTTCTGCCCAAAAAGACCGGAAACGTTTCCGGGAAGGGTGCTTGTCATTGCTTGTACTGCTGGGACTGATCCTGGTTCTGGCTTTTGTGGTCTTCAGCATGTTGTATCCGGACTTTACCCAACACCTGTTCGGTTTTCGCATCTATTAATCAGTCAGGCCTGGTTCATCCGTCACAAAAAGGATGCAGCCCCTGTCCATCCCCTTCCACCCACCCATTATGAGGAAATTGTAATTGTCTGACAATTGACAGGGTAGGTTCTATTTGATAAACTTTACTTGTCAGACAACAGGATAGTCTTCCAGATGTGAGTGGAGCGTATGAGCACGTTACTTGTCAAAAATGCCGATATCGTTGTCACCATGGATGACCACCGTCGTGAGCTTAAAGGCGGTGGTATTTTTGTGCGGGATGGGTTTATAGAGGAAGTGGGTCCCAGCTCACAGCTCCCGCAGGAAGCGGATGAGATCTTAGATCTATCCGGCCATATTGTGCTTCCCGGGTTGGTGAACACCCACCACCATTTTTATCAAACCCTGACCCGGGTGGTCCCGGAGGCCCAGGATGCCAATCTCTTTCATTGGTTGAAAACGCTGTATCCAATTTGGGCCAGGATGGGGCCGGAGGACATTCGCATTTCGACCCAGACCGCTCTGGCGGAACTGGCACTGTCAGGCTGCACGACGGCCTCTGACCACCTCTATCTCTTCCCCAACGGATCCCGCCTGGATGATGAGATCCAGGCCGCCCAAGAGATCGGGTTACGGCTGCACGCGTCGCGGGGTTCGATGAGCCTGGGAGAAAGCAAGGGGGGACTGCCCCCGGACAGCGTGGTGGAGGAAGAAGATGCCATCCTCAAGGATTCCCAGCGCGTGATTGAGGAATACCATGATAATGAGCCGGGTTCCTATCTTCAGATTGTGCTTGCGCCCTGTTCACCTTTCAGCGTAACGGGTGATTTAATGCGCGAAAGCGCAGCCCTGGCCCGGGAATACGGTGTACAGCTGCACACACACCTGGCGGAAACAGAAGATGAAATTGATTTTTGCCTGGACCAGTTCGGGCACCGCCCGGTGGGTTACATGGAAGAGGTGGATTG
Source organism: uncultured Anaerolineales bacterium (assembly GCA_964539105.1). Taxonomy (GTDB): domain Bacteria; phylum Chloroflexota; class Anaerolineae; order Anaerolineales; family UBA11858; genus B10-G9. Next base: position 60,799 of record CAZIFI010000008.1, on the reverse strand, counting down.
GGTAGGTGAGGATGTGTGGTTTGCCCACTCCGTGTATATTAATGAACGGGAATTGGATGTGTATGCCCAGCACGATTGCGGTGTGGCTCACTGTCCCAGTTCCAACATGCGCCTGGCATCCGGTGCGGCGCCTATCCTGGATATGCTGGCTGCCGGTATTGAAGTCGGGTTGGGAGTAGATGGATCCGCCAGTAATGATGGTTCCCATATGATTGAAGAAGGACGGCAGGCCATGCTTCTGGCACGTTTGCGGGCCGGCATGCTTGGCGCATCCCGCTCCGGGAAAGATGATCTCCCCATCATGACCGCCCGCCAGGTGCTGGAGATGGCTACCCGCGGTGGAGCTGCGGTGCTGGGCCGCACGGATATCGGTTCCCTGGCACCCGGGAAAGCGGCTGACTTTATCGCCTTGGACATGGAACAAATCCAATACGCGGGAGCGGTGCATGATCCGGTGGCTGCTGTCCCATTTTGCGCTCCCGGTCAGGTGGCATATAACGTGGTGGGCGGAAAGTTTATCGTCAAAGAGGGCCGTCTGCAAACTGCCGATACCGCGAAACTTATTCAGCGACACAACCGCGCGGCACACAGGTTGTTGAACTAGCGTATAACGAACAGGTTATACGCTTTTTGTTTTCAGGAGCAATGGTATGGATATGAAAAGCATCAGCGCCAGAACGCAGCGTTTGGTTGATGTGGCCATGGGCCGTATCCCTGCGGACCTCGTCATCCGGGGTGGGCAGTGGGTCAACGTCCAGTCCGGCGAAATCATCCCGGATACAGACATTGCCATCTCCGGAGAACGGGTTGCCTATGTGGGGGAAGACGCCGGGCACACCATCGGGGAAGACACACGGGTCATCGAGGCTGATGGGAGATATCTGGTTCCTGGCCTGCTGGATGCACATATGCACATCGAATCCGGTATGGTGACCATCACGGAGTTTGTTCGGGCTGTTGCCCCCCGGGGCACGACGGGCATGTTTGTCGATCCCCATGAGATCGCCAATGTATTCGGGCTGGATGGTGTACGGCTGATGGCAGAAGAAGCAGCCGAGCAGCCCGTCCATGTCTGGGTTCAGGTCCCCTCCTGTGTGCCTTCTGCGCCGGGCCTGGAAACCCCGGGATCGAGCATCGGCCCTGATGAGGTGCAGGAAGCCATGTCCTGGGATCGAATCATCGGCCTGGGAGAAATGATGAATTTCCCGGGTGTGTTCAACAACGATCCCAAGATGCACGATGAAATGGCTGCTACCTTGAACGCTGATAAGGTGGTGGGAGGGCATTATGCCTCCCCGGATATCGGTCTGCCGTTCCACGGGTATGCCGCAGGCGGCCCTGAGGATGATCACGAAGGAACCCGGAAGGAAGATGCTGTGGCCCGCGTCCGCCAGGGCATGAAGGCCATGCTGCGCTACGGCTCGGGATGGCTGGATGTTGCTGCCCAGATCAAAGCCGTCACGGAAGACGGCCTGGATCCCCGCCACTTTTTATTGTGTACGGACGATTCGCATTCTGAAACCCTGGTCAACGAGGGACACATGGACCGGGTGGTGCGCCACACCATCGGCCTGGGTGTGGATCCCATGACGGTGATCCAGATGGCGACCCTGAATACGGCAGAGCACTTTGGAGTCGCCAAAGAAATGGGTCAAATTGCTCCCGGCCGGTATGCGGACATCTTACTGGTGCCGGATTTGGATGATTTCCACGCGCAACAGGTTATTGCCAAGGGCCAGGTGCTGGCGGAAAATGGCCGCATGCTGGTCGACCTGCCCCAGGTGACTTACCCCTCCTGGGCCACCCACTCCGTAAACCTGAAGCGTGACCTGGGGGCGGACGATTTTCAGCTCCAGGCCCCTGAAGTTGATGGAGGGACGAAACTGCAGGCCCATGTGATCGGGGTCATTGAAGGTCAGGCGCCAACCGAACACCGCGTCTTGCCTGTCCAGGCGGATAAGGGCCAGATCAAAGTTGACCTGGAGCGGGATCTGGCCAAGATTGCCCTCGTCGAGCGCCATCAGGGCACAGGAGAAGTGCAGGTATCTCTGGTACAGGGATTCGAGCTGGGTCCCGATTGTGCCATTGGCAGCACAGTGGCCCATGATTCCCACCACATGATTGTGGTCGGCACCAGCGAGGAAGACATGGCCCGGGCGGCAAATGTCCTGGCAGAGATGCAGGGGGGGCAGGTGGTCGTCAAAGAAGGCCAAATCATCGGTCAAGTGCCCCTGCCCATTGCAGGTTTGATGTCAGACCAGCAGGCAGAAATTGTAGCCGAACAGGCTGGAACGGTTCTGGAAGGTTTCCGGGCCTGTGGCTGCACGATCAAGAATCCCAATATGCAGTTGAGTTTATTGGCTCTAGTCGTCATCCCTGCCCTGAGGATATCCGATTTGGGATTGGTGGATGCGGATGGATTCGAAATTATTCCAGCGGTTGAAAAAGCGTAATTATGGCAGAACAGGGTGTATCAGAAATCATTCATGAAGAGCTGAGCACGATCATCGCCGACATGGAAACCGGTGAGCGGTTGCCGTCTGAACCGAAGTTGGCAAATCAACTCGGCGTGTCGCGGGCCACACTGCGGGAGGCGATGCGTACCTTTGAAACCCGGGGATTGCTGCGCAGGAAGCAGGGGGTGGGCACGTTTGTCATTCATCCCACGCAGGTCTTTGAAAGCGGCCTGGAAAATCTGGTCAGCCTGGAAACCCTGGCCCAGCAAATTGGCCTGCCGGTTTCCATGGGTGAACTGGAGGTGGAGCGCATCCAGGCTGATGAAGACATTGCGGAGTCCCTCAATGTGCCCCAGGGGGATGAGGTGTTGCAAGTCTCCCGGGTGATCATGGCCGAGAACCGTCCCGTGGCATATCTAATCGACACCCTGTCCACGGATATCCTGACGGTGGAAGATGTGACATCCAACTTTACGGGATCGGTGTTGGATCTGCTGTTGAAACGGGATGATCCTCCCTTATCCAGCTCCCGCACCGCCATCAACGCCACCGGCGCTTCTTCCGATATTGCCAGCGCCCTGGATATTCAACGCCATGCTCCCCTGCTGGTTTTTTCTTCTCAGCTGTATTCCACCCGGGGTCAAGTGGTGGATTACTCATTGAGTTACTTTTTGCCCGGATACTTCCGGTTTCACATTGTCCGGCGTATCGGGAACGGGATCTGAGGCGGAAAGCAGCCCTATCCCTGGGAACAGAGTATTACCAAAAACATTTACACATTAGATCTATGAAGGAGTTTAGGACATGCGTAGTTTTTTAGGACGAGATATTTTATCGCTGAAGGATTTTGAACGCCGTGAATTTGAACGCGTTTTTGAGGTGGCTGATGAGCTGGCGCCCATTGCCCACAACCGTAAAAACGTGGACCTTCTCAAAGAGAAAACGCTGGTAACGGCTTTCTATCAACCGTCAACCCGCACCCGGTTGGCCCATGAGGCGGGCATGCTGCGTCTGGGTGGTAAAGTGACCGGCTTCGCGGATGCCACCGTTACCCGCGCGGGAGACTTTTATCAGGAATCCATCAAGGACACCTTCAAAATGCTGGAGCATTACGGTGATGTGATTGTCACGCGCCACTTCCAGAAGGGCGCCCCCCATGAAGCGGCCAAATGGATCAGCGTTCCGGTTCTGAACGGCGGCGACGGCTGGGGTGAGCATCCCACCCAGATCCTGACCGACCTGTATACGGTGTTGCAGGCAAAAGGCACCATCGATGGTCTGAACTGGGTGGCTGTGGGCGACATGCGCATGCGCACCATGCACTCGCTGGGCCATGCCCTGACGCAGTTCGACTGTCCCCTGACTTTGATTTCTCCCGAGGACATGTCCCTGCCGGATGAGTATCACGAGGATTTCAAAGCAGGCAGCCTGGACTACACGGAAGGAGATGATGTCCGTGATGTGATCGGCGACGCGGATGTGATTCTGGTCGAGCCGGTTGTCCAGCCGGATTACACAAAATCCCGCGATGAGCGAGAAGGGGAAGTTCCTACGACGCCGCCGGAATTCAAGATCACAAAAGAACTTCTGGAAACCAAGGCTAAATCTGATGCCATCCTGCTGCACTCCCTGCCCCGCATGGATGAAATTCCTCCCGATGTGGACCACACGCGCTGGTCCCGCTACTGGGAAGAAGGGTTCAACGGTGTGGTGATGCGCATGGCGCTGTTGGCCCTGGTTCTGGGCGCAAAAGAGTAACGTAGCCAACGATTGGCGGGGGGAGGGACGGTGGGTTTCTAGCATCCAACCTCCTCTCGCCAGCGAAGGATTAGTTCGGAGGTTTGATTAAAATGATAACGGATTTACGCAATCGAGATCTGATCAGCGATCTGGATTTTTCAAAAGAAGAAGTGGAAACAGTGCTTGATGTGGCCTGGGACCTGAAGAAGAAGCGCGCCCTGGGACAGCCCCATGCCTACCTGGACAACAAAACTCTGGGCATGCTGTTTTTCTTTTCCAGCACGCGGACACGGTCCTCCTTTGAGGCGGGGATGGCACAGCTGGGCGGCCATGCGGCGTTCATTGAAAGCCGCACCACACAGGTTTCCCATGGAGACACAGAGAAGGAGCTGGGAGAAATCCTGGGTCGCTATTTTGACGGCATCGCCATCCGGCATGTGGATTGGGGCATTGGCAACAACTATCTCAACAACGTGGCTTCTGCCTCCCGCGTCCCGGTGCTGAACATGCAGGATGAGTTCTATCATCCCCATCAGTGCCTGGCGGACCTGATGACCATCAAGGAGAAGAAGGGCAAAGAATTGCGCGGCAAGAAGATTGTCGTCTCCTGGGCCTACGCTTCCTCTTATCTGAAACCGGTTTCTGTTCCGCAGTCCCTGATCCTGCAGATGCCGCGCTTTGGCCTGGATGTCACCCTGGCCCATCCTCCGGAGTTTGATCTCATGCCGGAGATCATGGAACAGGCCCGTGAGCAGGCTGATAAGTACGACAGCAAATTTGAGGTCGTGCATGATATGGAAGAAGGGTTTGCGGGCGCGGATATTGTGTACGCTAAATCCTGGGGACCGCTGCTGACCACGCGCGATCCGGAAGAAGGAAAACGCATCCAGGATCAGTACGAAGACTGGATCACGGATTCGCGCAAGATGGCGCTGGCCGACAAGGACGCGATTTACATGCACCCGCTGCCGGCAGACCGCGATGTTGAGGTCACCAGTGAGGTCATGGACGGCCCGCAGTCCGTCGTTTTTGATCAAGCAGAAAACAGATTACACACACAGAAAGCTGTCATGGCGCTGACCATGCGATAAAGAAGGAGAAAGAATGAGTGCAGAACGAAAAGTAGCCGTAGTTGCCATCGGCGGCAACTCGTTAATTAAAAGTAAAGATCATCAAACAGTGGAAGATCAGTACCAGGCCGCTAAAGAAACCGCCAAGCACCTGGTGGACATGATTGAACAGGGCTGGGATATCGCCATCGGTCACGGAAATGGGCCCCAGGTGGGGTTCATCCTCCGCCGCTCAGAAATCGCCGCCCGGGTGGAAGGCATGCATGAGGTTCCCCTTGAGGTGTGCGGGGCGGACAGCCAGGGTGCGATCGGGTATGCCCTGCAGCAGAACCTGCAAAATGAGTTGAAGAAGCGCGGGATTGATAAAGTCGCGGCCACGGTGATCACCCAGGTCCGGGTCGATGCCGATGATCCCGCCTTCCAGGAACCTGCCAAACCAATCGGCACGTTTATGGATGAACAGGAAGCCCAGCGCCGGCAGGAACAGGACGGTTGGGACGTGGTGGAAGATGCCGGCCGCGGCTGGCGCCGTGTGGTCCCCTCGCCTCTGCCGGAGGAAATTATGGAGCTGGATGCGGTCAAGGCGCTGATCGAATCCGGCACCATCACCATCACGGTGGGCGGCGGCGGCATCCCGGTTATCCGGGATGGAAATGGCGTGCGGGGAACGGCTGCGGTGATCGATAAGGATTTCGCATCCGGGTTGCTGGCCAATGAAATTGATGCCGACCTGTATTTGATCTCCACAGCGGTGGAAAAAGTAGCCCTCAACTTTGGAAAGCCGGACCAGGAATGGCTGGATGAGATGACGGTGGAAGAAGCGAAGGGCTATCTGGAAGAAGGTACGCACTTTGCGAAAGGTTCCATGGAACCCAAGATCGAAGCTGTGGTTCGCTTCCTGGAAAGCGGCGGCAAAAAGGCCATCATCACCGATCCGCCCAATATCGGGCGGGCCCTGAACGGGGAAACCGGGACCCATATCCTCCCTTAATGTTATATAAATGTCGCTTTTTATGGGTTGACAGGGGAGATGGTTACCCGTAAATATATAATGATGATGATCCACGTGACCTTTATCAGGTAAAATAGTTCTTGATAAATATCCACTCCAGGGGGGTGGAATGGAAATTAGGTTGCGAAGCATGACAAACCTAAGACATGTCAAGTTTAGTACAGGAGGAGTAAGTCGTATGAAGAGGAAGAAACTTTGGGGCGTATTGAGCATTCTGCTCGTGGCTGTGTTTTTGATTACAGCCTGTGGAGGCACCCCAACCGTTGAGGAAACGGAAGCGCCTGCACCGACCGAAGCGGAAGAAATGGAAGCTGAGCCGACCGCCACGGAAGCCATGGAAGAAGAGGAGATGGAAGAAGAAGCCACTCCGACTGAAGAGGAAATGGCTGAAGAGAAAGAAGAACTTCAGGTGGCTTTCATTTACATCGGTCAACCGGGCGACCTGGGTTGGACCTATGAGCACGAACAGGGCCGCCTGATGGTTGAGGAGGAACTCGGTGACCAGGTGAACACCTTCACCGTTCCCGATGTCCCGGAAGGCCCCGACGCGGAGAAATCGATCCGTGACGTGGTCAATCAGGGTGCGGACATGGTCTTCACGACCAGCTTTGGATACATGGACCCCACACTGACGGTGGCGCAGGATAACCCTGAGGTTGTTTTCGAACACTGCTCCGGGTTCAAAACTGCTGAAAATATGTCCACCTACTTCGGGCGCATGTACCAGCCGCGGTACTTGTCAGGTCTGGTGGCCGGCAGCATGACTGAGAATAACCAGATTGGTTATGTGGCTGCCTTCCCCATCCCCGAGGTGATCCGTGGTATCAACGCCTTTACTCTGGGTGTGCGCGAAGTCAATCCGGAAGCGACCGTGCAGGTGGTATGGACAAACACCTGGTATGATCCGGTCAAAGAGCGCGAAGCTGCGCAGGCTTTGCTGGACCAGGGTGTGGACATGATTGCCCAGCACCAGGACACCACCGAGCCTCAAAAAGCCGCCCAGGAAGCTGGCGCGCTGAGCATCGGGTATGATTCCGATATGCAGCAGTTTGTGGGCGACACCGTTCTGACCAGCCCGGTCTGGAACTGGGGCACGTACTACGTGGACACCATCCAGAACGTCCTTGATGGAAACTGGGAAACCCACCAGTTCTGGGGCGGTCTGGAATCCGAGGTTGTCGAGTTGGCTGACTTCAGCGAACAAGTTCCGGAAGATGTCCGGACCAAAGTTGAAGAAGAGCGGAACCGGATTCTGGACACGGACTGGGATGTCTTCTGCGGGCCGATCACCAATCAGGACGGTGAGGTGCAGGTCCCTGAAGGCGAATGCCTCTCGGATCAGGAAATGCTTTCTATGGAATTCTTCGTAGAAGGTGTACAAGGCAGTATCGAGTAGTTTGTGCAACACGTAGCTCCCCTCACAATTCCCTTGTCACATTTTGTGAGGGGAGCTATTTAACACTGATGGCAGGGAGAGATGGGCAAAGAAGAGAAGCACTATGCAATTCGGATGAAGGGGGTCACCAAACGCTTTCCAGGGGTGATTGCCAATAAAGACGTCGATCTAAGGGTCGAACAGGGACATGTGCATGCCCTGCTGGGGGAAAATGGAGCCGGAAAAAGCACGTTAATGAATGTCCTGGCTGGCTTATACCAACAGGATGCGGGACAGGTATTTATTCACGGAGAACCTGTTTCCATTCAATCTCCCCGTGATGCGATTGATGTGGGGATCGGTATGGTTCACCAGCATTTTATGCTGGTGGAAAGTTTGACAGTGACCGAAAATGTCATCCTCGGCTTATATCCCACGGGGATGGTGATCAATGAGAAGAAGGTAAAACAGGAAATTCAGGAACTGGCGCAAAGGTATCACCTGGATGTTGATACCGACGCGTATATCTGGCAGCTGTCTGTGGGAGAGCAGCAGCGAGTGGAAATCCTGAAATTATTATATCGTGGAGCGCAGATCCTCATCCTGGATGAACCGACGGCTGTCCTCACACCGCAGGAATCCCAACAATTGATCGAGATTCTTCACCAGATGGCAAATGAGGGCAAGACGATCATCTTTATCACCCACAAACTACACGAGGTGATGGACTTTTCAGACCGGGTTTCCGTGCTGCGAGACGGGGAAATGATGCAGACCCTGGACACAGCGGAGACGACAAAAAATGAGCTGGCAAAATTAATGGTCGGACGCGAGGTGCTGTTCCGGTTTGAAGAACGGGAGCATGAACCTGGCGATGTTGTCCTGCAAGTGGAGGATGTGAAAGCCATCAGTGACAAAGGACTTCCCGCGTTGAAAGGGGTATCGTTCCAGGTACGCAGCGGGGAAATTGTCGCTATAGCGGGTGTGGCGGGCAACGGACAGCGGGAGCTGGCGGAAACTATCACCGGGTTGAGACAGGTCGGGAATGGTAAAATTTCTATCCGCGGAAAGGATGTTACCAACAGATCTCCCCGCCAGGTCATCAAGGCCGGCTTGAGTCATATCCCGGGCGATCGCATTGGACGGGGGCTGGTTCCCAATTTGCCCGTATCCGATAATCTGGTCATGAAGGCCTATCGTAAGCCCCCCATTGCCAGCGGGCCATTCATTGACTATCAGCGCGTGGATGGTTTTTCGAAACGCCTGGTAGAGGCTTTCAACATTATCACTCCCTCCGTTGAAACAAACGCGCGCTTATTATCGGGGGGCAATCAGCAAAAAGTGGTTCTGGCGCGGGAGATTGATGCCAGCAGCGGAGCCTTACTGGCTGTCAATCCTTCCCGCGGATTGGACATTGGAGCCACAGAAGCGGTACGAAAGGTGCTCCTCGAACAGCGCGATCAAGGAGCAGCCATTCTCCTCATCTCCGGTGAGTTGGAAGAGGTCATGCAGCTGGCAGACCGCATCCTTGTCATCTATGAAGGCGAGTTCATGGGTGAACTGGATCGAGAAGATGCGGAGGTTGAACAGATTGGCTTGATGATGGCCGGGGAGAAAGGCTCCCAGCACGCTGCCAGGGTGCCGCAGGACAATGGAGGTTAATGCACTGTGAACATTGTGATTGAACGCCGTTTGGAAAAAGCCCGCTGGGCCGTCTTCGTGGTGCCGATCATTTCCTTTATTCTGGCGCTGGGGTTTGGTGGCCTGCTGCTCCTGGCTTTTGGCATTGACCCCCTTCAGGCTTACCGGGTCATGATGCGCGGTTCTCTGGGCGACCAGTATGCTATCACTGAGACGCTGGTAAAAGCCATCCCGCTCATTTTGACCGGCCTGGCCGTAGCCATTGCCTTCCGGATGTTGTTCTGGAACATTGGCGCTGAAGGGCAGCTGGCGATGGGAGGCATCGGCGCTTCTTATGTGGCTTTGTTCTTGAGCGATTCTCTCCCGGATCCCTTGACCATCCCGGTCATGGTCGTGGTGGGGATGGCAGCAGGCGCCTTCTGGGCCCTCATCCCGGCTTTATTAAAGGCGTATCTGGAAGTGAACGAAATCCTGACCACGCTGATGATGAATTATATTGCTATCCTCATGGTGGAATATCTTTATCTGGGACCGTGGCGGGATCCGGAGGGATTTGGGTTCCCGGGATCTGCGCCATTTCCCCAGGAAGCGCTCCTTCCCAGGTTGTGGGGGCGCGTGCATCTCGGGATCGTATTTGCCATAGTTGCGGCCTTTATCATCTGGTTGGTTATGAGTCGTTCCCAATGGGGCTACGAAATTCGCCTCATCGGGGAAAACCGCCGGGCTGCCAAATATGCCGGCATCGATGCCAAGCGGAATATGGTGCTGGTTATGCTGTTGTCCGGGGCGCTGTCCGGTCTGGCGGGTATGGCGGAATTGGCGGGTATTGCCCGCCGGTTGTACCAGGGATTGACGGTGGGGTACGGGTTTACGGCCATTATTGTGGCCTGGCTGGCCAGCCTCAACCCGTGGGGGGTGGTTTTTGTGGGCGGATTCATGGGGGCCCTCACGGTGGGAGGCGACCAGCTTCAGGTAGCGATGGGGATCCCGGCCGCTGTTTCTGACGTGCTGCAGGGTGCGATCCTTTTCTTTGTCTTGGGGGGATGGGTCTTTATTAATTACCGCATCCGCATCATACGGTCCAGCGATCAAAGACAAGCAGGAGAGCTTAATGAATGAAGCATTGATTGTATCCCTGTTGACGATTACCATCCGGGCCGGGGTGTCTCTGCTTTACGCCACCCTGGGAGAAATTTTTACGGAGCGGTCCGGGATCCTGAACCTCGGTGTAGAGGGGATCATGTTGACCGGCGCCGCTACCGCTTTTGCAGTCGCATTTCACAACGACAGCGCCTGGTTGGGGTTAGGTGTAGCGATGCTGGTAGGGGGGTTCCTGGCCTTTATGCACGCCTTTCTGACCATCAGTCTGCGGGCTGATCAGGTAGTCACCGGTCTGGCGTTGACTCTGTTCGGAACCGGGTTGGCCAGTTTTATGGGTCAGCGCCTGGGTCCGGGCGGCGAGACCATGGTCGGGCTGCAGGGACCTACCTTTGAAAGAATCTCCATCCCTCTTTTGGAAAAAATCCCCATCCTGGGTCCTGCCATGTTCAACCAGGATGTACTGGCTTATGCCTTATATATCCTGCTGCCGCTGATGGGCTTTTATCTCTATAGATCCCAGCCCGGTTTGCATTTACGGGCTATCGGCAATAATCCGGCCGCGGCGGATGTACTGGGTGTTCCTGTCAAACGTCTCCGCTACCTGTACACAATCTTTGGCGGTTGTCTAATGGGGCTGGCTGGGGCACACCTATCCCTGGCCTATCTGCAGGGCTGGGCCCAAAATATCACCGGCGGCCGGGGATGGATTGCCATCGCCCTGGTGATTTTCGCCACCTGGGATCCCCTGCGGGCCGCAGTGGGAGCGCTGTTATTTGGCGGTATTAACGCATTGCAGTTCCGCCTCCAGGCGGCAGGGACGACCATCCCGGCGCCGTTCTTGAATATGCTGCCGTATTTCTTCACGATCATCGTTCTGGTACTCATCACCTGGGGGGAAGCGGTCAGCAAACGCCTGGGCGCACCGGCAGCCCTGGGCCTTCCTTACGTGCGGGAGGAAAAACGCTGATCTCAGTGGGAAGATAGAGGCTGTCTGAATTCAGGGAAGGTACTCTCCCTGGAATGGAGAAGGATGCGACGTTCGAGAGTTTGAAGGAAAACATAATGAACAAGTGGGTCAACCCTGAAAGGGTGGAACAAATTATAGACACTGCGCTTCCCGTGCTTGCTGCGCTGGGAGCGTTCGCACTGGGTGCGGTCATGCTGCTCTTCTTCAACACCAACCCTATTCAAGCTTACAGCGCGCTGATTGACGGCGCCTTTGGAAGCTGGAACTCGGTGGCAGAAACCCTGGTCAAAGCCACCCCGCTGCTGCTTGTCGGGTTGGGCATCTGTATTTCTTTCCGCGGAGATGTGATCAATATCGGCGGCGAGGGGCAAATGATTGTGGGCGCCATCCTGGGAACGCTGATCGGTCTCAAATTCACGCATTTGCCGGGCTGGGTGACCATCGTCATGGCCCTGTTTAGCGGTTTTGTGGGCGGCGCCATCTGGGGCGGGATTCCCGGTTTTCTCAAGGCCTATTTCAATGTCAATGAGATCCTGAGTACAGTGATGATGAACGCCATTGCGGTGCAGTTGATGAATTTCCTGCTGCGGGGACCGATGATTGATCCTTCCCAGGCCGAGCTGGCCTCAAAGATCCCCCAGACGGCCCGCCTGCCGGATGCCTTTCATCTTCCCCGCTGGTTCCCAACCCGTTTGCATCTGGGGGCGTTGATCGCGGTCATTCTCGCGGTTGCGGTATATATTCTGTTGTGGCGCACCACCCTTGGCTACCGGATCCGCGCTGTGGGACAAAGCCCGCACGCCTCGCGCTACGGTGGGATTAAAGTCAAGCGCAATGTGGTCCTGGCACTGCTGTTGAGCGGGGCTTTTGCCGGATTGGCGGGTGTGACCCAGGTGTACGGGGTGAATTACCGCATGATCACCGATGGATCGGCGTCTGGTTTCACGGGCAATGCCGGGTTTAACGGCATCGTTGCTGCCCTCTTCGGACAGCTTCACCCCATCGGAACCATTCCCGCTTCCATTTTCTTCGGTGGGCTGCTGGTGGGAGCGAATAAGATGCAGCGTGTGATGCAAATTCCCTCGGCTTTGATCACAGCCCTGAACGGGCTGGTTGTGGTATTTGTAGTCAGCACTGAAATCCTGCGCCAGCGCCGGCAGCGCCGGCGGTTGGCTGAAAAAGTCAAGGAATCGGAGTCCGGTCCGGGAGATGATCCAGAGGGAGTTGAGGGGAAGGTGCCAGCATGATTTCCGATCTGTTTACAGCCACTGTAATCCTGGGTATTTTCGCCTCCGGCATCCGTCTGGCCACCCCGTATTTATATGCCGCGCTGGGTGAAACCTTCAGCCAGCGCAGCGGTGTCCTCAATCTGGGTGTGGAAGGCCAGATGCTGTTAGGCGCCTTTGCCGCCTTTTATGTTGCCTTCAACACAGGAAATTTATGGCTTGCCGTGCTTGTTGCCATCCTGGTCGGGGCTGTGATGGGGTTGGCGATGGCTTTTGTGACTGTCAACCTGCAGGCTGAACAGGGCATCAGTGGGATTGGGTTTTATCTCTTTGGCCTGGGAATGAGCGATTTACTGTTTCAGCGGCTGCTGGGGACGGTGGAAACCGTCAAGGGGTTTCCCAAGCTTGACATCCCTGTTTTGAGCGATCTGCCTGTCCTGGGAAAGGTGTTCTTCCAGCATAATATTCTGGTGTACATTGCTTTCCTGCTGGTCCCGGTCAGCTGGTTTGTGATCCAAAAGACCACCCTGGGTCTTAAGATCCGTTCCGTGGGTGAGAATCCGGAAGCGGCGGACTCCTTAGGGGTCAGTGTGGCGGGCATCCGCTATTTTACCGTCATCCTGGGCGGGGCATTTTCGGGGCTGGCCGGGGCGTCGCAGTCCATCGCCCTGTTAAATGTCTTCCAGCAAAACATGACCAGCGGCCTGGGGTTTATCGCAGTCGCGTTGGTGTATTTTGGCGGATGGCGGCCGGCTGGGGTGATGGGAGGCGCGTTGGTATTCAGCATGGTCAACTCCCTCCAGTTATGGATTCAGGTCCTGGGCATACCCGTTCCTTCTGATATCGCAGTAATGATGCCATACATATTGACCATATTGGTTTTAGTAGTTTCTGTATCGCGAATAACAACTCCATCTGCGTTGACAAAACCTTTCAAACGCGAGGAGTGATACACAGCTAGAGGAGGTGAGAGGGTTTACTGTAAACGCCAATTGACCTTGATCGTTTCAATTCGTTTAGATCTAGAGGAGTGAAGATGAATAAGAACAAATTTTGGACAATTTTGAGTATTTTGATGGTAGCAATTTTCGCGCTGGCGGCCTGCCAGGCGGCTCCCCCGGAAGAACCGGCGGCGACCGAAGCCGTGGAAGAAGAGCCGGTGGAAGAGGAAGAGCCCTTCCGGGTTGCTCTGGTCATGCCCAGCCCCATTAATGACCTGGCTTTCAGCCAGAGCATGTACGATGCACTGGTCTTGATGCAGGAAGAGATGGGCGGCGAAGAGGCCATGACCATCGATCTCTCTGAGAACATGTTTGTCGTCGACGATGCGGCGGCGGCCATCCGGGATTACGCTTCCGAGGGGTTTGACCTGGTGATTGCCCACGGTTCGCAGTACGGGTCTTCCCTGCAGGAGATTGCGCCGGACTTCCCCGACACAGCCTTTGCCTGGGGTACGACGGTGGACACCTTCGAGGACCAGGGCATTGACAATATCTTTGCCTATGAGGCCCGTTCTGAAGAGGGCGGTTATGTCAATGGTGTTCTGGCCACTACCCTGTCCGAGAGCAAGGTGCTCGGTGTGGTTGGCCCCATTGAAACGGGCGATGCCAAACTGTACATCGACGGCTTTGTGGCCGGCGTGGAAGCCACCAATCCCGATGCGGAAGTCAACGTGAACTACATTGGCTCCTTCTCGGATGTGGCTCTGGCTTCAGAGGCTGCCAACACGCACATCTCCAATGGCGCCGATGTTCTGACCGGAACAGCCCAGATGGTGACTGGCGCCATCGGTGTGGCCGAAGAGAGCGATGTGCTGTGGTTCGGTACTCAGGCCAACCAGACCGAACTGGCGCCCAGCATTGTGGTCGCCAACCAGGTTTATCACTGGGAGGTCATCCTGCGTGATATGTTCGACAAGATTGAATCCGGCACGTTGGGCGGCGAAGCTTACGCCATCACCCTTGAAAACGGCGGGCTGGAGATTGAATTCAATCCGGATTATGACCTGTCGGATGATGTGAAGTCGCTGGCGGACGATACCATCCAGGGCATCATTGACGGTGACATCACCATAGAACTCCCTGAATAGTATCAACACCGGGAAGGCAGCGGGCATTTTGCCCGCTGCCTTCCCGGGCTTTTGGAACAAGATGTCAGAAAGGAATAATCATGTCAGATGAGCATATTCTCCCCACCGGAGAAACCCGAATTGATTTGATGGAAATGCACGAAATCACCAAACGCTTTCCGGGTGTATTAGCGAATGACAGGGTCAATTTTGAGGTCAAATCAGGGGAAGTGCACGCCCTGCTGGGAGAAAATGGGGCCGGAAAAAGCACGCTGATGAACATCCTGTATGGTCTATACCATGCGGATGAGGGGCAGATATTCTTGAATGGGGAAGAGGTGCACATCCATTCCCCCAACGATGCCATCCAGAACGGGATCGGTATGATTCACCAGCACTTTATGCTGGTGGAAACCCTGACCGTGGCGGAAAACGTGGCTCTGGGGCTGCCTTCCTCCCGGGAACCATTGACAGATCTGGATAAAGTATCCGAACGCATCCTGGAGCTGGCGGAAATATACAGCCTGGAAATCGACCCGGAGGCGTATATATGGCAGCTTTCGGTCGGTCAGCAGCAGCGGGTGGAGATCATGAAAGCGCTCTACCGCGGTGCGGCCCTGCTCATTCTGGATGAACCGACCGCCGTATTAACACCGCAGGAAGTGGACGAATTATTCCGCATCATCCGCGATATGGCGGACGATGGTCATGCCCTTATTTTTATCTCTCATAAACTGCACGAGGTGATCGACATCAGCGACCGGGTCACTGTGCTGCGCGGCGGTCACAAAGTTGGCACCTATCAAACCAAAGACGCCACTAAATCTGATCTGGCGCGCTGGATGGTCGGCCGTGAGGTCGATTTTCGCCCCGATATTGAAGATATCGAGACGGGAGAAGCCCGCCTGCAAATCAAAAATGTATCCTGCAAAAACAACCGCGGTACGCCCAGCCTGCGCGGGGTAGACCTTGACGTGCATGCCGGGGAAATCCTGGGCGTAGCCGGCGTGTCCGGAAACGGCCAGCTGGAATTGGCCGAGGTCATCACCGGTTTGCGGCAAGTGACCAACGGCAAGATTTTCATGGACGGCGAGGAGATTACACCTTTACCGCCCAGTAAACGTACGGATCGGCGCCTGGCCTATATCCCGGAGGAACGCATGCGGGATGGGATGATCAAGAATTTCAGTGTAGCAGAAAATCTCATCCTGAGGGAACACCATAAAAAACCCTATTCCAACTCCGGTTTTTTGAATTTGAAGGCCATTCGAGAACATAGCGACGAGTTGATCCGGAATTATCAGATCAAAACGCCTTCCCGGGAAACGCTGGCAAAAAGTCTTTCCGGCGGTAATATCCAGAAAGTGGTCGTGGCCCGGGAACTGTCCCGGAAACCGCGGGTGATTGTGGCTTCCCAGCCCACGCGCGGCCTGGATGTGGGCGCCATGGAATATGTCCGGGAACAATTGTTGACACAAAGAAAAGAAGGTACCGCCATTTTGCTCATTTCGGAAGATCTGGATGAAATATTGGCTATTTCAGACCGCATTGCAGTCATCTATGAAGGACAGATCATGGGGATCGTTCCGGGAGACGAAGCGACGCCAGAAGAACTGGGGCTGATGATGGCCGGTGTTCAAGAAGAAGGAGTTTGATCGTATGCAGAAGTTTATCGGTTACCGCTGTTCAGTGTGCGGGTCGGAGTATGAGCCCGGCCAGGTTACGTACACCTGCCCGGAAGATGACGGCATTCTGGATGTCATCCTGGATGTGCCGGCTTTGAGGCAAAAATCTAAATCAGAACTTATCCTGGAAAATGAAGAAAGTTTATGGCGCTACCTGCCCCTCTTGCCGGTGGCGGAAAGGATCGGAGACGGAACCCCGCTGCGGGCTGCAGGCTGGACCCCGACCTATTCCCCGCCGGTATTGAAATCGGACCTGGAAATGGATCAGCTGTGGGTCAAAGATGAGAGCAGCAATCCCACCGCGTCCTTTAAAGACCGGGCCAGTGCCTTACTCGTGGCCCGGGCCCGGGAAATCGGCGCTGAGGTTATCGTTACCGCTTCGACAGGGAACGCCGGGGCTGCCTTGGCGGGCATGGCTGCTGCGGTAGGACATCAGTCCGTGATTTTTGCGCCAAAAACTGCCCCTCCCGCCAAGATCGCCCAGCTGCTGATTTACGGCTCCCGCGTGATTCTCGTTGATGATAATTATGACGCGGCTTACCAGCTTTCTTTGCAAGCGACAGAAGCCTTCGGATGGTACAACCGCAACACCGGCTACAATCCTTTTACAACCGAAGGGAAAAAGACAGCTGCTTTTGAAATCTGGGAAACGGTGATCGATCAGAATGACTTGGATCGACCGCTATCGGTCTTTGTTTCTGTAGGAGATGGAAACATCATCTCCGGATTACACAAGGGATTTAAGGATCTGCACGAGATTGGCCTTCTGGGTCAAATGCCCCGCATCTTCGGCTGCCAGTCGACCGGTTCCGCAGCCATTGCCAACGCTTATCAACGCGGGACGGAAGACATTCAGCCGGTCTCTGCCGACACCCTGGCGGACAGCATCTCGGTCAACCTGCCCAGCGATGGGCTGCGAGCGCTGCGGGCCGCCACAGAAACGGATGGAGCCTATATCGCAGTTGAAGACCAGGCCATCCTGCAGGCCGTGGCGGATCTGGGGAAAGTGGGCATCTTTGCTGAACCGGCTGGGTCGACATCTTATGCGGGGTTGAAAAAAGCCCGGCAGGAAGGGTTGGTCGGCGCTGACGATCCTGTCCTGGTATTGAATACAGGCAGCGGCTTGAAAGATGTCAAGGCAGCCCGGGAAGCCGCCGGGGAAGCGCCGGTTATTAAACCGGACCTGGATGAAGTAAAGGCGTTGTTTAACGAGAAGTGAGGAGAATGACAGAGCACACGCTCTGAACGTCCATGCCAAAATATTCCATCATCGCTCCCATATATAACGAGGTTGACAACATCCCGCTTCTGTACCAGCGCATCCGTGATGTCATGGAGTCGACGGGGGAAAGCTGGGAGTTTGTCATGGTGGATGACGGTTCCACGGATGGCTCTGTGGATCGCATCCTGAATCTGAAAGAAGAAGATGACCGGGTTCGCCCCGTGATCTTTGCCCGCAATTTCGGGCATCAGATTGCGGTCACAGCCGGGTTGGACTACAGCCGGGGGGAAGCGGTGGTCATCATTGATGCTGACCTGCAGGACCCACCGGAAGTCATCCTGGACCTGATCGAGGAGTGGAAGGAAGGATATGAGGTCGTCTACGCCGTGCGGGAAAAGCGCGAAGGGGAGAGCTGGTTCAAGCTGGCAACCGCTTCAGCCTTTTACCGCATCATTCAACGCATAACCGATGTCAAAATCCCGCTGGATACAGGGGATTTCCGGCTGCTGGATAGGACTGTCGTATCGGTCCTGAACCAGATGCGGGAACGACACCGATTTTTGCGGGGGATGTCGGTCTGGGTCGGATTCAAACAAACCGGAGTGGAATATAAACGGGATGAACGCCATGCTGGAGAAACGAAATATCCCCTGCGGAAAATGATCAAATTTGCCAGCGATGCCATCACCAGCTTTTCTTATTTCCCGCTCCAGCTTTCAATGTATATCGGGTTTGTCGCGGCTGGGTTGAGCACCCTGGCTATACCCGTGGTGATTGCCCTGCGCCTGGCAGGCTCGCGGGCTTTTTTCGGTCAGGCCTCGACGCTGATTGCAGTTTTGTTTCTGGGAGGTGTGCAGTTGATCTCTCTGGGCATACTGGGCGAGTATATCGGACGCCTGTATGATGAGGCCAAGGACAGGCCGCTGTATATTGTCCGGGAAGCACCCGGGATGGACGAGTAACGGTAAGAAATATTAGTGCATAGATATCAGTTTAGTTTGAAGGAAGGAAAGGATTATGATTGACCTTACGATGAACGAAGAACAATTAGAACGAACAGTTGAGCGGGCCCGGGAACGGAATATTATCATTCCCACCTTTGAGCAAATGAAGAACCCGGAGTTGATTCCGGACAAAGTGAAAGAAGAGTTGAAGGATATCGGTCTGTGGGATATTACGCCCGAGAATCTATTTCGCATTACCTGGAAGAACGAGCCCGTTGCCAATGGCGGCGGCTATGACGGCGTGAATTATGTAGAACTCCCTTCCAGTCTGACCGGTGTGGATGCGCGCATTATTGCCTTGGTTGGAAAATGGTTTCCGACAGGCGCCCACAAAGTTGGTGCTACTTTTGGCTGTTTGGTGCCGCCCCTGGTGACCGGGCAGTTTGACCCTACGTTTCACCAGGCGGTGTGGCCCTCCACCGGTAACTACTGCCGCGGCGGTGCCTACGACGCTGCACTGCTGGCCTGTGAATCCATCGCCATCCTTCCCGAGGGAATGAGCCAGGAGCGCTTTGATTGGCTGGGCAAGGTTGCCGGAGAGGTGATCGCCACTCCGGGATCAGAAAGTAATGTGAAGGAGATTTATGACAAGGTCTGGGAGTTGCGGGAAACCCGGGATAATGTCTTTGTCTTCAACCAGTTTGATGAGTTTGGTAACTACCTGTGGCATTATGAAGTCACCGGGCACGCCATGGAGGAAGTCCTCCAGCACGAAATGGGTTCCCGTGATGAATACCGCGGACTGTGCCTGACCACCGGATCAGCAGGAACCTTGGGCTGCGGCGACTACATGAAACAGATTTTCCCCGGCAGTGTCAATGTAGCCGGTGAGGCACTGCAGTGTCCCACGCTGCTGGAAAATGGCTTTGGCGCCCACCGTATCGAAGGCATTGGTGACAAACACGTGCCCTGGATCCACAATGTCAAAAATACGGATATGGTGATGGCCATTGACGATAACACCGTCGTTAACCTGGCACGCCTATTCAATGAACCTGCAGGCCGGAAACACCTTGTAAATTCCGGTGTACCGGAAGAACTGGTCGGCCAGCTTGACCTGCTGGGCTTCTCCAGCATCGCTAACACCGTGATGTCTATCAAGATGGCTAAGTACTACGAGATGGATGAAAATGATGTCATCCTCACGGTGTGGACTGATTCCATGGAGCTCTACCAGAGCCGCCTGGAAGAAATGCACGAGGAGATCGGGGAATATACCGAGAAAGATGCTGCCCGGACCTATGCACGCTATCTGGAAGGACTGACCCCGAACTACCTGCAGGATCTGACCTACCAGGATCAGCGACGGGTGCACAACCTGAAGTACTTCACATGGGTGGAGCAGCAGGGCAAGACTTTTGAACAGATCCAATCTCAATGGTATGAACGGGATTATTGGACCAATTTCCAGAAGCAGATTCTGGACATTGATGAGCGCATCAAGGAATTCAATGACCGGGTGGGTCTGTTGTAAAACCGTTCCTGACCATGTTCAGCGCCGGATTCTCTCTTCTGAGAATCCGGCGCTTTTTTGTGTGGATGGAGGCAGGATTTGTGTGTATAATCAAAATATGTGACAGGGGGCTGTGAACGTTGATCCTGCCCGGACAGTATAAAAGGGGAGTCCGGCGAAGGGGGATATCATTGTGACATCTGTTTATCCGTCTCCATCGGCGCTCATCCTGGTGGCGATCATGCCTGAACCGGAAGATCTGGGCTATGCCCGGTTGCTGGGGTGGTACCGGATTCCGGTACGCACTGCACCCCGGGTATTGAATGTTGATTACCTGGCCTTTTATCAACCGGCTTCCTTTCTGGACCGCAAGTGGCGCGTGGAAACCATCGCTCCCGTCCTGGGACATGAACTGACCACGCGTATCGACCTGCTCCGGGAGGAGCGGGATCATCCCCGCGCGCACGAGGAGTATTACAAAATTCAACTCGGGCCGCTGAAAACCCTGCCGCGCCCCATCCTGGCCAAAACCTGGAAGCGCTTGACGTTCCTGTATACCACGGGGGAATATCTGCGCCGGGCCCGCAAGCTGACCGACCTGACGGTGCATACCAGCGAACGGGTCACGCTGTGGAAAGCCCTCCGGGAACGAGCCGGGGAAGGGGAAACCTATCAAGCCCGGGAGTTGGAAGGGGATCTGCCGGCCCAGGTGATCGCTGCTCTACTGGGCATTCCCGATCATTTACAGAATTCTGGTTGAAGGTCAAATCCAGCACTGCCCCCTGCATCAGATAGGTATTGACTGTTTGATCTTATTCCTGTCTGGAATGCTCCCTGCCTGTCTTATTGGGTCCTGACCTGCTGTCCCGGTCATTGTGATGTATAATCTTTTCCTGGGGTGGGACGGTGGATTGGAAATGTATTTACCGTGCCCTGTGACAACCGTTTAACCTAGCTTGCATAGAGGAAAAGTATGCCAAAAACGATTATCAAGAACGGCACATTGATTACAGCATCGGAGACAATCCAGGCGGATCTTCTCATTGCAGGGGAAAAAATTGTTAGCCTGGGAGAAGATTTTGACGAGACCGGTGCCAGGGTGATTGATGCCCGGGACCGGCTCATCATGCCGGGGGGCATCGATCCCCATACGCATTTTGACCTCCCCATGTTTGATACGGTGTCATCGGATGATCACTACAGCGGCCATAAGGCAGCTGCTTTCGGGGGCACGACAACGGTGATGGACTTTGTGACCGATGAGGATCCCAGGCTGCTTAAAAACGTCGAAATGTGGCATGGTAAAGCGGACTCTAAGGCAGCCATCGACTACGGCTTTCATATGAATATCACCCATTTTGACCGGGAAGTGGCGGCCCAGGTTCCGGATCTGGTGTCAGCCGGGATTACCACCCTGAAGGTCTTTACGGCCTATAATGGCCGTCTTCGTTTGCAGGATGATGATATCTTTCGGGTCATGAGGATCGCCAGGGACCACGGCATGCTCACCATGCTGCATGCAGAGAACGGGGATGTGATTGAGGTCCTCGTGGAGGAGGCCCTACAAGCGGGCCATACAGCTCCGGAGTGGCATGCGCACACCCGTCCGGCCTGGGGCGCGGTGGAATCCGTCCTGCGGGGCTGCTCCCTCGCCGCCCAGGCGGAGGCACCTCTCTATGTCGTCCATATGAACACGGCCGGGGGGATCGATCAACTGGCATACGCCCGCGATCTTGGCCTTCCGGTCATGGGAGAAACCTGCCCCCAGTATTTATTCTTCACTGTGGATGACCTGCACCGCCCCGATGGGGCCAAGTGGATTTGTTCCCCGCCCATGCGCTCCAGGGTGGACAATGAGCGCATCTGGCTGGGCCTGGAAGATGACACCCTGCAGGCTGTGGGCACGGATCACTGTCCTTTCTTTTATGACGGCACTCAGGCCATAGAATATGAGGGGCAGGAGATAAAAATTCCCGGTAAAGAACTGGGAAAAGATGATTTTACGAAAATCCCCAATGGGCTGCCGGGTGTGGGGGACCGCATGCCTGTCTTATGGACAAAAGGGGTGGTTGAAGGGGGGTTGACGCCC
Organism: uncultured Anaerolineales bacterium; assembly: GCA_964539105.1. GTDB lineage: Bacteria > Chloroflexota > Anaerolineae > Anaerolineales > UBA11858 > B10-G9. Next base: position 38,690 of record CAZIFI010000008.1, on the reverse strand, counting down.
AACCAATTTGTGGCCCAGACCAGCACCAACGCGGCCAAAATCTTCGGGATTTATCCCCGGAAGGGGACATTGATGCCAGGATCGGATGCGGACCTTGTCATCTGGGATCCAGACCGGACCCTGACGTACGGTGTGGATTATGCCCATCACCGCACGGACTATAATCTGTATGAAGGCTGGGAGCTGCGAGGCTTTCCCGAACAGGTTTTCCTGCGGGGGCAGTTGATCGTGGACGGGGAGGAATGGCTGGGAGAAGCAGGCATGGGGCAGTATCTGGAACGGGACCCGCATGCAGAGGTCATTTAGTTCATTGGAAGGTGAGGTACAGCATGGATCGATCTTTATCAGTGGACGATTTTACTTTCCGGTGGGGGGAGCGGACCTATGTCATGGGCATTATTAACTACACCCCGGACAGCTTTTCAGGCGACGGCCTGGTGGAAGAAGGGTTGGAGGGCGCTGTTGCGCAGGCCCGGGAATACGTGGAAGCCGGTGTGGATATCCTGGATGTGGGTGGCGAGAGTACTCGACCTGGATCAGATCCGGTGTCCGCGTCTCAGGAGTTAGAGCGCGTGCTGCCGGTCATCGAACGATTTCAGCAGGAATTTGATGTCCTGATTTCCGTGGATACCTACAAGGCGCAGGTGGCCCGGGAAGCGCTCGATGCGGGCGCGGACCTGGTGAATGATGTCTGGGGGCTGCGGGCTGATCCGGAGATGAGAAATGTGGTTGCGGCGCGGGACGTCCCGGTCATCCTGATGCATAACCGCAGCGATCCCAGCAATGCCGAGGTCAAAAAACAACTGGGCGGGCGGTATGTGGGTGTGGAGTACGACGATTTGCTGCAGGATGTCAAGCGGGAATTGATGGAAAGTGTGGACATTGCCCTCCAGGCGGGGATCCTTGAACGTCACATCATCCTCGACCCCGGCATCGGCTTTGGGAAGACTGTGAAGCAGAACCTGGAGCTCCTCAACCGCCTGGATGAAATTCGGGCCCTGGGTTTTCCGGTCTTGCTGGGACCATCCCGCAAGTCTTTCATCGGTTACACCCTGGACCTGCCGCCGGATGAACGTGTGGAGGGCACGGCAGCTACGGTGGCAATCGGGATTGCCCGCGGGGCCGATATTGTGCGCGTTCACGATGTAAAAGAATTGGTCCGTGTGGCCCGGATGACAGACGCCATCTTGCGGTAAAGAGAACGCTGAGATAAAAATCCTTCGATATTCGGTGCTGGACTCGCCGCCCTGTTTGATAGCTTCAAACAGGGTTTTTTTATATCGATGGCATATTCTTACAACGTTTTAACACTCGTGCGATAAGGTTAAGTATCGAAGAAAAAAATTGCAGGAGGATCACCCATGCAGGAGGAGAGATCACCGAACATCAATAATCCCAGCGCCCCGATTGCCTTTGAAACGGAAGTCAAGCAGCTTTTAAACATTCTCGTCCATTCCTTGTATACGGAACGGGACATCTTTTTGCGAGAATTGATCTCAAATGCCTCTGACGCCCTGACCCAGATGCGGTTTGTGCTGCAAACGGAGCGGGATGTCGTGGATCCGGATGTGGATTTCGAGATCCGGCTCGAGGTCGATGAGGAGGGTGGAATCCTGGAGATATCAGATACCGGGATCGGGATGACTCGCGATGAACTCAAAACCAATCTGGGGACGATCGCCCAGTCCGGCGCGCGGGCTTTCCTGGAAGCTGCCGAGGAGGAAGATCAAGACCTGGCGGACGTGATCGGCAAATTCGGGGTGGGTTTTTATTCTGTGTTCATGGTCGCGGAGTGGGTTAAAGTCAGCAGCCGCTCTTATCAACCCCATGCTGAGCCAGCAAGCTGGTATGCCACAGGAGCGGATACCTTTCAGATCGGTTCAGCAGATCGAGACCGGCGCGGCACGACAATTACCATCAAACTCAAGGAAGATGCCCAGGCGTTCAGCCGGAAATCAAGAATCCGGGAGGTGATTAAAAAGCACTCCGATTATGTGGCTTATCCCATCTACCTCGGTGAGGGTGAGGACCAGATCAACCGGCAGAACGCCATCTGGCGGGAGTCCCCCCGCAAGGTGGAAGAGGATGAATATGAAGAGTTTTACAATCAACTGACTTATGTATTTGAGTCTCCGCTGGACAGCATTCATTTTGTGGCGGATGCCCCTTTGAAGATCTATGCCTTGCTGTACATCCCATCTCAGCCCGATCGGGGCATAATGACCGCCCGGCAAGAAGACGGTTTAAAACTTTACGCCCGGAAAATCCTGATTGATGAATATTCCAAAGATCTCCTGCCGCAGTATTATCGCTTCGTGCAGGGTGTGGTGGACGCTGAAGATTTACCTCTAAACGTGTCCCGGGAAAGCGTACAGGCATCCTCCATCATGGCGCGCTTGAAGCGTATCCTGACCAATCAGGTCACGACGAATCTGGCTGCCATGGCTGAGGACGATCCTGAACAATACGCGACTTTCTGGTCCCGATTTGGCCAGTATATCAAAGAAGGGGTGGCGTCCGATGATTCGGACCGGGAAGCGCTTTATCCTTTGCTGCGCTTCCGGACCACACAGCACCCTGAATCCTGGTCCTCCCTGGAGGATTATATCGAGCGCATGAAAGAAGGTCAGGAACAGATCTATTACATCCTGGGGGATGATGAACATTCCGTGACCCGCAGTCCCCACCTGGATTTCTTTCAAACTCACTGCTATGAGGTTCTGACGCTCACCGATCCCGTAGATTCCTTTATGCTGATGGGGATTGACGAATATAAGGATTTTGAACTACAGAATGTGGCTGATTCTGATCTGGAGCTGCCTGTTCCCCCTGAATCCGAAAAGGACCAGGAGGGCGAGGACGAGGATGATCAAGTACCTGCCCTGGAAGAGGAAAGGCTGGGATCCTTGCTGGAATCTTTTAAAGTGACGCTGGGCGAACGGGTAGCGGATGTACGCACCACAGACCGGCTCAACACCTCGGTTGCCCGCCTGGTGGATTCAGAAGGCGCGATGGGGCAGGAAATGCAGCGAGTTTACAAGATGATGGACCGCGATTTCCAGATCCCCAAGAAAGTGCTTGAAATCAACCCCGATCATACCATCATCAAACGACTGGGCCGGATTGATGACGGCCGCGAGGTTGTGGACGCGGTCATGGAACAAATTTACGAAAGCGCTTTATTGATCGAAGGTATTCATCCCGAGCCCGCGGGCATGATCCCCCGCATTCAAGTATTGATGGAACGGGCATTGGAAGACAAGTAAGACGGAATTCCATAACAGGTTGATACGGGGCGGTCGTTGTTGTGGACCGTCCCGTTTATTGTTGACTGCCAGACTTCAATCCCCATCTGTACTGGAGTGTCACGATCTGTGGCCCTAAAATCATGCTGATGTGAGATGCCAGGGAGGGAATTCAGACAGCTGCCGGGTAGGATCGTTTCTCCGGTATAATGGGGAGCAGCGTTGATCCCCGTTGCGGTACAAAAAGGAAGAAATCTGAGGATGTGAACATGGATAAAAAGCCCCATATTCTGGTTACGAATGATGACGGTGTGACAGCACCGGGTATCCTGGCCCTGGCCCAGGAAATGAGATCGCTGGGGCGGGTGAGTGTCTTCGCTCCGGACCACAACTGGTCGGCTTCCGGCCATGTGAAAACCATGCATAAGCCCTTACGGGTAAAGGAAGTCGAACTGGGGGATGGCAGCATGGCCCTCACCAGCAACGGCGCACCATCCGATTGTGTGGCCCTGGCTGTGCTGGGTCTAATTGATGATTTTGACCTGGTCGTCTCCGGCATCAACCCTAACGCCAACGTGGGACACGATGTGACGTATTCCGGAACGGTCACAGCAGCCATGGAAGCTGTTATCTGGGAGAAGCCCGGTCTGGCCGTCTCACTGGATGCTTCCGAAGATCACCTGGGCAAACTGGATTATGGTCCTGCTGCAAGATTTGCCGTTCGGGTAGCTGATTTGATGCTGCGGGGGGAGTTACCGTCGGACGTGGTTTACAACCTCAATGTCCCGGATGCCTCACAGCATGACATTCAAGGCATACAGGTCACCAGCCAGGGACTGCGGGAGTACCGGGATGAATTGGTGACACGGGAAGACCCCCGGGGCAATCTTTATTACTGGATCGGCGGCGACCCTCCCACAGGGACACCGCATGAGGGGACGGATATCGGGGCTCTGGCTGCCAATTATGCCTCTTTGACCCCCCTGGAGCTAGACCTGACGGCGGATCAGGTCCTGGATCAGGTCCGGAGCCAGATTGAACGATAACATAATCGCGGATTTCGAGCACACGGGACAGGCCTTATGAAAAAGATATGGAGAGTCATTCACTCGCTTGTCATCCTGAATTTCATTGTGGAAATCAGCTACAGCTTTTTTATGGTTTTTTTTGTGATCGGTGGAGGCAAATTTCCCCTCCTTCGTAGAGCGGTGGAAACCCCTATGGAGGTGATTCTAAAGCGCCGTTTGTATGCCATTGAAGCCTGGCTGGCTGTAGGAGGGTTGGTCCTTTATATCGCCATTACCGAAATTTTACCCAGAAAACTGGATATATCTTTTGGAGGAAACCAGCAGCAGAACGCCGATCAGGTTTAATCGATCAGAGCTCGATCTGCACGGGATACGAGAATAGGCATGAATGAGACCATGACACAATTCCGAGGGAGGTGGCTGGCGCTGCTTCTTTGTGGAGCTCTGTTGATCTCAGGCTGCCAGACAGCGCCAACTTTATCTCCGTCTGTAAGGGGTGACTCTGCTACAGGAACACCCATTCCTGCCAGTCCTACACTCCACACTCCAACATCTACCGACAGCCCTTCAGACACACCAAACTCGCTGCCGCCCACGGGCACTTCCATACCGGAGTCTGCCCGGGAAACGCTGACTCCGGCTGTAGCTGTCCGGGAGATTCAGGAGGGTGGGTTACCCTACGATGCCCGCTTCCTGGATCATCTCGAGGGGTTCCGGGCCTGCCAGGATCAGCCAGAAGAGGATTGGAATACCAGTTTGCTCCTGTATGATCTGAACCAGGGCCGCCCGCTGGCAGCGCATAACATAGATCAGCAGATGCCGGTTGCCTCGGCCTTCAAAGGGCCGGTGTTATTCTACGCGCTGAGCCAGCTGGACAGCGACATCCTGCATGAAGTGCCTGTGGAATACTGGTCGCAAAAAGGGGACATCCCGGAGGCACATCTTCCTCATCTGCGGGAACACTGGATTCTGTCCCGCTTATATAACATGATTGTGCACAGCTCCAACCAGGCGGCGGCCCAGGTTCTGGACTATGTCAACGATCAGAGCACGACGGATGAAAATCCCCTGGAGCAGTTTAACGCCTGGTCCCGGGAGGTCGTTCATACCAATCCGGAGTCCGGGTTGTATCAATGGCAGCACCCACCCCTGGATGGCCTGATTGACTCCTCCTCTCCACCCCAGAAAATTCATGGTCGCTGCGGCAGCAGCTACACTTTTTTCAACACCTATTCTGTGCGCGATCTTGGCCTGTACTATCATTGGTTGGTCAACCAGGCGCCGGCGTATGTGCGGGAAATCGCTTTTGAGTTGTTAAGCATCGTCGAACAAGAACCGGGATACGTTGAGACGACCGCGGTGCGGCTGCGGGGGCAATCTGTCAGCAAGGCTGGCTATTACGGAGGCAAGGAACGGAGTTACGTCTGGGTGGATTCTGGTTTGATCTTGCTTGAAGACGGGAACACCTATCTGGTAGCCACCGCGACCCTCAATTCCTCGCACCTGCTGCCCACCCTGTACGAAGAGATCGAACGGGTCATTGAAGAGGAAAATGGTTTACCCCGTACGCATATCATCAATCAGCTTCAGATTCCAGCCTGGGCGGCCAGATTGAAAGATGTGGCAGCCTCCTATGAAGCCAACACGTCGGCTGCGGCAGGAGAAATCGCCCAGGAGATTGACTTTATTAAAGGGGACAGTGTGGAGGGGTCTTCCACCATGTGCGGGCCCCTTTCTGCTGCCATGCTGCGGGATGCCGGCTTGCTGGAAGAAGATGTGAATCTGGAATCATTCTGGCTTCCCGATCCGCTCCGGAACGGCAGGCCCTGGAGCCTGTTTGATTTAGAGGCCTATGACCTGTTCGGGTTCCGCTCCCCGCAGTTTTCCCTGCACCGGTTCGATTTCAATCAGTTTCCCCTTTTGCCCGGGGATTTGCTTTACACCTATGGTGGAAGTGGAACGCATGTCTTAGTGGTCACCGAGGTGGATGAGGGGGGTCGGGCTTACACCGTGACCAATTACTGTTTGGATCGCCATGATTGTCCCATTCAAAAATTGATGCTGTATGACCCCGATCAGCCCGGAATAGGTGCATTTTATGAGGAGTTTCAGAAAGGATGGTTCCGGACCGGCCAGGGTGGCTTCGACCTGCTGCGCACCAAGGATTATCCCCGGGTTTACCCCGTTTGGTATGACACCTTTTTATTAACCGGTGAATAAAAAAAGGATTAAAGGAAACTAACCAACGACGATTACTGGTTGCAGATGACGGGAATCGATCTATGCTGAGAAAATCTGGGTTCAAGGTGCTCCTGCTGTTCACGGCAGTCATCCTGCTCGGGATGTGGATGCAGTACACGCCGCAGGGGTTGATGGGTAAAGCGAACGCTGTGGGCTATGCGGTCTGCCACCGCATCCCTTCGCATTCCTTCCGGATTCAGGGTCAACCCCTGGCGCTGTGTGCCCGCTGCAGCGGTCAATATCTGGGGGTGCTGCTCGGGCTGCTGTATGTGGGGGTGCTGGGGGAAAGGCGCTCCGGGCGTCCCTCCCCGGTCATCATTACCTTGATGGTGTTATCATTTTTGATTTATGCTTTTGACGGCATCAATTCATTTCTGAGTGTCTACCCCGAGTTGGACCACCTCATGTTCTATACCCCCCGCAATATGTACCGTTTGCTGAGCGGCATGGGGATGGGATTGACGGTGGGGGTCGGGGTCTATTTCCTCTTTAGCCGCGTGGTGTGGCGCCAACCCTCCACGGAACCTGTTTTTTCCAGTTCCTGGCTGTGGGCCGGACTGGTAGGGCTGGGCGGTGTGGTCAGCCTGGGGGTGCTTTCCGGTGTGCCGGCCATCCTTTACCCTTTAACGCTGCTCAGCGTGCTCGGGTTGTTAGCCTTACTTACCGTGCTGTATGCTGTGATGTGGACGATCGTTTTCGGGAAAGAAAATACCTACCGCCGGGGGAAGGAACTGGTGTGGGTCATGCTGGGTGGGGGAGTCACAGCCATGATGCAGATTGCGCTTCTGGACCTGCTTCGATTCTGGAGCACCGGCACCTGGAGCGGGTTTCATATTGGCTAAAAGCTGGCAGTGCTTATAGCTGGTAGGGTTGATCAGGAAGGGGGAGTGTCAGAGGCGTACCCTTGCAAGCCTATCTTTACTTTGGAAACATTTGCAATGCGTGATCGGGGTCAAAGGACAGTTTGATTTGCTCTCCCACGGGGGGGAGTTGGGTGGTAGCGGCCGGGAATTCAAAGGCCATGGTTACGTCATGGATCACGACTTCACAGCGGAAGAACTTCCCGCTGAACCCTTTTTTAGATAAGGTACCCTGCAGCTGCACTTCTTGAGATGAGCGGGGAGAACCCACCCGCACCGCATCAGGCCGGATCAAGACCTCCACGTCGCCCTCCAGCCGCTGCTGGATGTGCCAGGTGCCAATTTCAGTCGAGATCTCGCTGCTTCCGTTTTTCGCTTCGGCTTTTCCGGGCAGGATATTGGTCAAACCCAGAAATCGGGCTACAAAGGTGGAATTAGGGGAACGGTAAATTTCCTCCGGCCGTCCAGTCTGGACCACACGTCCTGCATTCAAAACCACGATGCGGTCCGCGACGCTGAAGGCCTCCATTTGATCATGGGTGACGTAGATGGCTGTTTGCGATGTGGTTCTGAGGATCTCCCGCAGTTCCCCCATCAAGCGCTCCCGCAGCGTGCGGTCCAGGGAGCCAATGGGTTCATCCAGCATCAACAGCCGCGGTTGGGGGGCCAGGGAACGGGCCAGGGCCACACGCTGCTGTTCTCCACCTGACAGGGTATCGACTTCCCGGTCTCCGAATCCGGGCAGCCCCACCAGCTGCAGCACATCTCGCACGCGTTCCTGGATTTTTTGCGGGGACCAATTCTGCATTTTCAGGCCAAAGCTCACATTATCGCGCACGTTTTTATGGGGGAAGAGGGCAAAATCCTGGAACATAAGGCCGAAGCCGCGCTGGAAAGGGGGAACATCCGCCAGATTTTTTCCATTCCAGGTGCATACGCCGCGATCAGATTCCACGATGCCGGCGATGATTTCCAGGATGGTGGTTTTCCCGCTTCCGCTGGGGCCTAACAGCCCCAGGATCTCTCCTTCCCGGATCTGAAAGGACACGCCCCGAACGGCTGGAGTGTTGTCGAATGTTTTGTGAATGTTCTGCAGCTCCAATCCCGCATTCTCTGTCATGTCCTGCCACACACTCCCTGCTGTCTTGTACCCGGTCCCCGCTGGGTGTGGGGTGCCGCTTTCAAATAACCTAAATTGATCTATAATACCGTCACCGTGCTACAGCATGTATTGTATCGTGAATTGGCGCCGGGGCGGATCCGGTGTAAAGGGTGATCAATGAAAAAAATATACTTTGCCTGCTCCATAACAGGGGGCCGAAAGGACGAACACGTTTACCAGAAACTGGTAGAGCACATGGAAGATGCGGGGTTTCAGGTACCCACAGCTCACATCGCGCAGTCCGGAGTGGAGGAAATGGATGAGCGGGATGCACCGCGTGACATTTACCAGCGGGATGTGGCCTGGATTGAAGAATGTGACCTGTTGGTGGCAGAAGTAAGTACCCCTTCCCACGGTGTGGGATTTGAAATTGGATATGCCCTGCAGTTAGAAAAACCCGTTTTGTGCCTATACCAGCAGGATCGCAAGATTTCGAAAATGATTTCCGGGAACCCTGATCCTTTACTGACTGTCCAGGCCTATGGCTCAGCCCGGGATGCGGTACAGGTTTTGTCGGACCACCTTACGCGCATCGTTGACCATCGCCTGGAATGATTTTTTCTATCCTGGGAACAAAACAGGCTTTTAGTGCGTCTACTCTATACAAATCGATCCCCTGTCTGGGTAGAAGGGGCGCTCGCTGGGCAGAAAAGCCGGTCCCCAAAAAGGTTTGTGACCCAGGTTCTTTTTTGACAGTGAGGTGTGCTGGACGGGGTCCGTTCCCCCTGAGCTGACGAAGAGGAGATGTCATGGATCACAGAATGCGTATCTGGAAAGTCACTGCTATCATCCTGTTTCTGTTAATGGTCATTACCGGATGTTCTGTGCTGGATAAACATGAATCGGATTCTTCCGGAAGTGACCCGGCTCCCCGGGACACAGAGGGAGGGTCGACCATGGCAGCTGGAGAAGGTAATCAAGAAGGAAGCGAGGATGAAGAACCACCCTTGACGATCATTCTGAGTGACGGTCGATCCCAGCCCGATACGTATCAAAGGCCGGAAGCAGTAGAAGGGGAACCTCTTTCAGACGAGATTATCGAAAATATTTTTTCCCGTCTGCCATCTCTTCCGGAGGGTAAAGACGCGCAGGTGGAATTTCGATTGCCGGAAGAGGTCCTGCCGCCGCCCCGCCCGGGAGAAACGGTGGACCAGGTCTTTCCAGCGAAGGTTGACGCCCAGGATCCGGATCAGGTCGAAGATCAGCCGCTGGAAATTTTGCGTTATGCGCCGGAGGGGGAGGTGCCCATTGCACCTTTCATCAGTCTGACCTTCAATCAACCCATGGTCCCATTGGATACGCTGCAGGGGTTGGAGCAGCGCCAGGTACCGGCCGAAGTGGAACCAGAATTGGATGGTGTATGGCGCTGGATTGGGACCCGGACCCTCCAGTTTCAGTCCAACAGGGAAGACATCGACCGCCTGTCGATGGCCACGGAATATACGGTCACGGTCCCCCAGGGGGTGGAAGCCATGTCGGGGCAGAGCCTGGAAGAGCAATTCCAGTTCACTTTCCGGACCCCCCCGCCGCAGCTGCAGACCCATTATCCCAGCAGCGGTCCGCAGCCGCTTGACCCTGTATTGTTTGCGTCCTTTGATCAGCGCATCAATCCCGAAGAGGTCCTGTCCACCATCAGCCTTTCAGCCGCTGGCAGTGAGATCGGGCTTCGTCTGGCGTCCGACGAAGAGATTGACGGGGACGAGTCTGTATCCCGCCTGGTGGATCAAGCCCAGGAGGGGCGCTGGCTGGCCTTCGTGCCCCGGGAATCACTGCCTGTTGATACCACCATATCCGTCAATATTGGCCCGGGGACACCTTCTGCTGAAGGTCCGCTGACCACGGAACGATCCCAGGGGTTCAGCTTTCAGACCTATGCTCCCCTCCGGGTGCATAAAACGGGCTGTTCGTGGGGCGGGGAACCCTGCCGGCCGTTTACCCCCTTATTCATTCAATTTAATAACCCCCTTGACCTGGACGAGTTCCAGGAAGATATGCTGCGGTTTGAGCCACAGCTCCCGGATGCCTCCCTCAATGTCTATGGCAATACGATCAACGTGCGGGGTTCGACAAAACCGCGCACCACGTACCGGGTCACGCTGGATCAAGAGATTACAGACATCTTCGGACAGACCCTGGGGGCGGACGAAACTGTTCGTTTCCGGATTGGGAAAGCGGAGCCCATCCTGTACGGACCCGAGCAGGATCTTGTCACCCTGGATCCGGCCTCGCAGCAGCCTGCTCTGTCTGTGTTTACGTTGAACTACAACAGGTTGGATGTAGAAATCTATCAGGTTGAGCCCTCGCAGTGGCCGGATTTCCAACGCTATATGCAGGATTACCGGCGCCGTGATAATCCCATTGATCCCCCCGGAAAACGTGTTTTAGATGATGTGGTGCGGGTGGATGGCGGAGCGGATGAATTGACCGAGGTGGCCATCGATCTGGAAGATGTGATGGATGGAGATTACGGACATTTTGTGGTCATCGTCCAACCACCGCAGGGATTGTTTGAGGGGGACCGCTACCGGGACCCGGTCCAGGTCTGGGTGCAGATCACACAGATCGGATTGGATGCCTTTGTGGACCACACCGAGATGGTGGTGTGGGCTACGGCATTGCAAGACGGAACAGCCCTGTCGGATGTCCAGGTCGGCTCAGGTCCGGTCGGTCAGCTGGGGACGACGGATGATCAAGGGGTGTCGCGCTTCGACCTACCCCCGGATGGCCTGTCTTATGTCGCGGCCTCCCGGGGAGAGGACCAGGCCCTGCTGCCTCCCCATCCTTATTCCTGGGGCGGACGGGAATGGGAACCGCGTTCTGTCATGGATCAACTGCGGTGGTATGTGTTTGATGACCGGCAGATGTACCGCCCGGCGGAAGAGGTGCATGTCAAGGGCTGGATGCGGCGCATGGAGAACGAGGAAACCGGCGGCATCGCTCTGGTGGGGGAGGCTGTGAGCGGCATCAAATACCAGGTTGTCGGCCCCCAGGGCAATGAAATCAGCCAGGGCCAGGTGGACGTCAATGCCTGGGGTGGGTTTGATCTTAATTTCTCATTGCCGGAAAATGTCAACCTGGGCCGGGCCCAGCTGGTGTTGAATCCGCTGGGAAGCGCGCCGGAGATGCGCACCGATCATTATGTCCACACCTTTCAGATTCAGGAATTCAGGCGTCCGGAGTTTGAAGTCAAGGCCCGGAATGAGACCACCGGCCCTTACTTTTTAGGGCAGCAGGCCATGGTGGCTGTGGAAGCAGCCTATTACGCCGGCGGTCCGCTGGGGAACGCCGATGTCAGATGGAATGTGAATGCCAGTGCTACCAACTATCAACCGCCAAATTGGCCCGATTTCAGCTTCGGATACTGGACCCCATGGTGGTTCTACAGCTTTGGACCCGGATCCGGACAGGGTGGATTCAGCCAGGAATTTGAAGGGGTGACGGATGCCTCGGGCAACCATTACCTGCAGATGGCCTTTGAAAATATGCAGCAGCCCCGCCCTTACAGTGTGACGGCACAGGCCGTGGTGATGGATGTCAACCGCCAGGCCTGGGCCAGCAGCACGGACCTTCTGGTCCATCCTGGAGAGCTTTATGTCGGGATGCGCACAGAGCGTTACTTTGTGGAGCAGGGGGACCCGCTGCAAGTGGACTTGATTGTCACCGATGTGGAAGGGAAGGCGGTGTCCGGGCGCTCATTCCAGGTGCAGGCTGCACGAATAGAGTGGAAATACACGGGCGGCAGCTGGCAGGAAGAAGAAGTGGACCCCCAGCGCTGTCAGGTGGAATCCGGGGAAGAGCCGGTCAGCTGTTCTTTTGAGACGCCTACTGGTGGAAGGTACCGGATCACGGCCGTGGTGGAGGATGCGGAAGGCCGCCAAAACCAGAGCCGCCTAACCCGCTGGGTGAGCGGCGGGGAACGCCCTCCATCCCGGGAGGTTGAGCGGGAAGACGTCACGCTGGTCCCCGACCAGGAATCGTATCAGCCGGGGGATGTGGCTGAAATTCTGGTTCAGGCCCCTTTTGAGGGTGGAGAGGGACTGCTGACTTTGAGCCGGAACGGTATTCTCGATACGCAGCGCTTTGACCTTTCTGAGGGCAGCACCACGCTGGAGATCCCTATTGAGGAAGCGTATCTTCCCAACTTGCATGTCAAGGTGGATGCGGTCGGGTCTGCCGCCCGCTTGGATGACCAGGGTGAGATCGTGGAAGGCATCCCGGACCGGCCGGCGTATGCCTCGGGGTCGATTAACCTGGATATCCCCCCTCTGGAACGGGAACTGCAGGTGGAGACCGAACTGGAAGACACAGCTGTTGAGCCGGGAGAATCCACCGGGATGGAACTGCGGGTCACGGATGCGGCGGGAGACCCGGTCTCAGATGCCGAGCTGGCGGTGGTGGTGGTGGATGAAGCCATCCTGGCGCTGAGCAATTATTCTCTGGTGGATCCGCTGTCCGTGTTTTACAGCACGCGGCCCTCGGATGTCAGCAGCTATTATGCGCGGTCCAATATCGTCCTCGCCAACCCTGAGGCACTCCTGCAGGAAGGGGGCATGGGCGGGGCGGCGCCTTCTCCCACCATGGCTGCCCAGCGTGCCTTGGAAATGGAGGAAGAAGCCATGGCCGAAGCGCCCCTGGGGAAGGGCATGGACGCTGCGGAGGGGCAAGCTCAGGGGGACCAGGCCATCTCAGTCCGTCGCGATTTCAATCCCCTGGCGACCTTTGCCCCCCAGGTGCATACGGATGAAAATGGCGAAGCCCGGGTTACGGTCCAGGTGCCTGATAATTTGACCCGCTATCGGGTCATGGTGGTGGCGGTCGATGAGGGGGGAACCCGCTTTGGGTCCGGGGAATCAAATCTGACAGCCCGCCTGCCGCTCATGGTGCGCCCTTCAGCGCCCCGCTTCCTGAATTTCGGGGACCGCTTTGAGCTGCCTGTTGTGCTCCAGAATCAAACCGAACAGGCTCTGGAAGCGGAGGTGGTTATCCGCGCCAATAATCTCGAGTTTGTTGGTGGCCGCGGCAAGCGGGTTACCATCCCGCCCCGGGACCGGATCGAGGTCCGTTTCCCGGCTGCCACAGATCAGGCCGGCAGCACCCAGTTCCAGATTGCAGCCGTCTCAGGGCTCTATGAAGACGCCGCTTTCGGGGATCTGCCGGTGTACACCCCGGCCACAACCGAGGCCTTCGCTACCTACGGTGTGATCGATGAGGGCAGCATCGCCCAGCCGCTTTCTTCTCCGGAGGATGTGTTCCCCCAATTTGGCGGTTTGGAAATCAACACCTCCTCCACCGCCCTGCAAGCCTTGACGGATGCCGTGGTCTATCTGGTGTCTTATCCCTTTGAATCCTCGGAGCAGATTGCCTCCCGGGTCCTGGGCATTGCCGCCCTGCGGGATGTGTTGAGCGCCTTTGAGGCCGACGGGCTGCCCTCCACCGGCGAGCTGGAGGACGCGGTCCGGCGGGATATGGAAGAGCTGGCGCGCCTGCAGAATAACGACGGCGGCTTCCCCTACTGGCGACGGGGGCGGGACTCTATCCCCTTCCACACCGTGCATGTGGCTCATGCCCTGCAGCGCGCCAGTGACAAAGACTTTGAGGTTCCCGGGGAGATGCAGAGCCGCCTCTTGTCGTACCTGCGGGACATCGAGCGCCATTATCCGCCTTACTACAGCCAGTACACGCGGAATAACATCAGCGCCTACGCCCTCTATGTGCGGGGGTTGATGGGGGACGGCGATCCGGTCAAGGCCCGCAACCTGTTCCGCGACGCCGGCCTGGAGGGACTCAGCCTGGATGGGTTGGGGTGGATCTGGCAGGCGCTGCTGGACTCAACGGGATCGGAAGGTGAACTGGAAACCATCCGGCGCCACGTCCAGAACCGGGTGGTTGAGACGGCGGGAACCGCCAACTTCACCACCCGCTACCGGGATCAAACCCATCTCCTCCTGGCGTCCAACCGGCGCACGGATGCCATCCTGCTGGATGCACTGATGGCGGATAACCCGGACAGTGATCTCATTCCCAAGCTGGTCAATGGATTGCTGGCCCATAAGGTCAAAGGCCGCTGGCGGAACACGCAGGAGAACATCTTTGTGCTCCTGGCCCTGGACCGCTACTTCAATACCTATGAGTCGCAGACGCCGGACTTCGTGGCCCGCATGTGGCTGGGGGAGACCTATGCCGGGGAACATGCCTACCGGGGCCGGAGTACGGAGCGCAATAGGACACAAATCCCTATGTCGTATCTGGTGGATGGGGAGGCTGGGGAAACCCAGGATCTGATCATCCACAAGGAAGGCCAGGGTCGCCTGTACTACCGCCTGGGCTTGAAATATGCGCCTACCGACCTTGACATGGATCCGCTGGACATGGGATTTGTGGTGCAGCGAGAATATGAGGCCGTGGATGATCCGGATGATGTGGACCGGGATGAGGATGGGACGTGGCGCATCAAAGCCGGAGCCAGAGTGCGGGTGCGGATCACTATGGTGGCCGACAACCGCCGCTACCATGTGGCTCTGGTGGATCCGCTGCCGGCGGGTCTGGAGATCATCAACCCTGCCCTGGCTGTTTCCCAAAGCGTCCCCCAGGACCCGGGTAGCGAGGAAGCCCGTTTCTGGTGGTGGTGGGGTCCGTGGTACAGCCACCAGAACCTGCGGGATGAGCGGGCGGAAGCCTTCACCACCCTGCTGTGGGACGGGGTGTATGAATACACCTATGTGGCCCGCGCTACCACACCCGGAGAGTATGTCGTCCCCCCGGCCAAAGCGGAGGAGATGTACTCACCGGAGGTCTTTGGCCGCAGCGGCAGCGACCGGGTCATCGTGGAGGATTAAGCAGGGCAGATGCTGGGTAGTCCATCATGATTAAGGGCTCTTGGTTTCACACCTGGAGCCCTTTCTGTTTTTAGGTGGGTTGGATCTACAGACAATGCAGCCAGGTGTTGCAACCAGGTCGAGAGCATTCTTTTATATATTTTTTAAGCTCGCGGAGTTAGAGAACCTTAAATTGTGTGCAAATTGTGACTCTCGCATATTGCATAGTAATATTAATAGCGCTAAAAATATTGCAATTCGTATATTATTTGTTGTGTAGATATCTGGCGGTAGTGGTGGAAGAAGCAGCGGCGGCCCCAATGACGTCACCTCCAGCTATGAATACGACGCCGCTGGACAATTGACCGTATTGACCCACCTCGCGGGAGGGGAGACCCTGTCCTCCTTCGTCTACACCTATGATTCGGTCGATAATCGGATCCAGACCGTGGAAACCCTGGGGCGGAAGAGGCCGGATCCACGGTGGCGGTCACCGTGGGCAGGACAGCCTGGCTGTCATAGCGAAAAATATCCTTGGGGAGCAGATATCGGGCATGGAAGTGACCGGCAGCCTGACGCCGGAGGAACTCGACGCCGGGTATGTCATTCAGTTCCCGGACGGCACCTCGGCCCAGGGCATCCTGAACCTGACACACGGTGAAGAGCGGTTTTTCGACCGGGACCTTATATTTTTAAAGCGTATCCTGGTCAGGATGCATCTCTCACGCTCAAAAACCGGGGCGGGACACACTCCACTAGCCACACTTGGTCCGAGGCAGGATAGAAGGCATATCCTGCCTCGGACATTCCCGCCGAGTCAATCTCCAGGATGACCCCAGCGCCATGCCGGCTGCCCACCTCCCGGGCAGCACCCGGCGAGGAGGAAAGGTGGACGTAGTTTCGCCCCCGGGTCTGCAGTCCCTCACGCCGGATATTTTCCACAAAGCGCCGGGCGGTGCCGTGATACAGGACATCGGGGGGTTCTTGAGGGTTGTAGTCCAGGTTGACTTTAACCGAATGACCGTAGCGGGCCCGGACTCTTTTCCCGTCCGGGCTGATTTCAAAGCGGTCTTTGGGACCTTCCTGCACGACGGTCAGGATCAGGGATCGATCCATGTTATATCCGTGCTGTTTGAAGCCTGTAATCACGTCATCCAGGTTAGCCCAGCCGCCCGCTTGGAGGTTCAAGTCCATTTTCTCGGGCTGGTGCCGCAGGACCAAGCTTAAAAACTTGCTGATGTGTGTTCTCCGCGACTCCGAGATCATGGTGGGTTCCTGGGGCTGGTTGTTATGAGTATGATTTCAATTCCCCCTCCTCCCTGGAGGTGGAATACAAAAAACCCGGAGAGCCATCAGCTCTACCGGGTTTTTTTTTGAGCGGGGACGACCGGATTCGAACCGGCGATCTCGGCCTTGACAGGGCCGCATGTTAACCGCTACACCACGCCCCCGAACGACAGCTATTCTATCACATCCCCCTTCGTCGTCAAGTATTTTAGCATAAAATTTTAGAATTCCCCGATATCTGCCACCCGGAATTGCTCGATAGCCAGCATCCCCCCCAGGGTGACCAGCATGAGTATGGTGCTCAACGCCATGGCCTGGCCGTAATTCAAGGTGCCCGGTCTGGAAAGGAAGCGGTAGATGACCACGGGAACGGTCGGGAATTCGGGCCGCACGATCAGGGAACTGGCCCCGAATTCACCGATAGAAATTGTGAAGGCAAAGGTGCCGGCCACTATCACAGCCCGTCCCACCATGGGCAGATCAACATGCCGGAAGACCTGGCGGGGGGAGGCGCCCAGCACGGCTGCTGCCTGATGTAAATTAGGCTGAATGCTTTGCAGGGCAGGGGTCAGGCTGCGGACGACAAAGGGAAAAGCGACCAGGGTATGGGCCAGGGGGATGAGGAGGGGAGAGGCCCGCAGATCCAGAGGAGGGTGGTCAAGGGCGACAATAAATCCCAGTCCCAGCGTGACGGCAGACGTCCCCAGTGGGAGCATTAATATGGGATCCAGGATGCGGTTCAATCTGGACCCTTTACCGCGGGCTAAGGCCCAGGCCGCGGGTAGGCCCAGGAGAAGAGAGAGGATGACCGTAATCATGGCGTATCCAAAGGAGATGCCGATGGCTGTGGTGGGTGGGACATAAAAGAGGGATTCTTGCGGATTCTGGGCCAGGGCCTTGAAGAACGCCCAGGTCAGCCCTGGGGGCCCGTTTGTAGTTCCCAAATGGGTGATGGATCGGCCAGCAAGGGCGATCAGGGGTGAAGTCAGAAAGGCCAGGAGCAGGAGGATAAATCCTCCGGCCCCTATCCTTTGCTGCCGGGTGAGCAGCGGCTGTTGCGTTTGTGCCTCTGCCCGCTGGCGGACAGGTCCCGAAATTCGATTCATAAGCCGGGTGTAAAGCACAGTCAGGAGCAGCGTCATTCCTAGCTGCAGGATGGAGAGGGTGGCGGCCATAGGCAGGTTGAAGAGGCTGATGGTCTGATAATAGATTTCAACTTCCAGGGTGGCGAACTGCGGCCCGCCCAGGACGAGGATGACGCCGAAGGAAGTGAAGTCAAAGATAAACACCAGCAGGGCAGCCGCAGCCACCGCCGGAGCCAGGAGAGGGATGGTGATATGGCGCAGGATCTGCCGCTGGTTTCCGCCCAGCACGCGGGCGGCCTGGGCAAAGCGGGGATCGAGCCGGCTCCAGTAGTCACCCACCACGCGCAGCACAATGGTCGTGTTGTAAAAGACATGGGCCACCAAAATAGCCGTGAAGGAATTCATGAACTGGATGGGCGGGGAGGAGAGCTGGAAGGTGTTGACGAGAATAGTGTTGACCCAGCCGTTGGCACCCAGCAGCGCGTTAAACCCGGCTGCTACCACCAGGGTGGGCATCACGAAGGGCACTCCGAACAGGGAGCGTAAAAACTTCTTTCCTTTGAATGTATAGCGGGCGAAAAGATAGGCGCCCGGCAGCCCCAGCACCAGGGTGAGGGCTGTGGAAAGGATGGCCTGCCACAGGGTGAATCCCAGCACATCCCGCACGGTTGATGACGTGAGCGCATTCCAGAAGCTGAGCAGGGCGCTGTCCTGGCCCCGGCTGAAACTGAGCTGGAATATGCTTCCCAGCGGGTAGAAGTAAAACACCGCCAGGAAAACCAGGGGAAGAATCCACAGCAGGTAAGGGGAAAGGGCTCGCAGGTTCTTTTTGGTGAAAGGGTGATTCATGGCTTAATCCGGGGCTGTTTTGCGCTGAGGGGGCTGAACTCGGACGCAGTACATCTTCACCGGAGCACGGTTTCTGTCCAGGCCTGGATCCAGGCTTCCCTGTTCTCTGCGATGGCCTGGGGGCTGACATCTGCGGTCTTATCCGGCACGGCCAGATATTCTTGAAAGGTTTCATCCAGCTCTGCTTCTTGGTTGACCGGGAAGACAAACATATTGAGGGGAATATCTTCCTGGAATGTGGGGGAGAGCATGAAGTCCACCCATTTTTCGGCCAGCTCGCGTTTTTCTGTTCCATCCAGAATACCTACAAACTCGATCTGCCGGAAGCAGCTTTCATCGGCAACCACGGCAGCCGTGGGCGGCTCTTCCATTTCCTCTTCCGCGAAAATGACCTCAAAAGGCGGGCTGGACCCGTAGGAGACCACGATGGGGTAATTGCCGCCGGCCTGGCTGAAGGCCGAATAATAGGCCGTCTCCCAGTCGTTGACGACATTGACATCGTTTTCCACCAGCTGCTGCCAGTAGTCCAGATAGCCGTCTTCCCCGAAGCGGCCGATGGTGGCCAGCAGGAAGGACAGTCCCGGAGACGAAGTGGCGGGGTTCTCCACTGTCAACAGCCCTTTGTATTCCGGCCTGGTAAGGTCCTCCAGGTTTTGAGGGGGTTGGAGATCATTTTCCTCAAAATAGGATTTCTGATAGTTGAGGCACACATCTCCGAAATCCACAGGGAGGGCGCGGTTCTGGTCGTCCAGTTGGAACTGGTCCGGAATATCCTGCAGCAGGGGCGATTCGTATGGGACGAAGATGCCTTCTTCCAGAGCCCGGCTCAAAAAGGTATTGTCCACCCCGTAAAAGACGTCTGCCAGCGGATTTCCCTTGGAGAGCACGGCTTTATTGACTGCTGTACCGGTATCCCCTGCCTCCAGAAACTGGACGTCCACGTTGTGTTCCTCCTCGAATGTACTGATGACATCCTTGGATGCAGCAAAGGAGTCGTGAGTCATCACGGTCAGTTTGCGCGGGGAGGCTGAGGTTTCCGTGGGCGGTGGGGAGGGTACGGCCGTGTCCGTGGGCTGGACAGGTTCAGACTCCGTGGGGGGAAGGGCTGTGGGTGCGGTTGTCGCGCTCTCTATGGAAGGTGTCTGTCCGCAGCCTGCTGCCAAAATCACGAATAACGTCAAGATCAACCATTTTTTATTCATAGCTTTCCTCATGTGCTAGTCCTTGAGCCTGGTGTGAATGATGCATAGTAAGCCTTCCCGGAGGGAAATCCTGGCTGAATCCCCTTTCATGATGTTGCTGATCCCGCGGCTGGTACCAAATTCCAGGGTTTCCTCCTGCAGGGAGTATTCCAGGTGCTCCGTTGTGATGCCCCGGGTGTGGGGATCCAGCGGCAGAAGGGAGACCAGGTCGCCGGCCCGGCCGTCCAGGGTGATGGTTTCCTGGTCCCGCAGCAGGCTGACCTCGTCATTCTTCCGGAACAGTTTCACGGTGGAGGGCAGCGAAGGGTGAGCCAGAAGAAGGACATTAGCCAGGGTCATATCCAGCCGGTCTCCCAGCGCGCCGTAAACGTGGATGTCCTGGGCGCCCCGCTGATGGGCCACTTCCAGAGCGATTTCCAGGTCCGTTTTATCTTTGCGCTGGGGATGCCGGGTCACTTCCACTCCATCCCGGGTCCACTTTTCCAGGGTGAGTTGGGAGATGGAATCCAGATCGCCGATCAGCAGGTCCGGTAAAATGCCCAGGCGCTGGCAGTGGCGACTGCCGCCGTCAGCGGCGATGGTCAGATCATATGCGGAGAGATCCGGAATTTTCGTTTCGGGTGACAGATCTCCATTGGCGAAGATGATGGCCTGCATAACGCTCTCCTTCCTCCTGATTCCGGGCAAAAGAAAAACTCCTCCGGGCGGAGGAGTGTGGGCTTTACAGGTGCGCATGCCTCCGCCGGTATTATCCGGATCAGGTTCTCGGGTCGAAAGCGAGTTTTGGACTGGGTTGCTTTCCTCTCAGCCGGAATCGGCTCCCCGTGCTGTTTGTTTTATTGTGCATACCCAGTATAGTCGGGCAAAAATTTTAAGTCAAGCTGATCCATCCTTTAAAATGTTCCCTTCGCATAGTCACGGTGTCAGGGGCTGGTCCGGGGGGAGGTAATCTCAGCCTTCAACCAGCACGGCGTTCAGGGAATAAATGGGGGGCAGGTAATCGGCCAGGATGTCCCAGCTTTCCCCGTCATCCAGGCTGTAAAAGATTTCCCCGGTCTTTGTACCGGCATAGATCCCGGCCTGAGGGCAGTTGTCTGCAGCCATGGCTTCCCGCAGTACAACCAGGTAAGCTCGCTCCGGAAGTCCTTTTTTCATGGGCTGCCATGATTCTCCTCGATCCTGGCTGCGCCAGATGACAAATTCCATGTTTGCGCTGTACCGGAACTGATCTCCCTCTTCCGGGATGACGTAGATGGTATCCGCATCGTGGGGATGGACCAGGATCGGAAAACCGAAGCGCGATGGCAGCTTGCTTTCACCGATATCAATCCAATGCTGTCCGCCGTCATCGCTGCGGTACATCCCGCAGTGGTTTTGCTGGTACAACCGCTCTGGCTGCTGGGGATGATGGGTGATTTTATGGGCACACTGTCCGAATTCCGGGTACTTCTCGGGGTGAAAGTCGGCCCGCACATTGTTGTTTCTGGGGTGCCAGGTCTGGCCTCCATCTTCTGTATAGTAACAACCTCCCGTGGAAATGGCGACCCACATGCGGTCCGGATCCGTGGGGTGGGGCAGGATAGAGTGCAGGGCCAGACCGCCTTTGCTGGGATACCATTGGGGGCGGTGAGGATGATTGTACAGTCCCTGGTTGACCTGCCAGGTGCGACCGCGGTCTCTGGAAACAAATAAAGCCGCGGGTTCGATTCCGGCATAAAGGATATCCGGTTCATGCATTCGTCCAGGTTGAATTTTCCAGATGGAGACCACTTCTTCAGGGTCGTCACGTTTTGCATCTGGATCGCGGGCTTCCCGGGCCGTACCGATCGGGCGGCCAGATGCGGAGGGCTGGTTGAATTCCGGCGGCAGGTCCGCCTGGGTCCAGTGTTCTCCGAGATCATCGGAATAATGGCTGCTGGGGCCGAAGACGGTGTGATCCACCGCAGCGTGCAAGCGATTGTCGCGGAGGTCCATCCTCATATCCATCACTTTCCAGCCCTTAAAATGCAGATCGCTCGTGGTCCACTCTGTGCGCTGCAGATCGCTGCTGAGGACAAGTCCTCCCTTTTTTGTGCCTGCGAAGAGGTGCACTTTTTTCATACCCTTCTCTCCTGGGTGTGACGATAATAAAACATGGATCCTTAATATCTCTGTGCAGTCAAAGGATAACGAATTCGCTGACCATAACCATTTGACCCTGGCATGAACGGTTCCAGGTCAGACGTCGTCATCAAATAGTATACTCTTCCAGAGGGTGGGGCTCTATTGCTGGAAAGGGTACTTACGTGGAGCGTTGGGGGTGGAGCGTGATATTCCAGCCAGGGTTCAAATTGTACCCTATTTATCCCTGATGGCCTCCTTCAATCTTTTCTGGGATGCAGGGCTGAACGCCGGGAGGCTGCGCCGTATGGCCCGTTGAATTTTGGGGTGGGGAGCGGTGGGTATTTGATGGAGGAGGAAAATCATCATCTCCTGCTCGGAACGCCGGGCCATGCGCCGGATCAAACGTGCGAGGTCGGACAGTGCATCCTGTGACTCGCTGTTTATGATGGGTTTCAGGTACTTTAATACGGTCGGCAGATCCTGAAAGGACGGGTCATCAACCAAAGGTAGGAGGAGATGGAGGGTGATTCGTTCGGTGTTCTCCTCCTGCTTACCTTGCATGTCATCCAGCAGCGAATAATACGCTGTTACTTCATGGGTCCGGATGGAAGACAAAGCGCGGTCCAGCAGGGCTTTGAGGAGAATATCATCCTGGCATTCCCACATCCAGGATCGCACCCGGGACAGGATCTCTTCGCTGAGGCTGGCTCCCGCTAAACTCAGCAGCCCGCACGCCAGGAGGCGTGTTTCCAGCCATTCTTCTTCCCACAGTTGATCGGCCAGCAGCAACCCTTCGGCAGGGTGCTCCTCCATGACCTCTTTCAGTTCTCTTTCCAGGATCCGCAGCACTTGTGGCGCGACATGATAGGAGTCGATGGCGGGCGGCGGCGCTCCGCTTTCTCCCGGCTGGTGGACGCGGTCGGCATAAAAGGAAAGCAAATCATGCACATCCTTCACAAACTGGCGCGGTTGATCATACTTTTCGGATAGGGAAGCAGCTTTGATGCGCAGTTGAGCAGGATTGATGGCAGGCATTTAGGCTACTTCTTTCTGAACGTAGTGAAACGCTTTTTCAATACCGGGAGAAAAATGAAGCAGGCTTCGATCACTTTCGGCGATGTATCTTCCCTGGTGATCGAGAAGGGTGGAAAAGGTAGTCTTCCAGCCGCTGCCTACCAGGATGAGCGGTCGGGGTGGAATGGCGTTGGTCTGCATCTCGGACCACATCACGGCGATCTCAGCCAGCGTTCCGATGCCTCCCGGGAGGGCCAGTGCGGCATGACAGCTCTCAATCAGGGCATATAAACGCTCCCGGACGGTCCGGTAGCGTCTTTCTTCATCAATCCACGGGTTGGGCCCCACATCTCGCCATTTCTCTATTTCATCACAGGTGACCCCGATAACGTGACCGCCCGCCCGGGATGCCCCCCGGGAGACGGCTTCCATGGTGCCAATATACCCCCCGGTCAGAACAGCAAAACCTGCGTTTCCCAGCATTTCTCCCAGTTTATGGGCTTGTTGATACGGCGCAGATCCAGGGGTAGGCTGCGAGCCGCCGAAGACCGTAATGTGGGGCCGGTTTTCATCCATGTCAATCACCTTGTTATCCCTTATGCCATGTCCTGTTCCTATTCTCTTCCAGCTTACGGGTGATCGCTTCCTCCAGATCAATCTCGCTGACGCTGGCCAACTGCAGCAAATACAGGGCCACATCAGCCAGTTCATCTGCCAGCGCGGACTTGTCCAGCGGTTCCGTGTCCCATTGGAAGTGTTCCAGTATTTCAGAGACTTCCAGGTTGAGCGATATGGCCAGGTTGCGCGGGGTCTGGGGGCGGGAGCTTTGGACATCATACCATCCCTGTTCCCGGACAAACTGGTTCATCACTTCTGTCAATTTTTGTAGGTCCATGATCATCTATTATAAATGGGATTTTCCTTTTGACCCCCTGTTTCCATGTTACCAGGTAAAGGATTGATAAGGGTTGGGTTGCCTGAGTCGGGGAGTTGAGCCTGGCGATTTTTGTTTTGGCGTGAAGAGGAGGGGCGAAAATAAGACAGCGTCAAGGTGCAGGATTCCGGGATTGGACCGCCTGGGCGCAGCGGAATCCGGTGTCCTGGATGGTGTACTGCGGGGGAAGGCTGACCCGGGAATATACAGCATAATTGCTGGCTTTGCTGACCCAGGAAGCGCCCCGCACTGAGCGGTGCTTCCCGGATTCCGGTCCTGTGGGGTTTCGGTACGGCGAGCGGGCGTAGTAATCCCATTGGTACCAATCCTGGACCCACTCATACACGTTTCCAGCCATGTCATGTACACCGTAGGGACTGGCTCCTTCCTCGTAGCTTGCTACCGGCGCGGTGCGTGCAAAACCATCATCGACATCCATATTGGACCACTTGGCGGACAGCGCCTGATCCGCAAAGTTGGCCCGCTTTCCATCAGCGGGCTGATCACCCCATGGGTATTGGATCAGTTCAGTGCCGCCGGCTGCTTTTTCCCACTCTGCCTCTGTGGGGAGCCGCCGTCCGGCCCATTCGCAATAAGCCCGGGCATCCTGCCAGCTGATATGAATCACAGGATGATCTCCCCGACCCTCAAGGTCCGTGTTCTGGCCCCGGGGATGGCGCCAATTCACCCCTTCAGCTTCCCTCCAGTTTCCTAGCTCAAAGACCCAGGATTGGCCGATTTCTTCAGCCGTGGTGCGGTAGCCCGTGGCTTCCACAAAGGACATAAACTGTTTGTTGGTCACTTCAGTCTGGTCCATCCAGTAGGCGTCGAGGTACACGGCGTGCTGGGGTTTGACATCCGGCAGCGCTCCCTCGGAAGCGGACCCCATCTGGAATTGTCCTTCCGGAATATACACCTGGTCCATATCATCCGCTGCAGACCTTTGTATGGACCCGGCCCGGGGCCCGAAAGAAAGGATATCCCTCCCCAAGAAAAGGGCGAGCACCCCCACGATCAGGCCTGCGCCCAAGATCAGCCATATCCAGATCGGGAAGCTGTCCTGGGGATCAGGCGGGGATGGATGGCGAGTTTTTTGTGTAGATCCAGTCATAAATGCCTGTCCTGATGGGGATTTAGGATGTGGTTTCTGTAAGTCGCTGATGTCGAAGGCCCGATTTTATTTTCTATATTATATACTCAGGTTCTAGATGCGATGGGTTGGAGCCGTCTTACCCGTTTTTTATCACGGGGAAAAGCTACGGTTTCGTTCCGGATGAGTCAGCCCTCATCTCCCATCTCCGCATGGATAAGGTACAATACATGCGGGCTTTTTGTTTGAAAATACCGGGGCATAATCAGTGATGGATATCATTCTCACCCATGAACGGACAGATTTTGATGGGTTGGCTTCCCTGCTGGGGGCGTACCTGCTGGACGAAAGCCTCGTGCCTGTCCTTCCCCGCCAGTTAAATCGTAATGTGGAAGGGTTTTTGACCCTGTACGGCATAGAGCTGCCGTTTATGGATCCCCGTGACCTGACGGGGGAGCCGGTTGACTCTGTGACGCTTGTGGATACCCAGTCGTTGATCAGTGTCAAGGGCATGTCGCAGGACACCAGGGTCCGCGTCATTGATCACCATTCCCTGCGGGAGAGCGTTCCACAGGAGTGGGATACGACCATTGAGGAAACGGGTGCCACCACGACTATTTTTGTGGAGGCGATCCAGGAACGGGACATCCAGCTCACACCTATCGAGGCCACCTTGCTTTTACTGGGCATCTATGAAGATACCGGCTCCTTGACCTATACCCGGACCACGGCCTCCGACATTTACGCTGCCGGGACCCTGGTTGAGCAGGGGGCGAGTCTGTCGATCGTCACGGATTACATCAATCATCCCCTATCCCTGGAACAACAAAAGATCTATGAAGAACTGCGTGCCAACGCGGAAAGCCGCATCATTCACGGGCACAGCGTGATCCTGGCCCAGGCGGATGCCCGGGAATTGGACGCCGAATTGTCCACCCTGGCCCATAAACTGCGCGATTTGCTTGATCCTGACGCCCTGTTTTTGCTTTTATTGACCAGCGCCGGGGTGCAGGTCATCGCCCGCTCCACGGATGACCGGATTGATGTGGCATCCATCGTCGAAAATTTTGAAAGCGGCGGAGGCCATCCCCGCGCTGCCGCTGCTCTCATTAAAGAGGGGGGCATGAATGAGATCTATCAAAAACTGCAAGACATGCTTCCCGATCATGTCGAGCCGGCCATCACTGCCAAAACGATCATGTCCCGCGGGCCGCAGACTATTTCTCCGGATACCCCGGTTCAGGAAGCGGCAGATATGATGGTCAAGTATGGTTATGAGGGGTATCCTGTGGTGGAAGATGGAGAAGTGGTAGGTCTGCTGACGCGGCGGGCGGTGGACCGGGCCCAGGCGCACGGCCTGAATCTGACAGCTTCCAGTTTAATGGAGGCCGGAAATGTCAAGGTTTTCCCTTCTGATTCCCTGGAGCACATTCAGAATGTGATGACGGATACCGGTTGGGGACAGATCCCGGTCGTCAGTCCGCGCAGCCAGACCATAGTAGGCATTGTCACCCGCACGGATTTATTGAAAATTCTTGCTCCCAGCAAACCCACCCCGGGGCGCCAGAACCTGGCACCCCGCCTGGAAGCCAAGCTGCCGCCAGCACGCGTGAAACTGCTCAATGAAATTGCCCGTGTGGCTCGGGAACGCAAGAATGCCCTGTACATCGTGGGGGGATTCGTGCGGGATTTGCTGCTGGAATATCCCAGCCTTGATTTTGACCTGGTCGTGGAAGGCGATGCCATCGCTCTGGCACAAACCGTCCAGGAGCGATACGGCGGGCGAATTACCAGTCATGGTCGGTTCGGGACCGCGAAGTGGTTTCTGGGCGAAGCCCAGCTTGATGAGCTGGAGATTTCAGAAAATGCGATGGATGTCCTGCCCGATTCCTTGGACTTTATCACTGCCCGCACGGAGTTTTATACCCATCCCACTGCCTTGCCCACCGTAGAGCAGGGCAGCATCAAGCTGGACCTCCACCGGCGCGATTTCACCATCAACACACTGGCGCTGCGTCTGGATGGCCGCCATTACGGAGAATTGTATGATTACTGGGGCGGTTTGAGTGATCTGAAAGAAGGCATCATCCGCGTCCTGCATTCGCTGTCTTTTGTGGATGATCCCACCCGCATCCTGCGCGCCGTTCGCTACGAGCAGCGCTATGATTTTGAAATCGATGACCGCACCCAGGAACTGCTGCTGGAAGCCAAATCCCTGATTAAACGCGTTTCAGGGGACCGTTTACGGCATGAGTTTGACCGCATCCTTGAGGAAGAAAAAGCACCCCGGATGATGGAACGGCTGGAGGGGCTGAGCATTTTAGAAGCTGTGCACCAGGAACTGGTGTGGAACGATGAATTATCGGACTTGATGGCCAGCCTCCCCGATAAGGAACCGCCCGGGGAATGGCAGGTGGAAATGGACCTGCCCGGCATGCCCCTGCATCAATCCTTATCTTACACCATCTGGCTGATCGCGTCCTCTCAGCCGGAAAAAGTTGCCGAACGCTTGAAGCTCACCCGAGCAGCAGCGGATGTGGTACACGAGTCTGCTGACCTGCGCACACGGCTTTCCGAATTGAGTGACATGCCGGCCAGTGAAATCACGGCGTATCTGGATCATATTTCCAATCTGGCTATCTATGCCGTGTATCTGAGCTGCCGGGCGCCTGATCTGAAGGGCATCCTTTCCCGCTACCTTTCCTCCTGGCAGCATGTCTCACCCCACATCAGCGGTGAAGACCTCAAGGAACGCGGGCTGGAGCCCGGCCCCCAATACAGCGAAATCCTGGATGGTCTGCGTGACGCCTGGCTGGATGGCGAAATTTCGAACAGGGAAGAGGAAGAAGAAGCGCTGGAAAAAATGCTGTCCGCGGTGGAGGAGTAGGGACCTTGTTGGAACAGGTAAATCCCTTTGGCTTTGTTAATCTCCCTCAACTTTCCACTCTTGGTTCTCAATATGGGGTTTGGCATGATGGGTTTTGTTTCGGTAACCCGATGGGTTTCAAATGATCTACATTAGGAGTTAGTTCCCTGTACTAAAAAGATGAGGTTGTATGTATTCCAGGATTCGTGGAAAAATTGAGAACCTTTACCTCTCAGCAAAAAAGGAGATGGACTTCCTTCAGTCCAGGGGAGTTAATACCGGGGGAATCAGGACCGTGTGTTTAATATTAGGTCCTTACCGCAACTTGACGACCCTGACGGCTTCTGTGCTATTTTTGCATCCCAACTGTCAGGTGCTGAATCATGCTGGAAGCCGCATCTTTGGAGATCACAGGCTGGATTTTATCCAGGATTATGATCGAGAGTCGTTCTGGAACTTCGTTCGATATGCCGTTCAAATTTCAGGGTCAGGAAAAAGAGGAAATTACGGAGGATCCATTACCTTATCTCATGCTTTTTCCGGGGATCATAAGATGGGCCAGGTGTTTCAAAAGACGGGTTATGGTTTACGGAAGAAGCACATTTCTGCCCTGGTTTGGAAAGAATCCCAAAAAGTGAGCAATCATCTCCGTGAAAGTGATTTTGATTTCGAGCAGGTTTTTCAAATCAATGATGAATTAAAGTTTATCCTTCCTATCCGTAATCCCCTGGACTGTACTGAATCCAATATAAAGACGGGGCATGTCCGGATTCTTGAAAATCAGGATCGGAGCAGTGATCCAGTGTCTGTCATGGA
Organism: uncultured Anaerolineales bacterium; assembly: GCA_964539105.1. Classification (GTDB taxonomy): domain Bacteria; phylum Chloroflexota; class Anaerolineae; order Anaerolineales; family UBA11858; genus B10-G9. Next base: position 10,093 of record CAZIFI010000008.1, on the reverse strand, counting down.
CACTATCCTGGATGAAATTGCGTGGTTTGCGAATCTGGAAACAAAGTATCCCGATCGATTTTTTCACTATTTCGCGCATAGCTTGGATGGCACTGTTTTCAAAGACCTGGCAAGTTTCTTGTCCCTGGGAATGGATAAAGATTGGTTGCACCGGGCGCTTGAGGTCAGCGATATTAAATCTCATTATGAACACGCCCCTCAGATGACCCAAAATTATCGATCTATGGTAGAGAAGAAATTTAAAGATTATCCTTCGTTTCGGGACGGATTGCAGGCCTTTTTTCCGTAGAAAGGAACGGGGTGATGGGGATACGGGTTTGACCTACCTTGCCAGTGGGCAGGATTCGTGTTAGAATTTTGCATCAGAGGGAGGTAGCTATACGGGCGGCAGGGAAAGTGGGTCCACACCCACTTTTTTTAATGCCAGCGGCGATCCCATTCCTCCCATGCTAGAAAAATTTTGGAGAAGCAGGTATGAAAAACGAATTCGCTTTAGCCTTCAAACAGGTCATCAGTGATCGCAATTTACCACAAGAGATCATTCTGGAAGCCTTAAAAGATGCCATGGTCTCCGCCTACAGGCGGGCCGTGAATGCATCCAGCGCCCAAAAAGTCGAGGCCGAAGTTGACCTCGAAACCGGCGCGGTAACCATCTTCGCTGAGAAGGAAGTTGCGGAAGATGTCCAGGATGAGCGCACGGAAGTTTTGCTTTCAAAAGCTCAAGAAGTGGAAGAAGAAGCCGAATTGGGCGATCTGGTGATGGTGGAAAGCACACCGGATGATTTTGGCCGCGTGGCGGCTCAAACCGCCCGCCAGGTGATTCAGCAGCGCATCCGGCAGGCAGAACGAGAAGCTCAATTTGAATATTACAGCGAACGCATCGGGGAGATTGTCACCGGTGTTGTTCAGGCCATCCACCGCAATGAATTGACAATCGGCCTGAACATTAACGCGGAAGGCATTATGCCCCGCAGCCAGCAAATACCCAAAGAATACTTCCGGGTCCATGATCGTATCCGGGCCTTGCTGCTGGATGTGGAAGAGACCACCCGCGAGCCAAAAATCATCCTGTCCCGGGCTCATCGCGATTTCCTGCGCCGGCTGCTGGAAAACGAGGTCCCTGAAATTTATCAGGGCCTGGTGGAAATCCATTCCATTGCCCGCGAAGCCGGGCACCGCTCCAAGGTGGCCGTGGCCGCCCTCAAACCGGGGGTGGATCCGGTTGGGGCCTGCGTCGGTGTGCGCGGTGTGCGCATTCAGGCCATTGTCCGCGAACTGAGTGACGAGAAAATAGACGTCATTGAATGGAATCCGGACACTGAGGAGTACATTGCCAAAGCCCTCAGCCCGGCCCGGGTGCTTAGCGTGTTTTTAAATAAAGATACAGGCGGTATGCCCACAGCCACGGTGGTCGTTCCCGAGGATCAATTAAGCCTGGCCATCGGCCGCAATGGACAAAATGCCCGCCTGGCTGCCAAATTGACTGGCTGGCGGATTGATATCAAAGGGCTCTTTGAAGCCACGTCAGAGACCCTGTTCAAAATGGAAAACAACCCGCAGTACATGGTCTATGCGGAAGAAGAGCAAGAAAACCTTCCTCAGGTGGAAGCCATTATGGAGAAGAAAGCCGAAGGCAGGCCGATCCAGCCTGAGGAATACCGTGAGCTGCATCGATTCACAGAGCGGGTTGAGAAAGGGGCCTTGGAACGCAAGGAGCGTGTCAGACATCTTTTGAAAGCCCGCAAAGAGGCTGCCAAAGAGGCGGTGCCGGAAGATGCCTTCGATTTGCCTCTCATGACTTTGGGGTTACCCACCCGTGTTGAAAACATTTTGTCCGATGAAGGGTTTGACAATGTAGGAGATCTGGCCTTCCAACTGCTGATGGAACCCGAAACAATCCATGACATTGATGGCATCGGGCCTACATATATCGAAAATATCGAGGATTCTTTGCAGGTCATGATCGATTTTGAACCGCTTCCGGAAGATTTGCAGGTTGAGAAAGGGGAGCTGCTGGAAGGGGATATCGATCTAGAGGAAATGGAGAAAGAGATCCTGGGCGAGGAAGAAGAAGCCCCTGAAGAAGTTGACGAGGAAACGGCAGAAGAAGAGGAAGAAGAGGTCATTGAACCACCCGATGGGGAAGCGCCGGAGGAAGAGATCAGCGAGGAAGATGAAGAGCCGGCTCAGGAAGAGGAGGAGGCAGCGGTAGAGGATATTGTCCCCCCCGATGCCTATGATCTCCCCCTCATGACTCTGGACCTGCCTGACCGCGTGGAAACGCTCCTCACTGAGGAAGGTTTTGATAACGTCGGAAAGGTCGCTGAACAGCTTTACACTGACCCCGACGTGCTGGGTGACATTGATGGGGTCGGTCCGGCTTACATCGAACAAATCCAGGAAGCGATCCGGATCATGATCGAAATCGAACCCGCTCCTGAGGAAGGGGAAGAAGAAGCAGCCCTGGAGGAATAATCTGCACCTCGTACGCAAAGGGCAGTGATCGACTTCAAAATATGTTGATTTCAGTCCATTGTTCGCTGCGCTGAATTCTATTCAGTAAAGAGGAGGCAGACGAAGGTCAAACATAGATTGGCTGATAGGCACGATGGGTAAACGGAAACACAAACCACAGCGCACATGTGTCGGATGCCGCCAGGTCGAGGACAAAAAATCTCTGGTCAGGGTGGTCCGCACTCCTGAAGGGGTCTTTGTTGATCCTTCCGGGAAGCGGTCAGGCCGCGGGGCTTACCTCCACCCCCGCTTATCCTGCTGGCAGCAGGGCCTGAAATCCTCCATCGGTCATGCCTTACGTACGAACCTGACTGAAGAGGATCGGCTCCGCTTGCAATCATTCATGACGGAGCAATTTGAAGGAGAAGGTCAAGAGGAATAATTTTCATCATTGATCTACGGGTAGGGGAGAGAAAGGAACATCTTGAGGTAACTTATGGCACAGAACGAACAGGAAACCAAACAAATTGAACTGCCGGTCAGCATCACTGTCAGGGAACTGGCTCAAAAATTGGGAGCCAGCCCGATCGAGGTCATTAAGAATTTGATGGCCAACGGGATGATGGCCAATATCAACCAGGAAATTGATTTTGATACTGCAGCCATTGTCTCGGCGGAAATGGGTTTTGAGGCTGTCCAGGCACAGGTGGAAGAAGAACAGCCCGAGGTGAAGAAAGGGGAAATCCCCTTGTGGCGGAGAAAGCTGGCCGAAGAAAGCGATGAGGATTTAAAGCCTCGGCCTCCAGTTGTCACCATGCTGGGTCATGTTGACCACGGAAAAACGACCTTGCTGGATGCCATACGCCACACAACTGTCGCTTCCGGTGAAGCAGGCGGCATCACCCAGCATATCGGCGCCTACCAGGTGGAACAGGATCAAAAGACGATCACTTTCCTGGACACACCCGGTCACGCTGCCTTTACGTCCATGCGGGCCCGCGGCGCCCAGGGTGCGGATGTTGTCATCCTGGTTGTGGCGGCGGATGACGGGGTCATGCCGCAGACTGAGGAGGCCATCGCCCATGCCCGGGCTGCCCAGGTCCCAATGATCGTGGCTTTGAATAAGATCGATAAAGACAATGCGGCTCCGGAGCAGGTCAAACAGGAATTGTCCGAAGTGGGCCTGGTGCCGGATGAATGGGACGGTGATACCCTCGTTGTCCCGGTTTCAGCCACAGAACAGGAAGGGTTGGATGATCTGCTGGAAGCGATCCTGCTTGTCGCGGATGATATGGATATTCTGGCCAATCCGGAGGGGGAAGTGTTCGGCACGGTGGTGGAAGGGGAATTGACCCGGGGACGGGGTCCCATGGCCACCCTGCTGGTCCAGAACGGAACCCTAAGAACAGGGGATACGGTGATCGCGGATACCGTGTACGGCCGTATTAAGGCCATGTTCGATTTTCACGGCCAATCCATAGATGAAGCGGGACCGTCCGTTCCGGTTTCGGTAATGGGCATGAATGAGGTTCCGACTGCCGGCGTCTTGTTTCAGACGGTGAGCAGCGAAAAGGAAGCCCGGGGAATCGCCGAACAGCGCAGTGTGGACAAAGATCAACGCGAAGCGGAAGAACCCGGCGCGGCCAGTCTGGAACAGCTCTTTGAGCGCGTCCAGGCCGGGGAAGAGGACGAACTGCGCTTGATTGTCAAAGCGGACGTTCAAGGATCACTGGAACCGATTGTGTCTTCCCTGGAGGACTTAAAGAGTGGGGGCGAACAGGATATTGGTGTCAACATCATACACACCGGCACCGGCCAGATCGGCGAAAACGATATCATGCTGGCATCGGCATCCGATGCGATTGTGATTGGCTTCAACGTCGGGCCGGATAACGCGGCCGAAAGAGCTGCTGAGACGGAGGGAATTTCCATCCGCCAGTATGACATCATCTACCATTTGATTGAGGATATCGAAAAAGCCCTCACCGGTATGCTGGAACCTGTGGAAAAGAAAATCCTCATTGGCAGGGCGGAAGTCCTGGCTGTTTTCCCCTCGGGCAGGTACGATCAGGTTGCCGGCTGCCGGGTGCAGAAGGGTTCCATCAAACGCAATGCCAACATCCGCGTTATGCGCGATGGAAAAATGGCGTACGAGGGAGAAATCTCCTCCCTGAAACGGCATCAGGATGACGCCAACGAGGTCCGGGAAGGATTCGAGTGCGGCATTGGACTGCGGGATTTCTCCGACTTTCAGGAAGGCGATATCCTGGAATGCTTTGTGGTTGAAATGGTAACTGAGTTCTAAGGTTGGATGTTATGGTATCCGAAGCAAGATCGACACGGATTGCAGACCGTATCAAACGTGAGCTGTCGGTGATGTTTTTGCATGATATTGAAGATCCCCGTCTGGATGGGGTGAACATCACCCATGTCAAGGTGGACCGGGAGCTGGCCTGGGCTGATATCTATGTCTCCGCGCTGGAAGGCAAAGACCGTCTGGAAGAAGTGATGGCGGGCCTGAAGCATGCTCAGGGGTTTCTGCGTTCTGAACTGGCCCACCACATCTCTCACTTGCGCACTTTTCCCCGCCTGCGCTTTCACTGGGATCCTGTCCCTGAGCGGGCGGATCGCATTGATCGCCTGATTGCGGAACTTGATGAAGAGGACGCCGATGAGGATGACGCTGAAGAAGAAGGTCTCGATGAATGAAGCTGACATCGCAGCTCTGGGGAAAAAGATCGACGCCGCGGACCGTATTCTGGTCGTGTCCCACATTCGCCCGGATGGCGATGCTGTCGGATCGCTATTAGGCTTGGGACTTGCCCTGCAGGAAATGGGCAAGGAAGTCAATTGCGTCCTGGAAGACGGGGTGCCGCTGACCTTTCATCATCTGTACGGGGTTGAAAAGGTGTACAAAGAAGCCGTCGGTGTGTATGACTTGATCATCGCCCTGGATTCCTCGGATGTCAGCCGCCTGGGGGAAGTGCTGGATGAGATCGGTCAGGCCGATGTCAATATCGACCATCACCCCACAAATACCCGGTTTGGGTCTTTGAATATCGTCCGGGAAGATGCGGTGGCAACGGCTGAAATATTGTATGACATCATTGATCATCAATCCCTTCCGCTCAATAAACCGATCGCGGAAGCGTTGTTGACAGGGATTATTACCGACAGCCTGGGGTTCCGGACCTCGAACATGTCGCCCCGTGCCCTGCGCACGGCGGCAGCCCTGCAGGAACAGGGCGCGGATATCTCTATGCTGTACCGCAAAGCCCTTCTGGAGCGGTCCTTTGAAGCGGTAAGATATTGGGGTGCCGGGTTGTCTAAGGTCAAAAAGGAAGGGCGAATGGTGTGGACCACCTTATCCCTTGAAGATCGGGACCGTGTGGATTATCCCGGCCGGGATGACGCGAACATGGTCAATGTGTTATCTACAGTGCGTGATACGGACGTATGCCTGATCCTGGTTGAACAACGGGATGGTACCATCAAGATCAGCTGGCGGGCGCAGCCCGGTTACGACGTAGCCCGGGTGGCAGCGGAGTTTGGAGGGGGAGGGCATAAACCGGCTGCCGGTGCGTCTGTTCCCGGTGACCTGGAAAGGGTAGAACAGGAAGTGGTGCAAACGACCTGGCGTATGTTGTCCCTGGAAGGTTCATGACACAAATTGGTTTCAAGATGGGGAGATAGCTTTATGTCAACGGAAGAGGAATTGAAAGATTTTGTTTCGGGTGCTTTGGTGGTGGATAAACCTGTGGGACTGACGTCCCACGACGTGGTGAAGGTCATCCGTAAAGGCACAGATATCCGGCGCGTGGGCCACACCGGCACGCTTGATCCCCGCGCCTCCGGGGTTCTCGTGGTCCTGATTGGTCCGGCTGTGAGACTCAGTGAATATCTCTCTGCGTCCGATAAACGCTATCAGGCCATCATCAAATTTGGTGTGGCGACAGATACCTACGACACAGAAGGCAAGCAGGTGGGGGTGACGAAATCTGTGGATCATATTAAGGATGAAGATATCCACCAGCGGTTACGGGATTATGAAGGCAAGATCGAACAGTATCCTCCCTCCCATTCTGCGGTGCGGGTAGACGGGGAGCGGGCTTATGAGAAAGCCCGTAAGGGGGAGGATGTGGATATAGAGCCCCGGGAAATTGATGTCTATAACCTGGAGTTGTTAGAGTGGGCTCCCCCGGAAGCGGTGATCGACGTCTATGCCTCCTCGGGGACATACGTGCGCTCCCTGGCCAATGATTTGGGGAATGATCTCGATGTCGGAGCCCATTTGACCGGTCTGCGCCGCACGAAAAACGGACAGTTCACCCTTAGGGATGCCGTGCGGCTGCAGGAATTAAAAGATGCCTTCGTGGCGGGTGATTGGTACCGGTATCTCATCCCTGCGGCGGAAACCCTGTCCGACTGGCACACGGTGACCCTCACCCCGGAAGAGATGGAGCGCATTAAACACGGGCAGCGCATCCCGGCACAAGAAGATGATTCCGGCATGGCTCGTGCTCTCAGCCAGCAGGGGGACTTGATTGCCCTCCTGGAGGCCATCGAAGAAGAACAAGAATGGCAGCCCCGCAAAGTGTTCCTGACCACGTAGGAAAAAGAAGGTTTGCATGCGGCATTTTTATTCGTTGCAGGATGTGGATGTGAGTCATTCCTGGGTGACCATTGGCACGTTTGATGGGGTTCACCTGGGGCATCAAAAGATCATCCGCCGCCTGGTGGAAAACGCCCACAAAGCACATCACCCCGCTGTTGTGGTCACATTTCACCCTCACCCGAAATTGGTTTTAGGCGCAAAAGAGCGGCCCTTTTATCTCACCCTGCCTGACACCAGGGCTGAGCTGCTGCACGATCTGGGTGTGGATGTGGTCATCACCCATCCCTTTAATGACCGGGTGTCCCGGCTTTCGGCACGGGATTTTGTGTCCCGCCTGGATACTCACCTGGGGATAAAAAAACTGTGGGTGGGATATGATTTTGCCCTCGGAAAAGACCGGGAAGGGGATGCGGAAAAACTGCGCCAGTTGGGAAAGCGGTACGGATTTACCCTGCATCAGGTTGCGCCTTATCATATTGAAGGCGAAGTAGTCTCCTCCAGTTCGATCCGCTCTTTGCTCAGGGAAGGCAGGGTGCAGCAGGCTTCCCGATGGTTGGGCCGCCTGTTTCAGTTGAGGGGGGAGGTGGTGGGGGGGGACAAGCGGGGAAAGGATCTGGGGTTTCCAACAGCAAACCTCGATATCCCGCGGGAGATGGTCCAGGTCAAATCAGGGATATACGCTACCTACACGATCGTGGAAGGGCAGCGCATGCCGTCTGTTACAAACGTCGGCTTCCGTCCCACCTTTGACGATGCCCTGGACTTTCCGGTGGTGGAAACGTATATTCTGGATTTTTCGGGGGATCTGTACGGCAAAGAACTGCGGCTCGAGTTTCACACCTTCCTCCGGGATGAACTTAAATTTGACTCCGTCCCGGCCTTGATCGAGCAGATGCACCAAGATGTGGAGCACACGCGCCGGGTTCTGGATGTGTGAGGGGATCTTCAGGGGGAGAGGCCGACTTGCGTGATTCAGGTTCTTTGGTATAATTTTCCTGCTGACTAGACCACTCCGCGGTGCAAGCTGCGGTTTCGGAGACCTGCTAGAAAGCACAATCAAACCATAACGATGTAGGAGATAGCAGACGTCATGACATTAGATCGAGAAGAGAAACAGGCCATAGTCAAAGAATTCGGACGGCATGAGAATGACACCGGATCGCCAGAGGTGCAGGTAGCGATCTTGACCACGCGGATTTCTGAACTTACAGAACACTTGCGGGACAACTCTCACGACGAATCATCGCGGCGCGGATTGCTGAAGATGGTTGGCAAGCGGCGGCGGTTGTTGAATTATTTGCGGAAGAAAGAGTATCAACGGTATGTAGCATTGAGCGATCGCCTCGGGTTGCGCAGGAGATAGCGGTTCTAAGCCGGGTAGATGGAAGACAATGTACCATCCCCCGGTTTCTTTTTTTGAGACGGCAGGCCAAGGGTAGTTAATGGGAAGTGCGGTAGACGGCGAATGTGTAAGGGGATTGAACGGGGGAGATCTACAGATCATCCATTTTCACTTTCCACATGAAATAAGCCGAAATGGAAACAGGAAGAATGGTTTTATTAAACCATGAGTGTTTAAGGATGTTTAGTGTGCGGTAAGTTCGTGTCAGGTTGGGAATTGGGAGGTGGTGATCATATGATGGTCGGCAGCTCCCAATCCCTGACCCAACGAATTTACGGCAGGAGGTAGTGTTGAGTATGAAACCAGAAAAGAAAAGATATCAAGTATTAGTGGGGGACAAACCGTTTTCCTTTGAAACGGGGCGGCTGGCAGAACTGGCTGGAGGTGCAGTCACCGCCCAGCTGGATGAATCCGTGGTGTTCAGCGCCGCGACCATGAGTGAAGATCCGCGGGAAGGGATCAACTTCTTTCCCCTCACGGTGAATTTTGAAGCCCGCATGTATGCTGGCGGCAGCATTCCCGGAGGTTTCTTCCGGCGGGAAGGACGACCCGGAGAGAATGCCACGCTGGCATCCCGGGTTATCGATCGCGCCATCCGGCCCTTGTTCCCGGATGATATGAAAAACGCGGTGCAGGTCATCCTGTATTCTCTCTCGGCGGATGGGGAGCAGCCCCTGGATGTCCTCGGTCTGAATGCCGCTTCGGCATCATTGATGATCTCGGATGTCACCTGGGACGGTCCCATCGCAGCTGTGCGGGTGGGGCGGATAGACGGCCAGTTCGTGGCCAATCCCACCTTCCAGCAGCTGGAAGAATCGGATCTGGACCTGGTCATGGCTGGCAGCCGGGACGCAGTGCTGATGGTGGAAAGTTTCTCCGACCAGATCACTGAAGAAGACATGGTCAAAGCCATAGATTACGGCCAGTTGGCCCTGCAGCCCGTGATTGATCTGCAGGACAGAATGGTGCGTGAAGTGGGCAAAGAAAAGCGCCAGTATCCTTCCTTTGCCATCGACGAGGATGTCAAGAGCCAGGTGCGGGAACGAGTCTCTGATCCCATCCAGGATATCCTGTCTAAAGAATACGAAAAGGCCGACCTCAGTGATGCCATTGGATCCCTCAAAGATCAAGTGGTGGAAGAGATCGCAGGTGAGGATGAATCTGTGGTAAGAGATGTCAAGGATGCCTTTGAAGAGGTGTACAAAAAGGCGGTCCGGGGCCGGATCCTGGACGCTGGGAAACGACCCGACGGCCGCGGCTATCAGGATGTCCGGGATGTGTGGTGCGAGGTGGATACCAGCCCGCGGGCCCACGGTTCGGCAATCTTCACCCGGGGTCAAACCCAGGTCATGACTCTGGCCACGCTGGGGACACCGCGCGACGCGCAGATGATCGACAACCTGACCCCCACCGAAACCAAGCGTTATATGCATCATTACAATTTCCCGCCTTTCTCGGTGGGAGAGGTTCGCTTCTTGCGCGGCGCGTCCCGGCGCGAGATCGGGCACGGTGTGCTGGCTGAGAAAGCCCTGTTGCCCATGATTCCCCCTGAGGAAGAGTTCCCATACACGCTGCGTGTGGTATCTGAGGTCCCGTCTTCCAACGGGTCCTCCTCCATGGCG
>CAZIFI010000007.1:0-69055 GCA_964539105.1 uncultured Anaerolineales bacterium | reverse complement strand
TGCCCGCTGACTGACAAAATATCCCGCACCAAACAAGACGATCACGGACCAATAGGTCAACACGGGGGGCAGCATGAAATCCCACCACTGCGAGCTGTCCCAGTAAAAAAACAGGTCTGTGGGAGCGACAATCCACCGGCCTTTGACCTCTTTCAGATAATATATTGATCTCCGGTAGGTTTCGAAATTAAAGAACAAATAATGATAATAATCAGCATCGTCTACATCCAGGAGGATAGATAAATACACATTCGGTTGGGGTTCCATCGATCGCGGCGAACGCCGTAAACCAGTTAATTCTGTGTACAGCTTTTCATCTCCCTCATGGATGGCCTGTTCCAGAACAGTGGCCACAGCAGCCGGCACATCGTATTTTTTCTGATAGGCAGGGGTGAAATACCGCTGATCATAGCGAACTAGGCGGCTGATGTTGGCGTACAGACCGTAAGCCAGTACCAGGAAAAGAGGAAGGAGGACCAATCCCAGTGCGCCAATGATCTTTGTCCGTTTTGACAGCTGTTTGATCTCAATCATCTCATACTCTTTTCCTGACTGCTATATCTGTAGGACTGGAACGCCCATCGGTGTCCGGGTATCAACAATCCCTGTTCCATGCAACTTTGTGCAGGGATGCTGCAGCGTAAAGCGAATACCAAAATAGTTTATCACAAACGTGAAATAAAACACAACAGACGCCAAAACTTTTATTTGGCGTCTGCAGTTTTACCGTTTTGGGACCTCAGATGTTTAAGTGTGATAACAGGCGGCGTACTGCCCTTCTGCCTTTTTCTCTATGGGGGGGTGATCATGGGTCAGGCAATAGTCATCCGCCAGAGGACAGCGGTCGTAAAAGCGGCAGCGCGGTTCCGGATCGATGGGTGTTGTGACACCCCCCCCGGAGATCTTGATCGCTTCCCGTTCATAGGTTGGATCCGGCACCGGTACCGCGGAGAGCAGAGCCTTCGTGTAAGGGTGTTGGGGATTGTGAAGGAGCTTTTCGGTCTCCCCGATCTCAACGATCTTCCCGGCATACATCACCGCGATGCGGTCACACATATAGCGGGCCACGGCCAGGTCGTGGGTGATATACAAATACGTGACGTCAAATTGATCCATCAGGCCCTGCATCAAGTTCATAACACCCGTGCGCACGGAGACATCGAGCATGGAGGTGGGTTCATCCGCCACGACAAAATCAGGGTTAATCACCAAAGCCCGGGCAATGGCCACCCGCTGACGCTGACCGCCGGACAACTCGTGCGGATAGCGAAACAGAAAGCTGGAAGCAGGGGTGAGATCCACTGTCTCCAGGAGGTCTTCCACGCGGGCTTCGCGCTCGGTCACAGAACCAATGCCCTGCACGTTCAAAGGCTCAGCCACCGTGTCATACACCGTCATGCGGGGGTTCATGGACTCATACGGATCCTGGAAGATCATCTGCACCCGGCGGCGGAACTTCTTCATTTCATTTCCCCGCAAGCTGGCAATATCCACAAATCCCCCATTCTCACGGAGGTTGATGGAGCCATCTGTGGGATCAATCAACCGGGTGATTAATTTTCCCGTGGTGGTCTTGCCGCATCCCGACTCGCCCACCAGGCCCACACTTTCCCCGACACCAATCTGAAGGTCAATCTCACTCACCGCATGCACAAAAGATTCAGAGCGTTGAAAAACACCCTCGTTCATAGGGAACAGTTTTGAAAGATTTTTAATCTCAAGCAGTACTTCACCATTCGTTTCGGTCATTATTTCTCGCCTCCCGGGTGCCAACAAGCAGCATAATGGCCATCTTCATGTTCGATAAATTCAGGTTCTTCCGTCCTGCAAATCTCCGTGGCATAGGGACAGCGCGGATGGAACCGGCAGGCATCCGGAGGATCGAGCAAGTCCGGGGGCTCACCGGGTAGAGTGACCAGTTCTGTTTTTTCGCCCACAATGCTGGGGAAAGAGGACATCAGGCCCATCGTGTAGGGATGGAGCGGATTGTGGAAGATATTTTCCGTGGATGCCATCTCAACCAGTTTTCCGGCATACATCACACCCACACGATCGCTGACCTCTGCGATCACAGCCACATCATGGGAAATATAGATCATGGCCATATCCAGTTCATGTTGGATATCCCGGATCTGTTTCAGAATGGCGTCCTGCACAATCACATCCAGCGCCGTGGTTGGCTCATCAGCGATGATAATATCCGGATCACATGACAGCGCCATCACGATCACAGCCCGCTGCCGCATGCCACCGCTGTACTGGTGTGGATACTGCGACTTTAATTCCGGGTCCATGCCCACCAGATCAAAAAGTTGGTCAATCTTCTGCGACATTTCCTGGTCGCTCATGTGGGGCATATGCTCGCGCATGGCTTCCAGGATCTGTTCCTCAACCGTGTAGACCGGGTTGAGGGAGTTCATCGCTGCCTGGAATACCATGGAAATATCCCGCCAGCGAACCCTGTTCATCTCTTTGTTGTTGAGTGGGACGACGTCTTCACCATTAATTTTGATTTCTCCGCCCAAGATCTTTCCATTATTTGACAGCAGCTTCAACAAAGAGATGGCGATGGAGGTCTTTCCGCATCCGGATTCTCCCACCAGGCCAATTGATTCACCCTTGCCCACATGAAAGGTAACGTTATCCACTGCATACACCGGCCCTTTCTGGGTAGTGTAGTGCATCACAAGGTCATTGACTTCCAGCACGTTTTCGTTATTCGACACAATTTTTCTCCTATTCATTTTCTGCTCTACCGGGCCCGCAAGCGCGGATTGACAATTTCATCCAGCGCCCGACCCACCAGATAAAAGGCAGAGGCCAATAATGTGATGGATAGACTGGCTGGAAACAACAGCCACCAGGTATCAAACCTGAGCAGGTAACCAAAGACCTGGGTGGTGTTGATCATCAATCCCCAGCTCATCTGAATTTCCGTCAACCCAAAAAAGGAGAGAACGGCCTCAGAAAAGATAGCCCCAGTGACAACAAACATCATATAAAGCAGGGATATGGGCAAGAGATTGGGCACCATATGGTTGAAGATAATGTGGAAATCTCCACCGCCTGAGATACGGGCAGCTTCAATAAAGGGTTTCACCTTCACCGTTAATGCCTGGGATTTAATGACAATGGACGTCCCGCCAAAGCCGGATAAAATGCCGATAAACAAAGCCAATTGTATCATCCCCACTTCCATCAATGCGCTGATGACGATAAGGATAGCCAAATAGGGCACCATGATTACCAGATCCACCAGCCGCATGAGCAGCATATCGATGATCCCTTCATAATACGCTGCCACCGCTCCAATGGTCGTGGCTATCAATACCGTAACAATCGCTGAAATGAGACCAAGAGCAAATTCAAACCGAGCACTATACATCAATTGGCTGAGCACATCCCGACCTGTGGGGTCCGTCCCCAGTAGGTGTCTCGCTGAGGGGGGAGCAGGATGAAAGGCGATATTGATATCAAAGCCATTCACCGGGTCATACACGGACGGCTGCCATACTGTATTGATCAGGATGGGATGGGCCAGGGCAATCAATCCAAAGAAAAGAATAATCCCTAATCCTATTAAACCAATCGGATTTTGAGCGTAAAGGGACCAGTTTTCTTTCAGGCCTTTCAAGAATAACTTTAACCTCACACGCCATAGGGGTTCTATGGCACGATCTTGTGTTGGGCTTACAGCACTCATCTTACAACTCCTTCAGATTCATCAACCCGCTAGTCATATCGGATCCGGGGATCCAGAAAGGCGTAACCAATATCAGCGACCAGGTGGCTGACCAGGGTCAACACACCGGTGACCTGCAGCGCACCCATGGCCAGAGGAATATCTTCGACCTGAACCGAATTAAGCAGCGTCAAACCGATCCCGGGCCAGGAAAATATCGTTTCCGTGATGATACCACCGCTGACGGATGCCCCGATGCTGAACACCAACCCTGTCCACACCGGGAGGAGGGCATTGCGGGCTGCGTGTTTATCACGGACAACTTTTTCAGGAAGGCCCTTGGCCTTGGCCGTCAAGATATAGTCCTCCCGCATGGTTTCTAACATGCTGGTCCTGGTCAGCAGCATATTACCGCCGTAGGCAATCAGGGTCACCGTCAAGACGGGCAATACCAGATGGGATAGGATATCCCAGGCATACACCCCCAGACCACCCGTTCCAACCACCCAGTACAGCACGGCCGCCGCATAGGGAACGATGACACTGGTCCAACGTCCAAGAGGCCTCACCTTGCGGGGAAGTCGGGAGGAAAGCCATAAGCCAATTACCATCACAACAGCAGCGATGGTGGCTGTCAGGATCATGCGTCCAAAGATCACATTGGCAGTCACCGTCTCCGGTGAATTAAGCCACTTGATAGGATCCAGGAATTTTCCTCCTGGCAACCACCCCAGCTGGACAGAAAAAATCCAGATCATCATCAAGGCAAACCACGGCGTAAACACCGTGTACAGGACCACTCCAATCAGCGTCGACGAATATTCGATAAATCCCCCTCGCTTCCATGCCAGAACTTTGCCGGTAGAAAATCCCGTCCAGAATGAGACAATGGATGCCGTCAAGAACAAAACCAGGGTGCGGGGCAGGCGTTCAAAAATAATTTCCGTCACCGGACGTGGATATTGGGAAAAGGATATCCCCAGATCCCCTTTGTAAAAGTTGCTGATATAGGTCACAGCTCGTTCCAGGGGTGGCTTATCCAACCCGAGATCCCTTCGCAGTCGTTCTCTTTCGCTGGGAGGGATGTCAGGATTCATGGTCAGCAGATCAGCGATGTCCCCGGGCTGCGCGTCCATTAAGACATACGTCACAATCTGAAACAGAAGCAGTGTAATAATTATCTGTATCAATCTCTTGCCTAAATACTTCCACATAACAGGTGCTCCTTGCAATTAAGATGTCCTCTGGACTCCCGTTTTCTTTGCAAGTGTACCACACAAGCGAAAAAAGGACTCCGCAAAACATCCTGGGACCCTTTACTATACTGGTGAAGTTAAGAGAGCGGGTAATCAATCTACCCGCTCTCTCGCCATAAACTCAGTTACCGGTCAACCCGATATCTGGTTTACTTTGATATCAGAACCTTAGCATCAGACTGCATACCAGCCTGGAACTCTAGCCCACCCAGCGTCTCGGTGTAGGGATAATCCACGCGCCGAGCTGCGAGGTCCGTTGTCTGCTTGTAGAACAACGGGATGTAAGGTCGATCTTCGGCCAGCTTGACCTGCATTTCGTAGACCAATTCCTGAGCGTGCTCAATGTCCGCTGTGCTCATGAATTCATCCACCAGGGCATCGTACTCTTCGTCCTTGTAGCACGGGGTATTGTAGTTGCCCGTTTCAGCCGTGCAGTTGCGGCTGTGCCAGAAGGACTCGTAGTAGTCGGGGAAGGCCGGGTTGCCCAGGCTCCAGCCCAGGATGTACATGTCATAATTGGCATCGACAAATACAGGTCCGAGGATGGTGTTGAAGCCGGTCAGTTCGGACTCAACCGGCATACCCAGCTCGCGGGCCCACTCGGAGATCCACTGGTTGAAGGTGGCGCGAATGGGGTCGTAAGCGGGTCCAGGACCGAGGATAACCAATTCAGGCATCGGTTCGCCATTAGGCATGGTGATGCCCGTGCCGGGATCGACATCGTTTGTGTCAGCGTTCCAGGCCGGTTCGGTCTCCCAGGACCAACCGGCATCCTTCAAGACCTGGACAGCCTGGTTGACGCGTTCTTCGCGGCTGAGGTCCTTATAGGGGGTTGGTACGTCAGGATTGTAGAAGAACTCGTTCCCGGGCGGCATGGTGGAGTACATAGGGAAGACCACACCGGCCAGCACCTGATTGACCACGAACTCCTTGTCGATGATGATGTCAAAGGCATGGCGGAATGCCGGGTCATTCATGGGTGCCTTGTTGAAGTTGAAGGCAATGTAGAACATGCCGTAGTCCGCATTGGTGTAGGATGTGACAATTTCACCCTGCGTTGCTCTTTCTTTCAAGCCGCGGGACAGGCCCAGCGGGTTGAGCACATAGTCAACTTCGCCGTTGGACAGCGCCAGGAAAGCCGCATCCTGGGAACCATAGATGGAGTGGATCACACTGTCACTGTAAGGGCCGCCCGTGTAGCGCAGCTTCTCGTCACCTTCGGCATCACCGTAGTACTGGCGCTCAGTGCCGTCGGGCAGAATCTGCACCCAGGTGTCGTCCGTGTACTCGACGATCTCCGTGCCCTCGAAGAAGTAGTCATCGCGAGCGGAGCGCTGTACGAATGCGCCCGCTTCCCACTGATCCGTGGTGAGCGCACCACCGGAAGGTGCTGTGCTTGCATCTGCTTCATACAGGGTCCGGCGAGCATTGGCGAACGCTTCATCGTACGCGGCCCATGCATCACAGGCTTCCTGATCTGCCGGTTCTTCGCCTTCCACGTTGCAGTCATCCGGTCGTTCCATCTCCGGCTCTTCCGCTTCCTCTACAAAGCTGAAGGCCTCGCCAACCGCATCAGCCCAGTAGTGCTCGGGCATGATGGGAGCCAAAGCAAGACCGGCCTGCCAGTTGCCCAAGGAGGGGTCCTGGTTGAGGAAGGTGAACTCTAGGGTGTAGTCATCCAGCGCTTCGACATCAGCCTCTAGGCCAGCGGGCTGGCACTGATTGGGCCAGTTCTGGGTCAGCTTAAGGTCTTTACAGGCTTCAAATGTGAAGACGTAGTCCTGGGCTGTGATCGGCTCGCCATCGCTCCAGGTCGGGCCTTCCATCATTTCAACCGTGATGGTCCAGGTGCCGTCATCGTTCTCGACCGGCTCAGGGATGTCCGTTGCCAACGAGGGAACAAACTGGAAGGTCTTATCAGCCAAACCAAAAAGGGAAGGCTGATTTCCGGCCAGCACGTACTGCGTCCACACTGAGCTGCCGGGGCCCAAATAGTTCCAGTAATTCAGGGAAACCGGCTCCTCAAAGATGCCGATGCTGTAGTTGTCGCAGCATTCGCCAGCGACGCCTTCTTCCCCTTCTTCCACTTCAGGGGTAACAACGACCGTTTCCACAACCGTCTCACCCTCTTTCTCAACGACGACAGTTTCCACCACCGTCTCCGGGGCCGCGGGCTGGCAGGCAGCCAATGCAAGGCTGGCCACGAGCAACAGGCCAAATATTGTTAATAACCTTTTATACATATTTCTTACTCCTCCTAAGAACGTAAGTTTCTGCTAGGGGGGAACATATACGAGGTTAGCGCATATGTCCTTATTCCTCAATCAACGAGTGAGCCTCACCTCCTTGTGGTTAGGTTGAATGATTTAGTTACTCCTAAATCTGCACTTTCATAGCAAGAGTTATGTCGAAACGGATGGGTCATGTCGCAAGCTGTTATTGTTTCTATTGATAATCACAAATGAGATCATGCAATCTACGGTTGGCATCCGCAAAGTAGAAACGCTTTAGTGTTGATTAGTTTACCATAAAAATGCATTCGCTTTCAAGATCTATTGTCGATTATAGCCCAATTAATCATTAAAAATCCGTGATAATGGGGCAACAACCAAATAAAGGATATCATTTATCTGGTCGAGTACACCCATGGGGGGTGAAGTCATCCCAGATGATGAAAGCACAACCGGACAAAAAAAGCAGGTCACACGCCTTCAGCGTTACGCAAAACCAGAAACCGGCCCGGAAACGAACCTTCCCACGCCAGGCATCATCAAGGCAGGGACTCCACATTCCACAAGGGAGAAAAGAAACCGTCTTCCATGCCTCTCAAGGCATTGTCGACAAGCATCACATCCCGGCTGAAATACAGCGGCAGCGCGGGTACTTCCTCCGCAAAAATGACCTGGGCTCGCCGCACAGCTTCCTGGCGGCCTTCCATTTCAGGCAGCAGGGTATTGGCAATCCGGCAGGCCGCGTCAAATTCCTCGTTTACATATCCGGATGCATTGCCACCACCCCAACCTTTCTGAAAATCCGGGTAGGGACCCGGGATCTCAGTGCTCAAAAATAAGGAGCACAGACGGTAGTTTGCGGGGGTCCAGGCAAAGTGGGCCATTTCGAAGTCACGGCCAAAAATGGGTCCTTCCGGGCCAGCTGCCAGCAGCTCTTCCGCAGGCAGCAATGTGATCTTCACATCAACGCCGCAGCGTGCCAGATCATCCTGGATCAACCTGGCAATCGTCCCGGCTCTTTCGGAGCGAGAAGCCAGCAGGTTGACCTGTAAGGGTGTCCCATCCGCCACTCCCTCTACACCCCGCGCTGTGCGCGCCGTGGCAGCATCGCCATCCTCATCCTGCCAGCCTGCCTCTTCCAGCAATCGCGCCGCGGCGTCCGGGTCATACCGGTACCTGGGGAGATTTGACTCAAAAGCTGGGTGCCGGGGTGGATAAAAACTGTCAGCAATGCCGGGCGCTTCCGGAAGCCGGGCAATTATATCCCGGCGGTTGATGCAAGTGGCGAAGGCCTGCCTGACAATTTTATCCCGCAACAGACTGGTTTCTTCCTCCAATGATTGAATCCCAAACAGGATCTGATTCCACGCTCCCCCGTATAAATGAACCACATTCCAGGACTCCAGCAACTCACCTTCCTGCAGGACAGGGATCTCCTGCACCAACCCGGGCACCCCCACTGCGATTTCACATTCCCGGGCCCGGAATGCATCCAGCACACCGGATACATCTTCAAAAAAACGAAATACAATGTGGTCATAATAAGGAAAACTGGCTGTGCGTCGAAAATAACGTTCATTGGCAGTCAATGTGAGGTGATCCCCCGACAACCATTCCTGGATGACATATGGACCCCACCCCAGAGGTTCCTTTCTGGCGCGCTGGTCGCGCCTGATGTGGGAGGGGTCCAGATCCTGCCAGCGGTGGCGGGGCAGCGGGGTAAAGAAATAATCCGCATACGATGTAATCCCCTGGTAGCCAGGAACGCCGCGCCATTCCACACGATTCCGACCGGTCTGTACATAATCCTGCGCGTACCGGAGCTTGGCGGGTCCGAACTCCCCGTACAGGTCCTGAGCGACGCGAAACGAAAACACACTGTCATCCCCCTGGAGGCCTGCTCCGTCGGACCACTGCACACCGGACGTGATCTGAAATTGGATGGTTACCTGATCCATCAGGATTGGTTCCTGCCCGGGGTAGACTTCTTCACACTCCGTCGAATAACATCCGGCCGGCCGGTATACTTCTCCCTCCGCCAGATAGGTGCGGTTCCCTGAGCCGTCCACGATCCGCTCCCCGGGCTGCACCTGGACCTGATCCAAAACGACATCGCCGTTATCCAGGGTGGGGACCCGGTCCAAAATGACCGGGATATATTGAAAATCAACCTCATCAAAGGGTCCATCAAAGAGCGCCTGCCGGACAGCTTTAGCAGCACGGGAACCGCTGTCATATAAAAACAGGGACTGGGGTTCCTGGCCCACACAGACTGACAATACCCGGGCGGGCCGGGGGGTGACTACCGGTGCCCGGGTGGTCGCTGTAGGAGAAGGACGGGAAGGGATTTCCAGGGGAGGCTCCTGTTCCACACCACATCCGGTGAACAGGAATAGAACACCTGCAGCCAACACAAAGCCCCAGCTTTTGTTTACAGCCATGGAATTTTGTCTTCTTCCACCTTACGCATACGGAGATAGGACTGATACCGTTCGATGTGTATATCCCCCTCTTTAATCGCTTCCTGCACCGCACATCCTGGCTCATGTAGATGGGTACAATCACTGAATCGGCAGTGAGGTACCTGGGCTTTCAAATCCGGAAAATACCCATCCACCTCTTCTGGTTCAACATCCCATAAATCCAGCGCTTTCAATCCAGGGGTATCAGCCACATACCCTCCATCATCTAACGGCACAAGTTTTCTGACCACCGTGGTATGCTTCCCTTTCTGGGTCGCTGTACTCACCTCGCGGACTGCCAGCCCCAGCCCGGGTTGAATGGCATTTAAAAGACTGGTCTTCCCGGCTCCGGAAGGGCCTGCCAGGACAGACAGCTTTCCCACCAGGCGGTCGTGCAGTTCACTAATCTCTTCTCCCTCTTCTGCGGATGTGTACAGAACGGGATAACCGATTTTCTCATAACGCAGAAAGTACTCCTGGGCCTTTTCACGACCGGTCAAATCGACTTTGTTTGCCAGGATCAGAACCGGGATCATTTCCTGTTCCGCGATGACCAGAAAACGGTCCAGCATCCGCAGTTTGGGTTCCGGCTCAGCACAGGAAAAGACAAATACAGCCTGGTCGACATTGGCGATAATGACCTGCTGGTATTCTCCCTGAGGGCGGGGGTCCATACGGTAGATCATATTGCGCCGCTCTTCCACCTCCTCAATCATCCCTTCGTCATCATTGATAATGGATATCTGGACCCAATCTCCCACAGCGACAATATCCCCCATCTTCCGGCCTTGCTTTAAACGTCCCCGGATCCTGCAGCGGTACATTGTCCCGCTGCACGACACGGAAAAGAACCCCGACTGTGCTTTAATAACTCGACCGCGGCAGGTTTCATCCGTCATGTGTTTTTTTCTCCTTACTCATCACCGTTGTCCTCAGGTTCCGGTGTGGCCCATACCCCGTAATCAGATTCCCAGGGATACAATCTGGGATATTGGTTGAAATAATGTTCAACTACCCGCCGGAAAATGGGCGCGGCGACCTCGGAGCCTTCTCCTGAATTTTCGGCGATGACGACCACGGCGATATCCGGTTTGTTTTCATTCTGCACGTCAGTATAGCCCGCAAACCAGGCGTGAGACTCGCCGGACCCCGATTCAGACGTCCCTGTTTTGCCCAGGACCGGGATCTGATCCGTTAAGCCGCGGAAGCGATAATAGGCCGTACCTGCTTTTGGTGGACCCTTGTCTACGACCTGCCGCATGCCTCTCCGGAGCGTGGATAACGTCTCCTCGCTGATCGGTAACTGACCAACTACTTCGGGTTCAAACCCCCGCACTTCATCTCCCCCGGAAGACCGGATGCTCTCCACGATCTGGGGGCGATACAGCGTTCCCCCATTCCCCAGGGCAGCGATAAACTGGGCCACCTGAAGCGGGGTGACCTGGGTTTTCCCCTGGCCGATGGCCAGATTGGTGGCATCGATTTCCGTCTCCGGGACGGGGATGTTCCCGGCCTCTTCTTCCACAAACTCAATTCCCGTGGGGGATCCCAGGCCGAAGTCCTTCGCCATATCTGCAATGGCTCGTGTTTTTCCCTGATTGAACAAATCCAGACCAATATGCCAGAAGTAAGGGTTACAGGACCGGTACAATCCCCCGATCAGGTCTAATTCTCCGCTGGGCTGGGTCAGACTGTCCCGATTTAAGGCTTTATCTTCTTGATAATGTTCCCAGGTCCAATCGTTCAACCGCACCCCATCCAGTTCATCGAAATGATAACCGCAGTCATACCTGGTTGAGGCTGTATAATCTCCGCTTTCCAGACCAGCAGCCATGGTTATGATTTTGAACACGGATCCCAGGGGATACAAGCCCTGCGTGGCCCGGTTCAGGAAGGGTGACTTTTGAGTTGGATTGTAATAGTCCTGCAGCTGGTAGCTGGAATTGAAGTTATCGGAGTTGAACGCATTGGGGTCAAAACTCGGGTTGGACGCCATGGCCAGAACCCGTCCCGTATCCATCTCCAGGACGACGATCGCTCCATTGAAGCCGTATAACGCGTCCTGAACCTCAGTTTGGAACTCCTTCTGGAAGGTGGTATAGATCTCATCCGCAGCCTGCGCTTCGGACATTGCGAGCTGGGTAACTATGTTTCCTTCCGCATCCTCAATATATAAGGTCCCTCCCCGTGTTCCGCTCAAATAGGGCTCCCCCCACTTTTCGATACCCTGGGCACCCACCTTCTCATCCACTGAGTAGCCCTGCCGCTTATACTGATCTAATTCTTCTTTCTGGATCCAGCGCACATACCCGATCGCCTGGGGAGAAGCCCCCTGTTCGAAATAGAACCGCCCTTGAAAGCTCCGCATCAACAAGCCTCCAGAGGTAAAACCCTGTAAAGCACCCAAACGGGATTGGACCTTATCCAGCGCCACCGAGCCTAACGGAATATATCCCTTCCACTCTTTAGAAAGGTCGGCATATTCCGCTTTAATGCTCTCCGCTGGGCGGCCTATTGCTCTTTCCAGCTCATTCAACAGATCTTCTTCTTCTTTGGGCCTGATCTGGGAAGGCGTAAGGCCCAGGGATATCGCCTCTGCCGGGGCTACCAGCACGCTCCCACCCCGGTCATAAATATTACCCCTTGCTGGTACACTGCGATACATGGTCAACTTGTTATCCCCCTGAAGCTCAGGGAAGATAATGGTTTTTGCCCACTTGACTTTCCACAGCCCTTCGACCAGGGATAGATCCATGATGATTTCCCGCTCCAGGCCGTCGATCAAACGGCTGTTGTACTGCACATTAAATGCAACCTGGGCTGTCCGGGGATCCGTGTATGTGGACAGTATTTCATACTCGATATCTTCCAAAGCCAATTCGACCGCAACTTCATGGTAAAGGTCACGGAACTCACTCTCGCTGATCTCCGTTTTACTCTCCGGAGCCAACAATGCGTACATGGCCTGATAATCCTCTTCCTGCCAGGCGTCCAAGAAAGCTTGAGCGGTGCCTTCCACGGATGGGGTCTGAGTCGTTTTCACCTCTGGCGACGCCAGAGGGGTGGGTGTAATTGTGGTAGACAGCGGGGTTTCTGTCGTAGAACTTCTGCAGCCCACCAATAAGAGGAGTGACAACAAAATGAAAAGACGCTTTTTCATAGGATCTCAAACCTGATGATTAGAACTGCTCCCGGTGAAGCAGCTTTTCTGGAATAGGACAACTAAAATTGTATTGTTCCTGGCATTGAACCGGCACATTTCCGCTGAGAGAAACACCAATGGATTGCAGCATTTTTTCTAACTGGCAGAGGGGTAGACCCATGACATTGGCATAACAGCCCTCATAGGAGCGGACAGGTTGAAACTCATCATTTTGAATGGCATACGCTCCTGCTTTGTCAAAGGGATCCCCGCTATCTATATATGCCTCCAACTCTTCCTCATCAAATGCCCGCAGAGTCACTTGTGTTTCAACTACCTCAGACAGCATGCGATCCTCGGCGGGATGATAGACGACCAGCCCGGAATAGACATGATGTTGTTGATCCTGTAACTGCAGCAGCATGTCCCGGGCTTCATCGGGGTTAGCAGGCTTTCCCAGGATCTCACCCTGATGTGCAACAGTGGTGTCCGCAGCGATGATGAGCATCTCCCGGGAGGGAACCTCCGCTATATCCTGTCCCACATCCCGGGCCTTTGTTTGTGCCAATCGCAGGACATATTCCTCCGGACTCTCCCCGGCCTTTTGCGTTTCATCCACATCGGCAGGTTTGACAAGAAACGGGGTCTGAACAAGACCAAACAGTTTCTGTCGGCGGGGAGATATTGATGCTAAAATGAACTCATACATAATGGTTTCTGATGTTCTAACGTACCTGAATTGAGGTCTCGCTCGTTGTTCCGGTTCCCACAAATTTTATCATATACATCAAAAAAACAAGAATTATCTAAGATCCGCGAATCCAACCCAGACTACTTAATAAATTAGTAAGTTAGACAGAGAAACACGTGCGGTACAATGCCAAGAACAAACAAACTTGTAAATCACAACTATGAAACGTTCAGGTTTTCGGGGCATTATCATCCTAACATTGATCCTTTCCTGGGTCATCCCTATTGCAGCACAATCAGGTGGGCAAGCATACCTGGCCCAGCCTGATTATGACCAATTTCCCTTGATCACAACCCACCTTGATGTATATGACCAGGATGACACCTTTATCACGGGTTTATCCCGGAAAGACATCTCCATTTCTGAAAACGGAGAGCAGCGGCCCCTGAAGGCTGTAGAGGAAAGAAGCCCGGGTGTGCAATTTGTGCTTGCCATCAACATGGGGCCTCCGTTTGCCATTCAGGACATAAGCGGCCAGTCCCGCTGGGGATATCTCTCCCAGCACATCAAAGGGTGGCTTGCGGATAGTGCACAGCCCGGCTCGGATGATCTCAGCGTCATCTCCAATGACGGTTTAGAAAGCACGCATACGGAAAAAGACACCATTCTGGAAGCGATCGAAAACTATCAACCCCGGGGGAAAGAGACGACCACGAACCTAAATGTGCTGACGCGGGCAGTTGATATTGCCCTGGACACCACTCAAGAGCACGGGATGAAACCGGTTGTGCTTTTCCTGACGCCCCCGCCGACAGACCAGGACATCGCTGTCCTCCAGAATATTACCTCCCGGGCCAGCGGTGCGGATGTCCGGATATTCACCTGGTTGATCTCCGCCCCAGAATTTTTTACCTCTTCCGGTGCGGAAGCATTGACCACTATGGCTCAAGAAACAGGGGGCAGCGCAATCACATTTTCGGGTCCGGAAAATCTACCTGATATCAAACACCTGCTGCAGCGCCTGCGCGGCACATACCGCATCCAATATTCCTCTAATATCAAATCCTCCGGTCCCCACCAGCTGCAAGTATCTGTCGAAACCCCACAGGGGACAATCACGGCTGCCAGGGACCTGAAAATTGACATCACCCCGCCCAATCCGATCCTGGTTCCCCCACCCCGCACTGTTAAACGCGAAAACCCCCGGCCGGAAGAGGAAACAACCTCAGTTACGGAGTATCAACCGGAGGAGCTTGTCGTCGAAGCCATTATTGAGTTCCCGGACGGTCATCCCCGATCCATGCAGAAGACGGTTCTGCTTGTAAACGGTGAACCCGCTGTGATCAATACCTCCCCTCCCTATGACCAATTCAAATGGGATTTACGGCAGTATGGCAGTGATCAAACGGTGTATCTAAGCATTCAGGCTGAAGATCAATTAGGATTGAGTCAGACCAGCCTGCAAACTCCGGTAGAAATCTCCGTTGATAAACCTGAGCCCACTATCGGTAATATTTTTCAACAAAACACATTGGGGTTCCTTAGTTTGGCTGGCATCCTGATCTCAGCTCTGGTACTATTCATTCTGGTCACAAGGGGTGTCATCCAACCCGCTTCCATCCTGCCGGCAGCATCTACCGCTAAGGAGATCAATCACAACCGCAATAAATTGAATAATCCTTTTCGGTTGATCAGGACCGGAAAGCGCACCACTCGCAAGACACAGGCCGAGAACGCTACAACGGGAAACGATCCAGCCGGCACCCTTGAACCGTATAATGAAGAAGCGAAACGCCATCATCCCCGACCCTTTCAGGTTTCGATGAACACGATCCATGTGGGCAGTAATCCGGAGCAGGTAACCATCTTGCTGGACCACAGCACTGTCGCTCCGCAGCATGCAGTGATTTCTGCAAACTCAGCGCATGAATGCCTCCTTTCAGATCAAGGTTCGGCGGCAGGAACATGGGTCAACTTTCAGCAACTCCCACGGGAAGTTGAAGTTCCCATCCAGCACGGTGATATCATTCATTTTGGCAGATTAGGATATGTGTTTATCAGCGCCCACCCGGACGCCCGCAAAGAAGTCGTCGTCACAGAGGAGAATTGAATTTGAATTCACGAGAAGATTATCTCGACGTCTACGGGATCACAGATCCAGGACAGAGCGGTAAGATCAACGAAGACCGCTATGAAATATCCTCCTTTGATTCTGAGGATACAGATTCCCAGGTCCTGGTTGCGATCGTCGCAGATGGTGTGGGAGGACAAAAGGCTGGCGAGATTGCCTCGGACATGGCCGTAAAAGCCATCCTGTCAGTCATCCAAGAAGGAGACCTGACACAACCCCTTTGGACCCTGAAAAGCGCCATGTTGGAAGCCAACCATGCCATAACCTCCGTAGCCGAATACGATGAAACAAAGAAAGGAATGGGGTCTACCATCGCCTGCGCCCTGGTGATTGACGGCCACCTGTATATCGCATCCATGGGAGATTCCAGGATTTATCTCATCCGGGATGGACGCATCCGGCAGTTGACTGTCGATCACACCTGGGTCCAGGAAGCGATCGAGAACGGTGTCATCAGCCAGCAGGAAGCCCAAAAGCATCCCCGTCGAAATCTGATCCGGAGTTATCTGGGCTCTTCGGATCCCATTCAACCCGATTTGCGCATGTTCCTCACAGATTCCGAATCCCCTGAACAGGCTGAAGCCAACCAGGGGTTGCCGCTCATTCCGGGAGACTTGATTCTGCTGTGCAGTGATGGGTTGACTTCACTCGTCCTAGACCAGGAAATACGGGCAGTGATGGAAAAGACGCCCGATAAGGACCAGGCTCTCCACAAGCTTGTGGATCTTGCTAATCAGCGAGGAGGTCACGACAACATCACGATTATTGCCATTCAAGGCGCAGGCGAAGACCTGTTCTTGACCTGATTTTTCCTCCCCGGCAAACTAAAAAGGGCTGCCCGGAAGCGGGCAGCCCTTTTTTTCTTAGATGTCGTAAACTCAGGGGATGAGTTGAGCGGTGTAGACCTGATTCCCAGCAGCCAGGTAGATCCTGTCACTCATGGTCACCGTGAACGCTGTCACATCACCGCTGATTTCATCATCTGCCGACCGGAATTGTCGTTGGTACTCCAGCTGGGTGCTGAAGCGATACAGAGATTGGTGGGTCGGATCCAACATGTAGATCGCCATACCGGGGGACCCTTTGAACTTTAGCGATGTGAACTGGGCACCGGTCATGAACGGACCCGAAACACGGCCAGCCCGCGGATCCGAAAACTCAAAAGGAGTGGTGCACTGCGGATCAGCCGTCGGGCTTTCTGTCACGCAGCGGGTGACATAGCCATCCGCATGCAGAATATACAATTCGCTCCCGTTGGTTGCCAGGTCAACAGCGTCATCCATGGTTGGTGAATCCGTCGCTCCAAAATATTCGGATCCTTCATGATAATTCTGACTTTGAAATTCGATCCAGATAGCCCGTTTTTCCGGGTCGAGAATAAACAGATTCTCAGGTGAATTTGCGGAAATGGTCATGGCCTCGACCGGCCCCCGCTCCAGCGTATAAGATGTGTCTTCAAACATAACCGGGGGTTCATCCGCGTTCGGATAACAGAAAATCATGGTGTGCGTTTGATCAATCCCCAGGATGGTTGCCTCATCTTCCTGCTTGGCTGACAGGGGCACAATATCCACCAGGGGTCCTACCGTTTTATGCCCTGTGATGGGTCCACAATGAAAATCATCTTTGATTTCATATCCGTCAGCATTGGATTGAGCCCAGATTACTGTCCCATCCCTTTCGTTCAACATGTAAAGATCATTCCAGGTTGTGACCACAATTTCCGAAATTTTTACATCCGCACCCAGGCCATGACTGAAGAGGGGTTCATAATCCAGGCGCGTGATGCGATCCCATTCATCAAGCTCAGAGCGTACCTGCCTGTATAGGGAGACTACCTCTTCCGTTTCCCGGTACCCGCGGGCCTGCTCAAGTTTTTCGTAAGCCCGGGATAAAGTTTGATATTCCTCCTCGGTGTCTTCAAGGTCCTGTGCCGTCTCGAATAACTGCTGCGCTTCCCCATATGAACTTTCATACAGCGTATTCCTCCCGCGCTGGATATACATCACACTTCCGAATGCTACGATCAATAGAGGGACAAATACGGCGATCACTCCCAATACCCACCCCGGGAAATCAAGATATCGTTCATCCGGGAGCATTCTGCCCAGCAAGGTCATAAAATTATTCCACAAAGCTTGCAATCCGCTTCCCACAGAACGGGACATGGTCCCTAAAAATGACCACACCGGTGCATCCAGAATCTGTTTCAGCCACCTGGTTGATGGCTGCTGCTCCTCATGGACCGGAGAAGGATCTTCAGCGCTTTCCACCTGCTCTACTTTCGCCATCTGGGCCGGTTGATCGTCAAGCGGGGTTTGCTCAGGCACCTTTTCTGCAATGGGTTCTTCCCCGGCAGGAGGTGGTTGATCAGGCTCAGAGATGGATGGATCCCAAGGGGGACTGTCATCTTTGATTTTCCTCTCCGGATCCGGCTCTGGCTGCCTGGGTAATTCCTTCTCACCGAAGACGGGCTTCAAGACCTTGACATTTCCCGGGCCTTTCTCAGGGAAGAAAAGAATGGCATTGAGATCATCTTCCACCCGAAAAGTCAAGCGGTGGTAAACACTTTTCAGGGACATGCGGGACAGATTTTTTATGGTGGTGTCTGACCAGGGAGCCGGAATTTGGGGGGCAACAAGCATGATATCATCGGGCGATAACACCTCCTGGTAATAACGGACTTTAGGTACCCGCCCCGCCCCTAAACCCGGTCCAGCCAGATCGGTATCATGTAGTTCTTTGACATCCTCCGGGCTGATAAAGAACACATGTGATCCGCCGCTCTGAGCCAATATGACCTTATTTGAACGCAGCACCACCTGGGTCAGGAGGCCGACACCCCGTATGCCCCTCGAAGATCCTCTCAGATTGCGATCGTGCAGGTACTGGTTGAGGACCTCCGCCACTTCCCTCAATGCGGACGTTGTGGATCCCTCCGCCTCGTAAAAGACCTGTGATAGTTTATTGAGAACCTGCTTGCAGTTGGTGGGCGTAAGGGGAGCATTCCCCGCTATACTCAGGTGCAGGATGAGCTGCTCCTCAGACCGCCTGCGGGCTGCCCCTCGCGGGGGGCTGGAAACCTGCAATCCGGGCATCTCTGTTTGCTGCCCATCCTCCTGAGAGATCGGTAATATCCTCAAATCAAGCGACTTTGCCATAATGCGTTAACTCTTTATATAAATAAACTTGTGATTATTATTATACTGGTAAAATGAAGTCCGGATTACTCCGTCAAACATCGGACATAACTATGAATGTGACCCTCATCAACAATCTCGATCAACTCCAGGCGTTGGAAGAAGATTGGAATCGCTTGCTAGAAAACAGTGCAAGTCGTGTGCCATTTTTACGCCATGAGTTCGTTTCAAGCTGGTGGCAGACCCTGGGTGGGGGAGAATGGGACCAGGGAGACTTATTTGTCTTGTTTGTCGAGCACCCGTCAGGTCAACCCCAGGGAATCGCCCCTCTGTTCCTCCATCGAAACAAGTTATTGTTCATCGGTACCCATGAAATCGCAGATTATCTGGATTTTATTGCCCCGGCTGACCGGCTGGAGCCCTTCCTGCACACAGTGTTTGAATTTCTGGATGAACAATCCGCGGCCTGGGAAACACTGGAGCTTTACAACCTGGTCCAGGATTCCCCCTCCCTTTCCCTCCTCCAAACCTGCGCCCACAACAAAGGTTGGGAGTTTCAGAAGGACGTGCTGCAACCTGCTCCGTGCCTCAGGCTCCCGGAGAGTTGGAACGCCTACTTAGAGGGTCTGGATAGCAAATATCGGCATGAGATCGAGCGTAAGATCAGGCGGGCTGAAGGATATTTTTTGCCCGTTGACTGGTACTTTGTGGACGACCCCTCCCATCTTGAAGGGGAACTGGACGCTTTTCTGGAACTGATGGCCCATCATCCAGAAAAAGCAGAATTCCTGACAGATGTCATGGAATCTCACCTGAAAAAAACCGTTCGCCGCGCCTTTCAAGAAGGGTGGGCGCAGCTTTCTTTCTTGACAGTGGGAGGCAAGAAAGCCGCCGGATATCTGAATTTTGATTTTAATAATCGGATCTGGGTCTACAATTCAGGGTTGAATCCCATGTTTGAAAACATTTCCCCTGGCTGGGTACTGCTGGGATATCTCATTCAATGGGCAATCTCAGCAGGACGTGCCTCATTTGATTTCATGCGCGGTGATGAAAATTATAAGTACCACTTCGGAGGAGACGACCGTTTTGTCGTTCGGGCCCGGATCACCCGAGAGTAGCCTTTAGATCTTGCGTGGAAAGCCTGATCCCAACAGGTTGACCGTCTCTGGATCATCCGTCCACAAGCCGGGAATGTCCGTCCCGCACTCAGGGCATGTACCCTGGGCTGTAATGCGGTATTTCCGGATCACATACCCGCTGCGCTGGATAATGGCTTCCCCGCATTCGTGACAATGGGTATCCTCGAAGTTCTCTACCTGGCCGGGGAGATTGCCAGCATAAACATAAAGAAGGCCCTGCTCCCGCCCAATCTCCGCAGCCCGGAGTATCGACTCTGGAGGCGTTCTTGACGCGCCCCCCATTTGATAGTCCGGGTGAAAAGCGGTCACGTGCCAGGGAATGTCCGGAGAAATGGAACGGATGAACCCCGCGATCTCCTTCAATTCAGAACTGCTGTCATTGTAGTCAGGGATAATCAGCGTTACAACCTCCACCCACAAACCCAGATTATGGGCCAGCTCAATGCTTTCCAGTACAGGCTCAAGCTGACCGCCCAAACTGCGGTAATAATCATCACGCATGGTTTTCAGGTCTACTTTAAAACCAGCTAACACCGGGTTGAGATATTCAAGCACTTCAGGGGTGGCATACCCATTGGAGACATACACCGCTTTCATCCCGTGCTCTTTCGCCAGGGAAAAGATCTCATACGACCATTCGGACGTGATCAAGGGTTCGTTGTAAGAAGAGGCAACAACCCGGGCTCCCTGGCGCTGACCGTGCTGCACAATTTCTCCGCTCGATATCTCACGGATATAGCGTCCGGCATGTTCCGCATCCGGATCCCTCACAGCTTGAGAGGACAGCCAATTCTGGCAGTAACTGCAATGGAAATTGCATCCCAACATCCCAAACGTCAGCGCATCTGTGCCGGCCATAAGATGATAGAAGGGTTTCTTTTCAACAGGGTCCACCTGGAGGGAAGTGACATACCCCATCGGAACCTTCAGCTCCCCATCCTGATTGAAGCGCACCTTACAGATACCGCGCTTGCCGGGTCGAATGGTACAGCGGTGAGCACAGGCATGGCAGCCAATCATGTCCCCCTCCAACTTTTCATACAGGTCACCCTTTCCAGTCTTTTGGTCCAGGTTTTCAGCCAGGGTCACCATATTGTCCTCCCCATAATTCAAAAAACTAATCTTGCCCTAAATCAATATATACACATATTTATTATAATCTGGGTATGCTATCCATAATCATTCAATCCGGTGGAGAATCATCCCGTATGGGGGAGGATAAAGCCCTGCTGGAGTTCTTGAACAAACCATTAATCGAGCATATTCAGGACAGGTTTTCCCCCCTCGGTGACGAACTTCTGATCATCACCAACGATCCAGATAATTACCGGTACCTGGATGTCCCGCTCCACACAGACATCATCCCTGACCGTGGTGCTCTGGGGGGACTCTACACAGCACTGAGCATCGCTTCTTATCCCTACATGGCCCTGGTGGCCTGTGATATGCCCTTTGCCAGCTCTTCATTGATGCGTCATCTATATGAAACGCTTAAAGACTCCGATGCGGACGCTGTCCTCCCCAGCACAGATTACGGACCGGAACCCATGCATGCGGTTTATCGCGCAAAAACATGTCTGCCCCTTGTTCGGGAAGCGATAGACCAAGATCAATGGCGGATGATCTCCTGGCACGACCAGGCAGATGTGCAGATTCTATCTCCACAGGAAACCCGGTCCCTTGCCCCCTCTGAACACACCTTCTGGAACCTTAATACCCCGGAGGAATTCCAGGAAGCGGAAGAGCTGGCGAAATCATTAGATTCATTTTCGGGTGGATCATAACCGGCGGTATAAAAAAGGACGGCACCCCGTGATGTATCCCCCTATTGTGCCCAGCGCTGGATAAGGACCTCTGGAACCCAGAACGAGCCATATCCCAGGAAAAGGATCACAATCGCAGTGACCAGAAGAGCCACACCAAACCAGATCAGAATTCTATCTTTTAATTCATACTCCAGTTTCTGAAGCCAGGTGCGCGGCCCTACGCCGAAGGCCCGCAGGTCCATGGCATCAATGATGTCTTCACTGGAAATGATGGCATGGATCGTCACCGGCACAATGATCGGGGCCAATTTACGGACCTGGGCAATTAATCCCCCTTCGATTTTATCCAATTCATATCCCCGCGCTCGCTGGGCGTCCATCGTCAATTGAAAATCGCGGCCGAAGGTGGGAATAAAGCGCATGGTCAAATCCATGGCGTAAGCGATCTTATCCGGCAGTCCCAACCCCCGGAAGGTGACCCCGTACAGGGCCGGATTCAAGGTATAAGGGATAAGGATGGTCATCACCGCGATGCTGAATACCCGCACAAACTGGCTGACCGCAAAAAACAATCGCTCCACAGTGACTTTCAACGTCGGCCGCCAGCCCAGGATGGTAAAGGGAGCGGCATACTCCCTTACCAGGTGTTCTTCCTCGTAAACTTCTACACCACCCCGGCCGGTCAAAAAGGTAAGAACTGCAAAAATGAAAACAAAGCCGATGATGAAGATGAACGCCCGGCGCATTTCACTCCAGGTCACCCCGGATGTCAACAAGGACACCAGAGAAATCAACATTAAAGGGGCCAGGAACCGCACATCCCAGAAGAAAAGGGTGGTAGCCAGAAAACAGCCGTAAAAGATGATCCAGGCCCGGGGATCAAACCACTGGATGAGAGATTTTCGGTCTTTATAGCGCCAGGATACAAGCATACGTTCCTTACCAGAAACAGTCTCAGGGACCGGCTAACCGGCCCCTGAGTGATGTCGTCTTTAGTTAGCGGCCGGATTGGGTCTGGACAGCATCATACGCTGTCACCAGAAGTGGGACGAGGATGGCGGCAAAGATCAAATTCGGACCGGCTGCAGGCAGGAACTCACCCACAATCGCGGCTTCAGGCGAGAATCCGTTGATCCAGATATCAGACAGGGCAGCAAACCCGATGCCCACAATGTTGCCCAGCATGCTCCAGGTCACAGCCGCGGCAATGTCGATGTTCTCGCCGAAGGCAAAGCGCACAATCAGCACCAGCAGGAAGCCGACGACAATGGAAATCCCGGCGAACAGAGAGATGGTGGCATCGCCAAAGATGCCTTCATCCGGGGCAAAGAACATCATGTTCGATTGGTTGCGGTTGAGGACAAACAGCACAACAGAAATCAAGGCCAGGACGCCGCTGATCCACATGGCCGAATTCATGCTCCGCTTCTTGTCCTTATACAGCATGGCCATACCCGCAACAAAGCCAATTAACCCGTTGCCCACACTCCACTGGGGAGAGAGCCCAAAACCGGTCAAGGCGTCACCGAACATGTTGCCCACTGCGCCGGAGAAGAACCCCACTACAGGGCCAAAGGCATACCCGAAGAACATGGGAATGGCAACCGCCGGCCGCAGGGAGACCTGACTGATAGAAGGAACCAAAAAAACCGTCCCATTGAAAAGCCACGAGAACACGGCGTACAGCGCTGCGCCAATAGCCATCCACACCACCTCCCGTGTACCTACCTGCCAGGCTTCATCATCCCGGGTCAGGTAATAGACCAGGAGGGTCAACAAAAGACCGATGATCACAAACACAAAGCGCAGGACAGGATTTTCCCCCGTCTGCAACCTCTCTACGCCCAGCACACTGCCCCCTACGTAGATCAACAGCAGGAAGACAACGAGAACAGCGACAAGGGTCCAGAAAATCGACTGTAGCCTATTATCCATGTTACTCTCCTTATGGCTAAACGAATACTGTTGAACCTATACTGATGGGGTTGGAGGAAATCTATTTACACGTGTTACACGTGCGCTAACGCTTCAGCCCGCATGAAGTGATCCACTTCCGCTGACCTCTCTAAATTTGCTTTCAGCAGCGAGGTGGGGATCAGATTGCACGATCGCAGCAGATTCACATCCCCCAGCACTTCTTGAGGGGACCCATCTGCCTGAATGGATCCATCCGCCACCAGGATGATGCGGTTAGCATAGATCAGTGCCAGATCGACATCATGGGTGACAAACAGGATCGATTCAAATCCGGGCATTTGTAAGATGGAATCCATAAAGTTCATATAATTTTGATAGTCCTGCCCGGCATTAGGTTCATCCATGACCAGAATTCTGGAACGCATGGCCAGGATGGCAGCGATGCTGACCCGTTTTTGTTGGCCGAAGGACAGCGACAGGGGAGGATCTTCCTCCATATCCTCCAGGTTTACGATTTGTAGGGCTTCTTTCACCTCCTTTTCAATCTCCTCTTCACTGTGAGCAAGGTTCCTGGGGCCGAACGATAATTCCTTGTACACGGTGGGAGCAAATAACATATGGCTTGGACTTTGGAATACATAACCCAAAGTCTGGGCAATTTGCGCCACGGAGGCCTTTTTCGTACTCACTCCTTCTACCAGCACCTCACCGTTTACCGGCTCTAACAAACCTATGGCATGTTTGACAAAAGTTGTCTTCCCGGCTCCATTGGGACCCAGCACGGCAATCACATCGCCCTGATTAATGGTGAGATTGATGTCATGCAGGACCTCGGTTTCCTTTTCATAATGAAAACTGACATTCTCAAAGCGGACCAGGGGTTCTAACGCCTCCTCCCGGCCCTCAATGCCGGGGAGGACATCCAACAACGGTGGAGGGGGATCCTGCGCAGCCCGCTTGATGACCAATTCAGCCGGCAGTTTTACTTCATGATAGTCTACTACCTTAATTAACCCGTCAGGGTCGCCGAGGTAACGGATCTTGCCATCATGCATAAACAAGACCCGGTCAGGATCGATCCCCAGGACATCTTCCACACGGTGTTCCACCATCAGGATGGACATTCCTTGATCCGCAAGCTCGCGTACCGCTATCAACGTCTCCCGGGCGCTGACTGGATCCAGGCTGGCCAGGGGCTCATCCAGGAGAAGGATGCTGGGCTCCATGGCCAACACACCCGCCAGGGCAACCTTTTGTTTCTCGCCGCCCGATAAATTAAAGGTCTCCCGATCCCGCAAATGGAGAATGCTGAGCTGTTCCAGAGCCCTGTCAATCCGGGTATAGATTTCCTGTCGCGGTAATCCCAAGTTTTCAAGACCAAACGCCACTTCGTTAAGGACTTTTGTACCCAGGATCTGCCGTTCCGGATCCTGCAAGACCGTGGCTACCTGCTGTGAGATTTTAGATAAGGGCCACTCCTGTGGATCCTCGCCGTGGATGCGTATCTCCCCCGTCAACTCACCCTTATAGCTCCGCGGGATCAGGCCATTGATGGACCGGATTAAGGTGGTTTTACCGCAGCCACTGGCTCCCGCAATGAGAAATATTTCTCCCTTTTTCACTCCAAAGGAGATATCCTGAATAGCGAGCTCTTCTCGATCTCGATACCGAAAGGATACCTCTTCAACTTCTATCGGGAGATCAGCAGTCATTTTCAGCGATTAATTCCTTAACAAAACCAGCCTCAGATCAACCCCGAGGAGTTGATCCCGAAATCATATTTTTATTCTAAACAATTGTCTGAATATTTCAATGCATATTATGTACCACTTGTCTCCATTTACCCCTGAATGCCGGATTCCGTGACCAACCCATCCCGTCTTTTCCGGTAGAAATAGACACCGAAGAGCAGGAATGTCAACAGCAGTTCGATAAAGATCACCTGCATGAGGCGGATCGGGCTTCCCCCTTCGACAAAACGGCTTAACCCCCAGGGAGTCGCCATGGCACCCAATCCGGCACTGACAAAAAACCAGCTTGTATTCCGCCCCTTGAGAGCCAGGTGCTGGTTTGCGAATGTGAGCATGGTTGGAAAAACGGATGCCAGGGACCAGCCTAAACCCAGCGCACCCACCCACAGGGCGACCGGTGATGTGGGCCACAGGAGAATTACGGCGAGGCTGAGCAAGCCTCCTGATAAATCCATGACAAGGATAGACTTTGGTTTCCAGCGGGCGGCCAGGGGTACACTCACCAGCCGGGATGCATTGAAGGCGCCCCAATAGGCTGAGGTCAAGACAGCCCCGGTCACTTCCGTGGTCAATCGGGATTTCAAACCATAAGCAGCTATCCAGCCCCCGAAACCTACTTCAACACCCACATACAGAAAAAAGAAAACCGCGATCAGAACCAAAGCTCGCCTATTCGCCACAGGCAAACGCGATGCATGCTCTGGTGCTTCCTCCCGGGGCGGTTGGGGACTGTTTGCCCGCAGGATGGGAAACAGAAGCGGTATTAAAACAATGCCATAAATAAAATATCCGGCTTTAATCCCATTCGTGTACTGCATCGCTCCAGCCAGGATCAGTGGAGATAGAAACGAACCCAGACCATAGAAAAAATGCAGGGCATTCATGGCAGACCCGGGATCCTCAAGCGCTTGCCACATCAAGAGAGTATTCCCGCTTACATCCAGAATCCCCATGCCCCACCCCATGAATACCATGGCCACCAATAAAACCCAAATCCGGTGTATCTCCGGGATGAAAAAAGTAGTTATCCCCATTAACAGCATTCCGGAAACCAACAATACGTGTCCCCGGGTTTTGTCAATTAAGTGACCTGTCAACCATGCCCCGAACAGGTAAGCCCCTGCCCGGACTGGAAAAAGCACCCCCAGTTCCTGCAGCGTACTGTTTGTCCCCCTTGAAAAAGAAGGTAAGGATGGTCCCAAAGAAGCAGTGATCAACCCTAAGACGAAAAACGCTGCAAAATAATACCGGGATCCAAAACGTTCTTCGTCAACCCTCATAGATCTCCTCAATGAATGGATGTCATTCCACAATTCCTTTGTGTATCATAGAACGATCCATCCCTGTGTCAATGGGTGAGGAGGAAAAAGTTCAGGCCAACCAGCCCTGAAGGCCAGCGCTGAATACAGAGATTGCAGCCAAAGGATGAAAGCCTCAACGGGGTTAATTCATTGTTCCAGGCTCAACCGTCCAGAAAATGTCAAGGCACCTTCCCGGACGGATAATTCGGAGATCCGGGCGAATTTTCGTCCTGACAGGAGGACCCGGGCCAGGAGGTCGCCCAAAGGATCAAACAGGAATTTCGGCATTGGTAATTTGCCAATCTGACCTTCTACAAAGTCGAAGATGAGTTCGCCCTGGGCGGCACTGGGAGCGATCACCATTCGGACTGGAAGTCTCCATCGCAGCAGGCGGCCATTGCCGCGAAGAATAATCCTGCCGTCCCCTTTAAAGTAAACCTGGGGTTCTTCCAGTTTCAAGCGAATATCAGGGAGGTTGATCCCCCCTCCATCCTCCGGCTGTAAGTTTTCAAGCAAGTTAATGATGCCGGGAGGTATCTCACTCCCTTGCAGCCCGTCAGATCCCTGGGATTCAAGCAGTTTTTCTACCTCTTGCCCATCTAAAACGCCTTCCAAACCCGGGACCCCTTCAAACAGTGGTCCACCCTGGGAATAGGACACCCAGCGAGCTCCAATGGCTAAGGCGGAAGTCACCTCCTCCTGCGTAACGGTGAAACGGATCGTTCCGCCATCACCTGTCCCATTCGCGCCAGCTAACGTTTTCTGTGCAAAGCGCACCGCGGCTTCCCGGGACACCGGAATAGGCGGGCCATCATCCGGTAATGAGGCCATTCCGTCATTGGCCTGGGCACAGCCTGCCGCCAGCAAAGCAATGGTCATTAAGACCAGAGAAATTCTTTTGAGTGAAAATGGAGACTGGGACATAAAATATCCTCCCATTCATACAAGTTTGGATTAATGTCGATCGTATCACCATTGCTTTTCACCCAAAATTAATAGTGATTAAGAACCAGCCACCCGTTCAATGAAGACACTCACTGTTCGAAGATGACCTCAGGATAACCCAGATCGCGGAATAGCCTGGCCAAAAAATTTTCAGCATTCAGTCCCGCCAGGTCAAGGATATCATCCTCCACAGCGCTTTCGTAGATCTCCCGTTCAGCAGCCCGGCGGGCTTCCGTTTCCAGGTCCACATCTCCCTTGGTAAATAAACCTTTATCTCGATCGTAGACATAGGATTGTTCGTTGTCGAGAATCGTGGCAAAGACTTCCGGCTCCGGCAGCGTGACGTACAAAACACCATTCTTTACTTTAAGATCCTCCGCTTCCAGTTTGTTTAGATCAACCCCGGCAATTACCTCTCCATGAGCGACAAATATTAATTCATCCCCCAGGAAAAATTCGAAAGCCCCCTGTCTGGTCTCCGCAGTGATGATTTTTTCCAAGCTGAACTTGATAGTTTCTAAACGAGCCAGAGAACGAATCTCATGAATGATGGTCACTGGATCGGGGATGATCGTCGGCGTGGGATACAGCACACCAGACACCTGGGTGGCCAGACCATGCTGTACATCCCGCAACGGCTCAAGTTCGGTTTGGATGCTTTTCTGGATGGTGAAGATCAATAAAACACCCAAAACAATCAGAACCAATAAAACCATGACCCGCCACACCCACTGTATCGTTTTCATCATAATCCATCCTTATACTGAAATTAAACCTTTGCCTCTACACCGCTCCAGCTCAGACTCTAATGGTTATCATCCTCCCCCCAGAAACTTGGCACTCCGGGCTGCATTCTGATCATTAATATCCTGAATACGTATACAGAGAGTGGCATGATCATACCCTTATCCAGGATTTACTCCGAACCCATCCGGCCATAGAGGCACAGTACAGCGTGCCACTATTAGATACCCATGGGTTTATAATCGAATAACCAGCTCCTGAAACATCAACAATGCCGTAAAAGCCAGGGTAACAGAAATCCCCACTGCCTGCCCAGACGCGTCTTCCAGGGCATCCGGGATCAATTCCGCGAACACCATCCAGATCATTGCTCCCGCGGCGAGACCCAATCCGACAGGCAAGAAAGGCTTAAAAATCAACACAAACAAAAAGGCAGGGATGGCCATCAGGGGCTGAGGAAGACTGGTAAAGATACTCCATGCGGATGATTTCCAGAGCGGTGTCCCGCGCGGAATGAGGATCAGGCTGATGGCCAGTCCTTCCGGGATATTATGGATGGCGATGGCCGCTGTGACAAACAGACCTAATTTATCCCCTCCTCCATAGGATACCCCCACACCGATACCTTCAGCAAAGGAATGGGCTGTCATCACCCCCAGCATGAGGAGAGCTTTCCGGGCGTCAGCGCCGGCTAACTCAGCCACATCGACTTCGCCCCGCCTGTGGATGTATTCATTGGCCGCAATGATCAACCCCAGTCCCAGCAGGATGCCCAATAACGTTAATCCGGGATGCAGGTTGGTCCCCTCCTGGATCAAACTATGGCTGGCACCCAGCATCAATCCGCCCGCAGCAGCATGAAATATGCTCAACCACCAGTGGCTGACCTTCCGGAAAAATAAGAAAGGCAATGCACCCAGACCGGTAGCCACTGCAGTGATGGAGGCAGCGATGATGATCATTCCCAGATTAATATCAACGAGCATGATTTCCCCTTGTATGTCAGATTTACCTTCTACTATAACATGATGCGATTATACACCCCCTGGCGAGAGGAGCCAACGGGAAATAATCTGTGTTGTAATCCCTCACCATGAGGAAGATAACCTCCAGGCTGCTGTAAAAGCGGCCTTTACTCATGCCATTTTTGGGCCACAAAAAGATGGGCGCTGCCAGAACCTCCGCTTTCTCTTTCTTCAAACTCGACCAAACAACGCGGCAAGCTCAAACAAAAAAACGAAAAGTAAGATGGATAGGGTGGGACGACATACCCCGCCGGAAACAGATTACGCTGAATTCTCAAAATGATACACAAACCAGTCATATCCCCCGCGGGATAGGATTTGCCGGCTGGCGCGATCTCCCGCATAACCACGGATTACCGCACCCCAGAAAGCCACAGCAGGTTGATTTCGGCGCATGACCCGCACCTGCCAGCTCCCCGGAAAACGGCCCCAGATCTTGCAGGCAGCCTGTTTGCCAACGCCCTGCCGGCGGTATCCCCGCAGAACAAAGAATTCCGAAATATCGTACGCCCGCCGTCCGTCCCCCTTAGATTCACGGGTCACGAGAATAAATCCGGCGATGTTTCCCTTTGCTGTAATGAAAAAAGGGTAGCGGTTTTCTTCCTGCCAGTAATCAGGCAGATGGGAATCCTCAAAGCGGCCCTGATCATCCAATTCCAGATCTACATACTGGCTGAAGTCATGCAAGTAATATTGGAACAGGTTTTCCATGACCTGTTTTTGCTGAACCCGGGCAGGAACGACCTCGACTTCAGGGGGGATCTTTTCTTCAGTCATCAGCAGACCATTTCCCGCCTCTTTCGCTGCAGGGTGGAAAGGCAAGATGGATATTCAAAGACACCTTCCCGCGGCGAAAACGCTCCCATACCACGATCATAACGACACCCAGCACCATGGCTGCCACCCCCACAAGCCCCGCCTCGGGGCCGAATCTCCCACCCGTCCACATCCGGGGTCCCATTTGTCTGATTTCAAGAAATGCCGCTGAACGGAGACTTGCACCGCTGACAGGGAACCCAAATACGTTGCCCTGAAAGAAATTCCATGAAAAATGGAGGCCGATGGGCAGGGCTAATTCACCTGTCAAAACATATCCGGCTGCCAGAAGCAGGCCTGCCAGGCTGATGTTCAGGGTGCTGATCAGGGATGCGTGGGGATTCAAAACATGCAGGCCGCCGAACATCAAAGAAGATATCACCGCTGCAATCAGGACAGCAGCCCGGGGTTTGACAGACAGGCCATAAAACCCCTCTGCCAGATTTTTGAGATGATATCCCCTGCTGAGCAGCTCTTCAGAAACCCCTACCCCCGCATAAGTCAGCATGGGAGGGATGAGGGTGGACCAGAATGGAGCTTCAGGATTTCGGGTCACCAGGGTATCCTCCACATATACCCAGCCTGCCAGCCATTCCCACAGAAAGATAAGTCCCATCAGGGCTGCCCCCAGGGCAACCCCGAAACCCAGATCTATCCACCACGAGCGGTTGAAACGAAACCCGAAATCCCGAAAGGGGCGTCGATCCAGGAATCTCGCGGCAAGCCAGATACTGAAAATCAAAACGGGGATGAAGCCCGCATACAGGATCATGATGGCAGCAGGCTGTCCCACAACGACCGATTGCACAACCGTTGGATCTCCCAGTTGATCAAGCGTGAAATCCCCCCGGGAGATAATCAACCCGAAGGCAATCGTTCCGGCAATGGTTTCCGGGATGATCAGGAGCACCATCAGCAGACCGGCGTGGATGATGATGCGCCAAAAGGCCCGCAGCCGCA
Organism: uncultured Anaerolineales bacterium; assembly: GCA_964539105.1. GTDB lineage: Bacteria > Chloroflexota > Anaerolineae > Anaerolineales > UBA11858 > B10-G9. The sequence goes on along the minus strand of CAZIFI010000007.1, from coordinate 37,953 downwards.
TCTGATCAGCCCGCCAGAAGATAGATTGCAACACCGCCATGTTGAACAATACCCTCCTCTGCATAATCTGTTCGGGGAAACCCAGTGTGTTACTGTATTTTCCAGCGTTTAATGCCCATCTGCTTTAAATCAATCACGGGCAGCGTCATCCGGCCAGACCGGTCCCGTTCCACGGTAGAACCCGCAGCGAAGATCAAACCCAAACCGTACCTGGTTTCCATATCCAGAGGAGGATGATCAAAGCGCATCGCCACATGTTTATGGCCGAATAATAAGCACTGAACCCGGATTGAGGATACACCTGGATTGGCGACCACCTCCATTAGCTTTTCTGCATCACGCAGTTCATGAAAGTTTTTATATTCAAAGGGATGATGATGGAGAGCGACGATGACATGGTCCACCGCGGGATCTCCCTCCAGATCATCAAGCATCAATTTTACTTCTTGTAACTGACTGTCTCCCAGCTCACCTTCCGCGCCCCATATTTCTACATCTTCCAATTCTTGCTGCATGGAATCGAGCAAAATGAAGACCTGTCGATCAACCACCTCCAGCGAGGGAAACTCCCGCCCCCCGGTCAGGTAGCGTTTGAAATGCTGCGCGCTTCTTCGGCTTTCGGCAATCCCCAGCGGTCCATAATCATGATTTCCAGGGACGACAAGCACCCGGAACCCAGCCTGACGCAGACGCTCCACATGCTGCTGGGCTTTTTGATACTGCCATTTGAACCCGGAATCCACCACGTCACCGGTGATCAAAACCAGACGGGCTTGATGCTGCGAGGCATGATCAATGATCCAGCGCGTGATCACCCCCACCTTTTGATCGTTTTTCGATTGTCCGATGTGCAAATCAGACAGATGAAAGAACCTCACGGGACAGGCCTCCCTTTACTTCCCAGCTTACCCATTCGATTCCGCTTCAGATTCAACCCCGGCCTCCCACAGGGAGGGAAGGTTTTCGATCCTCTCCCAACCTTCACCACGGTCCACCGCTTCAACCTGGATATCAGTAAAATATTTATCCAGGACCGCCTTGCGCTCCATGTCCAGCGGCGGGTGGCAGTAGTCCTCCTCCTCCCACACTGCTCTGCCATCTTCCATAATGCGCGCGTTTTCCAGGGAATGCTGCAGGGTCCTTCCAAAGGGATCCATATTTGAAATATCCCCGCTGTTCAGCCACTCCCGCAATTCATTCAGGCGCTCTTCAACCGGCTCTGCCTTCACGATATAGAATGCCATGTTTTCCTTCCTCATCCACCTTTAAATTTGATTAGATCTCAATCAGGAGGAAGATCAAACTTATCCCAGATCGTTGATTTTTCGCATCTCCTGGTCAGACAACTCAAAATCAAAGAGATCCAGATTGGAACGCTGGTGTTCTTGGGATGATGCTTTCGGGATGGTGATCATGTTTTTTTGCTGAATGAGCCACCGCAGGGTTACCTGAGCGGCACTTTTGCCGTACCTGTCACCGATGCGCTGCAGGGTTTTATTTCGGGTCACACCGCCGCGGTCCAGCGGGCTGTAGGCCGTAAGCAGCACCCCGTGATCCTGACAGTACGTCAGGACATCCTTCTGCTGCCGGAATGGATGATATTCAATCTGGTTGGTAAAGATGGGATGAGAGGCAACTTTCCGGGACCGGTCCAGGCGGGGTACCCCGAAATTGCTGACACCGATGAAGCGCGTCTTGCCATCATCTACCAGTTGATCCATTCCAGCCAGGGTTTCTTCCAGCGGAACCGAGTCGGAGGGATGGTGCATTAAGTACAGGTCAATATAATCCATCCCCAGGCGCTGCAGGCTCTGTTCGCAGGCCTGCTGCACGGATTCCCGACCAAAATGGTTGTTCCAGGCTTTGGTGGTCAGGAAAATCTCTTCCCTTGGCACACCGGATTCTTTCACAGCCTGACCCACTTGTTCTTCATTACGATAAAATTCTGCCGTATCAATATGCCGGTAGCCCATCTCCAGCGCACTGCGCACACTACGCCGGCATCCTCTTCCGCTCATTTTCCAGGTTCCGATACCCAGTTTGGGTATGCTTAAGTCATAAATATTGACATATTCCATGATTTCCGCTTCCCTCCTTCCCGCTACAAAGCGGGTCCTTTCAATCACTGAACAGACTAATCTGGCAGACAGCCCCGCATGACCGATAAACGAGCAGGAGGCTGTCCCGTGCCACCGTTAATTGTAGCACCTGACAGCCTCATTTCCCGCTGAATTTTTCATTCGTGAACCCAGTTACCATACAGTCCATTGCCTGCCGGTTACCCGCCTGGCACACGACCAGATCACCTCAGGAGGCGATCTATGACAACATGCTTGTTGATGACCAGCCTTTAGTGGTCGAAGACATCCCCCTGGTCCACATCGAACTCCATTTCAACGGGGACCCCCTTGCGCAAAGTTTGTAAATTTACACAGCTGTATTCTGCACCTTTCAAAAGCCTGGCGACCAACCTGGGAGGTGTCCCTTCCGCTGTTTTGAGGTCGACATGCAGAGTCATTTCTTGAAACTCAACGGGGACATCCCGGTCCACCACCAGCGTCCCCCGCACATCGGCTGTGGATGAAACAGTAACGGAGAGATGCTCCAATTCTACTTTCAGAATATTGGCGATCATCCGTAACGTGGAATCGAAACAGATGGCCAGCGCCGCGGACAGGATATTGCCCGGATTGGGCAAATCATGATCTCCGCCCACCGCGCGGTGGATTCCCGTGGGCCATTCCACGCCATATTCTGTATCATCCTGGTCAGCATAATCTGCCGCGATCTGTGCACCTCCCACAGATCGACCCAGATTCAGGCGTCCGTGAAGGGCATCTTTATCCTCATCCATCACCGTACGGGCATAATCCGTGATCAGCGCCTCATGAGGACGCTCTCGATAACGTTTTTTGAGCGGCGCCTGACGCTTTGCGACATCCATTTTGAATGTAATTTCCTGATCTTTGATCTTTTCCATCCTATCCTCCTGAATAAGAATTCCAACTTCTTCAAATTATTGATCCGTTACTTTCCTGCCCTCCGCATTGCTTTGAGGTTTCCTACCCGGGGAGATACGGGGCACAAATCTCGGCACCCGTTCCCGGTACCTGCGGTAGCGTTCGCCAAACTAGCGGATCAAATCCCGCTCTTCAAGCTGCACCGCAAAGAAAATGTAAAGAGTAACTGTGCTTGCGAACAGCAGATGACCCAGTGTCATGTGCGGGGTCGCCCAGAAGGCAATTAGAAAACCAAGCATTAAGGGGTGGCGGATGTATTGATAAAACCCCGGGGTCTGAAATTCCGGGGATCTCTGGGGTTGATCCTGGGCGAAATCTTTCATCTGCTGCACACCAAAGAAATGGCCGCTGTTGATCAGGCGGGCAGAAACGAAGACCGTTACCCAGCCCAGGCCATACAGCAACCACAATATTATTTGGGCCCAGGTTTTATCCACATGCCACACAACCCCTGGCAGCGGCTGCCAGAAAATCACCGTGGCAACCAGGGTTAAACTGGCAGCCAGGATATAGGTGCTACGTTGAAAGGGGCGGGGCAACACGTCAGAAAGCCATGATTTAAACCCGGCCCGGGCCATCCCTCTGTGCTGCAGTGAGAAAACCAGCAGCAACGCCAGATCCACCAGAACAGCCCACCTTACTGGGCCGCTCTGCCCGCTGGAAATCGATTTCGGAACCAGAAAATCGCCCACGAAACCAATCAGATACAGGATCGTACCCAGGGCTATGACGTAACAAACATATCCGTATAAAACTGCAAAGGTTTTTTTCATACACTCTCCTTTGTTGAAAGCGAACACAGCTAATCAGGCCATAACCCGACATGCTGTGTGTTGACAAAGGTGAGTATATGTTTCGTTGGATAGATTGTCATGAGACCGGTGTCCCGAATACCCGGGCCCCGTCCTGGGACATGCGTCCCGTTTTTATGCCCCTGATCATCCCCCGCGGGTAATTCCCCCTTCCTGGGCCGCCAGCACCGCCTGAGCCCGGCTCTCCACCATCAGCAATATGGAAGCCATGGCTGCCTGTCAGGAAGTGACATGGATCCTGGCAATCCTTGGAACATCTGTTACGTGGACAGGTCGTTTAAGCATCCTTTATTCCCCTATAGAGACATGTTTTCTGTCACCCCACACCATACCAATCCCCCCCTTCAAAATCAGCTAGAAAGAGTCTGCGATCCTCCTCTACCTCAATGGCATCACCCGCCCGCCTGGCCTGCGTACGGTAGTCCCGGGCAGCGTCTGTATCGCCGGAAAGGGCTGAAGCCCGGGCCAAGGCCTCATGGGCATAAGCCACATCAAAATCTTCCATTTCTTCCGGATTCTGGGTCGTCAATTTCAAACAGCGCCGGGCATGCCGCAGGGCAGCGTACGGGTTTTCCAGAACGATGTACACCCGGGCTATTAACCATTCTCCCCGCTGGTGATGGGCGGCGTTACCGATCTGCAGCCAGTGGTGCAGAGAAGCATGGGCGGCATGGACCATCTCCATATCCTGTTCAGGACTGCGTCCAGACATCCCCAATAGTTCCCACACCTTGCCGTTGATTTGCCGCGCAAAATGAAGGTGTGCTTCTTTCACGGTATAGGTTGTCGCTTCACTCATCGCTTACCTCGTAATAACAAATATAGGATGATATCAATTGTCTCGTATCCAATCAAAAGGAAATTTCAACCCGTATGGACCGCCGAATCAACCCTTGCCGCTCACCGTCAATCTGAAACAACAGCATCCACCCGGGGGCTGTGGGGCTGTACGTTCAGGAGGCGGAAGCCGAGCTGCACCGAGGGACCCACCAGCAGGGTGAAGACCACTGTGCCCACCCCCACCGGACCGCCCAGAAGCCATCCGACGGTCAAGACTACGAACTCAATCGTGGCCCGGGAACGGCGCACGCTCCAACCCATGGTGCGGCTGACGGCCAGCATCAGGCTGTCCCGCGGCCCGGCGCCGGCATCCACGCCGATGTATATGGCGCTGGCCATCCCGATCAGAGCCACACAGGCCAGCAGCATGGCAATTTGGACCGGGAGATGATCCTCCACTCTGGGAATAATGAGCAAAAACAGGTCCAACCAGGGTCCAATGAAGAGCATATTGCCCACCGTTCCCCAACCAATCTGCTCCCCCAGGAGCATGGCACCTGCCAGAGCAATCAACCCGGTCAGGATTACCATCATCCCCGGAGATGTCCCCACCCGTTCTGCCAGGGCCACGATCAAGACTGCCCAGGCCCCGGTGCCCAGATCGGCCTGAATGATGAGGGCAATGGCCACGCCGAAGATAGCGAAACCGGCCTGGGTGATCAAAAAGTCTCGTGGAAATGTCTTCCAGTTTATAGATCTAAACATGGGATTAGCCTAACACGGCTGGGGATTCCAAACATAAACCCCCTGATTGATCAGGGGACAAATATAAGTGCCCCGGGCGGGATTCGAACCCACAACCTAGGCTTTAGGAGAGCCTTGCTCTATCCAGATTGAGCCACCGGGGCAAAAACGGAATTCATCAAAATTATAGCACCCTCCCAACAGGGGGACAAGGAATGCATAATCACCCCCGCAGGTGCAACTTTTTCACCCCTCTTCCTGTAATACAATACAGACATGGCCGAATCATCAGATCGCGACCACATACAGGACACGCTGCAGGGTGACCTTGAGGCTTACGGCGACCTGGTTCGAGAATATCAATCCTCGGTTTTCAGCGTGTGCTTCCGTATCCTGGGGAACCGCCGTGATGCCGAGGACCTCACCCAGGACACCTTTCTCCGCGCTTATCACCACCTGGACAGCTTCGACATGGAGCGTCCTTTTGGCCCCTGGGTCCGGACGGTAGCAGCCAACTTATGCTACAACCATTTGAACCAATCCCAACCGCCCAGTATGCCTTTGCTGGACGAACACGACATCCCCAAAAGCGGGGGAGGAAAGACACCCGAGGCGTGGCTGATCAAGAATGAGCGCCAGGAAAAGATTTATCAGGCCCTGTGGCAGCTGCCCCCACACCACCGGGTGGCCATCGAGCTGCGTCACTTTCAGGACCTTTCTTACCAGGAAATAGCGGATGAGCTCGAGATCCCCCTCAACACCGTGCGCAGTCATCTGTACCGCGCCCGGAACAAATTATCAGAACTGCTGAGGAAATATGAAGGCAAATAACATTAAAGGATCACATCTGAAAGACGATCACCTCCAAGAAAACATGCTCCACGCCCATTTAGACGGAGAACTTACAGCCATGGAGCACACGACTGTGAAGAAGCACCTTGAATCGTGCAACAGCTGTCAGGAGCGGCTGCAGGAACTCCAATCCACGTTTATGACGTTAAAGGAACTGCCTGACCTTCCCCTGGGCGTTGACCTCGCCCCACAAGTCCTGCGATCGCTGAGAGCGGAGAAAGATGTTTTCTCAGCCCTGCCCTGGATTACCGCAGCCCAGGCTGCTGCAGCCGTCGTCCTGCTGGCCTTATCCCTTCCCATCCTCCTCGCCCTCCCCCTCTTTCAAGGGATGAAAATCTCTCTCATAAACTGGGTTGTGATTCTCCAAGCCAACCTGCTGGGCATGGCAGCTGACATCCAGGCGCAGCTGCAGGGTTTACAAGCCTTATTTGACCAAATGATAAGCGTATATTCCCATCTTTCAGCTCCAGCCTACCATTTCAAACCCCTCTGGGCTGTATTTCTGACCGCTGCCCTGCTGGGTATCCTCGGAAATACCCTGCTCCTCCGAAGAGAGCTCAACCTGTAAAATCCTACCTTAAAAACGGGAGATACACCATGGAAACACTTGCCCTTTTACTCCTCATTCTGTTTTCTGCAGTGACAATATTAGCCCTCTTTTTGACCATGCGCCTGCTTTTTCCCCAACGCATGGAACGGATTCAAATCACAGTCCAGACGCAACCCAGACGCTCATTTTGGTTGGGCCTGGTCAACACATTATTCGCCTCGGCACTTACCCTTGGATCCCTGGCTGTCGGTGATACATTCAGCCCGTTCTTCATCCTCTCCTTTGCTATCAGCGGCGTGTTCCTGGTGGGGTTGATTATGGGATTAGGCGCTTTAGCCCAGCTGGTAGGCACCCGCCTGCTCCCTGCAAAAAATGCCCCTCTCCAACTCATCTGGGGAAGCACAGTGGTCATATTGGCCAGCCTGACCCCGGTCATTGGTTGGTTCCTACTTTTTCCCTATCTCACCTTCCGAGGCTTCGGCGCTGCTATCCTTTCCTTCTTCCCACCCAAACAAGGTTCGGAATCCGAAGAATAACCCGTATTTCCGCACCTCCACTCTACCCCCAGCCTTGGATTACAAGGCTGGGTTTTTTATTCCAGGGACATTTTTATCCCTGAGTGCAACTTTTTCCACATATTCAGGTAGTACTACATAGAACACAAGCCAACCATTTTACTTTCTCCCTGTAATGGATCCAGCCAACCCCAGGGAGGAGAACGTCAAGGTACCCCAATGCAAGAGACACATCCCATTCCCTGGAAGCATAAAGCCCTTTTCTGGCTGATCCTGGCCGCTTTCTCCACCTTCTTTGCCGAGGTCTTTTCCGGTGCTGACATGTTCCCTTTCTTCCATGCCTGGGGCCTGCTGGTGGTGGTCCCGCTTTACGGCCTGCACATCCTGGTCCTCGCCCATCTGGTTTACCGGACGCCGCGGCCGCGCTTTCCCAGCCTGATCTTCGCCGGGATGCTCTTTGGACTGTACGAAGCTTACCTGACCAAAATTCTCTGGGCGCCCACCTGGGAGGAAGCCCTGCTCATCGGCGGCGTGGCCCCCATTGAAACCCTGGTGCTGGTGCTCTGGTGGCATGCCTGGTTCTCCTTCATCATTCCCCTGCTGATCGCGGAAAAGCTGCTCACCCGCTCCTGGGCGCTCAGCCAGAGCCTTCCCGGCGCCGTGGGCCGGCTGCTTAACAGCCGCCGGGGACTGGTCGGCCTGGTGATCTTCGGCGGGTTCTTCCAGAGCATCAATTCACCCTCCGTCAACCAGTCGCTGCTCTCCGGCCTTTCCACCACCGCGGTCTTGATCGGCCTGGTCCTAGTCTGGCTCCGGGCCACCCGGGAACAATCCTACACCATGGGTGAGCTGCTGCCGGGTAAAAAGGAGTTTCGTCAACTGCTCATCCCCACCGCCCTGCTCTACCTGATCATGGGCGCCGTGATGCGCCCGGAAGCCATCCCCGGGTTGATCGGACAGGGCCTGATCTGGCTGCTGTATGCTCTTTCCTTCTTCCTGCTCTGGCAGAGTCTGAAACCAGGATCAAAACTGCGAAATGTGCCCCGGACTCCTGTTCCGGAGAATTTACCGGATCGATTCTGGCTGGTATTGGCCGGGATCTTCCCTGTGGCAGCGGTCAGCGGGAAACTGCTTCTGGCTCCCGTCGCCGAACCTATGGCTCTGATTTTCTGGTTCGGGGGCATCCTCTTCAGCCTGATCATGTTTGCCAAAGCCGTCCGGCTCACCATTCAAAAACCTTCCGCTTCGAAAAAGGAAACCTTTGCCTAAGACACCTCGATATTTCCTATTTCTCTCCGCCCTGCTGCTGTCTGTCCTGGCCTGCGGTGGATCCGGGGAGGAGGTAAGCGCTACCATCTCACCCGAACAGGATACCGTAATCAGGCAAGAGGCCCTTTCCAAGGGTGAGAGGACCCTGGAGCTGGATGTCAACCCCTCCCAGAACGGCGATTACGATCAGGCCGTCGAACACGCCCGCCAGCTGGGGGTAGAATCCACCCGCCTTTCTGTGTTCTGGGATGAACTGGAACCCGCACCCGGGGTGTATGAGCCTAAGCCCAACTGGCTGGCTATCGCCAATGACTACTACCCGGCCCAGGGACTGCGCCTGTCGCTGGTGATCGCGGTGCTGGATACCACGGAAATCCGCCTGCCGCGGGATCTGCAGGGGAAGCCCCTCGATCACCCCCAGGTGATTGAGCGTTTTCAGGATCTGCTGGATTATATCGCCACGCAGATCCCCGCCCTGGAGCTGACATCGCTGGCCATTGGCAACGAGATTGACGGCGTGCTGGGCGCAGATCCCGACGCCTGGGGGGCATATCAGACCTTTTACGCCGCCGGGGCGGACCACGCCCGCTCCTTGTGGCCCGGGGTTCCGGTCGGCACCAAGGTCCAGTTCGAAGGGCTGCTTGGACCCTCCGCCGAATTCGCCCGATCGCTCAATCGATCCAGCGACGTGATCATGACCACGTACTACCCGCTGCAGGGGGATTTCTCCGTCAGGAAACCGGCAGTGATCCAATCGGATTTTCAGCGTCTGGTCGAAGCCTATCCAGAGCGGGAAATTCACATCACGGAAATCGGGTACCCGACTGCAGAAGCCAACGAGAGCAGCCCCCAAAAGCAGGCCGAATTCATCCGGCACATGTTCTCAGCCTGGGACGACCACGCAGAGCAAATCACCTTGCTCTCCTACTCCTGGCTTTCGGATTTACCCGGATCCTCCGTGAAGAAGCTAACACAGTATTACGGCCTCTCCAGCCGGGCCTTCGGGGAATTTTTACGCACCCTGGGGCTGCGCACCTATCCCGGGGACGGGGAGGACAAACCTGGCTATGAAGCCTTCCTCCAGGAAGCAGCTGCCCGGGGCTGGTGAATCCCGGGAAGGGTTCTCTTTTGACATCAAACATTAGACACTACAGGCGGAGATAACCTATATGAAAATCAATCATCTTCCTAAAAGCCTCCGGCACTTCGTCTTCCTGCTGCTCTGCACAGCTGTGATCGTGTTCTTTTCCGAAAAAATATTTTGGTACATCGGCGGATACCCGATCCTGGAGCTGATCTTCTTTTACGCCCTTCCCGTAGCCTTTTCACTCTGGTTGATTGACCTCTTTCGCGTCGCTTCCTTACCTGGTGTGGTGCTGATTGGATCCCTATACGGTTTCCTCGTGGAAGGGGTGCTGACAACCGTCATTTATGAAGCCGGCCTGCTGGATCCCGTGATGCCGGCCTATTTTATCGGCTGGCACGGCTTATTGAGTGTGGTGATCGGCATTTACTGGATCCGGACCTGCCTGATCGAATCGCGCTGGAAAACCCTGCTGGGAGGCGGATTGGCCCTGGGAGTATTCTGGGGATTGTGGGCCCTGCCTTACCGGCTTCCCGAAGCGGTCCAGGAATTCCAAGGGCTGCTTGCAGAGGGGGAGCAGTGGGTCCCCGGAGCGTGGCCATTCCCTGATTTCCTGGTTTACACCCTGGTCTTCACCGGGATGCTGATGGCCGCTCACTGGCTGCTCGGAGTGGGTTTCTGGGCGAGCTCATTCCAGCTCAACAGCTGGGAGCTCGGGATTTTAGCGGTCCTGACCCTGCTGGTCTTTATCAGCCAGGTTTTTGTGATCCTGCCCCTGGCAATCTTTAAGCTGCTGGCCCTGGTCATCCTGGTCCTGATTCCCCTGGAAATCAGCCGCAGACGCAATCCGGGCCGGACCAGCCTGCTGACAGCCTTGAAAGGCAGAGTCAGCTGGCACCAGACCCTACCCCTGCTGACCCTACCAGCGGGCGCCTGCTTAATTTACGGGTTAGCCGGGATCTACCATCCCCCGCTTGCCGCCCTTCGGGGTTTATACGAGATACTTTCCTTCATCCAGACGCTGCTGGGAGCCGGATTTTTCCTCTGGGCCTGGGTGGTATCGATCCGCGCCCCGAGGGAACCTGTCATATCAGGAATATCTTCAACAAATGACCCGCCAGCTCAAGATTTCGATCGGGCGCGGTACTCCAATTGACCCTCTCATCAGATATTTAAGAAACCCTCTTTACAGCCACGGGAGGCCATGCTACAATCGCCGCAGATATGAACAGCTACACGTCCTTACACCATCACCATCATCACACTTTGCCGGCGGCTCCGACCGGTCAGGACGTGCTTAAGTAGGGTACTTGCAACCAAACGAGATTATCCACAGCGTCCTCCGCGAGGAGGGCGCTTTTTTGTTTTTAATGGGAAAACACAGGAGGAAGTTCCATGAGCAATCGTAATGACATCCGGCTGGCCTTGCCCAGCAAGGGGCGGCTGGCGGATGATACCCTTGATTTACTGGCCAAAGCCGGTCTCCGGGTCTATAAACCCAATCCCCGCCAATTTCAGGCATCCATTCCCAGCCTGCCGCGTGTGACCGTCCTTTTTCAGCGGGCAGGTGATATCGCCGTCAGCGTGCATGACGGCACGGTTGATTTTGGCATCACCGGGTGGGATATGGTATGCGAGCAGGGCGGCGTAGGTAAAAACATTCTTCCTTTGCACCGGGAACTGGGCTACGGGCAGTGCACGCTGAACGTGATCGTCCCTGAAGCCTGGACGGATATCAACCACATGGATGACCTGGAAATCCTTCAGGAGCGGGAAGAAGAAAATCTCAGAGTAGCCACAAAATTCCCCCGCCTGACGGAGTCTTTTTTCCAGGAGTTCGGCCTGGAAGGCGTGGATTACATCTCGGCAGAAGGCACGCTGGAAATTGCTCCCGTCATCGGCCATACCGATCTGATTGTGGACCTGGTCTCCACGGGTACCACCATGCGCGCCAATCATCTCAAAGCCCTGCAGGATGGTGAAATCCTCTCCTCCCAAGCCTGTCTGGTAGCCCACCGGCCCTCACTGCAAAACAGACCGGAGGCCCTGGATGTCGCCCGGCAGCTACTGGAGTTCATCGTCGCCCATCTGCGGGCCAAAAACAACGTTGCCGTGTTTGCCAACATGCGCGGGGAATCTCCCCGGGCCATCGCTGATAAAATGAAGACCCAGAAAGTGATCGGCGGGCTGCAGGGGCCGACGATATCCCCCGTGATGACAGACAAAGATGGAGACTGGTTTGCGGCCCATATCGTGGTCCGTAAGGACCAACTCGCTCAGGCCATCAGTGAATTGCGAGAAATCGGCGGAAGCGGCGTGGTGGTGACCTCGGTGAAATATATCTTCGAAGAGGAACCTGACGCCTATAAAGCCATGCTTGACGCCCTCGACAGCGCTCACCAATAACCTTTTCAGGAGTCGTTCCATGTTCAAGATATATGACATTGAAAAAGCACAAAAGTCGATCCTTCGCCGCCAACCCCTTAACACCCAGGAAGTGCCGGAAATGGTCAGGCTGGGGGTAGAGGAAATTTTCGGTCCGGGCGTAACCCCCTATCAAGCCGTGACCCAAATTATGAACTCAGTGCGCGAGGAGGGAGACAAAGCGCTCCGTAAGTGGTCCCTCACCCTGGATAACACCGACATGGAGACCTTCCTCACCCCGGCGGAGGAACTGCAGAAAGCCTATCAGGATTTATCACCAGAATTAAAAGATGCCCTGGAGACAGCCGCGGACCGCATCCGCGATTTTCACCGCCGTCAGCCGCTGCCGGACTGGACCACCTCCGACATGGGCGGCATCCTCGGCCAGCGGGTGACCGCGGTAGAGCGGGCGGGCGTCTATGTACCGGGTGGGACCGCCCCCCTACCCTCTTCTCTGCTGATGTCCGTCATCCCGGCCCAGGCAGCAGGGGTGGAGCGGATTATTGTCACCACCCCCCCGGATCCTGACCCCAGCATTCTGGCTTCCGCTTTCCTGTGCGATATTGACGAAGTCTATCAAATCGGAGGAGCGCAAGCCATTGCCGCTATGGCGTTTGGCACGGAAAGCGTCCCCCGGGTGGATAAAATAGTAGGCGCTGGAAACCTGTTCGTGACCATCGCCAAACAGCAGGTGTACGGCATTGTGGGGTTAGACGGATTGGCCGGCCCCACGGAGACCATGGTCATTGCTGACGAGAGCGCGGACCCTGAGTGGGTCGCCAGCGACCTGTTGGCCCAGGCCGAGCATGATGTTCTGGCCAGCGCCATCCTCCTCACCCCATCCCGGGACCTGGCACAAGCCGTGCAGCGCGCGGTGGCTCACCAGCTGGAAACCCTCACCAGAGCAGACATCATCAACCAGTCGCTGGAAGATAAGGGGGGTGCGGTCATCACTCCCGATCTGGACACCGCTGCTGAATTGGCGGATGAGTACGCCGCGGAGCACCTGTGCCTGGCTGTCAAAGACCCTGCTGCACTGGCGGATAAGATCAACAACGCTGGCGGATTTTTCCTGGGTGACCACTCTTTCGAAGTCCTGGGAGACTATGTCGCAGGTCCCAGCCACATCATGCCTACGGGGGGAACCGCCCGCTTTGCTTCTCCTTTGAACGTGATGGATTTTGTGAAAATAAGCAGCCTGATCGGCCTCGATCAAGACACCGCCCGCCAACTGAGCCCGCTGGCTTCTCAAATTGCCCGGGTAGAATCCCTTACAGCTCACGCGGCCAGCGCTGATTTCCGGAGTGACTCATGACTTCTTTTCAGCCTCATACCCTGCTGCGGGGCCACATCCAGGACATGCCCCCTTATCAACCCATCCATCCTTTCGATGTGCTCTCGGAACAGCTCGGGATTCCGGAAGAGGACCTCATCAAGTTAGATGCCAATGAAAACCCCTACGGACCTCTGCCAGCAGTCAAAGAGACGTTGAAGGATCTGGAAAACATTCACATCTATCCCGATCCTGAAGCACGCTATTTGCGGCGTGACATCGCTGAAGTCCATGATCTGCCCGTGGATCGCATTCTGGCCGGAGCCGGGGCGGATGAGCTCATCGATCTCATCTTACGCGTCATCCTCAACCCCGGGGACCTGATCTTGAATTGTCCTCCTACTTTCAGTATGTATGCCTTTGACACGGATGTCAACGCCGGCCGGGTCCTGTCTGTCCCGCGCCAGGATGATTTTTCTTTCGACATGCCAGAAGTAGAAAAGGCCGTCCGTGAATATTCACCCAAAGTACTCTTTGTGGCATCCCCCAATAATCCCGATGGCGGTGTCCTCCCCCCCTCCTCGCTGGAGCGCCTGCTTGATCTCCCACTGCTCCTGGTGGTCGATGAGGCCTATATTGATTTTGCCCCCCGCGGATCCAGCCTGATGGACTACACCAGGCAGCATGATAACCTGATTGTGCTGCGCACCTTCAGCAAGTGGGGTGGATTAGCCGGCCTGCGCGTGGGATATGGCGTGTTTCCCGGGTGGATCACACCCGCCATCTGGAAGATCAAACAGCCCTATAATGTCAACGCCGCTGGAGCGGCAGCAGCCCGCGCCACGCTGGCTCACCACTCTGAGCTGGAGGCCCAAACCCGGGCCATCCGTGACGAGCGCAAAAGGCTATACGAAGAGCTTTCCGGAATCAGCTGGCTGGAGCCTTATCCATCCCAGGCCAATTTTGTCCTGTGCCGCGTGGACAACAAAGACGCAGGCCAGGTCAAAGAACGACTGGCACAGCAGGGAATCTTAATCCGCTATTTTGATAAACCGGCCCTGGATGACCACATCCGGATCAGCGTCGGCACCCCGTCAGACACCGCTGCTTTACTCCGGGCCCTGAACGACCTGTAACCCACCCCCTTTCAAGCGAGGTAACGATGCGAAAAGCAAACATCAAACGCACAACACAGGAAACTGAAATTGATCTCCATCTCAACCTGGATGGCTCCGGGAAGGCCCAGATTGATACCGGGCTGGGTTTTTTCGATCACATGCTGTCCCACGTCGCCCTGCACGGCCTGTTTGACCTGCAGCTCACTGCCCGGGGGGATCTGGAGGTTGATGAACATCACACTGTCGAGGACTGTGCCCTGGCGCTGGGTCAGGCCTTTGACCAGGCCCTTGGAGATCGAAAAGGCATCACCCGCATGGGTGACAGCTTTGTCCCCATGGACGAAACCCTGGCTCATATCGCCCTGGATTTTTCCGGCCGACCGTACAGTGTCATCCAGGTGGAATGGCAGTCTCCCCGCGTGGGCGGTATTGCCACCACCCTCTTCCCCCATGTCCTGGAATCCTTCGCCGTAACCGCGCGCTGCAACCTGCACGCCCGGGTGTTGTACGGCAGGGATGACCATCACAAAGCGGAAGCCTTGTTTAAAGCGCTGGGGCGGGCTCTGGATGAAGCCTGCCGGATCGACAAACGGCGCGGCGGCACGGTGCCCAGCACAAAAGGCTCATTGTAGGAGGACAGGATGAGAATGGCTCTTATTGATCACGGGGTTGGCAATCTCCGTTCCGTACAAAAAGCCCTCACCACCGTCGGAGCGGATGTTGTACTCACGGACGATCCGGCTCACATCCAAAAGGTAGAAAAGCTGGTCCTGCCCGGCGTGGGCGCGTTCGCGGATGCCATGCAGGGTCTGAAAGCCCGGGACCTGAAAACCCCCCTTCTCGAGGCCGTGCAGAATGATGTACCACTGCTGGGAATATGTGTCGGGATGCAAATGCTGTTCGAGGTCAGCGAGGAACATGGTGAGCATCCCGGGTTAGGATTGCTTCCGGGGCGGGTGGTCCGCTTTCCCGAACATGGTTTGACGGTGCCCCATACAGGGTGGAACCAGATTCACGCCACACGTAAAGACGACTTATTGACAGATATTCCTCCGGAAAGTTATGCCTATTTCAACCACACCTATTACTGTGCCGCTGAACAGGAAGACATTGTGCTGGCAACCACAACATATGGTGACCCCTACGCCTCCATCGTTCAGCGCGGGCAGATTTACGGAGTGCAATTTCATCCCGAAAAGAGCCAGCACATCGGCCTGCAACTGCTAAGTAATTTTGTCCGACTGTAAATATAGAAAATTGAGGTAGTTCATATGATGACTGAGTTCACAATATATCCAGCAATCGACCTCCGCCGCGGCCAGGTTGTGCGATTAAAGCAGGGAGACCCGGACCGGGAAACCATGTATGACCGCCAACCCGGAAAGGTCGCCCGCCGCTGGCTGGAAGAAGGGGCCCACTGGCTGCATGTTGTCAACCTGGACGGAGCATTTGAAGAACAGGACACTCCCAATCAACAGGCGCTGGAGGAAATCCTGGATGCAGCGCGTTCCGCTGATGCCCGGGTTCAGTTCGGAGGCGGAATCCGGAGCCTGGATGACATTCAACACTTGCTGTCTCTGGGCGTCAGCCGGACCATCCTGGGCACAGCTGCAGTCCGGAACCCAGATATCGTTCAGAAGGCTGTTCAATCCTTCGGGGAAAAACACATAGTGGCCGGCATCGACGCCCGGGACGGCGTCGTTCAGGTCCGGGGCTGGACGGAAGGCACAGCATTACTTCCCATTGCCTTCGGGAAACAGCTGCGCAAAAAGGGCTTGATAAGAGCTGTTTACACTGACATCACCCGGGATGGCATGAACCGCGGATTAAATGTCAGTGCTGCCCTCATTTTTCAGAAAAACACCGGGCTGGATGTCATCGCTGCAGGCGGCGTTTCTAATCTGGAAGATATTCAATCCGCCCGGGAAGCCGGGCTGCAGGGCGTGATCATCGGGCGGGCCCTGTATGAAGGCCACATCGACCTGACCCAGGCCCTGGAACGATTTCAAGGAGGACAATAAATGCTGGCCAAACGCATCATCCCCTGTTTAGATGTAGACCGGGGACGGGTGGTGAAAGGCGTCAATTTCGTAAACATCCGTGATGCCGGCGACCCGGTCGAACAAGCCCGGATTTACGACCGGATGGGCGCGGATGAACTTGTGTTTCTGGATATCACCGCCAGCCATGAAAAACGGGATACTGTGGCCGGGATCGTGCGCCAGGTGGCAGACCAGGTTTTTTTGCCCCTTACAGTGGGCGGCGGGATCCGCAGCGCCGGGGACATGCGAGCCATCCTGCGGGCCGGCGCGGATAAGATCAGCATCAATTCCGCAGCCGTCAAGAATCCGGATGTTCTCAGTGAAGGAGCCCGCCGATTTGGCAGCCAGTGTGTGGTGCTGGCCATTGACGCCAAACGGCGTGAAGATCACTCCTGGGAGGTCTACATCCACGGTGGACGGCGGGCCACAGGCCTGGACGCCGTGGACTGGGCCCAGCGCGGCGTGGACGCAGGCGCAGGTGAAATACTCCTCACCAGCATGGACCGTGACGGAACCCTGGACGGGTACGACCTGGATTTGATCCGCGCTGTGACCGGGGTAGTCGATGTGCCGGTGATCGCCAGCGGCGGGGCAGGAACCAAAGAACATTTTGCCCAGGCTGTCACTGCAGGAGGGGCAGATGCCGCCCTGGCTGCCTCCCTGTTTCATGATGATGTGCTGACGATCGGTGAGGTCAAACGACACCTGATGGAACAGGGCATCCCCATCCGGCCGGTGGGGATCGATATCACCCGCGAAAACAGGGAGGAAATTGCATGACGAAGACCGCTTTGTTGTCGGTATGGGATAAGCGGGGATTGATCTCGCTTGCCCGCCTTTTGCAGGAAGATGCCTGGGGGCTGATTGCCAGCGGTGGGACCGCCCGGGCCCTGGAAGAGGCTGGAATCAACGTCAAATCCGTGCAAGATTTCACCGGGCAGCCGCCTTTGTTTGAAGGCCGGGTAAAAACCCTTCACCCCGCCATCCATGCCGGAATCCTCGCTCCGGATACCGCATCCGCCCGGGAGAAGCTTGCACAGCAGGGATGGAAGAACATTGATCTGGTTGTGGTCAACCTGTACCCTTTCCAGGAAACAGCTGAAAAAAAGGATGCCAGCCATGAGCAGGTGCTGGAACACATCGACATCGGGGGCGTGGCACTATTGCGGGCCGCTGCAAAGAACTACCGGCGCGTTACCGTCCTTTCAGATCCAGAGGACTATCCCCGCTCGCTGCAGGTACTGGACAATGAAGAATTCCGCCTCAGGATGGCTCGTAAAGCCTTCATGACCACCACAGCCTACGATGAGGCCATTGCCAGATACTTTCGTGACCTAAGCCAGGTTCAAGAAGCTGCAGCCATCACACTTTATCCGGGTCAGACGCTGCGCTATGGGGAAAACCCCCATCAGGAGGCAGCTTTTTTGGCCCGCAAACCGGGAGGAGCCCCCTTCAACAGCACACTCCTGCACGGTAAGCCGCTGTCTTACAACAATCTGCTCGATCTGGAAGGCGCCTGGCGAACCGTACATCGCTTCCAGCAGCCGGCTGTCGCCATCATCAAACACACCAGCCCGTGCGGGGTGGCGGTGGCCCGGGAAGTCCACCAGGCGTTCACGCGGGCTCTGGCCAGCGACCCTACTTCAGCCTTTGGCAGCGTGATCGCCAGCAACCGCCCCATCCACATACCTTTTGTGGAAGCGGTAGGGGATCTGTTCGTGGAATGTATCATGGCACCGGACTTTGCACCGCAAGCTTTGCAGCGCCTGTCCCAAAATGAGAGTTTGCGCCTGCTTCAATCTTCGCAGGATCAACCCTTTCCAGACCCAGAATACCGCTCCATCCCCGGTGGCTTCTTGAAACAGACACCTGATCGGGGGGACCCGGGCGTGAGTTCTGGCTGGAAAATCGTCTCAGAACGGGACCCCACAGATCAGGAGAAAACGGCTCTGCAATTTGCCTGGAAGGCGGTGATGGACGTCAAGTCCAATGCCGTCTTGCTGGCAAAAGCCCATAGGCAGGAACGATATACGGTGGGAATCAGCGGCGGACAGCCCAACCGGGTGGATTGCGTGCGCATGGCTGGGTACCGCGCAGGGGATCGGGCCCAGGGATCCGTCCTGGCAAGTGACGCCTTTTTTCCCTTTCCGGACGGAATCCGCCTGGCTGCTGAATTAGGGGTAACCGCTGTGATCCAGCCCGGCGGATCGATTCGCGACACAGAAGTTATTGCAGAAGCCAATCAACAAGGGATGGCGATGATCTTCACCGGCAACCGACATTTTCGGCACTAAGGAGTTCGTTATGACAGATTTACAGTTGAAGTATGATCACCGAGGGTTGATTCCGGCCGTGGTTCAGGATATTGAATCGAAGCAGGTCTTAATGGTGGCCTGGATGAATGAGGAAGCCCTGCAGCACACACAAGAAACGAACCAGGCTTATTTTTGGAGCCGGAGCCGTCAGGAACTGTGGCACAAGGGCGCCACCTCGGGCAATGTGATGCATGTCCAGGAAATCCGGTTGGATTGCGATGCGGATACTTTGCTGCTGCAGGTCAAACCCAGCGGGCCTGCCTGCCACACCGGGGCCACCTCTTGTTTTTACCGCCAGCTGAAGGAAGAAACCATCCCACCTACAGAGGAAGGACACCCCTCATGATCAACGAATTATTCGACATTATTCTGGACAGAAAACGAAACCAACCCCGGGGCTCCTATACTGCACAGCTATTGCAAGAAGGACAGGACTCCATCCTCAAAAAGGTGGGCGAGGAGACGATGGAGGTCATCCTGGCCGCCACCGGACAGGGAAAACAACGCGTGATTGAAGAAACGGCAGACTTGCTGTATCACACCCTGGTGCTGCTGGCTTACCAGGATATCTCCTTTGATGAGGTGCAGAGAGAATTGCGGCAGCGCCACCTCAAGCAGGGTTCGTAATGGATACCATTTTGCTTTTCGATATGGACGGCGTGCTGCTGCTGCCCCGCGGATATCACCGGGCTCTGCAAAGGACCGTGGAACTGCTGGGGAAAAACTTGGGATTTGAAAATCCGGCCCTGAGCCAAGAGGATATATACGCCTTAGAAGCGTGCGGTGTCACCAGCGAATGGGACTCATCTGCCATTTGCCTGGCATGGATGATGAGGCTGTGCTGGGAAATGGATCCCCATCACCCCGTGCCCACAGCTCTTCACAACGAAGAGGGAACCCACCCCTCCCTCCCCGATCCTGATTGGGTGGGACTTCTCAACAGGCTGCGATCCCACCCTGCGACTCCCGCGTCCCCGCTGGAAGCTGCAAAAGACATATTAACAAAAGCACTCGCCGGCCAACATCAAAAACAAATCCTGGAACTCATGGAGAAAGCCCACAATCCGGCTTCGATCACTTACCGTATCTTCCAGGAGCTGGTACTGGGCAGTGACACCTACCGCAAGACTTACCCTGATGCCCCCCAGATGGACCTGCCCGGATTTCTGGTTGAGTTCGATCAACCGTATCTGACCAGGGAAGAGACAACCGCCTGCCTGGCCTGGCTCAAATCCGGCGGCCGGGCCGGGTGCATCCTCACCAACCGCCCTTCTATCCCTCCGGGGGATCTATTTGGGACACCCGAGGCTGAGATCGGTGCCAAGCTGGTTGGTCTGCATGAACTGCCCCTCATCGGATACGGGGAGATGTTATGGATCGCCACACAACGGGACCAACCGGTACACCGCTTTCGGAAACCGGGGCCTGTTCACGCCCTCTCAGCTCTGCTGGCCGCTGCGGGTGTGCCCACCGTCAAGGCCCTGCAGGCAGCTGCTTCTCTGGCCTCCGAAAAAGAAGGGGAAGCCATGTGGGATCCGTTCACAGGGAGTGAGATCTATATCTACGAAGACACCGCGGCCGGTATTGAAAGCGTGTTTGCCGCCGGACGAGTGCTGGAGCAGAACGCCATCCCGGTAGACATAACCGCAGTAGGAATCGCTACCGATCCTCAAAAAGTGGCATCTTTAAAAAATACCGGAGCGATGGTTTATAAGGATCTCAAACTCGCTTTACAAGACCAGTTTTCTCTTTTTTAACATCATATAGATATTTGCGTTCTTTTTATCAAATCAGCGCAACAAAAGCAGGACCTATCCCGTATACTGTTAATAGAACCCATACAGAAAGGAGGAGATAAAATGAACTTTATCGGGAACGTGATCTGGTTTATTTTCGGCGGATTTTTAGCCGGGCTGGGATATTTTATCGGCGGCACCGTCCTGTGCCTGACCATTGTTGGTATCCCATTTGGCATCCAGGCTTACAAAATTGGGGTGGCCACCCTGACCCCCTTTGGAGAAGAGATCGTTCTCAAACCGCGGGGCCACAGCCCGGCAAACACCATTTTCAATTTGATCTGGCTGGTACTCTTCGGGTGGGAAATCGCCGTCGCCCACCTGGTCAACGGCCTGATTCTGATGGTCACCATCATCGGAATCCCCTTTGGAAAACAGCATCTCAAGCTCATCCCGCTGGCTCTCTTTCCCTTCGGTCGTGAGTTTACCAAACGCTACCGGAAATAGCTTTCACCGTCCTGCCATTTCCCTGAGATATGATACACTAAAGCCCACAGGCGGGAACATAAAATGCGATCTTAATGGTTTCAAAGGAGAACAGCCATGGAAGCGACTGTAAGGGAAATTCTAAAAGGGAAAGAGATCGATGCTTTATGGACGATCGAACCCGGGGCTACCGTTTATCAGGCTCTGGAAAAAATGGCAGACAAAAATATAGGTGCCATGCCCGTCGTCCAGGACGATACCCTGGTAGGCATCTTCTCTGAAAGGGATTATGCCCGGAAAATTACCCTGCACGGGAAATCTCCCAAGGAGGTCGAAGTCAAAGAAATCATGACAGAGGATGTCCTGGGAGTAAATCCCACCCATACAGCCCGGGAATGCCTGTCCCTCATGACGGAAAACCACATCCGTCACCTTCCTGTGATGGAAGAGGGCACGATGATTGGCATCATATCTATAGGCGATGTCGTTAAACAAATCATAAGCAACCAGCAGGTGCGCATCAACCAGCTCGAGTTTTACATCACCCAGAAGCCGTAAAAACGGAACCATTAAATCAAAGACTCCCGGCGTTTAGAAACCCCGGGAGTCTTTTTTTATACTTTCGTTTACCTTATTCAACCTTTCCGGTTGCGATTGATTTTTTAACTTCCCCGATGGCCTGGGTAACTTCGATGTCACGCGGACAGGCATCTGTGCAGTTGAAAATCGTATGACAGCGGTAAACACCGAACTGGTCATTGAGTATTTCCAGGCGTTCTTCCGCGGCCTGGTCCCGGCTGTCATAAATAAAACGATGAGCGGTGACGATGGCCGCCGGTCCCACATACGCTTCATTGACCCAGAAGGAAGGACAGGAGGTGGTGCATGCCGCGCACAGGATGCATTTTGTGGTGTCATCAAAGCGTGCCCGATCTTCAGGGCTTTGCAAACGCTCCTTGCTGGGAGGAGGATCATCGTTCACAAAATAAGGAAGCACGCTGCGGTAGTGATCAAAGAACGGTTCCATGTCCACGATGAGGTCTTTTTCGATGGCCAGACCCAAGATAGGTTCGATAGTGACCTTTTTCTTTTTCAGATCCTGCACCAACACCTTGCATGCCAACCGGTTCACGCCATTGATGCGTATGGCATCGGAGCCGCACACACCGTGAGCACAAGAGCGGCGGTATGCCAGAGTGCCGTCCATGGTACCCTTGATGCGTTCTAAAAGGTCCAGTATGCGATCGGTGGGTTCAGCCTCGAGGGTAAAGGTGTCAAAATATCCTTTTTTGTCGTCCTCTGGGTTATATCGAAAGATCTTTAACGTGATTTCCATGATTCCCTCTCTTGGCTAGTACGATCGCTCTTTCGGCTTATAATTCGTAATATTAACCGGTTTGTAACCCAGCCTCACGCCGTCATGTTCCAACCAGGCCAGGGTGTGCTTCAACCACTGATCGTCATCGCGTTCTTTGTAATCATCCCGGGAGTGGGCCCCACGGCTTTCCTTGCGTTCCAGAGCTGAGACCGCCGTGACTTCAGCCATATCCAATAAGTTAGACAGCTCCCAGGCTTCCAACAAATTCATGTTGAAGGCATCACTCTTGTCATCGATGTCAATGTTTTTGAAACGTTCTTTCAGCTCCCGGATTTTTTCCACCGCCTGCTGCATGCCTTCTTCCACCCGGAAAACACCCACGTGGTCAAACATGACCTCTTTCATCTCTTTCGCGATGTCGAACATCCGCTCTGAGCCGTCCCCACCCGATTTGATCTCATTCAACTGCTGCAGGGTAAATTCCGCCGGGTTGGCAGGCAGGGTTTCAAAACTGACTTGATTGGCATACTCTGCAGCTTTGATCCCGGAATATTTCCCAAACACAACCAGATCCAACAGCGCATTCGTTCCCAGCCGGTTTGCGCCGTGAACGGAGACACAAGCCACCTCCCCTGCCGCATATAACCCCGGCATGACGGTGTTTTCTTCATCAATGACAACTTCGCCGAATTTGTTGGTGGGGATGCCGCCCATGGCGTAATGGGCGGTGGGCTGCACCGGCATGGGCTCAGTGACCGGGTTGACCCCCAGATACGTCTCACAGAAGTCAATAATATCCGGCAGTTTTTCCAGGATGTCCTCTCCCGTCACGCGGTACGGGTTTCCATCTATATCCTTGCGGCCGTCCTCTTCAGCATATTTATTGACAATTTCCGGCCTGACATCCAGGTTAAGGTAGCGCTTGCCGTCAATCCCCCGGCCTTCCTTCATCTCTAAATACATGGCGCGGCTGATCACATCACGCGATGCCAGGTCTTTGACAGTGGGAGCGTAGCGTTCCATGAAACGCTCCCCTTCATCGTTCAACAGTACCCCACCTTCCCCCCGAACCCCTTCCGTAATCAGTATGCCCATACGGTAGATCCCCGTGGGATGAAACTGGAAAAATTCCATGTCTTCTGCGGGAATACCGTGCCGCAGGGTGATGGCAATTCCGTCTCCCGTGTAAGAGTACGCGTTGGAGGTGATCTCCCACACCCGTCCGTGACCACCCGTGGCGAAAATCACAGATTTGGCATGAAAGATATGTAATTCGCCAGTAGCCAGTTCCAGGGCAACGACGCCCACAGCTTTCCCATCCTGCACCAGAAGGTCAATAACGTGAAACTCATCAAAAAATTTCACGTTGTTTTTTATGCTTTGCTGGTAGAGGGTTTGTAAGATCATATGTCCCGTACGGTCCGCGGCATAACAGGCGCGCTGCACCGGCTTTCCGGTTTCATTGTTCGTATGACCCCCAAAACGACGCTGGGCAATGGTGCCATCCTCATTCCGGCTGAACGGGAGACCCATATGTTCCAACTCATAAACAGCCTGGATGGCTTCTGAGGCCATAAATTCAATCGCTTCCTGATCACCGAGGTAGTCACTGCCTTTGACAGTATCAAAGGCATGCCACTCGGCATGGTCTTCCTCGGTGTTACCTAAAGCTGCCCCGATTCCACCCTG
Organism: uncultured Anaerolineales bacterium; assembly: GCA_964539105.1. GTDB lineage: Bacteria > Chloroflexota > Anaerolineae > Anaerolineales > UBA11858 > B10-G9. The sequence continues at coordinate 13,926 of CAZIFI010000007.1, read as the reverse complement.
GGCTGTTCCAGTGTGAGAGCGGGTGGGGTAAAGTTTACTGATCACTGCCGTATTGGCGGACTTTGATGCATACAAGGCCGCTGTCAGACCTGCTCCCCCGGCTCCTACAACGACAACTTCATATTGATGGTTATGCATGAACACTCTCCTCCCTTAAACATTATTAGGAGCTGAAGACAACATACACTGCGACCAGCATCATAAACACCCAGGCCAGAAATATCACAGAGCGGATCACGACATGCCAGAATCCGGGCTTGATGTAATCTTCTATAACAACACGCAATCCGTTGAACCCGTGGGTCACACCAAAAAACACGATCAGAATCTGCATGATTTGCCAGAATCCATTGGCCCACACCTCGGTCACATTGGGGACTTCCGTGTTAATGACATGGTTTACATTCGGGAAAAACGTCCAACGCATTAATGCTTCCAGATCCATCTGTGTGCGCGCGCCCATAAACAAAGCAGCAGCCATGGCAATGGCTGCTAATAACGCGATGGAAACACCAGACAAGCGGGTAAAGATCCACATCACATATTCCAGATTCCAGCCAGGTTTAACTACTTTTTTGGACCGCATAGATTCCTCCTCTCTCCTCAACCCGCAAGCGTTCGTTGGATCATGATAAACGCAGTCAGCCCATAGATGGGCAGAATGATAAACCATTCTAGCCAGGTAGATTCCCGCTGATAGCGGATATACTTGGGCCAAGTATCCAGAACCACGATCCGCAGCCCATTTACAGCATGAAAGATAACACAGAAGTAGATAAAGAGCTGGAAATACAGCGATTCGTAAATAATGTTGATCGTGATCCCCAAATCGCTGCCCATCTGCTGGGTCATGAAGGAGGCCAACACATGCAAGGACACAAAAACGACCATCCCTAATCCGGAGATGCGGTGTAAAATCCAGGCCAGCATGGGACCCGCACCTTTATACCGCAGCCCCTCGAAAAACCCGACACCCTTATTGAGCGCCATAGACGCCTCCTCCTGGATTTGGACTTATCCAGATTATTGGTCTTTAATCATAATGGAAACCCGGGAATTTATCCATCATTCCCATGTATCAATTATGTCACTCTCGATCTGGGAGAGAAAAGTGACAAAGTTCACGCTTTGTTAGTTCTTGTTATCATCAACTCCCCGCCTCATTCTCATCTATAATGATTTCACCAAAACACAATACCGGCCTGTTGTCTATTCCCGGTGATGAGGAGATAATGATGAGCGCAGGATCAGATCCATCAAAGTTAGACCGCCGCAGTTTCGTCAAAGTGGTGCTTTCCTTCCTGGGAACGATCATGGGTGCCGTTCTCGGTCTACCTTTCATTAATTATTTCATTACCCCTGCTTTGAAAAAAACCACACAAGAGGATTGGGTCCCTGTGGGTCCTTTAGAAAAGTACCCCGTTGGAAAACCGACCTTGTTTTCATTCGTACGCACCCAGGTAAATGGCTGGGAAAGGACTAGCCACAGCCACGGAGTTTATGTGTTGCGGGAGGAGGAAGATGACGTCAGGGTCTTCTCCAACGTCTGCACCCACCTCAGCTGCCGCGTATCCTGGAAAGAGGATGAAAATGCCTATATCTGTCCCTGCCATGACGCTTCCTTCGACATCAAGGGAAACGTGATCCACGGCCCGCCACCGCGCCCGCTGGACGAACTGGACATCAAACTTGAAGACGAGACATTATACATTCACCTCCTGGAAGGCTAAGCATGGAAAACTCTATCTTTCGATGGCTGGATGAACGTCTGGGCCTTACCTCCATCTATAATGTGGTGATGGACCGCAAGGTGCCTGAAGTCAACTGGTGGTATACCCTGGGCAGCGCCAGCCTGTTTTTGATCCTGGTTCAAGCCGTCACGGGCATCATGCTCACGGTGTATTATGTGCCCTCCCCAGATCAAGCCTATGACAGTGTACAGTACATCATGAACGAGGTCCAGTTCGGTTGGCTGATCCGCGGTGTACACCACTGGGGGTCCAGTCTGCTGATCCTGGTCGTTTTTCTACATATGCTGCGGGTCTTTTTTTACGGGGCCTATAAATATCCCCGGGAATTCACCTGGATTACCGGCGTGGTTCTGCTCTTGGCGACAGTGGGAATGGGATTTACAGGATATTTGCTGCCGTGGAATCAGCGCGCATATTGGGCAACCACTGTCGGCACAGAAATTGCCGGCACCATCCCCGTCATGGGTGATTTCATGATGCGCGTCTTGCGGGGTGGATCGGCCTTGAGCGGGGTGACCCTGGCCCGTTTCTTTTCCATGCATATCTGGATCATCCCTGCTGTAATCCTGATCACGCTGGGCATCCACCTTTATCTGGTCGTCAGATTGGGCATCTCGAATATTCCGGACGAAGAAAACTAACTAATCTGGATGGAAGGAACCTGCTGTGAAAGAAGAACACAAGAAGAAAATCCAAGACATATACGAAACCGCGAAACATAAAGGGGTCAAATTTTGGCCCAACATCATTTACAAAGACATCCTGATGTCCTTTGGCATATTTCTGCTGTTAATTGGGCTGGCCATCTATGTGGGTGTCCCGGCAGAACCCAAAGCAGATCCCAGCGACACCTCCTACATCCCCCGCCCGGAATGGTACTTTCTCTTCCTGTTTGAATTTTTGAAATTTGTACCCGGAAAAATAGAGTGGGTGGGAACCGCGCTTATCCCCTTCCTGGCTGTCATCATTCTCTTTGCCATCCCTTTCATCGACAATGATCGATTCCGCCATTGGAAAAAGCGCAAGGCCGAAATCTCAGTGATGGGCGTCGTGGTGTTGGCCATGGTAGGTTTGACATTCCGCGCGGTGCTCACCAAGCCAGAGCAGGAAGAAAGCCAGGTGGCGACCACCATCCAGGAAAAAGTCATCCTCGGTCAGGATTTGTATTCCATCCAATGTGTGGAATGCCACGGTCCCGAAGGGAAGGGAGGGGAAATTCAGGGAGTGGAAGGACTGGAGGGGACGGTCTTGAAATCCATCAGCAGTCAGGATGAAATGTATACCCGGACCGATGAAACCCTGGCTAACATCATCAATTACGGGCAGCAGGATCTGGGAATGCCTCCCTACGGTGTGGCTTATGGTGGCCCCCTCAAGAAGGCTGAAATTGACGCCATGGTGACCTTCATGCGCTACACCTGGGATGACCGGGTGGAGATCCCGGAGGACGCGGCTGCCGCCGGAGCCATCCTAAACCTGGAAAGCGGTCAGGTGCCTTCCTATGAGGAACACATCTCGAAGATTTCGAAACGCTTCTGTGTCTCGTGCCATCGCGAAGGCAAAGAAAATAATAATTACCTGATGGGCACCTATGAGGATATTCTTCACTCCGGGGATCATGCGGACAAAAACGTTATCGCCGGGGATATGAACAGCTATCTGATCCAGACCATCAACGGCAATGCCATCATCGATCCGGAAACAGGGGAAGAGATCTCAGCACAAATGCCCCCCACCCGGCTGATGAAAGAAGACTACATTCGAATCTTCGAAGAATGGGTGAAACACGGCATGCCGCAAACTGCGGAGGAAGCCCAGGACCTTGGTTCCACGGCCACCCCGCTGACCACTCCGTCCAGTACACCGCAGCCCTAGCGTCCGATACACACAAAAAAGCCTCCCGTCTGGGAGGCTTTTTTGTCTCCAATCATCCATGTTCAGCGATCAGGATTACGGCGTAGCAAAGAGCGTATTTTCCAGTGACCCCAGTTTGGATGACAGCACTTCCAGATCAGAGCGGGCTGAGAAGGTATCCCGTTCCAGCTCTTCCATGATCAGCTCATGACGCTGCTGCATATTCTTCACTACCTCTACCTGATCCTCATTTAGCATGGTTTCCAGCTTGTCCAGGGTCGTATCGACTTTATCCAATTCCAGCTTTGCTTCCGCTAGATTGTCTTCAGACAGTGCTAATAATGCATCCGACACAGAAGAACGGGCACTGAGCAGCGTGATGTGCAGCCGGGTCCGGTCAATTTCATCTTGCAATTCCTGGTTGCGCTCCTCAAAACCGGACAAGCGCTCTATCTCACCCTCCAGGGTTGATATTTCACCCTCAGCGTTCTGGATTTCCTGGGACTGCTGTTCCAGGCGTTCCTGCATGGGCTGGAAGCGAAGGTAGTAGAAGGTTCCTATACCCGCACCGAAAGCAATACCTATCACAACCAGCCAGATAAGCAGTTTTCGGAAGAAACGGCCAATTTTGCTGGGCCTTTTTTTCTCTGGCTCTTCCCCAGGTGCCGGTTCTTCCTCTACAGCCTGGCTTTCAACCTTTAGCTCCTGATCCGGGAAACTTTCTTCCGACCCATTATCCGTAGCCGGCTCCTGACTTCCCTCCGGGGACGGCTGGATCTCATTATCTAGATTTTCTTGTTGACCTTCGTCAGTCGTTTTTTTATTATCTTTACTCATGTGCTTCCTCCTCATCCATCGTCAATATGTTCGTATGCATTATACTCTACAGTTGGTCAAGTCAAGGAAAATTAGATTAAACGGGTTTCATCTCCTGCATCAAGACAGGGAAACAATGATTATCGGAGCGCATGGGCCAAGAAGAAAGGCCGGGCATTCACCCGGCCTCTTCCCTGCATAATCCGACATTTGAAACGATTAATTTGGATTAACCTTGATTGTCCTCGGCAGAGCTTCTTCCGCAACAGGAACCTGAAGGGAAAGAATGCCATCCTCAAGCTTGGCTTCCGAGCTTTCCACATCCAACATCTTGGACAGGTTGATGACGCGACGGAAGGAACCAGAGGGGATTTCCTGCCGCAAATATTCGACATCCTCCTCAGCACGTTTGAACTCACCCCGGATGTCTATTTTGTTCTTGATGATTTCGATTTCCAGATCGTCGGGTGACAAACCCGGAACAATCATCTCCACTTCATACCTGTCATCCACATATTTGACATTGAGAGGGACATGTACATCTCTTTCAATGGCTTCCTGGGAACGCTTAATCTGATACCGACGAGAGCGATAAGGTTTGATATACATGGTCATAGTTTCTCCTGCTTGAAACGCATAACTTTACTTTTATCCTTCATCATGAATAATGATAAAGGACTGCTATTAGAAGAATGCAAACAAAGTATATGAGGGGCACAAACAAACTATTTGTGTTGTGTTAACAGGAGGGAAGAAAGGCCTACAGCCGGCGGGATGCTGCAAACTCATCCCCTTTTTTGACCCACAACAATCAAATAGGGGCTGCTGGGAGAAAACGGGGTTCTCTCAAAACCTCCGTAGAGGTGGACCGAAAATCCTCCCTTATTAAACATGGCCTGATATTCATCCACAGAAGAATAGACATGTATTTGGGCATGTTGATCGCGCACGACGCGCCCATCTGGATAGAGATGGTCATAAATCCAGGTCCATTTCAAACCTGACGGATGGCGTGACAGCTGGCTGCTGACCTGAACCGGATTACCCGTGCTGGGATGAGTAAAGGTGTCTTCTAGCACAGGTTCTCGATTATCCTCAGGAGCCAGACCCTGATCCCGGATAGCTTTTATATGATGGGGATTGGGGAGGCTGACAGCAAAGATGCCCCCACTATGGAGAAGGTCCGCACTCCGCCGGATGATGGTCTTCCTCTCTTCGGGCGTAAAGAGGCTTAACGTATTACAGGGAGACAAAACAGCATGAAACAGTTTTCGGACACGGAGCATGGTCATGTCCATCACCCACACATGGACCTGTTTTTGAAACGGCTTGGAATGATCGTCAAGCTTGGACTTGACACTTTTTAAGCGAGCCAAATCAAGGTCTACACCCCACACATTTCTACCCGCTTCAGCCAGGGGGATGAGCACCCGGCCCCCTCCGCATCCCAGCTCAAGAACCTCCTGGCGGTTTGTGGTCAGGTCCACCCAAAAAGGGATATCATCCAAAAATAATTCCTGGTGGACATCAACCAATGAAGTCATTTCGATCTTACCTGCCTGATCCATGGCCAGAATCACCTGTCCTTGACGGTACCCTTCATTAAGATTATACTGCTTGAAGCAAGGTGGATATTCCGGGGTGTGGCGCAGAGGGCAGCGCGCCGCGTTTGGGACGCGGAGGTCGACGGTTCAAGTCCGTCCACCCCGACTGCACACAAATAACCCTGATGAGGAATGCTAACCAGACTTATGTTCCGACGTAAAATTGATGGTGTGATCGAAGCCGTAAAATATAACGAGGACAAATCCATTGACTGGGTCCGCTTCCATGAGCGCCGGGGATACGCATACTCCGACCGTCTGCTTCTGGACAGAGAGCAGCTCATAGACAGACTGGAGGCGGGTGAACTGTTCTTCACCGGGCAAAGAACGCAGTATCAGGGCAATACCTTTAACACCCAGAAAAAGGTCATCACTGAGGACCGCAGCGGCAATCTTGTCATACTCACCGAGGGGGCAGAGACCGATCACGACCACCTGGAGGATGTTCCCGTCCTATAGAACCAGTCTATAAAGGGAAATTGACCAGGCGCAGTGAAATGCCTGGTTTTGGATTTTAACGCGTTTGACTGGTATAATCCTGGTAAATCCAAAAAAACGGCTTGATGAACCCTATGAAAACAATAGATCTCACGCCCTACCAATCCGACTCCCCCATCCTTTCTGCCCTGAAGCCCTTTCAGGCCATCCTCAAGCACGGTTTTTCCTGGTATCAATCGCGCAGAAGCCAGGAAGAGTTGATTTCCGCTCTGGACGATGTGCTGAGTGATGAATGTGTCCTGTTGAGAAACGTCAATCTCCCCAGAATTGGTACGCCCATTCCCCTCATCCTCCTGGCACCGGCGGGAATCACTGTCATCAACCCCAAAAACAAAAGTGGATATTACCGGGCAGAAGGTAAAAAATGGGAGGTCATGGGCAGGGGCGAAGAATATCAAACCGCACCCAATAACCTCATCCGGGAAACCTGGGTATATCAAAAAACCGTTGAGGGATATCTCAAAAAGCACAAATTTAAAGCACCCAATCTAAAAGGGGCGTTAATATTCATCTCCCCTGAAACCCATGTCGAATCCATCTCGCCCATCGTCAAGGTTTTGCGCGCTGACGGTATCAAAAATTTCGCCCGTCAAATCGCCATTGCCAAACCCGCTTTCAGCGACCTGGATTTTAAAAACGTCGTCAAGCTTTTGACCCATCCCCGTTTACCAAAAGGGGAAAGTAAACCAAGCAAACCACAGGAAGAGGCATCACCCCAGCCAGAGGCTCAAGAAACACAACTGGAACAAACGCTCAACAGCCTCATCGCTTCCGTGAATTTCGATCAACGAGAGTGGATCATAATCGGAATCCTTCTTATCCTGGTGATTATTGTTCTGATCGCACTAATTACGTTGATCATCCTCACCGTGTAGGACATCTTCCAGACAGGCTTCAACGTGGATACACCCTTTTTATCTCTGATCATTCCCGCATACAATGAGGAGAACCGTCTCCCTGCCACGTTGGATCAGGTCCTCGAATTTCTCCACCAGCAATCTTATCCAGCGGAAATACTCGTCGTAGACAACGCCAGCACTGACCGCACCCCACACATCATCGCGGATTACGCCCAGGAATGGGACATCATCCACAGCCTCCATGAAAGTCAACCTGGCAAAGGCGCTGCGGTCCGCAAGGGTATGTTATCCGGACGGGGAGAATACCGCTTTATGTGTGACGCCGACCTTTCCATGCCTATTCAGGAATTAAATCGGTTTATCCCGCCCCAAATAGATGATGTTGATGTAGCCATCGCCACCCGGGAAGCGCCGGAATCTGTCCGCTACAATGAACCCTATTACCGGCATCTGGGAGGGAGGTTGATGAATTTCTTTATCCGGCTTCTAGTTCTCCCCGGGTTACATGACACCCAATGCGGGTTCAAGTGCTTCCGGGCACCCATCGCTGAAGATCTCTTCTCTCACACCACCCTGCCTGGCTGGTCCTTTGATATTGAAGTCCTGACCATTGCCCGGTTGCGTGGGTATAAGATAAAAGAAGTTCCCATCCCATGGTATTTTGACGAGGAAAGCAAAGTTCACGCGGTCAGAGATGCGATTCGAATGCTGTTGGATGTCCTCACAATCCGGCGAAATAAGCAACAAGGAATCTATGACCCCCACAATTGACCCTGGTCTCATTCCACCCTGTCCTGATCTTCAGTTTGAATCCTCCTTGTGGAATAATGATATACAATTTGTGGTGGGCATCGATGAGGCAGGCCGGGGAGCCCTGGCCGGACCTGTCGCTGCGGGTGCCGTACTACTTCCTCCGGACCCGACATGTCTTGATAGACTGGGGGAGGTTCGGGATTCCAAACAGCTGACGCCTGTCCGACGAGAAGAGGTAAAAACCACCCTCATCCAGGAAGTTCTGGCATGGGGAGTGGGTTTTTCATCCCCCCAGGAAATCGACCGGTACGGAATCCTTCCTGCGGTTCGTCTGGCTGCTGAACGAGCCTTACAAAATATCCTGCCCTCACCGCAGCATTTATTATTGGACTATCTCTATCTCCCGGATAACCCCATCCCGCAAACCTGGCTTGTTAAGGGGGATGCCCGTTCTTTGAGCATTGCTTCTGCCTCCATTCTCGCCAAAACAATCCGGGATGCACACCTGGTTGAGCTGGCCCAAACCTATCCGGGATATGAATTGAGCGCTAACAAGGGCTACGGCACCCAGAATCACCGCGCTGCCATCCATGAACTGGGGCCGACGCCCATTCACCGATTGTCGTTTGCCCCGATGCGAAACCTGAGTGTGCATTCCGCGGGAAATCATCAACCTCGCTTATCCTAGCCACTCACAACCGGATCTCGCGTCAATCATTAGGTTCGACCCTCACTCACCGGAGACAGCTATGACCCAAATCAGTCAAAAATCTTATGGACAATGGTCCAGCCCCATCACCGGCAAAACCCTCAGCCAGGGGATGAGCTTCAGTGATCTGATGTGGAACAGCACAGGGGCGCTTGTGTGGCGGGAACGGTTTCAAGGAAAAGGACGTCTTATCGTACAGCCCGGTTCCGGCCAGGCATCCCGCATCTTGAACACGGCTCTTTCAGCCGGGGGCGGCGTCGGGTACGGCGGCGGTTCGTTTGCCGTGGATGAAGAGCATGTCTTCTTCGTGGAAGAGGATTCCAAGCGCATCTACAAACAGAAACTATCCTCCGGCTTGGCACAACCTCTCACACCGGAATATGGAGCCATCTCCTCCCCGCGGGTATCACCCGATGGTCAGTCCCTCCTTTATATTCATCATTATGAAAATGATGATTGTCTGGCCCTGGTGGATACAGACGGAGACAACTGGCCGAGAAAGCTGGTCTTTGGGGATGATTTTTATATGCATCCCCGCTGGCATCCGGAAATGTCCCATGTGGCCTGGATCAGCTGGAATCATCCCCACATGCCCTGGGATGGGACAACCTTATCCCTGGCGGAACTGGATCTAACCAATCCAGATAAACCCTGCCTCGGCAAGGTACAAACCATTGCCGGAGACGAGAACACCGCCACCTTCCAACCTGAATTTTCACCCCGGGGCCGGTATCTGGCCTATGTCTCGGATCAATCCGGCTGGTGGCAGCTCTATATATATGACCTCGAATCCCACGAACACCGCCAGCTGACAGACACGCCAGCAGAACATGGAAAGCCCGCCTGGCAGCAGGAAATGCGCACTTTTGCTTTCAGCGCTGACGGTGCCTGTGTGTACATCATTCGCAACCAGAATGGCATGGGAAGCATACAGCAAATCGAGATCTCGAGCGCAGAATGCACCAGACTGGATATCAACCCGCAGTACACCTGGTTCGAACAGATTGCTGTTTCCCCTGTGGATAGCCAGTTGGCCTGCATTGCATCCGGCGGTTCCACCCCGCCGCGGATTCTCTCCTTCCAGCCGGGAAAACAAGCTACTGTCCTCCGGCGCGCCACTTCAGAAGAGATCCCCCGTAATGTTTACTCAACTCCTCAGCACATCACATGGCAGGGGATGGATGGCGAAGACGTTCATGGTCTATATTACCCACCCCGCAGCACAGATCAGTCACTTCCCGGTCAGCCCCCCCTGATCGTGCTGATCCACGGTGGACCTACCAGCCAGCGGGTGGCGAGTTTCCAACCTGAAGTGCAATACTTTACCAGCCGGGGATATGCCGTGCTGCAGCCCAATTACCGCGGCAGCACCGGTTATGGCCGTGCCTACCGCAACGCCCTGCGGAGTAAATGGGGTGTGTATGATGTCCGGGACGCGGTCAGCGGGGCCCGCCATCTAGCAGCAGAAAAGAAAGTCAACGAAGAAAAACTGGTAATCATGGGAAGCAGCGCAGGAGGGTATACTGCCCTGAAAACACTGGTGGACTATCCAGGCGTGTTCCGGGCGGGTATTTCCTTGTACGGCATCGCCAACCAGTTCACCCTTGTTGCCGACACCCATAAATTTGAGCAACACTATTCGGACTCGCTGCTGGGCCCCCTCCCTCAGAAAGCGGAACTTTACCGGGAGCGATCTCCCCTCTTCAAGGCCCACAAAATTCAGGATGCCGTCGCCATCTTCCAGGGTGGAGAAGATAAAGTCGTATCCCAGGATCAGGCAGAAGCCATCGTTCAGGCTTTGAAAGAAAACGGCGTACCCCATGAATATCATCTCTATCCGGAAGAAGGCCATGGCTTCCGGAAGCCGGAGACGATCCAGGATTTTTATCAAAAAGTCGAACAGTTCCTAGACCGCTACGTCCTCTACACATAAAATGGGTGGGGCTCCATACTGGATCAAGAAGCCCCTGTGCCCAACAACCAAAAACAGCCCTCTCCCGGGAGAGGGCTGTTTTGAACCTGTTAAGGGGTTTTTGAATGAACTCTCGGACGGTCCTTGTCCTACTTCGAATCTCGTTCCGGAGAGAACACGAGTTTTGTCACTTCGGCCACAATCGCGGGTACAAACAGGAGGGGGAGGATCCACCGCCACTGCGTCCAGGTCAGAGGTACCGTGTCAAATACATTCTGTAAGAAGGGAACGTAGATCACCACCAGCAGTAAGAACAGGGAAGAAAGGATAGCCCAGTTCATGGTCCGGTTATTAAAGATCCCCAGAGACAAAATCGGGTATCGTTCTGAGCGGGCTGTAAAGGCGCGCAGCAGTTCCGAAAAGGACAGTGTGACAAAGGCCATGGTGGGGGCCATAGAGGGATAATTCTTCAGGCCAATCGCGTACGCCCCCAGGGTGACCGCGGTGATGGCCAGCGTCTGTATAGCAATGCCCCGGCGCATGAAATGATTCAGGATCGGTTCGTCCGGGTCCCGGGGAGGCCTCCGCATCAAATCCGGATCGCCCTTCTCTACCCCCAGCGCCAGAGCAGGGGCTCCATCGGTGATCAAGTTCAGCCACAACAGCTGAATGGCACTCAACGGGGATTTGAATCCTGCCATGGTTGCCAGGAAAATTGTCGCAATCTCTGCCATGTTGCAGGAGATTAAGAAATAGACGAATTTGCGGATATTGCTGTAAATCACGCGCCCCTGTTCTACAGCGGCTACAATGCTGGCATAATTATCATCCGTCAGGACCATATCCGCCGTTTCCTTGGCGACATCCGTCCCGGTAATCCCCATGGCAATCCCAATGTCGGAACGCTTGATGGAAGGGGCATCGTTCACCCCATCTCCCGTCATCGCCACCACTTCATTATTGGCTTTAAAGGCGTCCACAATTCGCACCTTGTGTTGAGGAGATACGCGGGCGTAGACATCCGTGTTTAAGACCTTCTCCTTCAGCTCTTCATCGCTCAGCGCATCAAGGTCTTTCCCTGTGATCACCTCATGGCCTTCCTGCAGCAGATTGATTTCCTGGGCGATAGCCCGGGCGGTATTTGGATAATCTCCGGTGATCATCACCGTTCGTACCCCGGCCTGACGCGCCTTTTGCAGCGCAGGCACAACTTCGGGGCGCGCGGGGTCAATCATGCCCAGCAAACCGACAAAAATCAATTCATTTTCAATATCATCGGGCAGGCCATTTTCATCTTTATCGAGATCGTCGATCACTTTATAAGCCACACTCAGAACCCGAAGGGCTTCGCCCGTCATGTTGTCATTGGCTTCCAGGATGCGGCGGCGCTGTTCGTCATCCAGGGGTTTGACTTCATCATTAATGGCCTGATAATGGGTGCAGCGGTCCAGGATGACATCCGGGGCCCCTTTAGAGGTCACGACATACCAGGCCTGCCGGTCATTACTAAGGAAGGGCGAGACATCATCCTGCGTAGGCTGTTCAATATTATGGATGGTAACCATGCGCTTCCGCTCGGAATCAAAGGGGATTTCTTCGATTCGCGGATATGACCGGGTCAGCGGCTCCGGAAGGGCGCCCGCTTTCTGTGCCGCGACCAGCAGGGCTCCCTCCGTGGGATCCCCCACCATGCGGTGCACACGTTTGCCCTCTTCGTCATAATCCGTTTCCAGGGAGGCATCATTATTCAAAGCCCCGATCCACAGCGCGGTCCGGATGCCGGGAAAGTCCGCTGCAAGGTCGACCTCTTCCCCTTCCTGTAGGAATTTCCCTTTGGGCTGATATCCACTCCCCGTCACCGTGATGAACTCCCCATCCACCGCCACACGGGTGACTGTCATCTCATTCTGGGTCAGGGTGCCGGTTTTATCGGAGCAAATGATGGTCGCAGAACCCAGGGTTTCAACGGAGGATAAGCGCCGGATCAGGGCATTGCGCTCGATCATTTCCTGCATCCCCAGAGCCAGGGTGATGGTCACTACAGCTGGCAGCCCCTCGGGAACGGCGGCAATGGCCAGACTGACAGCGATGATGAACATTTCCAAAGGCGCAGTTCCCCGGATCATCCCCACCACGAAAATGATGGCACTGATCGCCAAGGCGGCCCAGCCCAGCGTCTGACCAAAGCGGTCTAGTTTCTGCTGGAGGGGGGTTTCTTCTCCTTCCACATCCTGCAGCATTTCCGCAATCTGGCCAATTTCACTCGTCATGCCCGTATTGACTACCACGCCTACCCCGCGGCCGTAGGTGACCATCGTTCCCGTAAACGCCATCGTTTTCCGGTCGCCAAGGGAGATATCTTCCTCCAGCTTTTTGGCGGCGTTTTTACTGACCGGTACCGATTCACCTGTCAGGGCCGCCTCATCAATTTTCAAATTGATGGATTCCAGCAGGCGCACATCTGCCGGGATATAATTTCCTGCCTCTACAAAGACAATATCTCCGGGGACGACTTCCCGGGAGGACACGGATTTGCGGTGTCCTCCGCGCAGCACATCGGCATCCGGGGCAGACATCTTTTTCAGCGCAGCCAGGGCTTCTTCTGCTCTTCTTTCCTGGACCACGCCTAACACCGCGTTCAGGACCACGATGGTCATGATCGCCCCTGACTCCACCCAATCTCCCAACAGGGCGGAAATCACAGCAGCCACCAGCAGCAGGATGACCACAAAATCGGTCACCTGATCCAGGAGCATTTCCCATATCGTGGTTCTTTCCCCCTCCTCCAGTTCGTTATACCCGAATTCCTGTAGGCGTTTTTCGGCTTCCTGAACTGCCAGCCCTTCCTCCCGGCTGACACCCAATTTATCCAGCACATCTTCCTGACTCAGAGCATGCCAGGATTCTACGTCTTGAATCTGAGATATACCTTGATTACGGTCACTCACTTTATTCACTCCACACGATCACGATGAATGTAAACTTTCAGTTATCATTTTAAATTATCAGGGGATTGCCCGCCTCACTCCACAGGAGTCCCCGTCGGGGCCTGACCACCCGGAACCTCAGAGAACAAGAACCAATCTGGAACTGTCCTTAACCGGTCCGCCGGGTTAAACAGCGGACCAATTCGTACCCCGTTGACATCTTCAGAAACCCCGTAGGTGTA
>CAZIFI010000006.1:45207-69150 GCA_964539105.1 uncultured Anaerolineales bacterium | reverse complement strand
CAAGGGTTGTCCTCAAGGCATCTCTGTGGCACAATACTTGAGGATCAGCCACCATCGAGCATGACAAAACCACTATGACCCGTTGGACATTATTCTTTATCGTCGTTTTGATAGGCCTCGGCGCAGGTCTATTTTACGGTTGGGTGGTCAATCCGGTCACCTATGCAGACACTTCGCTGCAAACGTTGCGCACTGACTACAAAACCGATTATGTGCTGATGGTCGCCGAGGTGTATAACGATGGACAGGATCTGAACTGGGTCATGGGCCGATTGGAACTGCTCGGTGCGTCCTCCCCCATGAACAGTATCGACCAGGCCCTGTCCTTTGCATCCCAGGCCGGGTACACGCTGCCAGATCTGTATTTGCTGCGCGACTTAAAGAATGCCCTGGAGGAAAGTGAGTAACGGCATGGAATCGGATCGCGGGCACTGGTATCTTATTACAGCGCTTATCCTGGGCCTAGGTTTGGGCCTGCTCATGTCATGGGTCATCTCCCCCCACCGTTTGCAGGACACCCACCCCAGTGACTTACACAGTGATTATAAAGACGTTTACCGGGCTTTGATCGCCCGCGCTTACCAGGCCAATCAGAACCTGGCCCGCGCTGAAGCGCGACTGGACCTGCTGGATGATGAGAATCCCGCTCAGGCTTTGGCCGCTCAGGCTCAGCGCAGCCTGGCAGAACGGGGAGACCAGGAATTAGCCAAAATCCTGGCCAACCTGGCAGCCGCTTTGCAGCGCACACCCCAGCCAGAGCATACACCCACCTCACCCTCACCCTCCCCGACAGCCGGAGGCGGGACACCTACTCCCGAACAAGGCACATCAAGCGCTCTTGCGGAACAGGCCGGCACCCCCCAGGGCACGGATCAGGCTTCCACATCCACCCCCCAGCCCTCGCCTGAGCCCAGCGCCACTAACGCCCCCCCCTTCATTGTCCAGAATCACGGGCGGTTGTGCAACCCGGATCTGACCACCCCCCTCATCCAGGTTTATGCCACCAACGCCAACGGGGACGGCGTTCCGGGCGTAGAGATTATCATCTCCTGGGCGCCGGACAACCAGGAAACCTTTGTGACGGGCCTTAAACCCGATATCGGACCCGGATACGCTGATTTTGAAGCTCAGACAGATGTGGCTTACACCATAGAACTTCCCGAAAGCGGCCTACTTCTTTCCGATGTCAGCATTCCCAGCTGTGAGACTGACGAGGGGGACACCTATCCGGGCAGCTATCAGGTCTTCATCACCCACCCCAACTGACCTCACTCCGCACCATTGTTAACCCCGATCCAGAAATGGTGGGGCAGGACCCGTTCACTCTTTTCCACGACCAGGTCTCCCACTCTGAATTCTGCCTCCTCCTGCGGCTTATCCCGGGAGCCGCTCTCTACCATGCTGGGGTGGACGACGCACATATCCGGCACCTTGCCAAATTTATTCTGGTAATGCGCGCTGGCCAGTTTCACCTTTCTCCGGAAACTTGTCGAGGAGTCATTATCAAACCACAACATGCCAATATCCATGTCAATCTCCTTTTGTGATCCCCCGGGGCTGAGCGGGAGGGGAGTAAACTTGAGGTTTTAGAACATTTGTTCTAGTCTAATTATAGATCATCCTGGCTGCCCTGGCAAGACCCCCTACTATTTTCGCCTTCCTTTTTTTCCGGGATGAAGAAACCGGAGAATGCCCCTGAGTGAGCCCCTGTCTGGAGATCCGCGGCCCCAAAACACACTCCGGCAGGGGAAGGATATATAATAGATATATGGCAAAAAATTACACACGATATGTATGTCAGGAATGTGGACGGACCTCACCTCGCTTTATGGGCCGCTGCCCGGGCTGCGGGGAGTGGGAAACTATGCTTGAAGAAGTGGTTGACCGCGGCTCGAGTTCCAAACGCACTTCCAAACAAAAGAACGACGCTGTATCCCAGCCGAAACCCCTCAGCGCGATCCGCAGCGACATGGAGGACCGCATTACCTTCCAGATCAGCGAGTTCACCCGGGTCCTGGGTGGGGGGCTAGTCCCCGGATCCATCAACCTCATCGGAGGGGATCCCGGGATCGGAAAATCAACCTTACTTTTGCAAATCGCCATGGAACTTGCGGGACAGGGCCGCGTGCTGTATGTGTCCGGCGAGGAGTCGGAACAGCAAATTAGAATGCGCGCCGACCGTCTGCAGCGCGACAAACAGGGACAAGCCCTGCCCCTGCCCGATGACCTGTATCTGGTGACCGAAACCAACATGGACACCATCCTGGATCACGCAGCTGATATTCAGCCCTTGCTGCTCATCGTGGATTCCATCCAGACCAGCTACTTGCCGGGGCTGGAATCCTCGGCCGGGTCCATCTCACAGGTGCGGGAAAGTGCAGCCCGGCTGCGGGAACACGCCAAAACGACGGGAACGAGCGTCTTTTTAATCGGGCATGTCACCAAAAAGGGGACCATCGCCGGACCCCGGGTTCTGGAACACATTGTGGATACCGTGCTCTACCTTGAGGGAGACCGCTACCAGGCTTACCGCCTGCTGCGGTCCGTCAAAAATCGCTTTGGGGCCACTTCCGAAGTGGGTGTGTTCGAAATGCAAGAACGGGGGCTGATGGAGGTCAACAACCCCTCCCAGGCCTTCCTGGCTGAGCGCATGGTTAACGCCCCCGGTTCCGCCATTGCTGTCACCATGGAGGGCACCCGCCCCATCCTGGTTGAAATCCAGGGCCTGACCAACCCCACATCCTTCGGAAATCCTCGGCGCACGGTGAATGGTATCGAATTCAACCGCCTGCTGCTAATCGCGGCTGTCCTCAGCCGCAGAACCGGGATCCAGCTCACAGAACAGGACGTATTTGTCAACGTCGTGGGCGGATTAAAAATCAGCGAACCAGCCGCGGACCTGGCGGTGGCTGCCGCCATCGCTTCATCCGTGCGGGATCATCCTGTCAAAGCGGACACCATCCTGGTGGGCGAGGTCGGATTGTCGGGAGAACTGCGCATGGCCAGCCGGGTCAGTGATAGACTGGGGGAAGCAGCCAAACTGGGTTTTAACACCGCCATCGTTCCCCGCCGTCTGCGCCAGGGGGATATCGCCTGGCCCTCCGGCATTCAGGTCATCGAAGCTCGCTCCCTGAAAGAAGCGCTGGACCACGCCCTGGTGAACTGACGTATGTCCCACAAAGACCCGCAATTTAAAATTGGACCCCTTGCCATTCACGGCGACTTAATTCTCTCGCCCATGGACGGCTTTTCAGATTCCCCCTTCCGCTCCCTGACCCGGCGGCTGGGCTCAGCCCTGAGTTATACAGAATTCGTGCGTGATAAGGACATCCTGGAACGCCCTGATTTCGTGGAAAAAAAGCTGGTGTACCGGGAAAATCAGCGCCCAGTGGTGTATCAAATCTACGGGCATGACGCTGACCGCCTGCTGGAAGCTGCACTGCGGATCCAGAAGCGGGAACCGGATGTGATTGACATTAACATGGGCTGTCCCAACACCTCTATCGCCCAGCGGGGAGCAGGTGTGGGCATGATGCGCCATCCCCTCACTGTGGCACGAACCATTAAAAAATTGGCCCGCCACCTGGATGTCCCCGTCACAGCCAAGATCCGGCTGGGTTGGAATGACTGCCGTAATTATTTACTGATCTCGAGGATCGTGGAAGAAAACGGGGGCGCGCTGATCGCCATCCACGGCAGGACCAAAGAGGACCGGCACAGTGGATTGGCGGAACTGGACGCCATTGCTGAAGTCAAGCAGGCCTTATCGATCCCTGTCATTGGAAACGGAGGCGTGCAGACCACAGTGGACATCAAAACCATGAAGGAGCACACCGGATGCGACGGTGTGATGATCGGCCGCGCCGCCCGGGGAAACCCCTGGATTTTTTCCCGCCACGACCGCCACCAGGTACCTCCGCTGGAAGTCCAGGAAGTCATGTTCGGCCATCTGGACGCTTCCCTAACTTTTTATGGCAATCCGGAGGGATTAATTCTGTTCAGGAAATTTGCAGTGGAGTACCTTAAACCCTACCGACTGGCTGATGAAGTCCGCCAGGACCTCTTGACTCTGGAAGACCCCCAAACATTCAAAGAACATGTAGAGCGGATCCTGCAGAATCACATACCAGATTGACGCCTCCGGCTTAACCTCCGGGAGACTTTCGAAAGGTTAACCACACCGACTTCCGGGATTCCCCTTCCATGGTGTCCTTTCTATGTACAAGGTCCATCCCTTTCCCCAGAGAGAGAATATCCGCCTCGGCCGCGCCGTGCTCTTCGGACGGATCCTCCTTCATGTGGGCGTACAGCAGTACCGCTCCCCCTGGAGCGGTCAGATCCTCCACAAGTTCCGCATAGCGGATCACATCGCCCCCCGCAAAGGTGTGAAAACAGCCGATGTCCAGGACCAGGTCAAAGGGTCCCAACCCGGGATCGAGGTTAAGGACATCATCCGCCCGGAAAGTAGTCACGTCAGCCACACCCGCCCGGCGGGCTTTACGGCGTGCGGCCCGGATGGCTTTGGGGATAAAATCTACCCCCACCACGCACCAGCCGTGTTCCGCCAGGGTAATGGCATTTGTGCCCGTTCCACAGCCAATATCTAAAGCCCGGCCGGGCTCATGGCCCTCAATAAAATCCATCAACTCGGGCGGGGAAACACCGGTATCCCAGGGCGGGCTCCCGAACAGGTATTGAAAAAGAAAAAAGAGCTTACGCAGCATCACTCAAGGGACTCCCGCACCTTTTCAGCTTCCAGTTCCCCCACCGAACGCCACACTTCCTGCCCCTGCCGATCAAAAAATATGAACGTAGGCGTAAATTCAAAATTATATACTTCAGCCAGTTGACGCCCCCTTGGGTCCTGGATGTTAACCCGAATCACCCTGAGTTCACGTTTATACTCCCGCTCGATCCCGTCCACGACGGGCTTCACAGCCTGACAGCCCATTCAATACGGGGATTGAAACTCAAGCAGGACCGGTTTCTCACCCCCGATGTATTCCTCAATCCGGGCCAGATCATCCCGAGAACTTTGCCTGGGCCGGACCATAAACCACACCCCACCCAGCAGGATCCCCATTCCCAGCACACCCACAATCCCCCGCAGGGAAAGTCCATGCCGGAGCAGGAACACCGCGCCCAGGAGGAAAATCACCCCGGCTGAAATAAGGAATGAATACTGGTTGACCGTTTTCATTGAAACCTTCCCATGGGAATGCTATCCAAGACATTAACAACGCTGTCCGAAACCCGGGTACGTTACCCACAAATTACAGGTAAAGGGGATTATCCAGCACTTCCCGCAGCTCGCCCAGGGCCTGTTCCCGGCTCCGGAAATGGATCGCGTTGAGCCCGTTTTCCCTGGCCGCCTCCACGTTTTCTGGAAAATCATCGATAAAAACCATTTCACCCGGCTGATCCCCTACCTCCTGGATCACGTGCTGATAAATGGCATCATCAGGCTTGGCAGAGCCAATTTCCGCCGAAATAAATATATAATTGAAGATCTCATCGATCTCCCATACCTCTTCCATGACACCCCGCAGATCATCCCAGGCATTGCTCAATAAGGCGGTTGTGTAATGCAGGCCCAGACCGCGGATAAATTCTACCAGCACCTCGTCCAGCACATCTCCGCCCCAGAATTCTTCCTTAAAGCCCTCCAGTTCTTGATCCGTGAGGCCCAGGTCTTCCTGGACGGCCTGCCAGTGCTCTTCGGCAGTGATCTCCCCCACGGTCGCTCGCACGGCACTCTGGCGATTATAGACATATTCACCCAATTCCTGATACGACATATCATAGGACTCCGCCAGGGCTTCCCGCTGCTGGCGATCTTCTGTCCTGACCAACACCCCACCTAAATCAAAAATTACCGTTTTGATCATGTACACCTCACTCCCCACTTCATGGAACCCGTATCTTCTATATTCTATCGCACACCGATCAGGTCGTATTCAATCCAGTGACGCTGATTTCTTTCCCGGGCCGGAGCTCTTTTTCATACATGTCATACTGGCGGTGAACTACCATGCCCGCTTTGTTGTACAGATCCATAGCACCGGTCAGATTTTCAGCGTCCACCCCCAGGTCCACTTTCTCTTTACCCCGCCGGTGAAATTCGCCGAAGGCATGATACAAAAGAGCCTGGGCAATTCCCTGCCGGCGCCAGGGGCGGCGGACACCCAGACTCGAGATATATCCGACATCCCGGTCTTCAACATCCCATTTCCGGCACAGACAGATGCCCACGACCTCATCCCCTTCCTGTGCCAAAAACCACAGGTCCGGGTCATAGGCTTCGTGCCCCGTCATATGATGCATAAAGCGTGGAAACCCCTCTTCGAAGGGCTCCTCAATATACCCAAAATGATCCTGGAAGACTTCATCGTCCACCCGGTACACCTGCTCTGCGTCTCGATCCGGGTCATATCGCCGGACAGAGATTCCATCCGGAAAAACCGGTGAAGGCGGTGGGCCGTCCATTTCATACCGCATCCGGAAGCTGTGCCGAGCCAGCTCGAATCCGCGTTCTTCCAACAGTTTCGCAGTGGATAGATTATCATGATACGTCCAGAAACGGATAGACACGCGCAAATCGGGCTCAACCTGGGTGAGAACCTGCCGGGAGCGCTCCTCCGCCCACTGTAGTAAACACTTCCGTACGTGATCAGCATCTTCCAGATGGGGATCGACAGCCATCCAGGAAAAGGGATGAACCGGGGGTGTGGTGATATCCCACACCTCTACAACGCCCACCATCTTTCCTGCGGAAGAAATCACAACATGGGCATTATGCTGCGGTTCAAAACCCGGCGTCTGCCAATCATTGCTTTGGCGCTCCAGGGTGGTTTCATTCACACCGAGGAAATGCTGGGAGGCTGTGTTGACCAATGTGGTTACCCGGGGAAGATCCCTCATGGCAGCCATCCGCGCTGTATATCCTTTTCCGACAGAACGCATCTTACTCCTCATCCATGCAACTCCTCAACCACCCCCAACAACCCACCTTCGCTCCTGGAAAACAGGGGTAGGCAGGAAACAGTCACCATAATCACCATCTCCCATTGAGGCGGATCAACCCAGACCACTGACCCGTGCGCGCCCACCCTTTATACCATGAAACAGGAGGGGGAAAGCCATCTTTATTCTGCGGTATTTTTATACCCTGTTAATCTCAGTGTGGTATGGTGAGGTTGGATGATGAGAGGAAGCTTATTGCAGATTATAGGATGGTTTCAACACTGTCCACATAGATCGGACAGGGACACATAAAAGAGGAAAACATGAGCCTTGAAAAAGCAACTTTTGCCGGTGGATGTTTCTGGTGCATGGAGCCCCCTTACAAAGGGGAAGACGGTGTGAAAGAAGTCATTTCTGGATATACCGGTGGACACAAAGAAAATCCCACCTATCAGGAAGTGACCTCAGGCACAACGGGACATTACGAAGCTGTGCAGATCACGTTTGACCCACAAATCATCACCTATCATGAACTGCTGGATATTTTCTGGAGACAAATTGACCCCACCGATCCAGGCGGTTCGTTTGCCGATCGGGGCTCGCAATACAAAACAGCGATCTTTACCCACGACAGCAAACAAAAGGAAATCGCGCAACAGTCCAAGCGTGATCTGGAAGAGTCTGGTCGCTTCGACAAGCCGGTGGTAACAGAAATTCTGGAAGCAGACACCTTCTACGAAGCAGAAGACTATCACCAGAACTTTTATCTCAAAAACCCGGCCCGATACAAATCGTACAAGAAGAATTCCGGACGACAGGATTTTATCGAAAACAAGTGGGAGGATCAAAGCCATGACTGAAGAGAAAAAATATTCCGTACCTGATAAAGACGAACTAAAGAAAAAATTGACCCCTCTGCAGTACAACGTTACCCAGAAAGACGCCACGGAGCGCGCCTTCCAGAATGAATACTGGGATCACAAAGGGGAAGGCATTTACGTGGATATTGTTTCCGGAGAGCCCCTTTTCAGCTCTATAGACAAGTTTAAGTCCGGATCCGGTTGGCCCAGTTTCACAAAACCATTGGATGAAAACATGGTTGTGGAAAAAGAGGATCGGAGATTGGGCATGCGCAGAACAGAAATCCGCAGCAAACACGGGGATTCACACCTGGGACATGTGTTTAATGACGGCCCACAACCGACAGGCCAGCGGTACTGCATCAACTCCGCAGCGCTGCGTTTTATCCCCAAAGAAAAAATGGAAGAAGAAGGATACGGAGAATTTCTCGACCTCTTTGAATAACCATTCTCAGCACCAGACATCATACCCACCCCTAAGGGTGAAAACAAAGATTCGAATGGCGGCCCGGAAGCCGCCATTTTTCGTTCTCCACCCTGCATCGCAAAGCCGTCAACGAGATAAATCCTGCCCCTCAGGCCATGTCTCACTTATGCCTGACACATCCCATCAGCCGGAACCCCCTTCACCCAGGTCGGCCACACGCGTAACGAAAGTGTGATTGACTTGTTATTAAACATGAGAACAAGCTAAATTAACTCATTCAATCAACCATTAATGGAGGAAAAATATGAATAAAATGATCGGACGCTGGTTGTTTATCGCCGGCCTTATCCTGGCAGTGATTGCCGGGTTGTTCATTCAAGCAGCCTGGGCGATCTGGGTATTGGCTGTAATCGGACTCATCGTGGGCTTCTTCAATGTCACAGAAGAGGAAACCATGGGATTCCTGATTGCCGCTATCGCCCTAACCGTCTCGGCCAGCGCCTTTCAGGGTGTGCCGTACGTGGGTTCATTCCTGACAAATATCCTGGGATATGTGGTGGCCTTTGTCTCTGGGGCCATGCTGGTTGTCGCCTTGACTTCTTTGTTCAAAAAAGCCCGAGAATAAAGCACCCAATACTCGATCTATCGACAACCCGGGTTGTCTCTGAAGACACCCGGGGTTCTTTCTTTAAAAGGAAGTTACAATCTTCACTCCGAATCAAGAAAAAAGATCTTCCTAGTCATGGTAATATAACTTTTGTCCACGAAAAGGATCTTAGTATGGAAACCATTCAAACCCGGGCGGATGCCACAGCTTGGCAGCGAAAATATAATCCGCTGGCCCCACAAAAAGGGGACAAAGCCCCTGATTTTCGCCTAGAACACATTTCTGGAGAAGGCACCGTCCGTTTGAGTGATTTTCAAGGGCAGAAATCGGTGGCCCTGATCTTTGGGAGTTTCACCTGACCACCCTACGTGAAAGGGACCGTGAGTCTCCAGGACCTTTTCGAGACATACCATGATCAAGTCCAGTTTATCAAAGTTTACATTCGGGAAGCCCACCCTGTGGATGGTTGGTGGCTGGGCCAGGGGTTGATGGGCTTAATCCTACACCTGTCCGGATCTCGAGCCTCCCGGAATCTTCACGATCCGCCCACCATCAAGGACCGCCGCGCAGCAGCCCGGGAATGCGTACAAACCCTGGGGTTGGATGTGCCAACCTATGTGGATGACCTGCAGGACAGCGTCAACAAAACCTACGCGGCATGGCCGACCAGGCTGTATCTGATCGGCACAGACGGCTGTGTGATGTACGCTGGCGGACCGGGCCCTTTTGGATTCAGCCCTTCCGAACTGAAAATGGCCATCGAAAAAATTTTACAGGCTTCCTCCTAATAATCTCACCCCGCCAAACCATGACCGAAGACACGTCTCCCCTCAGTCGAAAAACCCAAAGCCTGCGGGAAAAACTGTACCAAAGATCACCCCAGGACCTTGCCCGGCAAACCGGCACGAGCTACCACGAACCCGATCCAACACAGGGACAGTTCCATTTTGCTTACTGGGGGAATGAGGTCATCCTTTCCCGTGCGGACTTTGTGGCCCGCGACCGGGAGACCCGGAAACCCCTGGGCATCCTGGATCAAGCCATGATCGCTTATTACTTTCATGATTCCCAGCATTCCCCCCCGGGACAAAGCTGGATCTCCTTCTCCGAATTGCCCGATGGCCAGTTTTACACCTCGGCCTTTCAGAGCTACACGTCCCACAAGATTCAGGCTGCCTTCCAGGACCAGTATGCAACATTTGACCAGGCAGCCCGGGATATCGATGGGCAGGCGCTCGACTTTGCATCCCGGGCCTACCGGCTCCAGATCCTGCCCAGAGTTGCTGCTTTGCTTGCCTGCTGGAAAGGAGATGAAGAACTTCCACCCTCATACCGGATTTTGTTTCAGGAATCCATCATTTACCATCTTCCCACGGATGCTTGCGCGATTTTAGGGAGCATGATCACCTCCAAAATCATCGCATCCCGAGAGCGGATGGCCCCTTTGGAAACTGACCCAAACCGGATAACATAAGGACAGAAAAGATGAAAATCGCTATCAGCGGCAAGGGGGGCGTTGGAAAAACAACCCTGGCGGCCCTCTTGGCTCAAACCTATGCAGATCAGGGGAAGCAGGTCCTGGCGGCAGACGCGGACCCTTCTCCCTGCCTGGCAGATGCATTAGGGTTCCCCGATGACCTGCAAAAGCAGCTCCACCCCATTGCGGAAATGGACGATCTCATCGAGGAGCGAACCGGGGCAAAACCGGGGTCCTCGGGTGGCTTTTTTACCCTCAACCCCCGGGTGGATGATCTCCCCAAACGCTTCAGTGTAAAGCACAGGGGTGTCCGCCTCCTGGAGCTGGGGAGTGTGGACCTGGGCGGATCGGGGTGCATATGCCCGGAAAGCGCGATTCTCAACACTCTTTTCACCCACCTCTTGTTCCGGGATGATGAGGTCCTGGTCCTGGACATGTACGCCGGTGTGGAACATTTAGGTCGGGCCACGGTCGACTTTGTGGATGCCATGCTGATTGTGGTCGAACCCACACGGCGCAGCCTGGGTACCGCCCGCCAGATTAAGGACCTGGCCCAGGATATCGGGCTGTCACGCTTGTGGCTGGTCGGGAACAAAGTCAGGCAGGAAGACGAGATCTCCTTTCTGGAAACCGAATCCCCGGGACTGCCCCTCCTGGGCACCCTGCCCCTGGATCTCGGGGTGTTGGACGCGGACCGCATGGGCGCCCCGGTCTATGATCATGTTCCCCCCCTGCGCCAGGCAGCACAAGACATGGCTCAAATACTGGAAAAACCCTACCCAGCGCGCAGTGAAACAGGACTCTGATCGGTAACGAATTAATCGTTGAGGAGTGACCCAATATGACCACAACAATTGCTTTAGCCGGGAAAGGGGGTACCGGGAAAACCACCGTCTCGGCCATGATCATTAAATATCTCATGACCCATCAAGAAGGCCCTATCCTGGCCATCGATGCTGATCCCAGCGCCAACCTGCACATGGTTCTGGGCCTGGAATTAAGTTGGACAGTAGGAGAGATCCGGGAAGATTTGCTGCAAAAAGTCAAACGTTCTGTGACCGCGGGTGGGGCAGCCATGGGTTCCGTGGCCGGCGGCATGTCCAAACACGATTATCTGGACTATGAAATCCACTCCTCCATGGCGGAAAGTGAGCGATTCGATCTGATCGCCATGGGTCGGTCCGAAGGCCCCGGATGCTACTGTGCTGTCAACCATAATTTGCGGGAAATTATGGACAACATGAGCAAAAATTACAGCTATGTAGTCGTGGACAACGAAGCCGGGATGGAACACCTCAGCCGCCGCACCACCAATGATGTAGAGCATTTATTTGTGATCAGCGACCCCACCCAGCGCGGTATCGTCGCTGCGAAGCGCATCGCCGGCCTGAAAGACGAACTGAACATCGATGTTAAAAACACCCACTTCATTCTCAACCGTTTACCAGGCGAGATGCCTCACGCCCTGGAAAAGGAGATCCAAACCATGGACATTCCCTTCTTGGGCATCATCCCGGCAGACAGCACGTTGACAAACTTTGAATTCAGCGGTAAACCCCTCATTGAATTGAGCGATGAGTCACCTGTCTACCAAGCGGTGGTACGTATGATGGAACAAACCCTGGAACTGTAACGCTGACCGCCGCCATTAAATGAAGACACGGGACGCAGCTTGGTGTGCGTCCCGTGTAAATTTTCTATCCGGGAGATCACTCCTCGCCTTCTTCTTCCCCCTCCTTGTTTGCGACCATGCCCCAGTAAACGAACGCGCCGGATGCGCCCAGCAGAAATGCACCTAATGCACCAGGCGAGGTGAAGCGGGTCAACAAGGCTACAAAGATAAAAAACACACCATACACCACAGCTTTCAACTTCCAGTTCCCTCCAGGGAATCCAAATGCCTTCCAGGTAAACCAGCCACCTGTAAATCCAAACGTCAGCGCTCCCAGCGCTCTGACAACTAAACCTATTATGCGCAGAATGTCATCCAAGGTATTCATCGTCTCCTCCTATTTGGCATCCTTGGGCGGTATCAATCCGCCGCTATGACTTCGACGTCGGGAAAGAATTGGCGGATGGTGCCTTCCACCCATCCTTTCAGGGTGGACGTGGAAAGCGGACACCCTGTACAGGCGCCCCCCAGTCTCACTTTTACAATATCTCCCTCAAAGGAAACCAGTTCCGCCGACCCTCCGTGATACTGTTCGATATATGAACTAATATTCGAAACAAGATGCTGCATGCGCTCCTGGTCTGTGTATCCGTTTTCAACCATCGTTCACTCTCCCTGATCAACCTCATGGAGACCGTTCTGAAGCAGCTCCATTACCTGACTGTGAGTCCCCCGCAGCCGCTGGGCAATCACACCGGCCAATCGGTCTAGTATTAGTATACCTGTTTCTGGGTATTTGTCACACAAATGTTTCAAATCACTGCCTTCCAGGCGCAGAAACAGCCCCCCCTCCGTACACAACGCACTTGAGGTGTAAGAGCGGCTGCCGATGGCAGAAGACCAGCCAAACACATCTCCGGTTTCTAAATCTGCCACGGTGAGGACTGGCCCATCGTCTGGTTTGTACCTTATGGAGACCTGGCCTTCAACCACGAAATACAGATTTTTCGCCTCTCCCCCCTGAGAGAAGATCAAATCTCCCGTCTTATAACGGACCTCTTCAAAATACGAGCGAAGGAGATCGATTTGCTCCTGTGACAAATCACCTATGAGTGACAAATGATCTACAAACAATACAGACATGCGTTCCTCACCTAAACGAGCCAGCGGTCTATTACTTTTTCCTTCCATCACCCCCTCCTGATGTAATCTGCGCCGCACCAGCACAGAATAAGAAAGACAACTGTACCCCTTACTGTAATGAGAAACGGAATGAGTCAATAGTGGCTATCTTCTTGAAAGAATAGACATTAATCACACATTTCAAGCCAGGACCGATAGTGGTCTAGCCCGCCTCCGGAATAGCCCCCGTCTGCACCGCCCATAGATTGGCGTAGACCCCTTCCCTTCGCAAAAGAGATTCGTGTTCTCCATATTCACATAATCTACCCTCATCCAGGACAAAAATACGATCGGTGTTGACCACGGTGGATAATCGGTGGGCAATGATTAATGTCGTTCTGCCCCGGGTGATATTTTTCAGGGAGCGCTGGATCATGGCCTCTGTTTCATTATCGACGGAGGAGGTAGCTTCGTCCAGGATCAGAATAGGAGGATCCTTTAACACGACTCGGGCTAGGGAAATCCGCTGCCTTTGGCCCCCGGACAATTTTTGTCCCCGCTCTCCGACCATGGTGTCATATCCCTGCGGCAGCGAGGAGATAAAATCATGCGCTTCAGCGATCTTTGCGGCTCGTTCCACCTCCGCCTGGGAGGCATGAAAGGATCCATAAATGATATTTTCCCACACCGTACCCCGGAACAAAAACACATCCTGGCTCACAAACCCGACCGCCCTGCGAAGGTCTTCCAGTTGAAAGGAACGCAAGTCCTGACCATCCAGTGTGATGCGTCCTTTCTGGACATCATAAAAGCGAAGTAGAAGTTTGACCAGCGTGCTCTTTCCCGCACCAGTGGGACCCACAATGCCTACCGTCTCACCTTCCTGGATGGACAATGACAGGTCATAAAGGACGGATTGACCTTTTCCATCTTCGTACTCAAAGGACACGTTCTCAAAATCGATATTTCCCCTGACGTTTTCCAGGGGGAGTTCTTCCGGTCCGGATTCGATGTGCTGCTCAGTATCCAGCA
The DNA here is from genome assembly GCA_964539105.1 of uncultured Anaerolineales bacterium. Lineage (GTDB taxonomy): Bacteria > Chloroflexota > Anaerolineae > Anaerolineales > UBA11858 > B10-G9. Next base: position 55,050 of record CAZIFI010000006.1, on the reverse strand, counting down.
GGTCGAATATGCGATCAATGGAAGCCATGGCCCGCTGATAAAGATCCAACGTCTCACCCAGACGGGTCAGGGGCCATAACAAACGCTGGGTGATAAATACCAGCACGCTGTAGGCGCCGATTTCCAGGCGCCCATCCAGCGCTAGATGACCCCCAAAAATCAGGATGGCGATGAAGCCTGTCACGATCACCATGCGGATCAGGGGCACAAAAGCCGAGCTGAGTTTGATGGCCCGGCGGTTGCTTTCCCGGTACCGGTCACTCTCCACTTCAATGCGCTTCAATTCATACGACTCAGCTGTAAAACTCTTGATGGTGGCTATTCCGCTCAGATTATTGGACAGCTGCCCATTCAGCAAACCCACTCTTTCCCGTACCCGGGCGTAACGGGGAGCAAGCAGGGCTTGAAAACGGATCGAACCCCAGATGATAAATGGCATGGGAAGAACTGCCATCCAGGCTACCGTAGGAGCCAGCGAAAAGAAGATCCCGCCGATGACCAGCACCGTGGTAATGACCTGCAGAATCTGGTTAGCGCCGATATCCAAAAACCGTTCCAACTGGTTGATATCATCATTCAGCACGGACATTAATCCCCCTGTACTGCGGTCCTCGAAATACGTCAAATCCAGATTCTGAACATGACCATAGGTGTCTACCCGCAGTTCATGCTGCAGGGTCTGGGCCAGGTTGCGCCACAGGATGGCGTAGTAATATTGGAAAAGGGACTCCATCCCCCACACAATCAGAGTCAAAGCGGCCAGCACCAGCAGCTGAGCCCGCGTATCAGGGAATCCGAAGCGGGCGATGAGGGAATTTTCCTGTTGGACCACAACGTCCACCGCAGCTCCGATCAAAGCGGGAGGAGCGAGATCTAACACTTTATTGAGGATCGATCCCAGAGAGGCGAAGACAATCCGCCGGCGGTGTCCGTGTGCGTAATGCCATAATCTTCTCAAGGGGTGTGCATCAGTGTTCATAATCCACGTCCATTGCAAAGAACTGCACCCGGTCACTCTGAGGTGCAGTTTAACTAGCTCATCACAAGTTAGATATCATCCGGAAAGCATCATCCCCGCAGCCCGGCGGCCGATTTCCACCGCAAAGTTTGTGCCCCGATCCCAGGGATAAACCTGACTCATGCTGGCAAAATACAGCCCGGGAAGGGGTGTCTTGATAGCGGGAATCTTCTGGGAGTGATTCACTTCCGGGACAGGTTGAGCGTATTTTGTGCGGTACAGCCAGGTTTTTTTTATCCAGCTGCGCTCAAAAGCGGGGTTGATTTTTTTCAACCCGCGGATATAGATGCTGAGGATCTCTTCTTTGGAGAGGTCAAAATAATCGTGCTCCGGCACCAGGTAATCGCCGCAGTACAAAATGTGGTCGCCACCAAAATAAGACGGATCCAGGAAATTTGTGTGCTCGACCACAGCTAAAAAGGGGAATCCCTCATCCTTGGGGATGTTATACCAGTAATAATCCTGAGGGGAGAGCTCCTGTTTCAAGGACAGGGTAAGAACCATGGCGCCCATGCTTTTCAGGTCCAGCAGTCCCTGATGATAGGCATCCGGCAGTTCAGGGACCAGTTTGCTGAGCAATCCCGGCGAGGTGGTAACCAGAACCCGGTCGAAATCGCCTTCACCCTGGTCCGAACTTACAGTCAAATCCCGGGAAATGTGAGTCACGCGGGTTGAGAAATGAATCTCGGCTCCCATTTCCTGTAAAACAGCCGCAAATTGATCCGCAAAAGCTTGAAATCCCCCTTCAAAGGTGCCCAGGCGGGAGGTGCGGGCATGAATGCGGGCCCACATCCAGGCCATATTCACATCTTGATAATGGGGGCCAAACTTCCCTTTGAGCATGGGCTCCCACATCGTCTCATATACCTCATCCCCGGCCCACTTTCTCATCCAGGCATCCACCGTGGTTTTTTCCAGGGGCCGCCATTTTTTTGTCAACTTCAAATACAGACCGACCAGACCGAAGCGGATTTTATCCAGCCCCCATCCTAAACCCGGAAACTTCAAGGCCTGAAGGATGGAGTCAAAGGGGTACCACTCGCCTTCATGGTAAACCACTGTGTAGGGCCGTGGGAAGTGGACTTTATCTCCCATTCCGAGCTCGTCAATCAACCCCAGAATATATTCATCCGATGCAAACCAGTGGTGGTAGTAAGCTTCCACCGACCAGTCCCAGTTGGGTTCCTTGAACCCCTGGGCCAGGCCGCCAGGACGATCCCCGGCTTCATAGAGAACGACCTTATGCCCAACGCGGGAAAGATCATACGCGGCGGACATCCCCGCGAAGCCCGCGCCAATCACAGCTATCTTCATTTACAGTACCTTTTAATTGAAATTTATGCCTTTTGTTTGTGATCCTGACGGACCAGTCTCCCTGCCAGCACTTCCAGCCTGCGCCATTTACGGCGGATAATATACAGCATGGCCAGGGTCCGCAGCCAGCGAATTTCGCACTGCGGATTGGCTGCCAGCTGCTCGAAGACTTCCAAGGCTTCGTCATCCGTGCGGCGGGATTTAGAATATTCCCGGGCCAACTGTTTCAGGTAAGTTTCCCGCTGGCGACGGAGCCGCTTTGCCACCTCCGCCTTATCTCTTTCCTTTTTGACGATGTCCCCCACCCGCTTCACAGCGTTGTTCAGCTCGTACACCGTGTAGGGTTTCACCAGATATTCCCGGGCACCGATGTTCATCGCGGACCGGAATGATTGGTTGTCATCCTCAGCGGAGATGATAATACACGCCATAGTCGGGAAGATTTTATGCATTTCTTCAAAGGCTTCAAACCCGTTCATTTCCGGCATATTGATATCCAGCAGGGCAATATCCGGTTGATGTTTTTTCGCCAGCTCAATCGCTTCCCGGCCATTATGGGCAATGGCGACAATATCGACCAGGGGATTATCCGCCAACATCAACCTCGTATTTCGCCTTGTTTCCAGGACATCATCCGCAATTAATACCCGATATTTGGCTTTGTTGTTATCGGACGCATTCATGGTCCAGCCTCTCCTTGCCCAACCCACGGCTTCTTCAGCCACTGCATATTATTATAACGCCAAACCACACCTAACCTAAACGATGCTACTCCTGATCATGATCCTGATCCTGATCTCGTGCTGGATCGACCTCTTTCACTTCTCCTGCCTGCCATCTCACGCCCTCGTTGATCATATAAAATGCCCCCAGGGCGGTGATGGGCAGCCACAGGGCAACATGCAAGATCAGGGTGTAGCCGGCAGCCGTGCCACGCATTACCCCATACGCTACCAGGACGGCGATTCCGGGCGCATCAAAGGTGCCTACATATCCCGGGGCGGAGGGTATTGTGGTGGCCAGATTAACAATCCCGTTCATAAGCATCAGGGCAAAAAAACTGACCTCAAACGGGAAGGCCTGCATCACAAACCAGTACTTCCCGGTTTCCAGGAGCCAGATCACGATGGATGTCCCAAAGACCATCAAGGCTTCCTGGGGGGAACGCAGGGATTCCAGACCCTGTAGAAAGCGCAGGGCCACACCCAGCACGCGCTTGTGGTAGCGTTCCGGGAGCAGGTGAAGCACCAACCAGCGCAGGATACGCTCCGCAGTGCCCGGAAACATCGCGGCCAGCAAAAAAAGCACCAGCGCTCCGGCAAAGGCACCCGCGCCCCATAAAGCAAGAGTCTGAATATTGCCCACAAAACCCGAGGAAGATGTGAGCTGGGCCAACTCCGGGAGGTTTAGAAACACAAAGGCCAACATCACCACACCGTCAAACACACGCTCCACGATGATCGTAGCCAACGAGGCAGAGATCGGGATTCCTTCACGCCGTTTCAGGACAACAGCGCGCAGCACCTCTCCAGCCCGGGCCGGGTAGATATTGTTTCCCATGTAGCCAATGGCCACGACGGGGAACATTTGAGGGGTGCTGACTGCCTTCACCGGCCTGAGCAGATAATGCCAGCGCCAGGACCGGACCCAGACGCCGATAAAATACACGGCCACGCCGGGTAAAATCCACCAGTATTGCGCCTCTTTCAGGGGCTCCCAAACCTCCCCTATGCCCAAACCGCGGAGGGCAAGATACATAAACCCTCCGCTCAGGACCACACCCAGCCAGAATTTCCAGCGCTTCATGACGCTCATTCTACCATGAAGGGTTTCACGCACGCCTGCCGCAAGCTTGCTGTTTTATTAGGTAATACCCACCACAAAACCTGGATTACAGGGGAAAGGGCAAGAAACAAAATCACGGTAGTTTATAATATCCTCCATGAACGTGAAACGTGTGCTGTCTTTCATCGGGCTGCTATTGCTGGCGGCGCTGGTTGCAGGGTGGATCCTGTCCCCCCGCGTGATTGATTTTCACCCCCGGGGCGAGGAACTGCACGGCCCGCAGCCCATCCAGATCCACTTTAACCGCACCATGGATCCCGGCAGTGTAAAGGACAGCCTTTCCATACAGCCCGCTCTGTCGGGCGAAGTAACCTGGAATGATGACACAGAAATCATGACCTTTACCCCCCAGGATGCCTGGCCCAGTGATACAACGGTGGAAGTCAGCCTGTCAGGATCCTCACGCTCTTCCCTGCGGCTGCCTCTCCTCAACCCCCAAACCTGGCAGCTCACCATCAGCCCTTACCTGCTGACCTATTTACACCCGGCAGACGGCGCAAGCAATCTTTTCCAGTTGAACGTGGACAGCGCTGAAAACCAGCCCCTCATCCAGCGGCCCAACGGGATTCTGGATTACGATATCAGCCACGATGGGTTGACCATCTATTACAGCGCAACAGAGGAAGATGGAAGCAGCACCATTTACTCCCTGGAACGCCCCAGCGGAAAGACACGCTCTCTCCTGACCTGTAATTCAGCCCTGTGCCGCGACCCGCAAATCTCCCCCGGTGGAGACTGGATCGCATATCAGCGCATCCCACAAGACCCCCAACTAAACCCGCAATCGTACCTTTTCGATTTGGGAGCTGATGAATCGGTACCATTGAACGACCAGAATCACCATCTAGAACACGCCTCCTGGTCTTCTCAAGGCTGGCTGGCCTTCTACAATCGGACCGAGAAAACCTATTCCTTTCTGCACCCGCAGCGGTCCAACGAGGTTCACATACCCAATGAAACGGGCGCCGAAGGGACTTGGGCTCCGGATGGTGAGCAGTTCGTGACCACAGAAATTCTGGATCTGGATGAAGAACTTGCTCCCCGGCATTTGTTTCTGTATGACGTAAACCAGGGGACAAAAAGAGATTTAACGGAAGAAACCTACCTGGAAGATGCCAATCCGGCTTTTTCCCCGGGGGGCCGATTCATCGCTTTCGGGCGCAAATCGCTCCTCCCTCCGGAATGGACCCCGGGCAGGCAGTTGTGGCTGTTCGAGGTCGACAGGGATCAAAGGTATCCACTCACGGAAAATGAGGACTACCATCACACTGCCTTCGCCTGGCACCCAGACAGCAGCCAGCTGGCGTACGTCCGTTATAATCAAGCCCAACTTGCACAAGCGCCGGAAATCTGGCTTATCAATACCGCAGATATCCAGCGACTGCGCCTGGTGATCAACGCCTATGCCCCACGATGGATACCCTGAACAGATGACGGATCGAAAGGACCTGACCCGGACCGTAAAACAAGAAGCCCAGAACCTGGGATTTTCCCTGGTCGGTGTGACCTCCCCGGACCCACCCAGACACCTGGATTTTTACCGGGATTGGCTGGAGCAGGGCCACCATGCCGATATGGGTTGGATGGCGACGGAGCGCGCCATTGAACGGCGCTCGGACCCCTTGCAGATCCTGCCCGAGTGCCAGTCCATCCTGGTCCTGGGGATGCCCTATGCCTTTCCTGAAGGGAGACAAGGCGAGGGAAAAATCGCTTCCTATGCCTGGCATGAGAATTATCACGACGTTCTCATCCAGAAGATGAAAAAACTGGTCCATGTTCTGGAACAAGAAACCGGGCAGGATATCCCCAACCGCTGGTATACCGATACCGGCCCTATCCTGGAACGCGAATTTGCCCAGCGGGCTGGATTGGGTTGGTTTGGCAAGAACACCACCCTCATCCATCCTGAACAGGGGTCATATTTTTTCCTGGCTGAATTACTCTTAGGCATCAAACTGGAACCCGATCCCCCCTTTAACACCACCCACTGCGGCTCCTGCACCCGCTGCCTGAAAGCCTGCCCCACCGGCAGCCTCAAAGAACCTTATACCCTGGACGCCAATCTCTGTATTTCGTATTTAACCATCGAGCTGGACGATTTTGTACCAGAGGATCTCCGTCCCAAAATGGGTGATTGGATCTTTGGCTGCGATATCTGCCAGGAGGTGTGTCCCTGGAATGAAAAATTTGCCTCCCAGAACTGGATCCTTAAGGCCTTTCGATCCCGGCCCGAAACCAGCGATATTAACCTCACCCAGGAACTGTCCCTCTCGGAAGCAGATTTCAGGGAAAAGTTCAAAGGCAGCCCCGTCAAGCGCACCAAGCGCCGGGGCTACCTGCGAAATGTGGCCATCGCCCTCGGAAATACCGGGGGAAAAGAGGCCGTGCCCGCCCTGGTGGATGCCCTCCATGACGCTGAACCTGTGGTGCGGGGACACGCCGCCTGGGCCCTGGGCCAAATTGGGGGGAATGACGCACTGAACGCACTGCAAGAAGCCCTGCCCGGTGAAACCCATCAGCAGGCCAGACACGAGATTCAATCCGCGCTGCACACCCTCCAGCAGGACGATCCGAAACTTGATAAATAGGAAATCACTTCCTGTGTGACCATTCTCAAATGACCCCCTCCGTGCAGCTGTCCGGGTTCACACGGATCGCGGATTTCTGGCCCGCAGCGAGCTGATCAACCAGCTTAACCCGAAGAACAGTGTGGCAGTGAGCACGATGGCAGGGCCGGAAGCGATGTTTACATAGTAGGAAAGATACAGCCCCACAATTCCGGAGGTGGCAGCAAAGGTCGCGCCCATCGCCATCATGACCGGCAGCCGCCGCGTCAGGAGATATGCTGAAGCAGCAGGCGTGACCAGCATGGCCACCATCAGGGCCACCCCCACCGTTTGCAGGGAGACCGCAATCGTCAGCGCGATAAGGACCAGCTGTAAATACTCGAAGAACGTCTTGGGAATGCGCAGGGTGGTCGCCAGCACAGGATCGAAGGTCAGCACCAGGAATTCTTTATAAAACGCCAGGACGAGGAAAACGATCAAGACCCCGAAAATGGCGATCAACCCTACCTGACGGGAAGAAACCCCCAACACATCCCCGAACAGAAAGTGCGTCAGGTCCACGGTATAGCTCTGGACAGTAGAGATAATGGCGATTCCCAGAGCAAACATGCCGGAAAAGATGATCGAGATGGCCGTATCCTCTTTCACTTTCGCCCCCCGGCTGACAGCACCGATCCCGAAAGAGACCAGCACGGCAGTACCCGTTCCCCACCAGAATAGGGGCGTCTTCGCGCCGCCGGTGAGTAAATATCCCACGGCCACACCGGGCAGAATGGAGTGAGCCAATGCTGAGCCAAAGAAAGCCATCCCCCGCAGCACGACATAGGTCCCCACCGTGGCGCTGACGATCCCGGTCAGTACACTGGCGATCAGCCCCCGGACCATGAAGGGATAGCGGAAGGGTTCTAGCAAAAACTCAAGCGGATTCATCCCGTTCTCCTTCACAGCAGCTGTCTTCCACAGCCAGACCTTCCAGATCCCCTTCGAAAAAGTGCAGGCGCCCGCCATAGGCCTCCTGCAAATAATCCCGCCTGAAGACTTCCTCCCGGGTACCAAAAGCGATCATTTCCTTATTGAGGAGCATGATACGGTCGTATTGTTCAGCAGCTTGTTTGAGATCGTGCATGGACACCATGAGAGTGACATGCTTTTCATGGAGCATGTCCATGGCCTGCAGGACCCCTTCCCGGGAGGGCACATCCAACCCGGTCAGCGGCTCATCCATCAACATCAGCTCTGCCTCCTGGGCCAGGGAGCGGGCGATGAACATCCGCTGCTGCTGTCCGCCTGACAATTCTCCGATCTGGCGCTGGGACAGATCAGAAAGGCCGACCAGGTCCAGGGCTTCGTTAACAGCCTGCCAATCTTGCGTCCCCGGGATGCGGAAGGGGCCTATTCTACTGATCCTGCCCATCATGACCACATCCGCCACGGTGACCGGGAAACTCCAGTCTACCTGGCTGCGCTGCGGGACATAGGAAATGCAAACATGCCCTCCCGGCTCATGCCCAAAGACTTCCACCACGCCCTGCCTGGGATCAATCACACCTGCTATGACTTTAAACAGGGTGCTTTTTCCAGCCCCATTCGGTCCCACCACAGCCACCCGCTCTCCTTCCATGAGGTTAAAGGTGACATCATCCAACCCCACACTTCCTTCATAGCGAACGCTGACACCCTCTAAAGCCAGGATCGGAGCATCAGGATGATGCGGGGCATGGCGGCGGGTAAGGGTTCGCTTCCGAACTTTATCCATCATGCTTTGCATGGGCAGAAAACTCCTGTTTGTTGTCACTGGCGGCATTCACATTCCGGGATGGATATCTATTTTTTATCCACCCCCATACCATAACCACCAGGGTTATAGGCCAGAAATGAATGATCAACGGTGTTCCGCATTCAGGACAGGGAAGGAGTCCAGCCCCCAGGAATCCCCCCACCTTCAACCATTTTTTTATTCCCCTGCTCTGCAAGGTTTTGATGGGTTGAAGGCTGTTTTGCTCTTCAACCTGTTTAATAGACTTCATTCAGACCTGCACCTCTTTACTCTAGCGCCGCGACAATCGCCTCTACATTGTATCGCATAAGCGCGATGTATGTCCCGGCCGGTCCGTCGGCTTCGGTCAATGACCCGAAGTAAAGCTGGACCACTTCCACACCCGTATCTTCGGCAATGCGCTGGGACAGACTGGGGTCAAAATCCTTACTTACAAAGATGGCTTTAACGCCGTATTCGCGGATGATATCGGACAGCTCCGCCAGATGTTTCCCGGAGGGTTCGGCTTCTGTGGTCGCGGCGGGGATCACAGCCCCCACCTGTTGGAAGTCGTATTCTTCCGCAAAGTAGCCAAACACCGTGTGATCGGTGACAAAATAGCGCTGATCCTCCGGAATATCCGAAACCCGATCTTGGATCCAGGCGTCCAGGTTTTCGAGTTCCGAACGGTAAGAACGGCCTTGTTCCCGGTAGTACTCCTCATTCTGAGGATCCAGCCGGACCAGTGTTTCCTGGATATTCTCCACCCAGATCATGACATTGGTAGGGTCAAACCACACATGTGGATCAACCCCCTGATGATCATGGCCTGCGCTTCCTTCTTCCTCATGAGGTTCGCCTTCATCATGTTCATGGCTCTCGCTTCCTTCTTCATCATGAGGCTCGCTTTCGTCATGCTCATGGCCTTCTTCAAGTTGTAGATTGAAAGACCGCAGCTCAATCCCCTCCGAGACGTGCACGACTTCTGCCTCTCCCCCGGCATTGTCAATTAAGTCTTCCAGGAAGATTTCCAGCCCTACGCCATTGGCAAAGATCACATCGGCTTCATGGACTGCTGCCACATCCCGCGGAGAGGGTTGATAGGAATGGGGATTTGCCCCGATGGGCAGCAGCACGGTAAGATTGATCTCTTCCCCGCCAACATTAGCGGCCACATCACCGACGATGGTCGTGGTGGCCACAATCCTAAGTTTTCCTTCCTGATCTTCCGGCGCAGGACCTGCCCCGGTCCCACAGGCAGAAAAGAAAACAGCCACCGCTAACAGGAGCCCACATATCCTCCACATCCAGGTTTTTTTTCTCATCCGTTCTCCTTTTTGGTC